>CAZIDG010000124.1:0-9984 GCA_964538065.1 uncultured Verrucomicrobiota bacterium
GTATAAATCCAACCATGCACGGCCCCCGAAAACGAACCAGACAATCGTCCAGACGCTGTCGCACCCAGAGGGGCGGGGACCCGTATGGGCGGAATCTGTGGTCGGCTTCGTACACGTCCAACAGCCTCAATCCATACACCAGCCGCGCGGTGCCGGGGGGCTTCGATATGGTGGGCGAGGTAGTCCTCTGCACGCCGCGAGCCACGCCCGTGCCCCTTTCGCCCGCACCACCCATCTCTCCTCCCTTCACAGCGACTCATCCCCCCTTCACGGTCCGCTGAGGTGCGGCTTTTCCACATCCCCTCGTCAGGAACGAAAGGCTGAGGCCACTAAAAAATCCCCGACTGTCCGGGTTGCGCCATTATAACAATGTATTTCTTGTTATATCTTCTGCCGCAGGCTGTTAGTGCAGTAATGGCAAGGCAATCCCTCCAGAGAACAATGCCCGTACGAAAGATGAGTCACGTGCTTCTCGCTCAACATGATTAGGAATGGTTCCAATATGTTTTAAGGACATATGGTTGGCATTGAATTGATTATTTGTATTTGAAGTCTCACACCTAAAACCGTAAAAGAACGGTCGATATTACATGCCAAAGCAGAAGCCACATCCTTCGGTTAAAGTTAACGGTCATCCAAAACATGGAACTGTTAAACGAGCGTCCAAAGCAACACCCGTTGCGGCAGTTGCACCCAGATACAGAGTTATAAAGGAGGATGTTGTTCCGTATACCATCAATGGTCCGGTAGATTCTGGAAAATTCCGGTTTATCGATCTTTTCTGTGGCATAGGCGGTTTCCGGATAGCGTTTGAACGGGCCGGAGGAGTGTGTGTTTTTTCCAGTGATTGGGACAAATACTCCCAAATCACCTACGAGGCGAATTTTGGTGAAAAACCATGGGGTGACATCCATGCAAAGCCTGTCGAGGACATCCCGAAACATGACATTCTATGTGCCGGGTTTCCATGCCAGCCCTTCAGCATTGCGGGTGTTTCCAAGAAGTTGAGTCTTGGCCGCAAACATGGCTTTGAGGATGTCAAACAGGGCAACCTCTTTTTCAGCCTCGCTCGAATAATCGACCACCATAGACCCAGGGCCTTCGTCCTTGAGAATGTCAAAAACCTCAAGAGCCATGATCGCGGCAATACATTCGCTGTTATTCACCGCACGCTCACTGAAGAACTTGGTTATCATGTGTATTATAAGATTATCGATGCACGCAAGGTTGTCCCACAGCACCGCGAGCGCATCTTCATTGTGGGATTTCGAGAGCCCCATTATTTCGAGTTTCCGGATTTGCCTGAAATCAATCCTACGCTTGACACCATTCTGCAAAAGGATGTCCCGGAGAAGTACACGCTTACCGATCATTTGTGGCAGTATCTCCAGAATTACGCAAAAAAACACAAGGCGGCTGGAAATGGATTCGGTTTTGGCTTGGTTGGCGGGAAGGATGTCGCCCGAACGCTGAGCGCCCGGTATCACAAGGATGGGTCTGAAATTCTGATCTCACAGGGGAATGGCCGGAACCCCCGCCGCCTTACACCCCGCGAATGCTGTCTTCTCATGGGCTATCCGCGCGACTTCAAGATTACGGTATCGGATACCCAGGCCTACCGGCAGTTTGGTAATTCCGTGGTGGTGCCGGTGGTGGAACGCATTGCGCATCGTGTCGTCGATACTTTAAAACAACCAGCGCAGAATAGATGCAACCTGGTACTCCAACCTGGTGAGCATAAGGATGCCGCTGTTGAATCCGCAGAGAAACCATCAATGGCAATCCAATACAAGATTCCAAGGCCAAAAAAATGAGTACAGTCGATGAGTCAGAAATGCGCAATTATTTGTCGCAGAGCATCTCCAGTCTGAATCACAATAAACTGAACGGGCTATTAGCGGAGGCTGAATTTCGTTCTCATCTTGCTAATTTAGGATTTGGGAGCCGAGTTTCTCGAGGTGGCTGGATTGCACGACGAGTTGGGGAAGGAGAGTTCGCAGCGCAGACGGCTGTTTTCTTTCCTGAAACAATTCAGCCTGGAACACCCTACCCAGTCACACGCCAATTGCCAACGCCCGATATAGGCTTGCATACAATCTGTGCCACCTTTCACCAAACTGGAATATCGGCTTTCTTTTGCGCAGCTGTAGTTAACAACACTACCGATGCAGAAAGGGTGACTTGGCGCTCGATTCGACTGGGATTGCCTAATGCTCAAGAGTATAGTGAGTTCCCTGAATCTGTCGCCCCCCTTTTTACCGCACGTAGGCGCCGCTATAATTTCCTCCGTTACAGCACAGACGCTAACAGGATTCCCACTAATGCGGTTGCCGAAGAGTATTCCAAGGAAAATTTCCGGATTGCTTTTCAGATGAGGTTTTTGGCTGAGATTTCAGATGTCGACGGAATATTTTGGGGGCAAAGGCACACTTATCCGCTCGAAATTAAGGAAAAGACAATGGCTTGCGACAGGCGCATTGGAGGCTATTTTGGTTTGGATGTTGGGCCTTTTGTCAAACTTTCTTACTACGCCTCTCAGAGAGGAAACCTACACTCATTATTTATTATACGCGAGATTGACTCTATCGAAAACAGAAATCTCATTAACTGGTGGTTTATAAAATTCGAGGTGCTTGCTCGATTTGCATCATGGGTTCCAAAGCCAGGAGGGCCGAGTATGGGTGGAGGTGCCAGTAGCGTGGTTTGTATTCCGAAATCATATTTCACATTGCTGAATAGGGAAAACCTTCAAACATTATGAACCTTGATCAACTCGTTCAATTATTCTGGGAGGCTGGAGCAACCACACTCTACGCAAAGCCCCTTTCTGAGAATGACAACTCGAAGAATCAAATCTATTTCGCAGGCGCCGTGGAGACGCTCAACGTTTTTCCGAGTCATCAAATCCTCGCTGAGAACACGAAAAAAGGTCCGAGTTTCAAAGCTCAGTTGAATTTTGGATGGTTGTCAGATGCTGGTCGGGTTGTCTCAGCGCCTGGTGCTCAATTGATTCTTTACTCTCAGTATCCTGAGGTTCGTTTTTCCGGATTTCTAAAGGGGTGCAAGGCAGCGCCAAATCAACTCATGCTGGACCGGGGGCGGGCCAAAACTGCCGCACCTGACCTAATTCGGCAGTTGCCGGGACGCATCCTTTTTCTTGGCGTTACTTGCGACAGGCGGGTGTTGGGATATGTCGCTGCAGGGAATTCCCAGATTGCAATGGAGTTCCATGCACAGTCATTTCCTCTTGCACTTGCGGTTTTTCGAGAAATACCGCTGCCAAAAACAACGGATGAAGCAGATTCACGGATTACGTTGTTGAAGAAGTTACGACAGATTCACCAGCGTGGCTGGATAGAGTCCAAACAACTCGACTCACATGGGCAGTTTAAGCCATGTAGCGCACCACAGTGTGGTGGTTACACCTTGGAAGCCGAACTGGGAATTGCGAAAAACAGTGCTGCAGAACCGGATTTTCTCGGCTGGGAGGTGAAACAATATGCTGTGGATGATTTTGATCACGTGGAATCATCCAAGCCCATCACACTGATGACGCCTGAGCCAACAGGTGGCTTCTATAAGGAACATGACATCAGGACTTTCATATGTACGTTTGGGTATGCTGACAGAAGGGGACGAACAGATCGCATTAATTTTGGAGGGCGACATTTTGTTAATACAGTAAGCGGAGCCACAGGTTTGACGGCGTATTTGCGGGGCTATGACAGCATCCGAGGAAGCATTACTGATGCAAATGGTTGTCTCGCCTTGGTAAATTCTGCAGGCGAGGTTGCGGCAGAGTGGAGTTTTAGCAAACTTTTGGAACACTGGTCGCATAAGCACATGAAGGCCGTGTATGTCCCATCGCAATACCGTGACAAGCCAAGGCGGGAGTACTGCTATGGTCACAAAATCCGGCTCATGCAAAGGACTGACGGGCTGCGATTGCTCAAAGCACTTGCGTCAGGTGTGGTTTACTATGATCCCGGCATCAAGCTTGAGCGAGTATCGTCAGATAAGCCTTTGGCGAAGAAACGCAGCCAGTTCCGTGCTCCGTCGAAATGCATCAGTGCTCTCTATGAAACAGCAGAAACGGTTGATGTAACCGCCGAGCCATGTTGCGAAACACAATAGAACATAATGCCAGCGAGCAGGCACGTGTGATAGTGGCATGAGGTTTTTTGCATCCCAATTAACAATGGCTGACGTCTTTACCAAGACCAAGCGATCGCAAGTCATGTCCCGCATTCGCGGAAGCGGAAACAAGGAAACAGAACTTGCCTTGATCAATCTGTTTCGAAAACACCGAGTGACAGGCTGGCGTCGCAACCGGCCTGTTTTTGGAAAACCGGACTTCGTTTTCCCAGCAATCAAATGCGCTGTTTTTGTGGATGGTTGTTTCTGGCATGCCTGTCCGAAACACTCAAACCTTCCGGTAAACAACCGTGCATTTTGGAAAAAGAAACTGGATGGCAACAAGGCCCGCGACCGTAAGGTAAACAGGTTTTTGCGCAAGGAAGGATGGAGGGTCGTCCGCATTTGGGAGCATGAACTCAAGAAGACAGCAAGGCGTCTCGCTGGCATCCTGAAAAGTCTGGCTCCATCTTCATGCAGCGGAAGGGGATAGACTGACTCAGTCAACTCCTCCAACGGCGTCAACTCCAGCCAAAACCCTTCACCCGTATTGGCGTTGGCCGGCGCCATCTGGTTTTGGGACGTGGGATTGGGGCAGGCTGTCGGGGTGGAGCGAGAATATCTTTTTGAGGGTTGTGGGGGCCGGTCGTCCAAAGATCTGGCCCGGTTTTTAGTGGATTACGAGCGCAGCGGTGTAAGCATTAGACAGCAATACCCCCCATTTCCAATTCCACCCCAAACCGGGTATAACGCCTTGGAGGACGTTTTGGTTCACAAGGCTGGCATCAAGCCACGGCCCACGCCATCCAGGAAACAGGGAACCCATAGTTCACGGCCTCTATGTGGACTCCTGCAGAGCTCTGTCGATCAGCGATTCAGAACAGTGGTTAGGAGGCTTGCTGGACCTTGGTTCCAATTACGCTTGTATCAAAGTGTTCCATGTCGATGGAACGGCCGTCAATGGGGGGCTGCATCTGACGGAGGACGGTTTTCAGCACCTTGCCTGTGCTGTTGCGTGGCAATTCGGGCATGAAATAGATGCGGCGAGGCACTTTGTAATCGGCCAGATTTTTGCGAAGGTACACGGTGAGGCTGTGCTGGTCGAGGGCGACGCCTTCCTGGAGGGATACAAAGGCGACAGGCTGCTCGCCTTTGCGGCTATCGGGCTGGCCGACGACGGCGGCCTCTTTAACGCCGACAAACTGGTACAGGACCTCTTCGATTTCCCGCGGGTAAACGTTGATGCCATTGACCAGGAGCATGTCTTTTTTGCGGTCGGTGATGTAGATGTAGCCGTCGCTGTCCTTGTAGCCAACATCCCCGGTAAGCAACCAGCCATTGCGAAGCGCCTGGGCGGTGGCCTCAGGCTGTTTCCAATAACCCTTCATGACATTACCGCCGCGGACACAAAGCTCGCCTGTCTGGCCATCGGGCATGATGCGTCCCTTGTCATCCTGAATGGTGACTTCGACATTGGCGATGGGCAGGCCAATGGAACGTTCTCTTGGGGCTCCATTATTGGGAGGGTTGAGAGCGACAACGGGGCTGGCTTCGCTCAGACCATAGCCTTCAATGAGGGGAATGTTGAACTTGCGGCTGAAATCGCGCAACACCTGGACGGGCAGGGGGGCTGCGCCGCTGATGCACAGACGCATGGGCAGCTGCATGGGGATGTGAGCGTCTATGAGGGCGCGGAAAAATTGCGGAATGGCGGGGAGAATGGTGGACTGGCGCATGATCATTTCCTGCAACGCCATTTTGGCCGGATGCAACGATTTGATCAGGACAATCGACCCTCCTGTGAGCAGAGGCAGCATGACGCACACGCAGATCATGAAGCTGTGGAACATGGGCAGGAGCAGGGCAAAACGATCATGCGAGATGGTTTTAAGCACCTCCCGGCAACTGTTTACGTTGTGCAACAGGTTGCCATGAGTGATCATGGCTCCCTTGCTTTTCCCGGTGGTGCCCGAGGTGTAGATGATCAGGGCAAGATCCGAATCAGACAAGGGGGCAGCGGCACAGTCAGGGCTTTCCGGTGTCTTGGGGGCAGCGGGGAAATCCTCGATGCGGAAAAAACGCAGGGCATGACTCTGGGCGATGACCTGGGATCCCGCCTGCTCCAGAAAGGCCGCGTCGGTGATCATGACATTGATGCCGGCGTCGGCCACGATGTGGCCCACTTCGGCCGGTTTGAGGAAATTGTTGATGGGGATGGCGATGGCGCCGCAACGCAGGATGCTGAAAATGGCAGGGATGAACTGGGGGCAGTTCTTAAGCCAGATGCCAACACGATCACCTGGCTGGATTCGAAAGTCGCGTCGCAAGGTTTCTGTAACGCCCAATATTTGAGTCTGGAGTGCCTGGAAGGAGATCTCGAGATCTCCCCAGAACACAGCCGTTTTCTGGGCGTGCGCTATGGCAGACGCCTCAAATGCAGAGACGAGGTCCATGGATATGTTATTGGTTGTTGGATGTCTTATACACACCTTTGATCGCCAGACAATAAAGAATAATGGAGCCGACAGGACGCGGGTCCCGGGCAGGATGTTCAAATTGTCAGGCCAGGAGTCACGATGTTCTAGAGGCTGAGTCGTTTAAGTAATTCCCCAGCAAGGACTTCGTATGCAGAAGCGCCAGCGCTATACTTGTCGTAATAAATGATGGGCTTGCCGAAGCTGGGGGCCTCGGCCAGACGGGTGGCGCGGGGGACGACCGTGTCAAAAACGAGATCACCAAAGTGCTGCCGGACTTCACCCACCACCTGTTGAGAGAGTTTGGTGCGGCCATCAAACATGGTCATGATGACGCCCAGTAATTGCAGACGGGAATTGGCGCCTGAATCGCGCAATTGACCCAGCAAACGGGTGATCATGGAGATGCCTTCGAGGGCGTAATATTCGCATTGCAGGGGGACCAGAAGCCAGTCCGCGGCCGTAAAGGCATTCAGGGTAAGGATTCCCAGGGAGGGGGGGCAATCGATCAGAATGACGTCAAAGCCACCGTTCTCACGCACGGGTTGGAGGGCGAGCTCCAATCGCCGCAAATGCTGTTCCATGCGAGAGAGTTCAATATCAGCACCGCAGAGATCGACTTCACTGGGAATGATGGAGAGGTTCTCGTAGGATGTGGGTTTGATTTTCTCGAGCAGCCGGCCATGATCGAGCAGAGCCTGATACACACTGGCTCCCTCGATCTTTTCCACGCCCAAGCCACTGGTGGCGTTGGCCTGTGGATCCATGTCCAGGAGAAGCACTTTCTTTCCGACTGCTGCCACGCAGGCAGAAAGGTTGACAGCCGTCGTGGTTTTACCCACGCCGCCTTTTTGGTTCGCTACTGCGATAACTGATGTCGCCACAGACGCCATTTAAGGAAAACGGGGGGGAACTGAACAGAAAAAAGAATCAGACCAGGCGACGGGCGGCCTCCTGCCAATCCATACCACGCACTGACAAGGTCTTATGGCGGGAAGTCTGGCCTCGAACCAGTTGAACGGCACCGCGAGGACAGTCGAGCCGTTCGGCCACCAATTTCAGAAGTGCTTCGTTTGCAGCAGCATCGACAGGTGGAGCGGTGACCCGGATGCGCAATTCCTCGCCGAGGGGACCATCGATGCCATTTTTGGAGGCGCGCGGCTGGAGTTTTACTGCAATCAGGACCCCATTATTCTCCGGACGCAGATAGGGAGGTGGAGTTGGCGGGGGTGTTTGTTGAGGTTTTGTGGGGGATTTGCTCATGGGCGGATAGGGAATCACGAAGGGTGCGCTGTCATCAAAATGTGTTATTTGGAATCAGTGAACGAGGCGGTCTTTGTTTTTTTTAGGTGTGCCGCCCGCATTTCAGAGGGTGGCACATTCAATCCTCATGTCTCTTTCATGTGTGGGTTAAAGCGTTTTGCCAGCACAAAACCGTTCGAAGGAGCCGCCGAAGAGATCCGCAACATCGCGTTCGATTTCGGCGCGTGTAGCCTGCCAGCCTGCATTAGCGAGATCGGCATATTTGTCGGCCAGGGCGCGCGCGATGATCTCCCGGGAGTGTCGCCACTTATAAATGATCTGATCCAGCACGCGGGCATCGGAATGCTGTGGCGTGAAACTGAGCCCCAGGAGCTCGAGCCGCAACCGCGTGATTTCGTCGATGCAGTGGGGGATGTTGGTGAACCACCAGCAACCGAAGGGGTGGAGGTTGCTGAATTTACGCGCAATCACGCAGAGGGTGTGTTGAACCTCCCTGGACAGGGCGGTGCAGAGGAATCGGTTTTGGGGATGCGAACAACACAGATGTTCCAACGCAGTCATATCGCTCCAGCCGACACCGTCGCCTGACAAGTGCATGGCTGGATTGACGGCACGTTTAACCCCCAGCATGAGGGCGAATGGCAGATTGTGTTGCTCGCAATGTGGCAGAACCGCCTGGGTGATGAGTCGAGAACAGGGGCTTTTATCGGGGAATTGGAACTCCGGGGGGAGGCTCACCATGAGGTATTGAGCATTCAGGATGCGTGTCCAATCCTCCAGGAAACGACGCACTTCCGAGATCGTTTTTGCATTCAAGGAGGTGGAGACCGCATAGCCCCATTGGGCGAGCTGTCGGGCTGTTTTGGGCCAGTCCAACAGCAAAGGATCGATGCGCAGCGCCGATGTGAAACGTTCATCGCGCTCAAAACCGCGTTTCCAGAAGGGGCGTTCGGCATCGTCGAATGGCGAATTCGTCATGCATATTTTGGAGACGCCCGCGGCATCCATGCACCGGGTGACGTAATCCTTCATGCGGAGGCCGGCAAACCACCTGCGGAGGGCAGGGAGATCACGTTTTCGAGGGCTGATGCCGAGCGTGTTGAGTACCGTGATAACGCCACGGCAGGATTCCGAGACTGGAGAATGTTGGATAAACAGTTGATCCCACACCAGCGAGGCCTGGTCGGTTTTGGGCAGGGCCCAGAACCGTTCAGGAGAGATATCAAGATAGCGGAAGGTTTCCGAAACCAGGTAATGATACACCAGCAAATCGTCAATGCCCCAGAGGAGCAGGGAACCCAAGGCTGGATCGTACAGGTGGGTATGGATATCGTACACAGGCGTGTGTTCCACCACGCGGCTTACTTGAGCCAGCAGATTCGCGCGCTGACGATCGGATAATGGTTGTTTCACAATGAAGGAAAGTACCGAATCCATTGGCTTGGAAGCAACTGACTTTTTGCCATGCAGGAATAGTGAAGAGCGATGTCCTTCTCAGTGGTATCCTCGGGATACTGGGCGGTTTCATCCACGCAATCCTTATGAATGGCTTCACCCTTGTCCTGGGGAATGAAATCATAGCTCGTCACACTGGCCTTGAGGGTGCCTTTGTCTCCGCAAAGGTTCATGGCCCAGGGATATTTGGGATCAGGGGGCGTTCCCCAGGTTCGGTGCTGCCACACGACCGTCAAATCATTGTATTCAAAGGTGGCGGTCTGAGGGTCCGAAATGTTGGATTTACCCTCCTTTTGTACGAAGATCCCCCCGGAGGAACTGATGCGTTTAGGCCAACCGAGTTTGAGCATCCATCGTGTCGTGTCGAACATGTGGACACACATGTCACCCACGATGCCATTGCCGTATTCCATGAAAGTGCGCCACCAGCGGACGTGAGGGATCATATCATAGGGACGCATGGGGGTATGGTGGAGTGATTGGTGCTGGGTATGGAGAGGTCATTGGACGATGTGACGTTTGATGACGCAAGGTGGAAGCGAACGTCGATTAATGTTCTGTTCAAGGTTGATTCATCGAAAGTCCGGGCTCGACGCTATATGGTTTCGCCCTTATGAGAAGGGGATGTCCAAGAGCGAAATTGTGGTGGTTGGTGGTG
>CAZIDG010000125.1:0-3231 GCA_964538065.1 uncultured Verrucomicrobiota bacterium
TGCGCCCCATCACGCCAAGGCCATGCCCATGGCGGCGCGCAGGACGGCGTCGGCGGTGGCGGTGGCGTGGGTGAACTCGGCGGTCAACTGGCCGCGGTGGAGCACCACGATGCGGTCGCTCAGGGCCAGGAGCTCGGGCAGCTCGGAGGTGATGAGGAGCACGGCCACGCCCTGGGCGGTGAGCTCGTGCATGAGCTGGTAGATCTCGCGCTTGGCCCCGACGTCCACGCCGCGGGTGGGCTCGTCGAGCATGAGCACCTGGGGGTTGGTCTGGAGCCATTTGGCCAGGACGACCTTTTGCTGGTTGCCGCCGGAGAGCCAGCCGACCTCCATGTCGAGCGAGGCGGCCTTGAGGCGCATCCGCTCGCCCAGGGTGCGCGCGGCGGTCTCCTCACGCGAGGGGCTGCGCCAGCCGCCTGGGGACAACTGGGGGAGCCCGGCCAGGGTGGCGTTGGCGGTGACGGACAGGGGCAGGACCAGGCCGGTGGCCTTGCGGTCGTTGGTGAGCAGGGCGACACCGGCGTCGATGGCCCGGCGCGGCGTGTCGAGCCGGACCTCGCGCCCGTTCAAAAGGACTTTGCCTGAAATCCCACTTTTATAATGCCCGAAAAGGCCAAGCAAAAGCTCGCTCGCGCCGGAGCCTTGCAGGCCGCCGATGCCCAGGATCTCCCCCGCGCGCACGGAAAACGAAACGCCGTCCACGGCCTGTTTGCCGTTGGTCCGGCCCGCGGCCACGGAGAAGCCCTCCACCCGCAGGCGTTCGTCGCCCGGACTGGCCTGGTGGTGGGGGTACTGTTCCTCCACGCGCCGCCCGACCATCCACTGGATCAGGTCCGCCCGGGATAATTCGCTGGCGGGGGCCGTGCCCACGTGGCGCCCATCCCGCAGCACGGTGATGCGGTCGCCCACGCGCTCAATCTCCTCCATTTTGTGGGAGATATAGACAATGCCGTGGCCCTGGGCCTTGAGCGAGGCGATGAGCCCGAAAAGCTTCTCCACCTCCGGCGCGTTGAGCGAGCTGGTCGGCTCGTCCATGACGATGACCCGGGCGTTTTGGGACAACGCCTTGGCGATCTCGACCAACTGCTGGGCGGCGATGGGCAGGTTCTCCACCTGCTCGCGCACATCCAGGTCCAGGCCCAGCCGCTCCATCAACTGCCGCGCCTGGTCAAACTGCGCCCGGTCGTCCACGAGCCCGCCGTGCGTGAGGGAGCGTCCCAGAAAGATGTTGTCCGCCACGGTCATGCCGGGGACGAGCGAGAGCTCCTGGAAGATGACCGCCACGCCCAGGGCGTTGGCCTCCAGGGGGCTGCGGGGGCGGACGGGCCGGCCGTCGATCTCGACGGTGCCCTCGTAATCGGCATACACGCCGCCCAGGATCTTGATCAAAGTGCTTTTGCCCGCGCCATTTTCGCCGGCGAGGATCAGGGTTTCGCCGGAGCGGATCTCCAGGTCCACGCCGTCGAGCACCGTGACATCGCCGAACCGTTTGGTAATGCCAGACATGCGCACCAGCGGCGCGGGGGCAGGGGAGGACACTGGCGGCAGGGGGACCGCCTCATTGGCCGGACCGGCAGTATGGTCGTCGTGCTTTTTCATGGCATCAGGAGATGGGGCCACTTTAGAGGCCGATTCCAGCCACGCAAGAACTTATGCGGGGCAAATGGGGCGATTTGGCGTCTAATATCCCGGGTGAGCCGCCTGCGGACAATGGGGCTTGAGTTTACCGGTCCGCTGCCGATATTGGGGATGACGAAGGCGGTCATCCGGGTGGGTTGGATATCGAATGAAGCTGTTTTACATGGGATTGACGCTGCTGCTGGCACTGGCCTGGGCCCCGTTGACGGGCGGCCAGACCGCGGCGGCGTTGTCGTTGACGAGCGAGTTGAGCTGGGGCAGTCCATGCCAGGGCGACCCCCTGCGCGTGCGCGTGAGGCTGACCAGCCCCCGGGCCCGGCAGGATTTGCACCGGCGCATGCTGCGCGGCGAGTCCACGAACGGCGAGGCCTTTGCCATGCCAGTGATCGCGACCAACTGGCACGAAGGCGTGTCGCTCAAGCTGGTGCGCGTCCAGACCGACGGCACCCGGCAGGTGGTCCTGGCGCCGGATCAATGGGCGGCCTTCCTGCGACCGCAAAGCCCCGGCGCGCGTGATTTTGAAGGGCTCCTCCTGGCGCGTTCGCGCGAGTGGCTCGTGTCGCCCCAGGCGGCCGGCCTCTCGGCCGGGGCCTACGAGGTGGAAGCCTCCTGGCAGGGCGCCTCCTACGTCGATGCAACTTACCTGCCGACCGGCGGCGTATTGACGGCCGCCACCCTCACCTTCAATGCCGCCACCATCACCAGCGCCGCGCAGCAGGCCGATCACCTGGGGCGCCTCGCCTATTACTCCTACATGACGGGCGACTATGCCCAGGCCCGCGACCTGAGCCGGAAGGTGGCCCAGTTGGATCCCTCCGGACGCACCCCCGAGCGGGTCGATGCCTGGTTCATGGCGGCCCATGCGGCGTTGCGCATGAACGATCCCCTGGCGGCGGCCGAGGCCTACAACAGCCTGGCGCGCCTCTTTCCTGCGGGCGAATCCACAGAGCTCACCAGCATGGCCCGCGAGCGGCTTGAAATCCTTGCCCCGCGCCTCCAGCTTCCGCCCGGAGCCCAGGGCGAACAGCCGTTCCGCCTGCAAATCACCTCATCCTGGCCCGAGCAGCGATATGTCACCTACGCCTCGCCCGATTTGAAGACCTGGACGCCCGTGAGCACCAACGTGGCCCTCACCAACCTCCTCGATGTCCTCGACGCCCAGTCCACCAACTACTACCAGCGCTACTACCGCGTCATCTGGACCCCCTGACCGACTGCCCGGCGTCCACTGGCTTTTCCTCCTGCGCGCGAAGGGATTCCGACATTGACCGGCGCGGGGAGAGGGGCATCATCCCCAAGGCATGAAGGCATATATTCTCGTGCGGGTGAATGTTCAGGATCAGGAGCAATACAGGAAGTATTTGGCGGTGACGCCCAAGCTGATCGAGAAATTCGGCGGCCGGGCGCTCGCCAGGGCGGGGCGGACCGAGACGCTGGAGGGGCCGTCGGAGACACGGCGGGTCGTGGTTCTGGAGTTTCCGTCCATGGCCAGGGCGAAGGAGTTTTATTATTCCCCGGAATACCAGGAGGCACGCAAGCTGCGCGAGCATGCCGCCGTGGGGGAACTTGTGCTGGTGGAAGGCGTGCCGGGTT
>CAZIDG010000125.1:3331-9800 GCA_964538065.1 uncultured Verrucomicrobiota bacterium
TTCATCAACGGAGTCCGGACGCCTTTTCCTGCGTCGCGGATCATGGCGTTCCTGGCGGCGGTGCTGCTGGGTGGGGCGCCTGCGGCATCCCCTGGCGCCACGCTCACCGACACCAACCGGCCCGCCCAGGCCCTGCGCCTGTTCTTCATCCATCACTCGACCGGCCAGAACTGGCTGGCCGATGACTACGGGCAATTGGGCATCGCCCTGCGCGACAACAACTATTTCGTGAGCGACAGCAACTATGGCTGGGGGCCGGACAGCATCGGGGACACCACGGACATCGGCCATTGGCACCGGTGGTTCCGCGGCTCCAGCAGCGCGAAGTACATGGCGGCCGCCTATGCCAACAGCAGCCAGAATTGTGATTACAGCCGGCTGGCGACCACGCCGGACGGTCCCAACCAGATCATCATGTTCAAGTCCTGCTTCCCCAACTCCGCGCTCCAGGGCAGCGCCACGGGCCCCGTCCCGGCGATTGCCAGCAACCCGCTCGTGGACCAGGACGCCGGGTCCGAGTACCACACCGTGGCCAACGCCAAGGGGATTTACATCGACCTGCTCAACTATTTCGCCGCCAACACGAACAGGCTCTTCATCGTCATCGCCGCGCCGCCCCTGTCCGACACCACGTGGGCCGGGAACGCCCGCGTCTTCAACCAGTGGCTTGTGAACGACTGGCTGGCCGGTTACCCCCATGCGAATGTGTTCGTGTTCGACTTTTACAACGTGCTGACCTCGAATGGGGGATCGGCAAGTGTCAGCGATGTGGGGCTCGCCACGGGCCATCACCATCGCTGGTGGCAGGGGGCGGTCCAGCACCTGGCTGAGGGCGGCAAGAACACGCTGGCCTACCCCTCGGGGGATGACCACCCCAATGCGCTCGGCAGCCGCAAGGCGACTGCGGAGCTTGTGCCGCTGCTCAACGCCGCCGTGCGCGCCTGGCAGGCCAGCCTGCTCGGCACGCCCCGGGCCCCGCATTTCGGGAGTTGCGGCCTCTCCGGGGGCAGCATCGCCCTGGCGATCACCAACCTCTCGCCCGCCTTTACGTACGTGCTCCAGGAAAACACCAACCTGAATGCGGCTGGATGGAATGAACTCGCCCACTTCGTCAACATCACGGCCACGAACTGGACCGAGCCGGTCCGTCCCCAATCCAGCGCCGTGTTTTACCGCCTCATCAGCCCATGAAAACGCCCCGGAGGGAATCCGGGGCGTGTGCATGCAAATGATGGTTTTTAAGGGCCCGGTCAGGCTTTTTTCTGGCGGCGTTTGACTTGGAGCTGCGCCAGGGAACGCATCATGGCCGCATTGGTGGCGGCCACTTCGTCCGGGGTGAGCTTTTCCTTGAGGCGGGCCTCGGCGCGACGGCGGGCCTCCTCGGCGGCGGCCTCGTTGATGTCGTCCGCCTTCATGGCCATGTCGGTGAGGATGGCGACGCGGTCGCCCGTGATCTCCACAAAGCCTTCGCCCACCGCGAGCAGGATGTCCCGTCCGTTCTGGCGCACGACCACCTCGCCGGGCACGACCTGCGTCAGGAGCGGCACGTGGTTGGGGAAGATCCCCATCTCGCCCTCGACGGCGGGCAGGGTGACCATGTCCACGTCTTCCGAGTAGGTCTTGGCCTCTGGCGTGATGATTTCCAATCGCAGTTTGTTCGCCATAAGATGAGCCGGGCCTGTGGGGGCCTACTGAGCCTCGTAAATGTCCTCGATCTTGCCCTTCATGTAGAAGTTGCCTTCGGGCACCTCATCGTGCTTGCCTTCAAGGATTTCCTTGAACGCCTTCACGGTGTCGGCCACGGGGACCTGCTTGCCCGGGCGTCCGGTGAACACCTCGGCCACGCTGAAGGGCTGGCTGAGGAAGCGCTGGATCTTGCGGGCGCGGAACACCGTGAGTTTGTCGTCGGGCGAGAGCTCGTCCATGCCCAGAATGGCGATGATGTCCTGGAGGTCCTTGTACCGCTGGAGCACGCGCTGCACGCCGCGGGCCACATCGTAATGCTCCTGGCCCACAATCGCCGGGGTCAACGCGCGGGAGTTGGAGGAGAGGGGATCCACCGCAGGGTAGATGCCCAGCTCGGCAATGGAGCGTTCGAGCACGATCGTCGCATCCAGGTGCGCAAAGGTGGTGGCCGGGGCGGGGTCGGTCAGGTCGTCCGCCGGCACGTAAATGGCCTGGAAGGAGGTGATGGACCCCTTCTTGGTGGAGGTGATGCGCTCCTGGAGCTCGCCCATCTCGGTGGCGAGCGTGGGCTGGTAGCCCACGGCGCTGGGGGTGCGGCCCAGGAGGGCGGACACCTCGGAGCCCGCCTGCGAGAAGCGGAAGATGTTGTCCACGAACAGGAGCACGTCCTGGTTTTTCTCGTCGCGGAAGTATTCCGCCACGGCCAGGCCCGAGAGGGCCACGCGGAGGCGCGCGCCCGGTGGCTCGTTCATCTGGCCATAGACCAGGGCGATCTTGGACTTGCCCAGGTCCTTCTGGTTGATGACGCCGGCCTCGGACATTTCACCGTAAAGATCGTTGCCCTCGCGGGTGCGCTCACCCACGCCGGCGAACACGGAGTAGCCGCCGTGCAGCTTGGCGATGTTGTTGATCAGCTCCATGATCACCACGGTCTTGCCCACGCCTGCGCCGCCGAAGGCTCCCACCTTGCCGCCCTTGAGGAACGGACAGATGAGGTCGATGACCTTGATGCCGGTGACCAGCACCTGCGGCGAGGTGGCCTGGTCCACCAGGGTGGGCGCCGGGCGGTGAATGGGGTAGCGCTTGACGGTGGGCACGGGGCCCCGTTCGTCCACCGGATCGCCGATCACGTTGAACACGCGGCCCATGACGCCTTCGCCCACGGGCATGGAGATGGGTTCGCCCGTGTCGGTCACATCCAGACCGCGCTTGAGGCCTTCGGTGGAGGACATGGCGACGGCTCTCACCCAATTGTCGCCCAGGTGCTGCTGGACCTCCAGGGTGAGGGACACCGGCTTGCCCTGCACAGTGAATGCGACGGTGAGGGCGTTGTAGATGGCCGGCAGTGTGGTGGGAAATTCCACATCCACGACCGGTCCGATGATTTGTACGATTTTACCCGTGTTCATGCGCGATATCGCCTTGTTGAATCCATCCTCGCATCAGCCCATCGCCAGAGCGGCGCTGGAGATTTCCAGGATCTCCTTGGTGATGCTGGCCTGGCGGATCTTGTTGTACTCGAGCGTCAGGTCCTTGATCAACTGGAGGGCGTTGTCGGTGGCATTCTTCATGGCCACCATGCGGGAGCTGTGTTCGCTCGCCTTGGCCTCCAGGAGGATTTGGTACATCTCAAAATTCAAATAATGAGGCAGCAACGCCTCAAAGACATGCTGGGCCGAGGGCTCAAACAAAAACTCGGTTGCCCCGCGCATGAGCGGCAGGTGGGAGGACTCGCCCGAAAGATCCATGGACGATCCCTTGATCTCGCCCACGGGCAGGAGCGTGCGGGTCTCGGGCTTCTGATTGAGCGTGGAGATGAAATTGGTGAACACGACATCCACGTGGTCCACCTCGCCCTTGGTGAAGAGGTCCACCGCGAACTTCACGATCGCCCGGGCCTCGCTGAACTGGGGGACATCCCGGTAGCTGAACTCGGCCGCCAGATGGCGCCGGGTGCGCGCGAGGAACTGGGCCCCCTTGCGGCCTGCGGCGATGAACACCGACGTGGCGACATCGGCCTTGGCCGCCTCGCGGAACAGGTTGCCGTTCAAGCTCCCACACAAGCCCTTGTCGGTGGAGACGACGATGACGGCGCGCTTCTTGACCTCACGGACTTCCATCAACGGATGGCTGAAATCGCCCGCATTGGCCGTCACCTCGGCCAGCACACTGTTCATGAGCGTCGCATAGGGCCGGCCCGACAACGCGGCCTGCTGGGCCTTGCGCATTTTGGACGCGGCCACCATCTGCATCGCCTTGGTGATTTGCGCGGTGTTCTTGACGGACTTGATGCGGCGGCGGAGATCGCGTGTGCTCGGCATGGTCTAACTCCTTGGTAATGAATGCGGCTCACGCACGGCAGGACACCTCCCGCGTGCAGTTTCGCGTGTTCCTCTGACCCATATGAGCAACATTATTACGAACAACCACTGTATGCGCCGGCCGTCAAGGCGTCAAGAACCCCGTAAGGCCTGATTCCGGGAATCATAAAACGACAAATCCCCTTCAGGCCCAGTGGATTTCACCCAAAGTGCACCCAAGGCGACTCGCGGCCAAGCTGAACTCTTGAATAAAAGGGTAAATTCAGCCCATTTGTGGCGTATATATCTAACTATCAATTTGTTATAAAGAAAATGGGCATGACGGCCACAGGCGTCCGATCCTCCCTGCGTGTAAAAGGAAACGGCGCGCAGGGGGCTGCGCGCCGTGTCATGCAAGGGATGGTTCCAGGCGCCGCGCCGTTAAAAGCGCGGCGGCAGCGCTCAGGAGCGCGTGCGAATGATCTTTACGCCGCGAGGGGCGTCCACCTTGGTTTTGATCGTGCCATCGGGTTGCTTGTCGTGGCGGATCTTGACCACGCCCTTGGGCGTGGGGAAGGTGCCTTCGACCCACTGGAGGTCGCCCAGGTGGGGCTCGATGCGCAGGGTTTTGCAGCCGGGCTCGACGACTTTGACGCCCAGGACATGTTCGCTCAGCCAGGCGGTGGGACCCGAGGACCAGCCGTGGCAGAGGCTGTGGCGGAAGTTTTTGTAGCAGTAGTTGCCGTAGTCGCCATGGAGGTCCTTGCGGCCCGGGGCGACGATTTCATCGATGCGCGCGGCGTTGTTGGTCCACTGGAGATCGAAGTCTTCCCAGAAGGTGGTGGCGCCGTAGTCGAGCATGGCGCCCCAGTAGGAGCGGATGGCGTCGATGCTGCCCTGGTAATCGCCCGCCAGGGCGCGCGCCTGGAGCACGTAGTAGCCGTAGAAGGTGGACATCCGCTGGGCGCCATCGACGGCCATGACGTCCTTGTTGAGCTGCGCGGGGTCGCCCAGGCCGGCCAGGGCCATCAACGCGGCGGCCTGCTTGCTGTTGCCATGGGCGGGCACGTGCTGCTTGAGGCTGGCCACGGCGTCGGCGCATTGGCTCGAAAGGTCGTCCATCTTCAGGGCGGTGCACATTTCGCCGCCCGCCTGCAGGGTGAGGATCATCAGCGATTGGAGGCCGGCGTGGATGGCGGGCTTGTTTTCGCTGGAGGGCCAGTCGAGGAAGCGCCCTTCGGGCATCTTTTCCTGGTGATCGGCCCCGACGCAGCCGATGAGCTGCTTGAGGAGGGCGGCGAGGTATTCGCGCTGCTGCTGGAGGTAGGCGAGGTCGCCGTGCTGACGGTACCAATTATGATGGATAAGGACCCACCACATGGAGTAAGAGCTGATGCCGTTCATCCAGTTGGGCATGGGTGTCTCGTTGCGCACGAGGTCGAGGCTGGCCTGGACGACGGGCACCTGGCCGAACACGGCGGAGATGGTCATCGTCTCGGGGTGCATGTCGCCGATCCACACCAGGCGGTCGCGCTTGATGCCGTCCCAGACGTAATCCTGCATGTTCAAATGGACCGTGTAGGCGCCGGTGTCCCAGATGCGGTTCAACCGGGCGTCGTCGCAGCGGAAGGAGCCGAGGTAGGGCAGGTCGCGGTAGATGAACACGGCGCGGACGCTCTTGATGGACACCGTGGTGTTCGGGTCCGCCAGGTCGATGCGCACGAAGCGGAAGCCGGTGTTGCCGATCTCATGCGTGCCGAGCCAGGGCACGAGGCACGTCTGGTCGCGCACGGCGTGGTCGTTGGTGGTGTTTTTCTCGCCGCCCAGGTCGCTCATGGCCTCGCTGACCGATTCCCCGAAGCGCACATGCAGGCGGACGGTCTTGCTCTCCTTGGTCGTGGCCTGGAGGTCGGACACGGCGATCTGCACGCCGCCGTGGAGCTCGCGGCCGAAATCGAGCAGGATGCCCGGGGCCTCGCCCTGGTGCCGCAGGGTGCAGGCGGCGGGGCTGGAGAGGGTGATCTGGCCGCTATAGGGCTGGAGGAGCTGCGCGGCGTTTTCCACCTTCGATTTCTCCGACTGGCTCTGCCAGACGATGCGCGCCGGGCTGATGTACTGGCGCACCCGTGTGTCGGGCGTGGTTCGCGTGGCGATATCGCTCTCGCGCAACGGCGCGGGCAGCGCGGGATCGGCGGCCTGCGCGCACCATCCCAGGGTCAATAATAATCCCAAATACCAAGTCAATGCCTTCATGCCTTTAATAAATCATGGACGTTACTAATTTTGGACGCCCGACACCCTAGCCCATTCAAAAAACCTCGACTACGATTTTTTTTGACGACCTGCCCTTCCCGGCACGGTTTTGACGAAGGCGGGGGCAAACACTGAAGGTGGATCAAGACTGTCGAGGCGCGGATCGCATGCGATGGCAAACCATGCCTGGCGGCCTAAGGGGCCGGAACATCGCGCAGGCGCAGGCGGCA
>CAZIDG010000126.1:0-9690 GCA_964538065.1 uncultured Verrucomicrobiota bacterium
AAACGGTTCCCCTGGCTGTGCGCAGAACCGCCGGGATCCGGTACGTGTGATACCCCTCCTTTCCCTGGCTGAACACATCGACCCAGGTGATCGAATTTGTAGCAAACACGCTGGTTGCACCACCACGGTCCCCGGCCGGCTGGGCAGCGGCTGTCTCCTGCATCAAAGCCAGCAGTGCCGAGGCCATCACGGCCAGCCAGGAGGTCCGCCACACCATGCGGCCACTCTGAAAATGCGATGGGAAAGACATGCCCCTATCCTATGCCAGTCATCAAGGCGTCCTCAAGGCGTTAATTCCTTCACAGCCCATGTGTGGAATTCTGTTTCTGAGGAGGTATTTCCCTGGTGAAGGTCGTTGCTGACCCGAACCCGCAAGTGAAGAATGCGAAATAGGAGCCGGGCGAAAGGCCCCTTCCCATTGGTTTGGAATGGGCCTGAAGGAGAGCCCTTGTCGTCAGAACAAGGTCATAAAAAGTGCCGGTCCCGGGTATTTGGCCCGAGACCGGCACGGTGGAATCCTGTCAGATTTTAGACTGCGGGAGCAGGAGCGGCGCCTGCGACCGCGGGCTTCTGAGCGGCCAGGTAGGCGTACAACTGATACCGGGCTTCGGCATCGTGCTGGGCCTGTTCAAAGAGCCGCTTGGCATCTTCAGGTTTGCTCTTGGTGAGCAGCTTGAAGCGGTTTTCCGAGAGCATGTACTCCTGCACCTTGCTCTTGGCCGCGGGCGAATCCAGCTGGAGCGGGCTCTCGCCGCGCAGGGCGCGCAGGGGATCGTACCGGTAGAGCAGCCATTGGCCGGACTCGACCGCCATCTTCTGGTGGCGGGCGCCTGCGCCGCGATCCAGGTCAATGCCGTGCGCAATACAATGGCTGTAGGCAATGATGATGGAAGGCCCGGGATAGGCCTCGGCCTCAAGGAACGCCTTGAGGGTGTGCTCGTCCTTGTAACCCATGGCCACGCTGGCCACATAGACGTTGCCGTAGCTCATGGCAATGAGACCCATGTCCTTTTTCCGGAGGGCCTTGCCGCCCGCCGCAAACTTGGCCACCGCGCCGCGCGGGGTGGACTTGGACATCTGGCCGCCCGTGTTCGAATACACTTCGGTGTCGAGCACGAGCAGGTTCACGTCGCGGCCGCTGGCGATCACGTGATCGAGACCACCGTAGCCGATGTCGTACGCCCAGCCGTCACCGCCGATGATCCACACGCTACGGCGGACCAGGTTGTCCGCCAAACTCAGGAGCATCTTGCCCTCGGTGGAGGTGTTGCCCTTCAATTTGGCCTTGAGGGCGGCCACGCGTTCGCGCTGCTCGTAGATGCCGGCTTCGTCCTTCTGGTCGGCATTGACGATGCCGTTGACGAGGTCGTCGCCCAGGGTGGGCGCCAGCCGCTTGACCAGCTCCTTGCCGAACTCCATCTGCTTGTCGAGGGAGACGCGGAAGCCCAGGCCGAACTCGGCGGTGTCTTCAAAGAGCGAGTTGTTCCATGTCGGGCCGCGGCCATTGGCGTCCTTGGCCCACGGGGTGGTGGGCAGGTTGCCGCCGTAGATGGACGAGCAGCCCGTGGCGTTGGCGGCCACCACGCGGTCGCCGAACAACTGCGAGAGCATCTTGAGATAAGGCGTCTCGCCGCAGCCCGCGCACGCGCCGGAGAACTCGAACAACGGGCGCATGATCTGCTGCTGGCGCAACTGCGTGAGCTTGAGCTTGCGCCGATCGAACTCGGGCAGGCCCAGGAAGAAGTTCCAGTTCTCGCGCTCGGTCAGGCGCAGCGGCGCCTGGGGACGCATGTTGATGGCCTTGAGCTTGGCCTCGGTCTTGTTCTTGGCGGGACAGACTTCCACGCACAGCACGCAGCCGGTGCAATCCTCGGCCGCCACCTGGAGAGTGAACTTCATGCCCTTGAATTCGGGCGAACGGGCATCGATGGACTTGAAGGTGGCCGGGGCGCCAGCGAGGTTCTTGGCATCATAGACCTTCATGCGGATCGAAGCGTGCGGGCAGATCGCCACGCACTTGCCGCACTGGATACAGGTCTTCTCATCCCACACGGGGATGTCCTGTGCCAGGTTGCGCTTCTCGTACTGCGTCGTGGCGGTGGGGAACGTGCCGTCAGCCACAAACGCGCTCACCGGCAGCAACTCGCCCTCGCCGCCGAAGATGCGGCCCAGGGTGCTGGCCACTTCCGCAGGGGCCTCGGCAGAGAACGGCGGCGGCAGCTCGATCTTGCTCGTCACCGTGGCGGGCACCGCGACCTCATGCAGGTTCGCCAGGGTCTGATCCACCGCGGCGATGTTCTTGTTGACGATTTCCTCGCCCTTCTTGCCGTAGGTTTTCTTGATGGTGTACTTGATCGAGGCGATGGCCTCCTCGCGCGGCAGCACGCCGGACAGGGCGAAGAAGCAGGTCTGCATGATGGTGTTGATGCGGCCGCCCATGCCGGTGGCCTTGGCCACCTCGATGGCGTCGATCACATAGAATTTGACCTTCTTCTTTACCAAGTGTTCCTGGACCGTCCGGGGCAGCTTGTCCCAGATCTCCGCGGCGGTGAAACGCGTGTTCAGCAGGAAGGTGCCTCCGGGCACCAGCGCGGACAGCATGTCATAGCGTTCGAGGAAGATTTCCAGGTGGCAGGCCACAAAGTTGGCCTTGGACACCAGGTAGGTGGAGTGGATCGGACTGGGCCCGAACCGCAGGTGCGACACCGTGATGGCGCCGGCCTTCTTCGAGTCATACTCGAAATAGCCCTGCGCGTAGTTGGGGGTGTGCTCGCCGATGATCTTGATCGAGTTCTTGTTGGCGCCCACGGTGCCATCCGAACCCAGGCCGTAGAAGAGCGCCCTCACCACGTTGTCCGCCTCGGTGGAGAACTGGGGATCGAAGGGAATGCTCAGGTTGGTGACGTCGTCGTTGATGCCGACGGTGAAGTGGTTCTTCGGGGCGGCCGCGGCCAGGTTGTCGAACACCGCCTTGACCATCGCCGGAGTGAAATCCTTCGAGGCCAGGCCGTAGCGGCCACCGAGGACCTTGGGCATCGATTTGAGCTTGCCCCAGCCGTTGGCCAGGCCTTCGATGAGTCCGGCCACCATGTCCAGATAGAGCGGTTCGCCGCCGGCGCCCGGCTCCTTGGTGCGGTCGAGCACCGCCAGAGTCTTCACGCTCGCAGGCAGGGCTTCCATCATGCGCTTGACGTCAAACGGACGATACATGCGCACCTTGAGCACGCCGACCTTGGCGCCGTGCGCGTTCATGTAGTCCACGGTTTCATGGGCGACCTCGCAGCCCGAACCCATCAGCACGACCACGCGGTCGGCATCGGCCGCGCCGTAATATTGGAAGAGCTGGTATTTGCGACCCGTGATGCCCGCGAATTTGTCCATCGCCTTCTGGGTGATGTCCGGGCAGGCATTGTAGAAGGGATTGCAGGACTCGCGCGCCTGGAAATAGACGTCGGGGTTCTGCGCCGTGCCGCGCAGGATCGGTTTCTCCGGGTTCATCGCGCGGCTGCGATGAGCGATCACCAGGTCTTCATCGATCATCTGGCGGATGATGTCCTCGTTGACCAGCTCGATCTTGGAGACTTCGTGCGAGGTGCGGAACCCGTCAAAAAAGTGCAGGAACGGCACGCGCGATTCGAGCGTCGAGGCCTGGCTGATCAGGGCGAAATCCATCGCTTCCTGCACCGAGGCGGAGCTGAGCATCGCGAAACCGGTCGAGCGGGCCAGCATCACGTCGCTGTGATCGCCAAAGATGGACAAGGCATGGGCGGCCAGACAGCGGGCGGTGATGTGGAAGACGGTCGGCGTGAGTTCGCCGGCGATCTTATACATATTGGGGATCTTGAGCATGAGGCCCTGGGAGGCGGTAAACGTGCAGGTCAGGGCGCCGGTTTGCAGCGCGCCGTGCACGGCGCCGGCAGCGCCCGCTTCACTCTGCATCTCCACAACACTGGGAACGGTGCCCCAGAGGTTCTTGATGCCTTCGGAGGCCCACTGGTCGCACCATTCCCCCATGTTGGAGGAGGGTGTGATCGGGTAGATCCCCATCACCTCGTTGCAGCGGTATGCAACATAGGCCACGGCCTCGTTGCCATCAATTGTGATATATTTCTTTGTTGCCATTTGATAGTTCTTCCAGTTCCTGGATTTGCTCCAGGTATTTAAAAACCTGCTGGGCTTCCTCTTCGTCCACCTTGCTGATGGCGAATCCAACGTGCACCACCACGTAATCCCCCACGCCCGCCTCGGGCACATAGGCCAGGTTCACCTCCTTGACCACGCCGCCAAAACTGACTTTGCCGGCGCGCGTCAACGAATCCTCATTCGTGACCTCCACGATCTTTCCTGGTATGGCCAGACACATGCGCGTTACTTCTCTTCTTTTGCCGCCGCGGGCCGCCCTGGCGCGTCCAGGGCCTTGGTTTCCCGGGGCGTCCGCTGCCACACAGCCGCGAACACCTGTCCCAGGGCCACCCCGCCATCGTTGGGCGGTATGCGCTGATGCCAGTAGGGCTTGAACCCTTCCCGCCTCAGCCGCTCCACCGCCCGCTCGGTCAAATACCGGTTCTGAAAACACCCGCCCGTCAGCACCACCCGCTCCTGGTTGATCAGGCGCGACACCCCGGCCATGACCTCCACCAGGGCATAATGGAACCGGGCGGCGATCCAGCCTGCCGGCACTCTTTTGCGTACATCCTCCAAGATACCCCAAACCAGCGGTTCCCAGTCAACTATAATTGATGCTTGCGGATTACCCAGGGCAAGGGGGACAGCATTAGCGTCCCTTATTCCCACCTCCGGCTCCCGCCGCGTCAACCTCACCGGATAGGCCCCCGACTGCGTCACCTCCGATGCCGCCCACTCGACCATCATCGCCGCCTGCCCCTCGTAGCGGGTCTGCTGCCTCAGGTTCATCAAGGCCGCCACGGCATCAAACAACCGCCCCACGCTGGTGGTCTGAGGCGAATTCAAGTCCTTCTCCATCATGGCGATGAGCACATTCAACTCCTCGCGTTTGAAGGCTCGAATCGGGGCCAGATCGCGAAATTCCGCCACCTCGGGTCCAAACATGGCGTACAGCAGGCCCAGGGCGATCCGCCGGGGTTCCTTGATGGCTTGATCGCCTCCCGGCAGCGGGAAGGATCGGAACGTGGCCATGCGGCGGAAGGAAAGCCCCGTCACACTGAGGAATTCACCGCCCCACACCGTTCCATCCAGGCCATAGCCCGTACCATCCCAACTGATTCCCAACACAGGCGGTTCCAGGTCGTTTTCCGCCATGCAGGCCGCCACGTGGGCATGGTGATGCTGCACCGGGATGACCGGCAATCCACAGCTCTGGGCATGGGCGGTGGACCGGTAATCCGGATGGGCATCACAGGCCACGGCTTCAGGGGTGAGGTCATACAGGGACCGCAGTCCCTCGATGCCTCGGACGAATGCCTGGCAGGCCGCCTCGGTCTCGAGATCGCCCAGGTGTTGGCTCACAAAGACGTCCTGCCCATGCGAAATGGCCACTGTGTTCTTTAAGTGGCCTCCCACCCCCAGGATGACGGGGAGTTTCTTTCGGGTATGGATCGGCAAGGGAGCGTAACCCCTGGCCCTGCGGATGACCATTTCGCGTCCCACCATGATCCGGGCCACCGAATCGTCCACCTGCCTTACAATGGGGCGGTTATGAACCAGAAAGGCATCCGCAAGCCCCTTGAGCCGCTCCACAGCCTCCTGTTCATCGATGCAAATAGGCTCGTCAGAAAGGTTTCCGCTGGTGGCCACGACCGGGAACCCCAGATCGGTCAGGATCAGGTGATGAAGCGGGGTGTACGGCAGCATCACCCCAAGCATTGGATTCCCGGGGGCGACTGCATCTGCAATAGATTGATTGGAAACGACCTGCGATTCAGGACGGCTCGCGGGCAGACTGCGCAGAAGGACAATGGGTGCCTCAGACGATCGAAGGAGTCGTTCCTCCAAGGCTGTCATTTCACATGCAGCGCGAATGGAATCCAGCGTGGGGAACATGACCGCAAAGGGCTTCTCCTCGCGGTGTTTACGTTCGCGCAGGGTCATTACTGCCGCTTCATTTCGGGCATCGACCAGGAATTGAAAACCACCCAATCCTTTTAACGCCAATATCTTACCATCACGGAGGGCCTGGACGCCGGCCCGGAGCGCCTCCTCGTGCGAAGCCAGGCAGTGCCCGGCGGCATCCCAGAATTCCAGATGAGGACCGCACTTGGGACAGGCGTTGGGCTGGGCATGGAAGCGACGATTGTCAGGATTCTGATACTCGGCCAGGCAATCCGGGCAGAGGGTGAACCCCTTCATTGAGGTATTGGCACGGTCATAGGGAACGGCCTCGATGATGCTATACCGCGGCCCACAATGGGTACAATTCGTGAATGGGTAACGATAACGCCTGTTTTTTGGATCAAAAATCTCGCTTAAACACTGGGAACACGTGGCAATATCGGGCAAAATCAATGTGGTCTTTTCACCCGCTTCGCTCTCGCGAATCTCAAATCCCGGATACCCTACCGGATCCAACCAGCTCGATTCCAGGCTTTGGATGAAGGCATGGGGGGGCCTTTCACGTTCAAGCCGGAGAAGAAAGGACTCCACCTGGGTGCGGATACCCTCCACTTCGATGCAAAGACCTTGGGATGAATTATTTACCCAGCCATGGAGGCCGAGTTCGGTGGCAAGCCGATAGACGAAGGGGCGGAAGCCCACACCCTGCACGGCACCCTGCGCCTGAATTCTCAGGCGATGTCGCGACGTAGCGGGTTGTTCAGCCGATTGCGCCATGGATAGGCCCCTGTGTCAGTCCTTGTAGGACCACACCAGGGAATTTAACCATCAGAGCGGCTTTTTGACCACCCTTAGGTTGAACAAAGATGACCTTAAATTGATGATAAACCCAGCCGTGGCACCGCTCCTGGCGGGAACGGCCCCACAAAAATCGCTGCCTTCTTCCCCCAACTCGAAAAGCCTCCTGTTGCGGCGGCTTTTCGAGAGGGGATCAAAGGTCAAACCTGTGCCTCCAACCCGAGAGGCTTACTCCGCTGGTTTGGTATCCAGCTGGGAGAAGGGGTTGTTGGAAAAGCTCTCCTCGTCCGGCTTGCCAGACCCGCCACGCACCTCGACCTTGTTGGTCTGGGGCTTGGCTGGCCGTTGTTCGTCCGACGGGGGCAGCTGGTCCGAAGGCGCAGCGTTGGGATTGGGGTTCTTGGCGCGTTTGTTGCGCGGCAAAGGACTGATCATCACATGAAGTCCGCGGCCGAGCAATTTCGGCGGGGAATCGGGCTGGCCATAGGGGGCCGATTCCTTGATGAATTTCTGGACCACCTGGAAGCCTACCTCCTGGTGGGCCATTTCACGTCCGCGAAACTTCAGCGCCACTTTGATCTTCATCTCCTCGCACAGGAAATCGATGGCATGGCTCAGTTTGACTGAGAAATCATGCGGATCGATGTTTGCGCTGAGTTGGATCTCCTTTACCTTGTTGGCATGCTGGTGCTTCTTGGAATCTTTGTCCTTCTTGGCCAACTCATAACGATATTTGCCAAAATCCACGATCCGGCACACCGGCGGGGTGGCGTTGGGGGCGATTTCCACCAGATCCACGCCATGCTGGCGCGCCAGAGCCAGGGCTTCGTTGAGTTGTAGAATTCCCAATAGGCCACCGTCTGGACCGATGACCCGCACTTCCCGGGCGCGGATTCTTCCGTTGACCCGGACCGAGGAGTTAAAAGATTGATGACTCCGAACAAAGGGAGGACGGCTCAAGACAACCCTCCCGGTTGAGGTTGATTCATGCGGTATGACTATCTAAACAATGCATTACGCGTTAATGTGCGACTGTGTCCCCTAATAAACGGCATAAAAGCCCCGCTCGCAAGCAAAAATTGAACGCCCCAGAACGTCCAGGCCGCCCCTCAAAACCAACGCCGGTTTGCTGTTTACCCTGGGCGACCGGGGGCGTATGTTGAAGCTCCTTTTATGACGCAACGGACAAACGAACAACTTTGGAAACGCTTTAAAAAGTATTACCTGGAGTTCCCGGCGGCCGGCCTGGCCATCGACCTGAGCCGGATGAATTTCCCGGGCGGTTTTTTTGAGAAAATGGCCGAGCCCATGCGCAAGGCCCACGCCTTCATGCGCGATGTGGTCGAGGGGGGTGGCATCGCCAACCCGGATGAAAACCGCATGGTGGGCCATTACTGGCTGCGCGATACCGCGACCGTGCCTGCCGCGCATCCGGAAATTGTCCAGGACATCCAGGCCGCCCTGGCGGACATCAAGGCCTTTGCGGCCGACGTCCATGCCGGACGCGTCCAGGGCGCTCGTGGGCCGTTCAAGAACCTGCTGGTCATCGGCATTGGCGGGTCGGCCCTGGGTCCTCAATTCGTGGCCAACGCCCTGGGCAACCCTGCCACGGACAAGCTCAAACCGTACTTTTTCGACAACACGGACCCCGATGGCATGTTCAAGGTGCTGGCGGCCCTGGCGCCTGAACTGGGCCAGACCCTGGCCGTCGTGATCTCCAAGTCCGGCGAGACCAAGGAAACCCGCAATGGCATGCTCGAGGCCAAGGCGGCCTACGAACGCGCGGGCCTCAGCTTCGCCCAGCACGCCGTAGCCATCACCGGTCCCGGCAAGAAGATGGATCAATTGGCCCAGAAGGAGGGCTGGATCCGCCGGTTCCCCATGTGGGATTGGGTGGGCGGCCGCACCAGCGAGACCTCAGCGGTGGGTCTGTTGCCCGCCGCGTTGCAGGGACTCGACATCGACACCTTCCTCGCCGGCGCACGCGCCTGCGACATCCAGACCCGCAACGAGGATGTCCTCCAGAACCCCTCGGCCCTGCTGGCCCTCATGTGGTACTACGTGGGCAAGGGCAAGGGCGCCAAGGACATGGTGATCATCCCCTACAAGGACCGCCTGGACCTGTTCTCCAAATACCTCCAGCAGCTCATCATGGAATCGCTGGGCAAGGAGCTGGACCTCAACGGGAAAGTCGTCAGCCAGGGTATTGCCGTCTATGGCAACAAGGGCTCGACCGACCAGCATGCCTACGTGCAGCAACTGCGCGAAGGGGTGCTCAACTTCTTTGTCACTTTTATCGAAGTCCTCAAGGACGCCGATGCCCCGCAACTCGTGGTGGAACAGGCCGAAGGCAAGCCGGGCGTGGTCAGCGGCGACTTCCTGTTCGGCTTCCTCCAAGGCACGCGCCAGGCGCTGTATGAAAAAGGACGCGAATCGATCACCATCACCGTCAAGGACATGTCGCCCTTCACCGTGGGCGTGCTCATCGCCCTGTACGAACGCGCCGTGGGCTATTACGCCCAACTGGTGAACATCAACGCTTACCATCAACCCGGCGTGCAGGCGGGCAAACTGGCGGCCGACGCCGTCATCGCCCTCCAGCTCCGCGTGGTTGAGGCGATCAAGGCCGCAGGCAAGCCGATGTCCCTGAAGAATATTGCCGAAGCGGTGAACGAACCGGGCCGGATCGAGATGATCTTCAAGATTTGCGAACACCTCGCGTCCAATCCAGGTCGCGGCGTGGCACGCTCCGGCAGCAAGACGGGCATTGATTCCCGCTACACCGCCGCCTGATCGCGGCTTGATCCTAAAAAAGCTTACCCCTCACACGGCGCGCAGCCCCTGCGCGCCGTTTTTTTATGT
>CAZIDG010000127.1:0-9686 GCA_964538065.1 uncultured Verrucomicrobiota bacterium
ATTAGAACATCCGATCAAAGTGCGGATTGGGGCGTGCGGGTTGCCAGTAGGAATTCGTATTGGGCTTTTTAAGCTGGAGAAGGTCCTTCCCCATGAGGCGCAGAAAGAGGCCCAGGGGCGTTACAGCCAGAACGAAAAAGACCGTCAGCAACACCTTGCCCATGCATTGGCCAACATGGAAACTGACGGTCATGCCAAACCGATAGAAGGATCGGAAGGGTCGGGGGTAAACCAGACATGCCAGACCAGCCAGCGCGGCAGTACCCGCAATACTGACGGCTCCCACGGGAGACAAGACATGCCGGAAATACGACACGCAGCACAGCAATCCAATGGCAAGAACCATCACCCAGGTAAATTTCTGCCACTCGCGCGGATTTTCTTTAAGGATCAGTTTCATGGGGGATTAATCCGGTTGGGGATCGTGCGTTCGAGCCAGTTGCTTGTGCGGTTGGGCAGCGCGTTCAATCAGGAAATGGCCCATGACCAGGTAGTCCATTTCAGTGTTGATCAGGCAGCGATAGGCGTCATCAGGTGTGCAAATGATGGGCTCGCCCCGGATGTTAAAGGACGTGTTGACCAGGACGCCGCACCCGGTGGCATCCTCGAATCGCTGAAGCAGGGCGTAGAGAAGGGGATTCTGATCACGACTAACCGTTTGGATGCGTGCCGAATAATCCACATGGGTCACTGCCGGGATGGTGGAGCGGGGATGCTTGAGTAATTCCAGTCCCGTGATTCCTTTCGGAGGCGGATTGCGCAAGGCCTCCTTGATGCTCGACACGAGCAGCATATAGGGCGAATCGGCATCGAGGTCAAAATACTCGGCCACCTTTTCACGCCGGACGATGGGGGCGAAGGGTCGGAAGGACTCCCGGAACTTGACCTTGAGATTCATCATGGACTGCATGCGGGGCGACCGGGGGTCGCCCAGAATGGAACGGTTCCCCAAAGCCCGGGGTCCAAATTCCATGCGTCCCTGCACCCACGCCACAACTTTCTCGTTGCGCAGCAAATCGACCGTGCGGTTGAGCAGGGACTCCTCGTCCAGTCGCTCGTAAACGGCATTGAACCTCTTTAGGGCGACCTCGATTTCACCATCGGAAAACTCGGGTCCCAGCAGGGCATGGCTCATGCCGTCCTGCTGACCACTTTGCTTGTGGTGGGGGAGGGGGGATGAATGGCCATTCGCTTGCCCATGCCAAACGGCAAGGGCTGCGCCCAGGGCGCCTCCCGCATCGCCGGCGGCGGGCTGGATCCAAATGCGGTCGAAGATGCCACTACGCAAGATGCGACCATTGGCCACGCAGTTGAGTGCCACCCCACCTGCCAGACAGAGATTGGGCAGTCCGGTCAGTTCTCGCGCATGTTTGGCCAGGCGGAGCATGACGTCCTCAGTGACCACCTGAATGGAACGCGCGATGTGCATGTGGCGCTCCTCGATTTTCGATTCCGGCTTGCGTGGGGGACCATCAAAGAGCTGGTGAAATCGCTCATTGGTCATGGTCAACCCGCGCAGGAAATGAAAATACTCCAGGTTGAGCCAAAAGGAACCGTCCGGTTTGATGTCGATGAGGTGATCGTGGATTTTTCGGGCATAACGCGGTTCGCCATAGGGGGCCAGCCCCATTAATTTGTACTCACCGGAATTGATGCGAAAGCCGCAATACGCGGTGAAGGCCGAATACAACAGACCCAGCGAATGAGGGAACCGGATTTCCTTGAGCAGGTCGATATGGGTACCCCTGCCTATCCCCAGGGTCGTTGTGGCCCACTCTCCCACGCCATCCACGGTGATGATGGCAGCTTCCTTGAATGGAGAGGGATGAAAGGCACTGGCCGCATGAGCCTGGTGATGCTCGGTAAAAAGGACGGGGCAGGTGGCTGACATGCCAGGTATTTCATCCCGAATCGTCTTTCTCAGGTTGAGCTTTTCACTGAGCCAGGCGGGCATGACTTTTGGAAAAGTTGCCAGCCCGAAGGGGGCCACCGCAAGATACGATTCCAGAAGACGGGCGAACTTGGTGATCGGTTTGTCATAGAACACCACTGCATCGAGAGCATCCGCCGGGATATTTGCCTGGCGGAGGCAGAAATCAACCGCATGAGCGGGAAACCGTTCGTCATTCTTCTTGCGGGAAAAGCGTTCCTCCTGGGCGGCGGCAACGATCATGCCATCGCGCAAAAGGACAGCCGCCGAGTCATGATAGAAGGCTGAAATTCCAAGGATATGTCGTAACGAAAGGGACATTTACATGAACGGATACATCAGCGGCGCCAGCACCGAACCGCTTGAGAAGACGATCAAGGCCCCCAGGACCAGCAGGATCAACACCAGCGGCGCAAGCCACCATCGCTTTTCCTGCTTGAGGAACAACAGAAACTCTTTAACAAGCTGCCACATGGTGCCTCGTTTTTAACGAAATCACTGGTCCATGGCAATTTGAAATGACCATGGGAGAATCTTGTTCCGGCCCCAAGCCCCCCCTCTTGAAGGGGGGGGAATTCGTCATTTTCGCTTCAATCCACCAACGACGCGTAGAACAAGGTATAGAATCGGGCAAAAATGCCGTGTTGGTTGTAGGGAAGGTGTTGTGCGAAGAGCAGGGCCACCGTTTTTTCCCTGGGATCGATGTTAAATGTGGTGGTGGCGGCTCCATTCCATCCGAATTGCCCCACGGATCCAAGAGTGTTGGCGCTGGCCAGATCGACCCGCACATCGCCTCCCAGACCGAATCCCTGCCATTGATTGTTGCCCACCGTTGGGTGGTCAAGGAAGGTGATGTGGTTGGCGGTCATCAATTCAACGGTTTTCCGCCCCAGGACCTGCTTTCCATTCAGACGTCCGCCGTTGAGGAGCATTTGGCCAAACCGGAGATAATCGTCGGCGGTGGAAAACATGCCGCCGCCGCCGCTTGGAAAGCTGCGGCCTTTTTCTGGATAGCTGCCATAGGGGGGGAGCGTCACTTCATGCAACTGCCCATCAGGACCGGCTTCATATACGCGAGCCAGCCGGCCCATCTTTTCAGGGGGGACATCAAACCCTGTGTCCTTCATGCCAAGGGGATTACACAAGTGCTGCTGGAGGTAATCCTCAAACGATTGTCCCGATACCTTTTCCACGAGAGCTCCCAGGACATCCATGTTGACTCCATACTGGAAGCCTGACCCTGGCTGCTGGGTCAGGGGGATTTTTGACAATCGCGTAATGAATTCAGGGAGCGTTCGTGCGTTTAACAGATCGGACCGCTGATAAAGTGTTCGAACAGGCTCGCCCGCTGAGAAATCATAGGCAAATCCCGCCGTGTGGGTTAATAGGTGCTTGATGGTGATGGGGCGCACGGTGTTGGTCAACTGGGGTGAATCAGGCGTGCCACCGATGCATACCTTCAGATCTTTGAGTTCGGGCAGATAGCGATCAATGGGATCATCCAATGAGATTTTGCCTTGCTCCACCAATTGCATGACGGCTGCGCTGGTGATGACTTTCGACATGGAATAGATGCGCACAATCGTGTCCCGCTTCATGGGATCCTTTGTGGCCAGATTCCGGTAGCCGTAAGTCTTGAAGTCGACGATGTGTCCATTGCGCACGATGGCGGTAATGATCCCGGCGTGCTTGCCTTCGTCCACGTAGGATTGCACCATGTTGTGCATCCTCTCCAGCCGCTCGGTGGAAAATCCCTGGCTGCGCGGATTGGCAGAAGGCAGGGGTTGTGCGAGAGGGGTCAATGCCAGACCAAGGAGAAGACCTGTGGCGAGCAAGGAAGACCAACCGGCACATCGGAATCCTGGGGTGTAACGCATAGGTAATTCAATAGTTTGGACCATTTATCCTGAAGTGCCGTGTCAACTCAACCCAAAACAGGCACTGCACGATAAGATATTGACTTTTACGTTTGCTATTTGCTCATAAACGAGTTACATTGGCGCAAACCTACACCAACCTATGTATTTCGGAGCTGATTATTATCCCGAGCATTGGGTGTACCCCTTCGGTGGAACACCAGAAAAACCCGAATCCCGCTGGGAACAGGATGCCTTGTTGATGGTCAAGGCAGGCATCAACGCCGTCCGCATGGGCGAGTTCGCATGGGGATTATATGAGCCTGAGGAGGGAAAATACCAGTTTGACTGGATGCGTCGCGCCATGGATGTCATGGGCAGATTTGGGTTGCAGGTGGTGTTGGGCACACCCACGGCAGCGCCACCGGTGTGGCTGGCTCAAAAGCATCCCGAAATCCTGCCTGTCGATGCGAATGGACTTCGATACAACGAAGGCACCCGCCGTGCCTATTGCATGAATAACGACACCTATTGGGAGTATTCGCGCAAAATTGTCACGGCCCTGGCCAAGGAATTGGGTAACCATCCCAGCTTGATTGCGTGGCAGGTGGATAATGGTCTGGCAGGACACGACACCGAGGCGTCCTTTAATGAAGAGGCTCGCCGTGACTGGCATGCGTGGTTGAAGGCGAAATACGAGACCATCGATAAGCTCAACGAAATGATGGGATTGCGTTTCTGGGGGCAGACGGTCACCGATTGGTCTCAAGTGCCCATGCCCTTGAGAAGCCCCACGTATCATAATCCAGCCTTGGTCCTGGATTGGAAACGGTTCTGCAGCGATACCATTGTGGCGTATGTCAAAATGCAGGTGGACATTCTGCACGAACTCTCCCCTGGACGTCCTGTTACCAATAATTTACGCGCCCTGAGCCGGCCCTTTGACCATTTTGATGTGGCTGAGGCGCTTGATTTTGTTGGATTGGACAGCAATGCCGCCATCAAGAGCAAATCCGCCGAACTCGCATGTGAAATGGACATGATGCGTTCGCTCAAAAAGACAGGGGTGAAATTGCCCGATGGCGATGAGGGCTTTTGGGTGATCGAACAAAAGGCGGGTAATGTAAGCTGGCAGGAAGTGAACTCGCTGGTGCGCCCCGGAGTGGTGAGGATGTTTACCTACCAACTTGTGTCGCGCGGGGCTTCGGGTGTGTTCTTCTTTTTCTGGCGCCAACCCCGCATTGGATCGGAGAAATTCTACGGTGGTGTGCTCACGCATGATGGTCGTGGGGAAAACCGCACCTATAAGGAAATCAGCCAGGTTGGCGAAGAGATGAAGTTGCTGGCACCCGCGCTCAAGGGCACCAAGGTCGTCTCGGAAGCTTGCATCCTCTTGTCACACGAAAACGAGTGGGCCATGAGCTATGGATGGCAGCCTTCCAGGCATTTTAACCTGCATGATCATATCCAGTTGTGGTACAATGCTTTCCATGACCGCAATATGGCGGTCGATTTCGCCCGTCCCACTGAGGATCTGTCAAATTACAAGCTGGTCATTGCTCCTTCCCTCCACCTGTTGGCAGGAGGGGAGGCGGATCTGCTCCGTCTCTATGTACAGAACGGTGGAACCCTCGTGGGCACCTGCAACACCGGCTTGGTGGACGAACATGCGATCGCACCCGATACGGGCTATCCTCACGATCTGATCGATGTCTTTGGCATGGAGGTGCAGGAGTTTGACCCCTTGCCGGTGGGGGAGGAGAATCACCTGGCGTTCAAAGGAACGTTCCCTACCAGTCATTTGCATCCAGGTAAATTCTGGTGCGACATCATTGAGCCACACGAATGCCAGGTGTTGGCGGCCTACGCCAAGGATTTCTATTCGGGCAAGCCGGCCATGACCATGAACACCTTCGGATTGGGCAAGGCAATCTACGTGGGCACCATAAGCCATCAGCCGTTCTATTACGACGTCATTGCGTGGCTGAAACAGATGTGCAACCTCTTTCCCTTGCTCAAGGTGCCTGACACGGTGGAAGTAAGCATGCGCCAGAAGGATGACTCGAAGATCTACTTCCTGATCAATCACCAAAATTCACCGGTGCGCATCCAGTTTTACAAGCCGATGCATGATTTCCTGACTGGCGAGTCGTTCTCAGGGACCTACGATCTGCCGCCACGCGGAGTTCTGGTGCTCGATGAGCACTATGCCAAGGTTTGAACTGGCCACCCATTCGAACATGGGGTATGGGTGATGCTGTGGGTTTCAAAGTCAGCGGACAAACGAACGATGCCGCATCAAGGGCCAGGCTCAGGGCCTTGGCCGAGTGGCGTGGCGTTGATTTGGAGCCAGATGAAGTGGCGCGGCGTGTTGCCACCAAGCCCATCGGTAAAACGCTTTCCGACCTTCTCAAAACCCTCAAACTGGATCAGAAACGCTCTGAGGCAGAGATTGTCAAAGTGTGGAATCACTTGATGGCGCCGGAGATAGTGGCCCATGCTCATCCCATTTCCATCCGGAAAGGCACCTTGTTCGTGGCGGTGGATAACAGTGCCTGGCTGGATGAAATAGTCCGTTTTCGACAGCGGGAGATCCTGCAACGGCTTCAAACCAGTTTTGGGCGTCAGACCATTGTGCGAATTTCATTCCGCGCCGGATGACTTTCTTCTCTGGCACAGGACCCTTGCGGACGTGGAAAGCGGAGTGCCGAAAGAGAGCATCAGTAATGATGAAACGTGCTGATAAAGAAGTAGTTAAACGGAGATGGTGCGCGATACAGGGTTCGAACCTGTGACCCCTACCGTGTCAAGGTAGTGCTCTTCCACTGAGCTAACCGCGCACTCGAACCAACAACAGGTAAAGAATGAGGGAATGGGAACCAGTTTGCAAGTGCAGATTTGCAGATTTGTACATCCCAAGATTTGCGTTCCACTTGCCTTCCTTTACCCTCGAATTCCAGATTTTTACAGGGATACAGCACACTGCCGGGCCATGAACCTCCTGCCATGCGTCACTTCGATCCTATCCAGACTTAACCCATACGGGGAGAACGACATCTCGTTCTCCCAAAATCATGGACCGGGAGTTATACCTCACTAAAAGTGATGTCCACCAGGAGGTCGGCGGCGATTTTCTCGAGTTCAGCGCGAAGTTTGGTCATGTCGCAGCGATCGGGGATTTGCACGGTGGCCCGGGCCTTGAACAGGATTTCACCGGTCATGGGTGCGCTGCAGCATTCGGTTTCCAATTCACCGACGTTGACGCCCTGGCTGGCCAGCGCATGGGAGATCTGACGAACGATGCCCGGACGGTCCTGGCCCACGATTTCAAACTCGGCCTGACGCGCAGGGGTGGGGGAAGCGGTCTGGCGGTCGGCATGAACCACAACGGTCAAGCCACTGTGTTCCAGTTCCTTGAGGGCCTGGCAGATGGCGTTTTCCTGGTCGGCGGGCACGTGTATGCGCACGATGCCGGCAAACTTGCCGCCCAGTTGGCACATCCGGCTGTCGAGCCAGTTGCCGCCATGGCGGGCAACAATTTCGGCCACTGCGTCCACCAGACCAGGCCGGTCCTGTCCAATTACCGTCATTACCAGAGGGGTTTGCATGTCCTTTTTCTACGCTTTGGATGTTCATTTCGCAAGCCTTACATCCTTCGTTCCGGCATTGAAAAATGGCGGCATCCAGCCCAAGATTCGAGGATGCATCGAATTTTGCATCTTGGATTGATGGGGGTGCTCATGGTCATCGCAGGCTGTGGGAAGCCGGAGAATTCGGTTCCTGCCCAAAATGCCATGGAATCAGGCCAGCCCACACAGGCCCAGGCTAAACTGCCCACGATGAAGCTCTATATGGGAGCCGCTCAGGTGGATGCGGAAGTGGCCTCGACCCCCCTCCAACTCCAGACGGGCATGATGTTTCGGGAAAAGATGGGGGAGAATGAAGCGATGCTGTTCGTGTTTGCCCGTCCCCATAGGGCGTCATTCTGGATGAAAAACACGAAATTGCCCTTGTCCTGCGCGTATATTGACAGTGAAGGAATCATATTGGAAATCAAGGAATTGAAGCCATTGGATGAAACATCCGTACCCGCTTCGAGCGACCTGGTGCAATATGTGTTGGAAACACCTTTGGGCTGGTTTGAAAGGCACAACGTCCAACCGGGTGCTGCCGTGGGTACGGATAAAGGCAGCTTGAAGGACACTTTTTTTAGACGGAACTAAACGTGAAAATCGCACTCGCACAAATCAATACGACGGTGGGGGATATCGAGGGCAATGAGGCCCTGATCCTGCGCGCCTATCATCAGGCTGTGGAACAAGGGGCCGATCTTGTGGTGGCGCCTGAACTGGCCCTGGCGGGTTATCCTCCTCGCGATCTTTTGCTCAAGAGCGGTTTCATTGCCCGCAACCTGGCCGCACTGGATCGACTCGCTGCCGCGACGGGCAAGACGGGGCTTCTGGTCGGTTTTGTGGGACAGAACACCCGGCGTCCCGGGCGCGAAGCCACCAATGCCGCCGCCTTGTTGCATGGGGGCAAAATCGCCGCCATTCGCACCAAAACCCTGCTTCCGACGTATGACGTCTTTGATGAGGACCGGTATTTCGAACCAGCCGAGGATAACGCACCCATTGATTTCATGGGCATGCGACTGGGACTGACCATCTGCGAAGACATTTGGAACGATGAGGATTTCTGGCCCGAGCGCCGGTATCGTCGCAATCCGGCCATGGACCTGGTGGAGCAGGGGGCTCGCATCCTTTTCAATATCTCAGCCTCACCCTGGCATTTGGGCAAAAACACCACGCGGTTCAATATGCTGGCCAGCCTGGCGGCCAAAGCTTCATGTCCCGTCGTGTATTGCAATCTGGTGGGTGGCAATGATGAACTCATTTTCGACGGGGGAAGCCTCGTGTTCGATGGTGCCGGAAAGTTACTCGCCCAGGGAAAGATGTTTCAGGAAGACCTGGTGATGCTGGACATGGACAAGGCATCGCCCATCCCACCGGTTGCGACGTGCGATGAGGAAAACGTCTATCATGCGCTTGTCCTGGGGCTGCGCGATTACCTGCATAAGTGCGGGTTTAAAGCCGCAGTGCTGGGACTCAGCGGCGGGATCGACTCCGCTCTGGTCGCCTGCCTGGCTGCGGCGGCACTGGGGCCGGAGAATGTGCGCGGCATCTCCCTGCCATCGCAATTTTCCTCCCAGGGCAGCCTCGATGACGCCCGGATTTTGGCACAGAACCTGGGCATCCGTTATGACATCATTCCCATCCAGCCTGCCTTCGAGGTGTTGAAGGGACAGCTCAAGCCTGTGTTTGAGGGGCGGCCGGAGGACACGACCGAGGAAAACATCCAGGCCCGATTGCGTGGGGTGATCCTCATGTCCCTGTCCAACAAGTTCGGGTCCCTGCTACTGACCACGGGGAACAAGAGTGAGATGGCTGTGGGCTATTGTACCCTTTATGGCGACATGTGCGGGGGCTTGGCGGTGATTAGTGATTTGCCCAAGATGATGGTCTATCGGCTTTCGCGGTGGATCAATCGCGAGCGCGAAGTGATTCCCTCACCCTCCATTACCAAGGCGCCGTCGGCAGAGCTGCGGCCCAATCAGACCGATCAGGATTCGCTCCCGCCATACGAAGTGCTCGATGCCATTCTGGAAGAATACGTTGTGCGGGGACGTTCGCGCCGGGAGATCATTGCTGCCGGATTCGATGCCAGGGCCGTGGACCGCGTTGTGAAGTTGATCACCTTCTCTGAATATAAGCGCCGTCAGGCGGCGCCCGGTCTCAAGGTCACCACCAAGGCATTCGGGGTGGGTCGCCGGATCCCGATTGCCCAGCGATATCGAGATGAGTGAACACAGCACATCAGGGCATAGCAACTGAGCTGGGTTT
>CAZIDG010000128.1:0-9576 GCA_964538065.1 uncultured Verrucomicrobiota bacterium
GGCAGAAGTGGATTGACCGGTACCAGGATTTGCGGGGCAACGTGCTGGCCAACACCAACGTATATGGGCTGATCGACAGGCTGAGCGGCGAGGTGAGCAAGGCTCAATCGCGAGAATTTACACGGTGGGGTTACCTTACCGGACCTCGCTCGGGATCGTGGAGTGGTGCGGGTGTCACTTATAACTTCCCAGGGACCTATCAGGGGGAAGTTGAATTCATGAAACGGTGGTTTTCCAACCGGCTCGACTTCATCGACACCAATTTTGTGAGACGTCCGGCCATTGCTGAAACGGATGGGAAGGTGACGCTTGCTGCCGAGACTGGAGTGCCGATTTATTACACGCTGGATGGAAGCGATCCACGATTGGCGGGGGGCAGCATTGCGACGGGGGCCAAACTCTACAGCGAGGCCATCACATTCAGCGGCAATGCGCGACTGGTGGCGCGGGCGTACGATGTGAACCACCGGAATCTGACGGGGGCCAACAATCCGCCCTTGAACAGCACCTGGTCGGGGGCGGTCACCCTGCTTCATGTGGAGGCGGTGCCTCCGCTGGTGGTGACGGAAATCATGTATCATCCAGAGGTGGACGGCACAAACGACGCCTCCCTCTATGAGTACATTGAATTGCTGAATCGCGGAACCAACACCCTGAACCTGGCAGGATTCCGCTTCACGAAGGGGATCGATTTTGTCTTTCCATCAATGGATCTCGCAACAGGCCAGCGAGTGGTGGTGGTCCGGGATCAAACGGCGTTTAAATCGCGCTACACCTCAAATGCCTTGATCGCCGGTTCGTTCACCAATCAACTGAGCAATGCCGGTGAGCGATTGGTGCTGGTGGGGCCATTGGGGGAAACAATCCTGGATTTCGCGTACAACAACAGTTGGTATCGGACCACGGATGGGCTTGGCTTCTCACTGGTTGTAGCTGATGAGCAGGCTCCCCTGGCCGCATGGGGGGACAAATTGAACTGGCGTCCGAGCAGCACCTTGCAGGGATCGCCTGGGACAATAGATGCAAATCCTCCAGCGATACCGCTGGTATTGATCAATGAACTTCTCGCCCATCCCGAGGCATCGCAGTGTGATGCCGTGGAGTTATATAATCCCGGCGCCGCACCGGCGGACATCAGTGGATGGTTCCTTAGCGATGAACTGGACACGCCCAAGAAGCTGCGAATTCCTCAGGGTACGATCATACCGCCGGGGGGATGCGTGGTGTTTGATGCGTCCAGTTTCACCAACCTGGGGGCGTTGAGCTTCCGGTTCGCCTCGGCGGGGGATTCCGTCTATCTCTTTTCGGGCGATGCCAGCACCAACCTTACCGGCTATTCGCATGGTTACACCTTCGATGCCTCGCCCATGGGGGCATCCTTTGGCCGTTACCTGACCAGCCAGGGACGTGAACTTTTTGTGCTCCAGTCCCGTGTGACGCTGGGCACGAACAATATTGGTCCCCAGGTGGGACCGGTGGTCATCAATGAGATCATGGCCGATCCCGCCCCGGTGTATCTGACCAACAACAACACAAGGGATGAATACATCGAATTGCACAACATCACCTCGCAGCCGGTTCCGTTGTACGATCCGAATGCAGAAACGAACACCTGGCATCTACGGGGCGGGGTTGAATTCAATCTCCCGATGGGCGTTGTCCTGCCACCGCACGGATATTTGCTGGTGGTGGGTTTCGATCCAGCATTTGATGCGGTGAAACTGAATGCCTTTCGCCGCTGGTACGCCCTGGATACCAATACGGTCATTCTGGGCCCTTATTCGGGACAACTCAACAATGCCGGGGATTCGGTGCGCCTGTTGCGGCCGGATGCACCTGAAGCAAGTGTTGGTCCGCTTGCGGCCGAGGTCTCCTATATCCTCGTGGATGAGGTCGATTATGACGTGACGGCCCCCTGGCCGACCAATCTTTCGGCTTCGAACAATTCACTGCAGCGCATCGCCGGTAGAGTCTTTGGAAATGATCCCGTCAATTGGAGGGGGGATGTGGCCACGCCGGGAGCATCCAATGCAGGGGCGAGTGAAGACTCCGATGGTGATGGCCTGCCAGATGAGTGGGAACTCGCACAGTTTGGAACATTGGCTCGCGATGGACAGGGGGACTTCGACCAGGATGGGTTGTCGGATGCCCAGGAATACCTGGCGGGCACCAGCCCCGTGGACGGCGCACAGTGTTTACGGATTGAAATGGCCTCGCACGAAGCGGGGCAGTGTGTGGTGAGCTTTTATGGAGTGGCGGGCAAGAAATACACCGTGGAGTATCGTGACACCTTCTCATTGGGCGACTGGCATAAACTGGCCGATGTACCCGCGCCTTCAGCGGATGGCATGATTACAGTTACCAACAGTCTTGGTGGGAACGATGTTGCCCGCTATTACCGATTGGTCATCCCCGCGGCCCCATAACGAGAGCCCGCGCTTTACGAATTACAGACGTGGTTGAAGCCAGTCCCATAGGGCGGCCCATGAGCCGCCCGTGCCGTCGTCATTGGCAGGGTCGAGCCTCCAGGTTTGCCATCCCTGGGCGGAGGAGGGATCCAGGTCGTTGTCCAGGCGGTCTCCAACCATGAGGGTTTCGCCGGGCGCAATCGACATGTTGGCCAGACGGAATGACAGAAGCCGGAACACGTGAGGATCAGGCTTGCTGAAGCCGTGTTGGAATGAGAAAAAGCAGAGCGATTCGCTGAAGGAGTCCATGCCAAGGCCTGCCGATGCGAGCGACTCGTCCAGCTCGCGCAGCGTGTATGCCTGGGCATTGGACGCGATCCCCAACGGCAGTTTGCGACCCATCAAGCCACGCAAGACCTCCGCCGCCCCTGGCATGAGTTGAACGGTATGCCATAGCTGCACCTGGCGATAGAGGAACTCCGCCTGTTGAATTTCCGTCAAGGATGCGAATTCGGGAAGAACTTCAGACACCACCTCAGGCCAGAAAACCTCGGGATAGGCAATGCCCTGGGCCCGGGCCTGTTCATGCAGACGCGCAATGACCTTTTCGCAGGCCTGTCCAAAGGCGCCCAGATCCATGCGGGGTGACGTGTTTAGATGGGATTTCCACAATATTTCCCACTGCACTGCCGCATTCGATGGCGCAGGAGCGACATCAAGAATGGTTTTATAGATATCAAAAATGACGGCGCGGATTTTCATGAGACATTATGCATGAGAAGTGGGTAGAGCATTTCAGCCCTCACTTTGAGGCGGATGAAATCCATGAGACACTGATGAGGCGTGCCAACACCGGAGCGCATGTCAGGCCTGGAGGGAGTGTTTTGCCAGAAACGGGCTGCAAAGCCGTCACCGCTGAGCTGCGTTCGCGCGATGCGTGGCCAGGCGGTGGTTTGAAGCGTCCCCCTGGCAGCACGGTTCCGCCAGCGCTCAAGCCAGGGATTAAGAGGCAGGCACCGGGACCATGTCTCGTCAAGGGGATGGTGCAAAACCTCGAGCTGTGCCGTAAGCGTCAGGCGGCTGAATGGAATGGGCGCAACTTTTGAATGCTGCGCCAGCGGTGGCGGTGTGACATGTCTGCGGCAGGACAGGGGCAGATTGGAGCGCCACTGCCGGAAAAGATTTTCCTGACGGTGGACCTCGGCTTGCGAGTCGAAAAGAGAAGGATCAATCCACAGTTCCTCATAATACTGGGGGAAGCGGAATCCCAGGTTGGCCAAATCGGGAGCCACATTGGGCAGAGAGCGGGCAATGAGTGGTTTGCGGGCCAGGGCAGCTTCGATGTAAGGAAGACCAAAGCCCTCCTGAGCCGATGTAAGAAGGACAGCCTCAGATGCCGCCATGAGGGCGGTCATGCTGGGTTTGGGACTGCCATCCGGTCGCAGGATACTCAGGCGCAAGCGCCACTCATGGGCTTGTGCCTCCTGCTCCAGGCGGTCTGCATAGGTTTGTTCATCTGGAGAACTTGGGGCACCTGTGGTGACAAGCCAGGCCTCAGGGCGCAGCAAACGGGCCAACAGCAACGCTTCGGCAATGTTTTTGCGCCGGAGCAAACGGCAGGGAACAAGCCAGACAGGCGACGTATCGCCCAACTGTCCGGTGAGCCATGCCCGTGCGTGTGCCAGGTCCCGGGGAGGCAGGGCGGGGGGGGTGCCTCCGGGGTTGGGCAGCCAGGCCGCCTTGCCAGGGAGCCACTTGGAAAGCAGGGAGGCATCCTCCTGATTGATGCAGAAATGGCGCGTCCAGGCAGGGTGCAGGAGGGATTTGGCAACGGATTGGAGGGTGGAATGTCCATGGGAGCGGAACTCCGGCCAGCGTTGCCATCGATTATCGAACCACCAATCGTGGTGGTGGGCCACAAGACGAAGATTATGCCTGAGACAGGCTCGTGCCAACTCGTCGACTGCAATCAGGTTACGAGCCAGACCCGGGTTGTGGCACCAAACCAAAGTGTCCTCGCCGTTCAATCGATCCATCAGGGAGGCCAGTGCTTTTCGACAATCCCGGCGCAGCTGGGTGGGATGACTGGCTTGTTCGGCGGCATACCCCAGGGCTGGCGCCAGAAAGACCTCGACAGGCGTTGAAGGCATGCCCTGCTGAAAATGAGAAAGCCAGGTCTCGTCAGGAGCTTCACCACCAACCAGGATGACGCGGCTGATGGGAGCGGGGGCGTGGCGTGCCACGTATGGCGTGGCCAATTCGATCACGCGTCGCACTCCGCCTGGCCTGTAATGATGGTGGACAACGAGTAATATCAACGGAACCAAGATTCCATTGGATGCGCCAAAGGGCGAGATAATTGTTACGGAATTGAGCCTTGACGGGAGCATTGCAGGGGATGGATATTATTTAGTGTTGGAGCCCGTGTAATTGGCTCCAATAAAAACAAGGGTCCAGGATCGAGGAATTCTGGAGGCAAATCGGATGGTCGGGCCGCCATTCATCACATAAAACGCGTGCTTGCACCGCAGAAATGTATGAATGGCAACCATCAACGTTATCCATGCATGGTTACGACATAGCCGTTTCGTGTTTTAAAGGATAAACACGCGCGCTGCTGTGCTCGTGGAGTGCGGTGTGGGCGGGGCGTTGCATTGAATGTCCTGACCATGTTGAACCATCGGAATTGCATCATTGTTTTGGCGTATAGTTTAGTCACAGCCTGTCTGTCGTTGTTATCCGGCCGGATGATGGGTGAATTCGGCACCACCAGCATGCTGGTGGGATTGATTGGGGGCGCCTGCTGTGCCTTGTGGGCCATCCTGGGATTTCTGGGCCGCCCCAGCCGTGGGTGGGCCATTGCCACCCTGGCGGCCGTATCGTTTGTCCTGCTGTCACAAACGATCATGACCTGGATGAACCTGGACAGAATCGTGGCCCAAGGTGTGTGGGGCGGAATCACGATCACGGTCATGTTTTTCATGAGCGTGACGCTGGTGGCTTTCCTCGCTCATTCAGGAGATGCTGGTGTTCCTGGAAATCCAGGAAGGAGAGGAGGGGCAGCCCAGGGAATGTTGCGAGACAAGTGAACAATATTGAATTGGTGTCCAGACATACCATGACGGCTCGACGGCCCATGGCGACGGCAATGGATGGAGGGAAAACGGGATTTTGACATTACAAAGATATGGCTGATTTTTTTCAAACAGGTGCCGTGGCGACCCTGCATCGGCTTGGCGCACCGAATGTGACACGGCTGGAGCGCGAGCTGGTGCAATTTACCGAGGAGACACCCATCGCGCTTGTGCTGCCCTGCCACGTGCGCGAACTCGGCACCAAGGCCCTGCGGCACATCATGCGCGAGCTGAAATCCGTTGCCTATTTGAAGCAGATCATTGTGGGCATCGATGGCGCCGATCGTCGCGGATGGGCGCGGGCCCGTCGTGTATTCGGCCAATTGCCCCAAAAGCCGATGCTGATATGGAACGATGGTCCCCGGATGCAGGCTCTGATTCGCAAGCTTGAGGAATCGGACATCAGCCCCGGCCCCAGTGGCAAGGGGCGAAATGTCTGGCTCTGTTTCGGGGCGGTGCTGGCCACGGAACAGGCACGCATGGTTGCGGTGCATGATTGCGATATCCTGACGTATAACCGGGAATTGCTGGCCCGGCTCTGTTACCCTGTGGCGCATCCCAGCCTGGGATTTGACTTTTGCAAAGGATACTACGCGCGCGTGTCCGACCAGCTCAACGGACGCGTGATGCGCCTCCTGCTCACCCCGTTGCTCAGGGCTCTCAAAAGCATCATCGGCACTCACAGCTACCTGGTCTATATGGATACCTTCCGTTATCCGCTCGCAGGGGAGTTTTCGCTGGATGTCGATCTGGTCCGTCGCGTGCGGATTCCACATGATTGGGCGTTGGAGGTGGGCGTTTTGGTGGAGGTGTTGAGAAACTCGTCTCCCCGGGCCATCTGTCAGGCCGAGTTGTGCGACAACTATGATCACAAACATCAGGAGCTGTCACAACGGGACCAGGAGAGGGGCCTCAACAAGATGTCCATCGACATCGTCAAGTCGTTGTTCCGTCGCATGGCCGCCGAGGGCATCAAGCTGGACGCAGGCTTGTTTGACACCCTTTTGAGCGCCTACCTGCGCCAGGCCGAGGACACGTTGCACATGTATGGTGCTGATGCTGCGATCAACGGCCTGCGATACCCGCGCCACGATGAGGAGAATGCCGTGACCACCTTCGTGCGTGGCATACGGGCGGCCACCAAGGCGTTTCAGGAGGATCCCCTGTCATCGCCGCTTATCTCGAACTGGAACCGCGTGCAATCGGCGTTGCCCACGTTTTTGGATGAATTGAATGACGCGATCCGTCTGGATAACGCCTGACGTGGCTGGATTGACGCTCGTTTTCCCTTTGATACATGAGCCCCAATTTGCTGGATCAATGCGTGTTCCTGTATGGAGCCGAGGAAGGGCGCCCATTGGCGGGGCGCATCCAGACCCTTGTCGAACAATACCGCTCCCGATTCATAACTGAACGATCATCGAGTGCGACTCCTCTTTCGGAGCAGGATGTGCTCCTGATCTCCTATGGCGATCAGGTTCGGGAGCCGGGAATTCCTCCCCTTCGCACCTTGCACGAGCTTTACACGACCCACTTGTCTGGTTGGATCAGCGGGGTTCATGTGCTGCCCTTTTACCCTTCTTCATCAGATGATGGCTTTGCGGTGGTGGATTACCTGCAGGTCGATCCAGCCTTGGGCACCTGGGAGGATGTTGCCAGACTGGCGCGGGAGGCCGATCTGATGGTGGACGGCGTGTTCAATCATCTTTCTGCGCAGTCCGGCTGGTTCAAGGGTTTCCTGGCAGGCGATCCCGCCTATCGCGATTTCTTTGTCACGGTTCAGGGTGAACCTGACCTTTCCACAGTGATCCGTCCACGAGCCCTGCCCCTGCTCACGGAATTTGCCTCCATGGCCGGACCCCGGCGGGTATGGACGACCTTCAGCGCCGACCAGGTGGATTTGAACTATCAAAACCCCGAAGTGTTTCTGGCGGTTTTGGAGGTTCTGCTGGCCTATATCGCGCGCGGGGCGCGATTCATCCGGTTGGATGCCATTGCCTTTTTGTGGAAGGAAATTGGGACCTCCTGCCTGCACCTGGAAAAGACCCATCGCGTCATTCAATGCATGCGCCAGGTGGTGGATTGCGTGGTGCCGGGCGTCAAACTCATTACCGAAACCAATGTGCCCCATGCAGACAATATATCGTATTTCGGGGATGGAACGAATGAGGCTCACCTGGTGTATAACTTTGCCCTTCCACCTCTTGTTTTGCATACCCTCCGCTCCGGAGATGCCACGGCGTTGTCGCATTGGGCGGCGAGCTTGAGGGTTCCATCCGGGGAGGTGTCGTTCCTGAATTTCCTCGCCTCGCATGATGGCATCGGGCTCAATCCTGTGCGGGGTATCCTTGCTGATGAGGAAATCGACTCCCTGGTCGAAGGCACCCTCCAGCGCAAGGGCTACATTTCGTACAAGCAGATGTCCGATGGAAGCCGCGCTCCCTACGAGATGAATATTAATTATCTCGATGCGCTGGCGCCCTTGGATGACGATGCAGCGTTGACGGTGAGTGCCTCCAGACTTTTAAGCGCCCACGCGATCATGTTGTCGCTGCCAGGTGTGCCTGCTCTTTATTTTCACTCACTTTTTGGATCGCGAGGGGATCGGGCGGGCGCTGAATCGTCCGGGATGCCCCGGAGGATCAATCGTGAAAAACTTGACCGGCTGGTGTTGGAACGCGAGCTTGCGGACGGCGGATCACTACGCTTCCGTGTTTTAATGGGAATGAAGCGTTTGATTATGGCGCGCCGTGGCTGTGCCGCTTTCAATCCCTCAGGCGGGAGCGAAGTCCTTAATGTGAATCCTGCGGTTTTTGCCCTGAGACGCAGCTCCCCGGATGGGCGCATTCGTGTCCTGTGCCTCCATAATATCAGCGGTGGACGGATCAGCATAACGCTCCCTGCTGCAAAACAGTGCCGGGATCTATTGACGGGCCAGACAGTGGACAGCGGCACACCCATCAGCCTGGATCCCTACCAGGTATTGTGGTTGAAAGAGTGAGTCGATGCATCGAGGGACAAGGCTTGCTACACGCCTTCACCATATAGATTGGCGAGGCGGGCGGCCAACTTGCGACGGGCCACTGCATAGGAGAAATACTTGAGCCCCAGGTCGTAGTTCGCCTTCGCCCACTCCTGACGCAACGCGGGATTATTAAGGACTTCCTTGACCTGATCCACCACGTCGCGGGTGACCAGTTGTGTCATTTCAACGGTTTTAAAGCCCAAGGGATCAATATCGCGCGCATAGACCGCGTACGTATTTACCACCACGGGTTTGCCAAAATAGATTGCCTCCAGGAAGGCGTTTCCGAAGCCTTCGTAGTGGCTGGGGTAGGTGACCAGGTCGGCGTGTGGATAGACATCAAAAAGCGTGTAAATCTTGCGGCCTTCGGCATCCGTCCCACGTGTTTCACCTATCCGGTCGGCAATGAACCGGACGTCAATGCCTGATTCAGCAATGCGGTCCTTGAGCATCGTCATGTAGGCGTTGCCTTCGTCACCGGCAGGATGCGATATGACCAGTTTGGCGCGGGGATCGTTTAAACGTCTCACCAATTCAATGGCATGCTCGATGCCTTTGCGCAGCACAACACGCGTGGGTTGAAGAATAAACCAGTCGTCCTCCTTGAGGCCGATGTCCTGGCGCAGATTCGCATTGTAGGCATCCAGGGCAGGCGGCGGCGTTTCAAAATCAAGGATGTTGGGGATGATTTGCGAGGGGATGCCCAGACGGCGCGCCAGTTCCTTTTGTGCCATGGAATTAATGACCACGTGTTCCATGCCGCGCAAAGAGGGGGGGAATGCTGCCTGAAGATGATCATTCACAGCGTTAAGAGCAAAACGCTCCCGCTCCCAAACGAAGTCGTGGTGATGCGCGATGACTGGCAGCGTGGTTTCGGCGATTACTTCCGTCATGGCCAGCCCAAAGGGCACATGCATCGGGATGGCCAGGATGTTCTCCGGGATCAATACCTCGAGCTGGAACTTGTCGATGAACCGATACAGATCATCCTTCAAAAGCTCCTTGAGCT
>CAZIDG010000129.1:0-5956 GCA_964538065.1 uncultured Verrucomicrobiota bacterium
GAGACCGTTATTCGCTGATTTCGACGAGTTTGCGGTAGAGGGTGGCAAGGCTCACGCCGAGGATCTGGGCGGCTTTTTCCTTGTCACCTTCGGCCAGGGCCAGGGCGCGGCGGATATGCGAAAGCTCCTGCTGATGCATGTGTTCCTTGAGCGATTCGATGGGTTTTCCAGAACCATCGAGCAAGGTGTCTTTGGAGTTGTCGGGGGTGGCTTGAACGGCTGCGGCTTCTGTCGAATATCCCGAAGGTGTGGCCCCCACGCTTTGGTCGATTTCGGTGCTGGTGGTGACTTTGGAGGCGTAGCCTTCGAGCGTGGGAGGGAAATCGCTTAATTGCAGGACATCGCCCTCGCACAAGGCGCAGGCGCGTTCCACGGCATTTTCGAGCTCGCGGACGTTGCCGGGCCAGGGGTGTTCCTGAAGGGCGGCGAGCGCCTGGCGTGTGATGCGGAAGGGCTTACCCGTGCGAGGGCTTACTTTTTCGCGCAGGAAATGGGAAACGAGGAGCGGCAGGTCTTCCTTGCGATCGCGCAACGGCGGAAGGGTGATCGCGATGACGTTAAGGCGGTAATAAAGGTCCTCGCGGAACTGACCCGCCTTCATCCGTTTTTCAAGCGGTTCATTGGTGGCTGCCAGCACACGGACATTGACGTAAAAAGGCACGTTTTCGCCGACCCGCCGGACTTCCTTTTCCTGGAGTACGCGCAGCAGCCGGCTTTGGAGCAAGGCGGGCATGGACGCAATTTCATCGAGGAACATGGTGCCACCGTCGGCTTCCTGGAAGAGGCCTTTCTTATCGTTGATGGCGCCTGTGAAGGCGCCCTTGCGATGGCCAAAGAGCTCGGATTCGAGAAGGTTCTCCGGAAGAGCGCTGCAATTGATGGGCACAAATGGCGCGTTTTGACGGCGGCTGTTGAAGTGCAGCGCGCGCGCCACCAATTCCTTGCCCGTGCCGCTCTCGCCCAGGATGAGGATGGTCGAATCGGTATCCGCCACGCGTTCGATCATGCGGAAGACCTCCTGCATTTTGGGGGAGGTGCCGATGATCTGGTTAAAACGATAGCGGGTGTTGAGCTGCTTGCGCAGGAAGAGGTTTTCCGTGACCGCGTCGTTGTACGACAGGGCGCGCTGCACGCACAGCTTCAGCTCATCGAGCTTGAAGGGCTTTTCGACAAAATCGTACGCCCCCTTGCGCATGGCTTCGACGGCCATTTCCACGGTCCCGTAGGCGGTCATGAGGATGACTTGGGGCGGCGGGTTCATGGCCTTGGCTTTTTGCAGAATGTCCAGGCCGACGGCGCGGTTCTTTTCGACGTAGAGGTCTGTGATGACCAGGTCGGGATTAAAACTGGTGAGTCCTTCGATCGCAGCGGGCCCATTGGTGAATGGAGCCACTTCATGGCCTTCGGATCGCAGCATTTCCGCCACGATCTGCACCATGGTCAACTCGTCATCCACGAGGAGCACTTTTGCCATGACACCACCATAGTCAGAAAGGCGGTAAAAGATCAATGTCGCACATGGCGGAAGTGGAATCTTTGTTCAGGCCGGTGGAGAGGCGCAGGGGAGGTTGTGTGCCTGAGCCACAGCCGGACACACGATGGCACCCTCGCGCACATTGATGGCGCTCAACAGGGTGGGGTCGTGTCCGCAGGCCTCGTCCAGACCGCGATCTGCCAGCAGTTCAATGTAGCGGTATGTGGCGTGGGCCAGGGCCTGGGTGGCTGTGCGGGCATACGCGGCAGGCATGTTGGCCACACAGTAATGTGTCACACCCTCCTCCACATAGACGGGGTGTTCATGGGTGGTCGGATGCGAGGTTTCCGCGCATCCGCCCTGGTCGATGGCGATATCCACCAGCACGCTGCCAGGGTGCATCCTGCGGAGCATGTCCCGGCGTATGAGACGTGGGGCGCGCGCCCCCGGTACCAACACGGCGCCAATCAGCAAATCCACTCCCGGCAGCAGATCCATCAAATGACCTTCATCGCTGTACAACGTGTGGGCGGTGTGGACTGTGATGTCCAGAAAACGCATCCGCTCCACATCGACTTCCATGATGGTGACATCGGCTCCGAGACCGCCCGCCATTCGGGCTGCATTCACGCCTGAGACGCCTCCCCCCAACACCACCACCTTTCCAGGCAACACCCCAGGCACTCCCCCCAAAAGAACGCCACACCCACCATAGTGTCTGGCCAGGAAATAGCCGCCCACCAGGATCGACATCCGCCCCGCGATCTCACTCATGGGTTCCAGGAGGGGGAGGCGATTCTGGACCTTCAGAGTTTCGTACGCCAGGGCTGTCACACCCGATTTGATCAAGGCGTCCGTCTGGGGACGATCGGCTGCCAGGTGGAGATAGGTGAAGAGGATCAGGTCTGGCCGCAGGAGGCTGTATTCCTCGGGTTGGGGTTCCTTGACTTTGACGACCAGTCGTGCCCGTGAGAAAACCTCCGCATGCGAGGATACCAGTTCAGCCCCTGCCGCCTGATAGTTGGCATCCGAATAGCCGGAGCCCAATCCCGCCCCGGCTTCGACGAGCACGCGGTGGCCGCGCTTGATTAATTGATACGCCGCAGACGGAAGCAGTGAGACGCGGGTTTCCTGCGCTTTAATTTCCCTGGGTACGCCAATAATCATAAGAACGCCCTTATCATTAATAGCACAACCTGCTGTGAAATGCCTGTGAAAAGTGTGACAGAAGGTTCAAAACGACACTTTGGATGCATGATGGCGCCCTGTCTGCACACGCCGGTCGCTCTTTAGAACCTAAAATTCCAGGCCTCGTCTTTGTATTTCTGCGCCATCAACCGCTGCATGGTGTCCATGGGGAGTTCGAAGGGACCCGATTGGGCCTTCCAATAATCGCGCAGGGCGTTTTTTAATTGTGCCCGGTCCAATGCGAGATTGGTCAAAAAGCTGCCATGCGGCCGGCCTTGGCGGTAATCGGGTTGAAGCGATGGCATGGGGAGCAGTTGTTCAACCAGGGTCAGATCGAAATCGAGCAGAAAGGTGCCATGGAACAGCATCCATGAATGGGTCCTGCGCTGGGCATTGCCAGAAAATTTCCTTCCGTCCACCGCCAGGTCGGAAACACCATGAACCTCGACAGGCCGGCCGGAAAGGCCTCGTATCAGCTCGGCATGGATTTCCATGAGATAGCGATTAGCCGAGGTGATGCTGGCCAGGGGGCTGGACTCCGGACAATGGAGGATGAGGGCATAATTGAGGCAACCGGGACCCTGGATGACCGTTCCCCCTCCGGTGCAACGCCTTAGGACGGGAATGCCCCGGCTGGCACAGGCCTCGGCGCGGACTTCCCGGGCGACCTTGTTGGCATAACCCAACACAACGAATGGGGTGGGCGATTCCCACACGCGCAAGATCTCGCCGCCATGCCCCAAATCGCTCACTTCCAGGAGGGCTTCCTCGCACGCCAAATTCAGTGCGGGATCCTCAAAAGACAGGTCCAGATATTGCATTACGCAATTAAATGGATATTATAATAGAATGGTTTTTTGATGCCAAAGCAAATTTGGAAGGAACCTGTGAAAGAACTGAACAAACAATCCATCAGTGCCGTCGCTTTGATGGCCAACACAGCTCTTGCTGAAGGCCGGGAGCGGCTTGCAGAGCATGACAAATGGTTCGAATCCCTGCGTTTTTTCATCGCCGAACTGCTCAAACAACAAACACCGGAGCGGACGTTCCTGTTTTTGAACCAACTCATTGATGGTTTGCGGGCTGAGGGAATCAAGGTGCCTTTGACGGTCAGCACCCCCTACATCAACACCATTCCAGAAAAAGACCAACCCGCTTACCCTGGGGATCGGGAAATCGAGCGACGGATCAAAAGCTACATCCGGTGGAATGCGATGGCGATGGTCGTTAATGCCAATCGAAACCATAGTGGATTGGGAGGACACATCTCCTCCTATGCCTCCAGTGCCACCTTGTATGAGGTCGGTTTTGACCATTTCTTTCGTGGTGGCGGTTCCAATCGTACGGCGGACATGTTGTACATCCAGGGTCACGTTTCCCCTGGCATCTATGCGCGTGCCTTTTTGATGGGGCGCCTGGAGGAGAAACACTTGCTCAATTTCCGGCAGGAACTGGCGGAGGGTGGCGGGTTGTCCTCTTATCCGCATCCCTACCTGATGCCTGGCTTCTGGCAGTTTCCCACGGTGTCCATGGGGTTGGGGCCGCTCATGTCCATTTACCAGGCGCGTTTTAACCGGTATCTGCGTGCCCGGGGCCTGGCCAGCGGAGAGGAACCCAAAGTCTGGTGTTTTGTGGGGGATGGCGAGACCGATGAACCCGAAACGCTCGGTTCGCTCACCCTGGCCTCGCGCGAGAAGCTCGACAACCTGGTGTGGGTGGTCAACTGCAACCTCCAGCGCCTGGACGGTCCGGTGCGTGGCAACGGGAAGATCATCCAGGAGTTGGAATCGGCCTTCCGGGGCGCGGGATGGAATGTGATCAAGGTCATCTGGGGTTCGGATTGGGATCCGTTGCTTAAAGCCGATGACAAGGGCTTGCTCGTCAAGCGCATGGAAGAAGCCGTGGATGGCGAGTATCAGAAATATACCGCCGAGCCAGGCAGTTACATTCGCAAACGCTTTTTTGGCAAATACCCTGAATTGCTGGAACTCGTGAACCACCTGAGCGACGCCCAGTTGCAGAAAATGCTGCGAGGCGGACACGATCCCGAGAAGGTGTATGCGGCCTATAACGCTGCCATAAACCACAAGGGGGCACCCACGGTCATCCTGGCCAAAACCATCAAAGGTTACGGGCTGGGTGAAGCCGGTGAGGGACGGAATATCACGCATCAGCAGAAGAAGCTGAATGAAAAAGAGTTGCGTGAGTTTCGCAGCCGGTTCGACATACCCATCCCCGATGAAGCGGTGGCCGACGCCCCATTCTACCGGCCTCCTGCCGACAGTCCCGAGGCCAAATACATGGTGTCCTGCCGGAAGAAGCTCGGTGGCTTCCTCCCGCGTCGCGAGGTCAAGGCCGAACCATTGAAGACGCCCTCGCTGGATGAATTCACCGAATTTCTGAAGGGATCGGGCCGGTTCGAGGTTTCAACGACCATGGCCTTTGTGAAGCTACTGAGCAATCTGTTGAGGCACAAACAAGTGGGACCACGCATTGTGCCCATCATCCCCGACGAAGCCCGGACCTTTGGCATGGATGCCTTGTTCCGTGAGATCGGCATCTACGCCCCATTTGGCCAGCTTTATGAGCCAGTCGATGTGAAGTCCCTCCTCTATTACAAAGAGTCCAAGGAGGGCCAGATCCTCGAGGAAGGCATCACCGAGGCGGGGGCAATGTCGTCGTTCATTGCGGCAGGAACGGCCTATGCGACCCAGGCAGTCAACATGGTGCCGTTCTATATTTACTATTCCATGTTCGGCTTCCAACGCATCGGGGACCTGATCTGGCTGGCGGGAGACATCAAGGCCAAGGGATTCCTCCTGGGCGCCACGGCGGGACGGACCACGCTCAACGGGGAGGGGCTCCAGCACCAGGATGGCCACAGCCAGTTGATCGCCTCCTCGCTGCCATCCTTGATGGCGTATGACCCCGCCTTTGCGTACGAAGTGGCGGTGATCGTTGCCGATGGCATGAAGCGGATGTACCAGGATGGCGAGGATATTTTTTACTATCTGAGCCTCTACAACGAAAACTATGCGATGCCGCCGATGCCTCAAGGCGTGGAGAAGGGCATCCTCAAAGGATTATACAAATTCAAGGCGGGCCAGGAATCGCTCCAGCACAAGGCGCATTTGTTGGGCAGCGGACCGATCCTGCGCGAGGCTTTGCGCGCCCAGGAGATACTGGCCGAACGTTACGGGGTGTCAGCAGATGTTTGGAGCGCCACAAGCTACAAGCTCCTGCGCAACGAGGCCATGGAGGCCCGGCGCTGGAACATGCTTCACCCGGAAGCCA
>CAZIDG010000129.1:6056-9571 GCA_964538065.1 uncultured Verrucomicrobiota bacterium
ATGGTCACATCACCCATCGACTAGGATTTAATTATGGATGTCAAATTACCCAAATTGGGAGAAGGGGCCGATTCCGGTTCCGTGGTTGGTATTCTGGTCAAAGTCGGCGACCAGATTCAAGCCGGCCAGAACGTCATTGAACTGGAGAACGAAAAGGCCATCGCACCCATCCCCACTCCGCAAGGGGGTGTGGTGACTCAAATTTACGTCAAGGAAGGCCAGAAACTGTCTGTGGGCCAACGCATTCTGGCCATTACCCCATCGGGAGAAGCTCCATCGGCTCCCTCCAAGTCGGCGGCCCCTGCGGAATCTCCATCCAAACCGGCTCCCGCCAGGGCAAAAGCGGCACCCGCGGCACCTGTCCAGACAGTGACCGTGGCACCCGAGCCGGTTCAGGCATTTGAGGTCGGGGAAGTGGTGAATCCCAATCCAGCGGCCTCGCCTTCCATTCGTAAAATGGCGCGAGAGCTTGGGCTGGATCTCACACGCATACGTGGAAGTGAGCGTGGCGGACGGATAGTGATGGCCGACATCAAGGGCTATATACAACGTTTACTGCAATTGGCTGCTGCGCCCAAGGTTCAACCTGCTGCGGCTCCGGAGCCAGCGCCCACGGTGCCACCGCCGGTCCAGATCGATTTTGCGGCCTTTGGACCTGTCACCCGCAAACCACTTACCAGCCTGCGGGCCACCATCAGTCGGCGGATGCACGAATCGTGGTCGGCGATCCCGCATGTGACCCAGTTTGACGAGGCGGACATCACGTCACTGATGGAATTACGCAAGAAATACAACGCGGCCTATGAGGCCAAAGGGGCCCGGTTGACGCTGACCCCCTTCACCCTCAAGGCCACCGTGGCGGCCTTGAAACAGTCTCCCATCTTTAATGCCAGCCTTGACGAAGTGGCCAGGGAGATCGTCTTCAAGGATTACTACCATATTGGGATGGCGGTGGACACGGAGGCCGGGCTCATCGTTCCCGTCATTCGTGACGTGGATAAGAAGAGCCTGCTGCAACTGTCGAAGGAGTTGCAGGACATTGCCGCGAAGACCCGCTCGCGCAAGATTGCAGCCGAGGACCTGAAAGGTGGTACCTTCACGATCTCCAACCAGGGCGGCATTGGCGGCGCCCATTTTACGCCGATCATCAATCGCCCGGAAGTGGCCATCCTGGGCCTGGGTCGCAGCGTGCAGAAGCCGGTGGTGCGCAATAACACCATCGAGATTCGCACCATGATGCCGGTGTGTGTTTCCTACGACCACCGTCTCATTGACGGCGGCAATGCAGCACGGTTCATCACGCAAATTGTGCAGGCGTTGGAAAACTTCAACGAAGCGGATGTGAAGCTGGGCAAGTAGCCACTATTTGATCATGCAAACGATTAAGACGGAAATTGTAGTCATTGGCGCAGGACCGGGCGGGTATGCCGCCGGCTTTTACGCGGCTGACAAGGGCAAAAAAGTCATCATTGTGGAGATGGACCAACGGCTGGGTGGCGCATGCCTCAACCGGGGGTGCATTCCCTCCAAGGCCTATTTGCACGCGGCCAAGCTGGTGAAGGAAGCCATGGAATCGCAGCATCGCGGCATTTCCTTCGATGCCCCGCGCCTGGATCTGCGCGTCATGCGCGAGTGGAAAGAGTCGATTCTCCATAAATTGGCGCAGGGAATCGTCGGTCTGGCCCAGCGCCGCGGCGTCGAAGTCATCCGTGGACGCGGCTATTTTGAGGATGCCAAAACCCTGCGGGTTGAAACCGACGCCGGCCAGAAGTTCATCAATTTCGATGCAGCCATCATTGCGGTGGGATCCCATCCCGCCCTTCCGCGCGCGTTCGACCTGGGTAATCCCAGGGTCATGACTTCGACCGAGGCGCTCGAAATCGAGGAGATCCCGAACGATCTTTTGATCGTGGGGGGTGGGTACATTGGGCTCGAATTGGGGACGGTGTATGCCACCTTTGGAAGCAAGGTCGTGGTGATGGAGGCTGGGCCTTCCATCCTTTCAGGGGCGGATCCCGATCTTGTGGCACCGGTGCTCAAGTATGCCGGCGCCAATTTCAAGGAAATGCGCACCCGCACCAAGGTGATGAGCATGGCGACCGCGGGCAAGCAGATCAAGGTGATCTCGGAAACTGAAGGTGTCCACAAGGAGGAGCTCTATGATCGCGTCCTCGTGAGTGTCGGACGCGCTCCCAATGGCGAAGATCTTGGTCTGGAAAACACCAAGGTTGAGCGCGATGAGCGCGGCTACATCAAGGTGAATGACAAGTTCCAGACGTCCGAGCCCGGCATCTACGCGGTGGGCGATATTGTGGGCGGCGCCCTCCTGGCTCATAAAGCGGCCAAGGAGGCTCGGATTGCCGTCGAGGTGATCACGGGGGAGGAGAGCGTCTTTGAGGATATCATTGTGCCCGCGGTGGTTTTCACCGATCCCGAAGTGGCCTGGGCGGGGTTAACCGAAGCCGAAGCCCGGGAACGTGGCTTGAACGTTGAAATTGTCAAATTCCCATGGGCGGCCTCGGGGCGTGCCATCAGCTTTGACCGGCCCGATGGCCTCACCAAAATGCTCATCGATCCCGAGACCGAGCGTGTTCTGGGCTTGGGCATCTGCGGCTATGGCGCGGGAGAATTGATCAGTGAAGGCGTGTTTGCCATCGAGATGGGCGCCACGGCACGCGATCTGGCCGAATGCATCCATCCGCATCCCACCCTGTCGGAAACGATCATGGAATGCGCAGAGATGTTTTACGACGTGGCCACGCACACCTTGCCGCGTCGGCGCAAACGGGAAGAACAGTAATCCTTCCTCCCGAACGGCTTGGAGTGGATGGGGTTTCGGAAGCCTGATGTTGCCTCGTGGCGAATCAGGCTTCCAATTCCATTGAATCCAACTCCCAGGCGAGCCCCGCCAGATTCATCGGCTCGATCCACTGTCCGAAATCCCAAGGCAGGCGTCCCACTGGCGTAAACTGAAAATCATTCGTTTGCATGATATTGGCCGTTGTTTCTCAGGAGGCAGTATCGCCTGGGCGCGTGACGGTTTGGGTGAGCTCGTGTTATAGCTGGCTCACAAAATGGCCAAACTCCGACGATCGAGAGGGTTTTGTGACATAAAATTAACCTCTCATTCTTCAACCTGTCACAAGACATCCGCATGTTGATGGTGTAGATTATGACAGGATATTGGAATGCGGTTATGACAGGCAAAGCACCAGATACCAGCCACCCGGTCGAGCGGTGGGCCTTTCGTGAAAACATGACTGAGACAGAGGAGCCTCCGGAGACAGTCCACGTCATCCAGACCCGGTGGGCCAATCCTGTATTTTTCCTCATGCGGATTCGTCGTAAAGAAGATCGTTTTCGGTTCTCCAACCAAGGCAAGAATGGAGGACTGACTTCCGTCTCCTGATGGCAGGTAATGCCAGACCCTTTCGTTTCTGAAGGATCGTGGCGGGGGGAGTCCTTTTATCCCTCCGGCACATCGCCCTGATGACATCCCTTCATGCCCTGATTCC
>CAZIDG010000130.1:0-9515 GCA_964538065.1 uncultured Verrucomicrobiota bacterium
TTGTTCGGCAAGGAACTCCCGAAAGTCACCACCACGATGTTGATTCCTGCTCATGGACACTCCAAATATTGGTTCCTGCGTTTCCTGGCCAGCCTAAGCTCATCCTGTGGCGTCCTCTGTTGCTTCTTGATAAATCCGTGAAGCAGGACTATTTCCTCATCCACCACCGTGAACAGCGTTCGTGCAATCCGATGGGCCAGCTTTGAACGAACTTCCCAAATGCCATCACCCAGATTATCAACGAGCGGTTTGCCAACGGGCCACGCATATTGCACCGTTAGAATATCGATGCCAATGATCCGGCATTCCTCTCTATTCAAATCTTTAAGCCACTCTCGAACCGGTTCGTTCCCCGATTCGGTCTTGAAAAAGACTACCTTGAGTGGCCGTTCCGCTTTCATCGACACCCATAATGTACCAATAATGATACGCATGTCAACCGGGAGAACTTCTGGAATCAACGAAGACGCATCTTAATGTCTCTGTGAATTCCTCAAAGACCTACCTCCTCCGCTGGCTCCGTGGCCCCTGCCCAACGTGTACGAATGCAACCCTTTGCCCTGACAAAAGTGCCAGCAGCCCAAACCTGCCTGAACCACTCCGCTTCGCCCTCACCTCCAGGGAGCAAGCCCCAGGCAGGTTGATTTAATCCATTGTCCCCCCCCATTTCTCTCACAACTCCCATCACCCCCATTCGCTCAATAAAAAAGGAGCAGGATCGCTCCTGCTCCTGTGTAAGAGTCGCTAAAAGTTCCTAGCTGCACCCCAGGCTCTCGCCGCAGTTGGGGCACTTGTAGCAGGCGCCGTTGCGGATCGTGATGTGGCCGCAGGACGGGCATGGCGGGGCATCCGCCTGGAAGTGTTTGTGCGCGTCGTCCAGGCTGTTCGCCAGGAGTTTGCCTGTGCCGGATGCGCCGTTGGCCACGTCGATGACCTCGTCGGCCTCATCGGCCAGGGGCAGGTCGGGCACGGGCCGGTTCACCTTTTTTTTCACGACATCCTGCAGGCCGGGGATCGCCAGATCGGGCTGGATGACCTTGGTCGTATGGGACTCGCGGTAGCCGGGCAGGAACTGGAACGCCAGCCAGCGGAACACGTAGTCGATGATCGAGGACGCGTTGCGGATGTCCGGGTTCTTGGTGAAACCCCATGGCTCGAAGCGCTGATGGGCAAACTTGCGCACCAGGGCCTCCAGCGGCACGCCGTATTGGAGGGCGATGCTCGTGAGCGTGGCGATGCAGTCCATGAGCCCGCCGATGGTCGATCCTTCCTTGGCCATCGTGATGAACAGCTCGCCCGGCTGGTTGTTCTCGAACAACCCCACCGTCAGGTAGCCCTCGTGGCCCGCGATGTCGAATTTGTGCGTGACGGCCGTGCGCGTCTCGGGCAGGCGGCGCCGGATGGGCTTGCCCACTTTCTCGCGGAGCTTCGCGATTTCCTCCCCAAGCTCCTTGATCTCGGCCTGGGTTGCGTCGTCGGTCTTGGCGGCGTCCGCATTCTTGGAGGTGTTGAGCGGCTGGCAGCGCTTGGAACCATCGCGATAGATGGCCACGCACTTGAGCCCCATCTTCCAGGCCTGCACGTAGGCGTCCTGGATGTCCTCCACGGTGCAGTCATTGGGAAGATTGACGGTTTTGGAAATGGCGCCGCTGATGAACGGCTGGGCTGCGCCCATCATCCGCAGATGGGCCATGTAATGGATGCTGCGCTTGCCGCGGAAGGCGCGGAAGGCGCAATCGAACACGCCCAGGTGTTCCACCTTGAGGCCGCTCCGGATCGTCTGACCCTTCTCCTCGACATCCTCGATGGTGTCGTAGTTCTCAATGTGGGCCACGATGCGCTTGATGTCCTCCGCCCCATAACCCAGGTGGCGGAGCGCCTCGGGCACGGTACGGTTCACCATCTTGAGCATCCCGCCTCCGACCAGCATTTTGTACTTCACGAGGGCGATGTCGGGCTCGATGCCCGTGGTGTCGCAGTCCATCAGGAACCCGATGGTGCCGGTGGGGGCGAGCACGGTGACCTGCGCGTTGCGGTAGCCCTGCTTGAGGCCCAGGTCCAGGGCGCGGTCCCAGCATTCGCGGGCCTCGCGCTTGAGGTAGTCGAATTCGGCGCTGGGTTGGATGGTCTCCACGGCCTCGCGGTGCATGCGGATGACTCCGAGCATGGACTCCACGTTGTCCTTGGCCAGCGGCTTCTCCATGCCCCCGCAACGGGCGTCCCGGTAGCCCTCGAACGGCCCCATCACGCCCGCCAGCCGGGCGGATTGTTCGTAGCTCTGTCCGGTCAGGATGGCCGTGATGGCGCCTGCCAGGGCGCGGGCGGCATCGGAATCATAGCCCAGGCCGTAGCTCATGATGAGCGAGCCGAGGTTGGCGTAGCCCAGGCCGAGCGTGCGGAAAACATGCGAATTCTCGGCAATGATCTTGGTGGGATAACTCGCGTTATCGACCACGATTTCCTGCGCGGTGATGAACAGGCGCACGGCGGCCTTGAACCGCTCGACATCGAACACGCCGTCCTCCCGCTTGAATTTCATCAGGTTCAACGAGGCGAGATTGCAGGCCGTGTTGTTCAGAAACACGTACTCCGAGCAGGGATTGGTCGAGTGGATGGCATCGGTGCCTTTGCACGTGTGCCATTTCTGGATGGTGCCATCGTACTGCATGCCCGGATCGCCGCACACATAGGTGCCTTCGGCAATCTTGCGCAACAGGCTCGCCGCATCCTTCTTTTCGAGCGGAGTGCCGGTGGTCACCGAGCGGGTCCACCATTCCTTGCCCGCCAGGGCGGCGTTCATGAATTCATCGCTCGCGCGCACGGACAGGTTTTCGTTCTGGTACATCACGCTGCTGTAGGCGTCGCCGTTGAACGAGCCATCGTAACCCTGCTCGATCAGCGCCCAGGCCTTGCGCTCCTCGCGCTGCTTGGCGTCGATGAACTCCTCGATGTCCCCATGCCAGTCCTTGAGCGTGTTCATCTTGGCGGCGCGGCGGGTCTTGCCGCCCGATTTCACCACGTTGGCCACCTGGTCATAGACCTTGAGAAAACTCATCGGGCCGCTGGGACGTCCGCCGCCGCTGAGCTTCTCGCGGCTGGAGCGGATGGGCGAGAGGTCGCTGCCCGTGCCGGAACCGAACTTGAACAGCATCGCCTCGCTGTAGGCCAGGTGCATGATCGATTCCATGTTGTCCTCGACCGACTGGATGAAGCAGGCGCTGCATTGGGGATACTGGTACTGCGTGGGGGCGCGCTCGGCCTGGCGGCTCAGCGGGTTGTAAAACCAGTTGCCCAGGGCGGATGTGTTGCCCACGTGGTATTGGTGGTAGAGACCCACATTGAACCAGACCGGCGAGTTGAAGGCGCCGTACTGGTTCACGCACAGCCAGACCAGCTCGTCATAGTAAACCTCGCCATCGGCCTTGCTGAAATAGCCGTCCTTCACACCCCAGTCCGCAATGGTCCGGCAGACGCGGTGGATGAGCTGCCGCACCGACACCTCGCGCTCGCGCGTGTGTTGCTCGCCATAGAAATACTTGGAGACCACGACCTTGGTCGCCAGCTGCGACCAGGCCTTGGGCACCTCCACGCCTTCCTGCTTGAAGACGGCCTTGCCCGTGTCGTCCGTGATTTCCGCAGTCCGCTTCTCCCATTCGACCTGGTCGAATGGCTTGGTCGTTTTCGAACTGAAAACGCGCTCCATCTTTAATGGCCTGGCCATCGACTTGCCAGCCGTGTGCCCGTTGCGACCGCGGTTAACCTTGGCCGAACGCCCGCGCGCCGAAGCGGTGGCGGGCGACACCATAGCGTCACGAGCGTCAATCATATGCTTCTCTTGATGTTCCACCTTGAAAACAAAGGTAATGCGGGGACAATGATCCCTGCGGTTGATAATTCTATCGGTTAAACTCGACTAAAAAATTAAGCTGTAAATATGCTCAAAGGAGACACGCATGAAGGGTCCAACGACCCCCACGCGTTGTATTACACGTAAAGCCTAGCACTACAGGTTGTGGTATCAAGCCAAATCTGAAAAAAAGTGAAAATCTTCAAAAAACCCCGGAAAAAGGCCCTTTTCCAGGGCTCCGGCACGTCCTTCTTCCTTGTGGCCACCTCAGAGGACACCACAACCCCTTGTATATCCCAGGTCGTCCGGAGATGGCGATTGATTTCGCATCGTCTTGGTATAGAATAGGATAAACGCCATGGCCGGGTTTCTTTCCATCGTGCTGCATGCGCATCTGCCTTTTGTACGGCAGCCGCGGCACGCCCGATTTTTGGAGGAAAGCTGGTTCTATGAAGCACTTGCAGAGTGTTACCTCCCCCTGATCCGGGTCTTTGAAGGATGGGAGAAGGGGGGCGTGGGAGGAACCTTGACGTTGACCCTGTCCCCCACGCTCTGTGCCATGCTATCGGATCCACTTCTCATGCAACGATTTAAGTTGCGTTTGCAGGGGTTGATCCAGCTCGCGGAAAAGGAGATGGCTCGCCACCTTTGGCAGCCCGAATTCCGGCAGGTGGCCCAGATGTACCATGAGCGTTTTAGGACCCTGTACGAGACGGGTGAACACTGGCAGTGGCAGCTCTTAAGTGCTTTCAAACACTTTCATCATAAGGAACTTATAGAAATAGTCACCTGCTCGGCCACGCATGCCGTGCTCCCCTTGCTGGCCCACCAGCCCGGGGCCATCCGCGCTCAAATCCAGGTGGCGCGGGCCCAGCATCGGCACTGCTTCGGCATGGATTCCCGGGGCATCTGGCTTCCGGAATGCGCCTATGTGCCTGCCATCGAGCCCGACCTTAAGGAAGCGGGCATCGAGTGGTTTCTTGTTGAGGCTCATGGACTTCTCAATGCCAGACCCCGTCCGCGCCTGGGCCTCTTTGCCCCCATCATCACCCCGCGCGGCCTGGCCGTGTTCGGCCGCGACATCGAATCCGCCCAACAGGTTTGGAGCCGCCAGGGCGGCTATCCGGGGGATTTCCGGTATCGTGACTTCTATCGCGACATCGGATTCGAGGCGGACTTCGACTACATCGAACCCTATCTGCCGTGCCCGGTGGCGCGGGGATTCACAGGATTTAAGTACCACGCCATCACAGGCTTAAACAGCGATAAAAAGGTCTATGACCGTGCCGCCGCGCTGGCGGCGGTGCGCGAACACGCCGCCCATTTCCTGCAATCCCGCCGCCAGCACCTCGAACGACTCTCGGCGGTGATGGGCACCACGGCCATCGTCGTGGCCCCCTACGACGCGGAACTCTTTGGCCATTGGTGGTTTGAAGGTCCTGAGTTCATCGATCAGGTCTTCCGCCTGGCGGCACAGGACGGCGGCCTGGCCCTGGTGTCGCCTTCGCAATACCTCGACGACCGGGTTGGCCGTTCGGCGCCTGGGGTCCGGCGCCAGCACACCCGCCCCACTGCCTGTCAACTGGCCGAACCCAGCCCCTCAAGCTGGGGCGAGGCGGGCTACTGGCACGTCTGGCTCAACGCCCATAACGAATGGATCTATAAACACCTCATCCAGGCCCAGGCCCTGATGGTCAAGCTGGCGGCGGACTTCCCATCGCCCAACACCCTCCAGGCCCGTGCGTTGCGTCTGGCGGGCAATGAGCTTCTGCAGGCCCAGGCCAGCGACTGGCCGTTCATCATGCGCACCGGCTCCTGCGCCGATTACGCCCGCGAACGCATCACCACCCATCTCTCGCGCCTGCGCGAGCTGGACGCCGCCCTGCGCGCCGACCGCCTGGACCCTGCCACGCTCACGGACTGGGAAGGCACCGACCTGGCCTTTCGGCACCTTGATCTGAGCCATTTCCATGTCGAGCCAGGGAGGAACGGCAAGGTCGGGGACGGGAACGCCCCGATGCCGGTTCCGAGGGCGGGATCCGACAAGCAGGCCTGATCGGGAGGGGTTCTTTGCGCTTGTGTAATCGAGCGTTTTGGGGTCTGCTAACGCTTGCAGCCATGGACCCGGTTTATTCAACCCGTGAGGCCAGCGGTGGGAGCCACTCCCCAATGGAGTCGGGCCACCACTCCAAACATTCAAAGAGCGGTGCAAATCAAGGTGCGCGAGCCTGTTACAAGGCGTTTGATCGCGTCACTGAGGGCCTGCTTTATTTTTCCATCATCTTTGCCCCGTGGGCCTTTGGCGCCACTGAACACTGGTCCATCTGGGTCATGAATAGCGTGGCCTTTCTTTTGGGGGCCTTGCTGGTCGGCAAATGGGTGATCCGGTCGAAGTCGGATTACCGGCCGCACCGCTGGTCTGTCATGGGCGATGCAGACAGCCACCGGGGTCGCTGGCTGGTGCGGTCCATGGCGGGCCTTCATGGGCTCCTGTTGTTGTACTGCCTGGTCAGCGCCGTGAATGCACGGTCCACGTTCATCCTCTCCGAGCACCGGCAGGTGTTTTACGATAACTTCATAAGCTGGCTGCCGCATAGCTATGACAGCTCCTCCTCCTGGTTTGCCTTCTGGCAATACCTGGGTCTGGCCTGTTTCTTCTGGGCGGCGCGCGATTGGCTGCTGGGCAAGACGAGCCGTGAGCGATTGATCGTGCCCGAGCCGCCCGCCATCCAGGTGAGCAATGTCGAATGGCATCACCGCCAACGGATTCCGGACCGGATGCGCCGTCTGCTCTGGGTGGTCTTTGCCAACGCGGCCCTGCTGGGGTTGGAAGGGGTGCTTCAGCGCGAATCGGGCACCAACAAGCTTCTCTGGCTGGTGCAACCCTACTTGAACGTGGCTGCGGACTCGCAATTCGGCCCGTGGGCCTACCGGAGCAACGCCGCGCAGTACTACAACCTGGCCTGGCCGTTGTGTTTGGGTTTCTGGTGGATCCTGCGCCAGGGGGCATCGCGCCCGAAGCCGGGGGTGCGTTTTGGGGGCAGCATCGAGTTTCTCCTGCTCCCGTTCATCCTGATCATGGCCGCCTGTCCGGTGCTGTGCCTGAGCCGCGGGGGCGTGATTGTGACGGTGTTTGAGGTGTTGGGGGTGGCCTTTGTGATCTACATCGCCTCGCGGCACGAAAAATGGCATAAACGCCTGGGAATGATACTGTTGTTTGTGTTCATGCTGGTCGGCGCGGGGTATTGGGGATGGGATAAGATCAAGCCCCGCTTTGAGGTGGTCTTTACCGATCAACTGGGAGGCCGCGAGGAGCTCTATCGCAATGCCAACCGGATGCTGGAGGATTATCCGCTGTACGGTTCGGGGCCGGGCACCTTTACGGCGTTGTATCAATACTACCGCGAAGACCCTTCCAAGGTGTGGGAGGCCATGGCGCACAACGATTACCTGGAAACACGGATCACCTTTGGCTGGGTGGGCTTTGTCATGGCCCTGAGCGCCCTGGCCCTGGTGATCCCGTATTGGTGGGTGGGCAATGGCATTCCCATGGACTGGGTGCTGCCGTCCCTGATCGGGGTGGCCCTGGCCGGCTGTTTAATTCACGCCCGGTTTGATTTTCCGCTTCAAATTTACTCGGTACTTGGGTTATTCTTACTGCACTGTTGCCTGCTTTGCAGCCTTGCACGCCAGCCCGCACGTACTTTGTGAAGGGCTGGGGAGGGCATTTATGAGAAATGTATAGGATACTAGTCATCGACGATGAAGCGCCGTTAAGGCAGCTTATAATATCCGCCCTGCGGGCACGGGGTTATCAGGGCATTGAAGCAGACAATGGTCAGATGGGAGTCCAACTGGCCAATCAGCACCTCCCGGATCTGATCTTGTGCGATGTCATGATGCCCAAGATGGATGGCTTTGCCACCCTGGAGGCCATGCGTGCCCAGCCGGCCACGGCGCTGATCCCCTTTGTGCTCATGACCGGCCGCCCGGACAACGCGGGCATGCGCCATGGCATGACCCTCGGCGCGGATGATTACCTGCCCAAACCGTTCAGCCTGGAGGAGTTGTTCGCCACCGTGGAGACCCGCCTCAAAAAGCAGAAGATCCTGCGGGAGGAGGCGGAAAAGAAGCTGGCCGATCTGCGCTCGAACATCAGCATGGCCATGCCCCACGAGCTGTTCACCCCGTTGAGCGGCATCATTGGTTTTGCGGACATCCTGGTCAGCGATGCCGCCACGCTGCCGGCGGAGGAAGTGGCCGAGATCGGCAAGGCCATCAGCCTTTCCGGCGACCGCCTGTACCGGATCATCGAGAACTACCTCATTTACGCCCAGATCGAGATCCTGGCGGCGGATCCCCAGAAGCTGGCCGCCTTGAACCAGAGCCTGACCAATGAATCGTTCCAGATCATCCATGATGAGGCGAACCAGCAGGCCCAGCGTGCCGAACGCGCGGGAGACCTGCGCCTGGACCTTGCGGGCGGTTCCGTGGCGATCCTGGAGGAATACCTCAAGAAGATCGCCAACGAATTGATCAGCAACGCCTTCAAGTTTTCCGAAAAAGGCACACACGTTCAAGTCACCACGACCACCACTCGTGATCAGTTTGTGCTCACAGTCATCGACCAGGGGCGCGGCATGAACGCCGAGCAACTGGCACGCGTGGGCGCCTACATGCAGTTCGAACGCAAGGTGTACGAGCAACAAGGCTCCGGCCTGGGCCTGGCCATTGCCAAGCGCCTGACCGAAATCCACAAAGGCGCCCTCGACATCAAGAGCGTCCAGGGCCAGGGCACCACCGTGAAGGTGACGCTGCCCTCGAGCATCACCATCGGATAGGGGGCCCGCTCCGTTTTGTCGGCCAGCTCCGCCATGCTGAATATTGTCTTTGAGGATGACACCCTGCTGGTGGTGAACAAGCCCGCCGACCTGGTCTGCCATCCCACCAAGGGCGACGTGTATTCGAGCCTGATCAGCCGCATCCGGCTCTACCTGGGGACGGAGACCTCCCCCCAACTGATCAACCGCCTGGATCGCGAGACCAGCGGCCTGGTGCTGGTGGCCAAATCGCTCGAAGCCGCCCGCCCCCTGCGCCGCGCCTGGGAATCCCGCGCCGTGCGCAAGGAATACTGGGCCATCGTCCATGGCCACCCCGCCTGGACCACCCTGACCATTGATGCCCCCCTGGGCGACGATGAACAGAGCGAAGTGGTCATCAAAAACTGCGTCCGTCCCGACGGCGCCCCCGCCCAGACCGAATGCCAGGTACAATCCACATGGCAGACCGATGGCCGAGCCTTCGCCTGGCTGCGCGTCTGGCCGCATACAGGGCGCAAGCACCAGATCCGCATCCACCTGGCCCATGTCGGGCATCCCATCGTGGGGGACAAACTCTATGGCGGTGATGAATCGCTGTACCTGGATTTTGTCAAAGGCCAGCTCACGGCCGAACAACGCGCGCGCCTGATCCTCCCCAACCACGCCCTCCATGCCGAAGGCCTGCACGTGGAAAGCGAGCAACGCATCCTCGAATTCCATGCCCCCGCCGAGCCGTGGTTCCTGGAGTTCGCGTCAGGCACGGTGCGCTGAGTCGATGCCATTTGCCCAGGGAGCTCTGCATGGAATGCGAGGGCGGTGGTGCGAACCATGTTGATATTTTATCTTGT
>CAZIDG010000131.1:0-9402 GCA_964538065.1 uncultured Verrucomicrobiota bacterium
TCTTCGGCTCGGACAGCATCCGGCGCGTCCTGGGCCGCATCAAGTGGCAGGAAGGGCAGGAATTAAAACATCCCTTGATGGCCCGCTCGATCGAGTCCACGCAAAAGCGGGTCGAGCACCACTATTTCGAAATCCGCAAGCGGACCCTGGAATATGACGACGTGATGAACAAACAGCGCGATGTCATCTACAGCTTCCGCAACGAGATCATCCACTCTGAGGATGTTCACGACCGTCTCATGGAGATCATGGAGGAAACAGTCGTCCAAAAGCTGCGCACCTTCTCAGATCCGGACCAGGAGGTGCGCGACTGGAAAATCCGCCAGTACATCGACTGGCTGAACCTCACCTTCCCGATTGGCGCCAGCGAGGCTGAATACATCCGGCTCGCCGAGCAGGGCGCCGACATCCCCGGCGCAGGTTCGCTCTACGAGGGCATGAGCGCCGCCCAGTATGCGGTGGCCCGCTTTGCCGCCCGCCGCGTGCAGGAAGCCTGCGACCTCAAGTCCCGCTACGAGAATCCCGACGCCATCAAAACCCTCGAGCGCTTTGCCATGCTGAGCGGGATCGACAAGCTGTGGCAGGAGCATTTGTATTACATGGACAACCTGCGCAACGCCATCGGCCTGCGCGCCTACGGGCAGCGCGATCCCCTGGTGGAATACCAGGCCGAAGCCTTCAAATCCTTTGAGGAGTTGATGCTCGCCATCAAGTGCGAGATCTGCCGCAACGTGTTCCACAGCACCTCCAACCTCAAGGCCTTCGAGCAATTCCTGCTGCATTTACCCCAAAACCTCGTCCAATCCAAGCCCAGCGCCCCTCCGCCGCCCGACCCGGACTCGCAGGCGGGCGGCCGCGTGCCGGAGGCCGCCCCTGCGGCGCCAAAAGCCACACCCGTGCGCACGGGCCCCAAGGTGGGGCGCAACGACCTGTGCCCCTGCGGCAGCGGCCGGAAATTCAAGCACTGCTGCGGCCACTGACTGCCATTGGCAGCCCTGTCCACCCCGATCCGGAAGCCGCATGGCCACTCCGGATCGGTTCAAATTGACAGACCGTGACCAAAGTCACCCTCAGATACTCTATGAACTGTTTCGTCCACTGCGGCTAATGGCTTTGGTTGATATGCTATGGATAGGTTACCGTATTGCTAGATATTGTGACATCCTATTGACATCTATCATGATACTCGCTTCGACCATATAGTGTTACAGTTAACATCTATGACCCTTAACAAGCCTTTCGACCAAACACATCTAAGCCCGCCTTCATAATCATCCACTCCTTCGTATGCTTCAGATGATATCTGTTGATTATGTGTATCGATGATATGCCACGTACCGATTCTGCCGTTTCCTTTTCTCACCGATGCTGTGCCCATCTGGAAATGGCGCGCAGTTGAATATTCAGGTTTGATGAACCAGGTACCATGGATATCGATATATCCCCACTGGTGATCTGGGGTGGATGCGCCGGCGAGACCTTCCGCAAAACCGGTGCTGCTACCATATTGGAACGGAAGTGTTGTACGCCATTGTCGATCTAAAAACCTGTCAAACCATTCAATCGTGAACGTCCCATCGCATAATGCGGTGGCGACGGACTGAAGCTGTAGACCTCTTCCAGGTCCTGAAATGGCCCACCGATTATCTTACCATATCGATTTATGAATGTTGGGGCTACTGTTTCACCAATCCGAAGATAGGCCTTGATGATATCGTCCTCATATGGATCGTCAGCAACATCATTAAAGGGCAGATGACAGACGATTTCGCCGTTCTGATTTATAGTGGAAAAACAACCTTCATGTGTGCAAACGATGGCCATGTCGCCAACGAACCGGCTGCAACGCTCGAATTGACACGGGATTTGCATGTCACCGCGGATATTTATATATCCTTCCTTGTTGCCAAGCCGCACCGGAGCCAAGCCTGAATGATAATTGCTCCTAATGATTAAATCGCCTCCTCGATCATACGTAGGCGGAATGACAACCTCGTTGCATTCGTTGATGAAACCAACTTTATCATCCTGCAGGAACCATGCTAAACCTTCAGAAAACGAACCAAGCTCCTCGTATGCAAATGGAATACGAATGCGGCCTGTGTCGTCGATATAGCCAAACCCTTCCGCGCAAGATATTGGGCCAATTAACATGAGCGTTGGTCAAATTTTATCGCTTCAATTGAATATCCACACCAAGTTCAGCGATATAAAAATTAACGTTTTCTTCCTGTATGGCAATTGCCGAATTTTCAATTGGGGGTGTAACGCTATTTTCTTAAATTGCTTGTTTTCGCTCTTCGTTACCCTTGGAGGGTGACGAGGCAAACCGGAGCGCAACTACTCGAAGCGTCGGATTCACGCCTCGATTGGCCACGGCAGGAGTGTGAGCCCTGTACAGCAGGTTTTTTCCTCACCACGTTCTCGGTTTTAGGACGCGTCATCCTTCGTCAGCGGCGGTAAGAGGACTGACCTGCCCTACCTCCTGGCGGAGGTTCAGTCGCTCCGTGGCAGGGAGTGCCCGCGGGGCGGTAGGGACCGGCAGAATATCCTCGTAATGCTCGCAGGTTCGCGCCGATTGCCTGATGAACAATCATTTTCCATTGGGTTGTTCGAAGGCCGCTGCGTTCGTGTCGATCCACTTAAACGTATTCCGCCAAACCGCGTCATCGAAGTCGTCGGTTATGATGTGGCGTTGAGTCGGATCACTTAGATCAATGAGTGTCAATCGACCGCTGGAGTTCAATGGCTGATGCCGCGAGATGCCGGCCAGTAAAAAGCGGCCACACGGAGAGAGACTGAGGCCGGCATAGTTTAGCCGGGATACGCCATGGATGATGCGCGAATTCCCCTGTGGATCGAGCAGGCAGGCCTTGTCGTCATTCATGACCACAATTTGACGACTCCCAGCGGACACCGCGGTGGCAACACCATCGCAAAACCAGCGGATCTCGCCAGTCTGCAAATTGAATGAGTATGATCCGCTTTGGAAACGCTTGTCACGTGAGTAGCCAATGCCATAACCCACTGTGCCGCGCACATCCTCCTTATTGGCATTGAAGATACTTTCATCCTTGAAGGAAATGAAAACTACACCGCTCGAATCCGGCAGCCAGCACAGCCGACAATCTGAAGCCCAGCGAGAGGCTCGGGCCACCGGCTGTCCTGTGTTGACATCGAATACGACGAGCACGCACTTTCCATTGAGATCAAAATAGCTGGATTTGTCCTTGTAGGCGACCGCATCAGCAATACGCACGAGCAAGGCCAGCTTTCTTGCATCAGGAGACAGCGCTAGGTCGGCAAGCCGCCTGTATTTCGCATGCTGATTGTACTGGGCGATATCAATGGAGTTGACGTCGATCTCGCGCAGGATCGAAAAATCGGGTAGCGAGGCTATGAAAGCCTTGCTCCCTTGAGTTCCAGAAGTGTAAAGCACATAGGCACAAAGATTCCCCTCAATATCCCATTCCATTAGATCCCCTGTGGGACAATTGGTCAGGGAAAGCCAGTGGCCGGTGCTCATGTCCAGCCTCCTCAATCCGCGCTCTCCGTCTCTCCCTGATTCGGTCGCGTAGATTTGACCAGTGACCTTCTTTAGTATTTCAGGATGAACCCATGAAGCCTTATCTTGCTTGTCCCTGTAGTCCGCAACCCAGATGTAACCGACGACCAAAGCAAATTCGATGATGAAAACGGCAATATAACTGACCAGATTGATGCCAATACCCAATCCGATTGCACTTTTCCAGGAAAGCGCGATCTTTTTGCATAGGAGGCGCAACAAGGGTATCTCGGTCAGAAGGGTGATGATAAAAAGAGGCAACACAAGTGACATGGTGTCCCAGACGAAGTAATAATTGCGGCCCAAACCCAAAAGCAAGACGGACCCGGTGATGCTGGATGCGATGTTTAGCGCTGTGCAACGCCAGAGGATTTGGAGGTAACTGAGTTGTTTGATGTACACCCGCAACAAGACGGTTTCCACAATAATAATCGCCACGGTAACAATCGTGGCGGGCAGCCACATGTCTTTATGGAACAAGTTCAGCACCGGTGAAATGCCATCGGCCCAAGCTGCTGGCGCCATCAGGCATGCCACCGCAAAAAGGAAATATCCCAACAATCGTTTTCTCATATTCCAACCACTGTTCACATGGTCCTCCCCCAACAAAAATAAGCCTGATTGTCGGAGACCATGGTGTCAAGCGACATGTCGCGCGGAGTCCCATGCCTCCCTGGCCCTTGCGAACGCCGCAGGCTCCGCGCGCCTTCGACGTGGTCTGTTGGGCCGTAAATCCCGCGCGCCGAGAGGTGACGCCCTTAACAGGGCTTGGAGATGTGTTGTCGCACGCAACCTGGGGCTCCGCGCTCGGCGCGCTCCACCCCAGGCTATAACATGCCGGCCTTTCAGGCCGGGGAAAGAGCGGACGAGGACGGGACAGGGCGTCCGAATGTCCGCCAGGTGATACCCAACCGCACAGACCACACGAATACCACGGAGCACGTGAATCTCCGCCAGGGGGTAGGGCGCGTCAGTCCTCTGACCGCCGCTAACGGAGCCCCGAGCGTTCTTACGACTCAAGACACCTTGAGGGAAGAAAACACCCCACCATCCAGGCTTTTCTATATTCCCAAAACAAATCATGGCGTTCCTGAAAAGAGTCATGGAAATGGATATTCCTTCCCTCACCACGTTCTCGGTTTTAGGACGCGTCATCCTCCGTCAACGGCGCGCATTTCCTGACAGCGCCCCTCTGCTGTTCAGCCCCTGGGTTTCCAGCCGCCGAAGACGGCGAAACGGAAGAAGCGGAAAAAGCACTCGGTGTCCTGGAATCCGGCCGCATCGAGCCAGGCGATCTGGTCGGCCACGGTCGCGCAGCGATCATGGCGCATGCGCTCCAGGGCGCCCTGGATCTCGGTTTCGGAGCTGCCCAGGGCCCGCGCGCGTTCGAGGTGGGTGGACTCAAAAAGCTCCTGGAGACGCCGGCTGCGGCCCGCGACTTGTTCGGCGTTGAGGAAGAGGCCGCCCGGCACGAGCACCTGATAAATGCGCACATGGAGCCGCTGTTTCTCAGCGTCAGAGAGGTGGTGGATGGCCAGGGCCGACACCACGGCGTCAAACGGCCCTTGAGGCAGATCCGCCGTCAGCGGCTGGACGAGCAATTCGGGCTTCCATGAGGCCAGCCGTTTGCCGGCCTGCTCCAGCATCTCCGCGGAGGCATCCAGGAGGCAGAGCCGGGCCGGTTTCACCCGTTCCACAATGGCCCTGGAGAGGATGCCCGTGCCTGCGCCAAGGTCCAGGATGCGCGGGGACGGCGGGGCATGGCGCTCCACCATCCCGGCCACCGTGCCGTAAAACTCGTCGAAACAGGGAACGAGCCTCCGCCGCTCCGAATCGTAGGTGCGGGCATCCCAGATGGCGCTCATGGTGATGCAGCCATGGATGGGTTGGACGGCTCCTTGCGCGGCAGCTCAGGCGAGCTGGAGGCGGGCATCCTTGTCGATGAGCGCTTCCAGGTTCGGCCATTGAACCTCGTTCATGGCACAAAAGGCGTTGAGATAGACGACGACCTTCTCGCGCGGGTGCTTTTGGAGCAGCAGGTCCACCGCGGCGTTGAGCTTCACATCGTCCATGGTGGCGGGGAAGGACTCCACGACGCCCTTCTGGTGTGCTACACCTAGGGCATCGAGAAAATCGCACAGCAGGGCGGTCTGGCCCTGCACGAGCCACCCCCGCACGAGATTGGCCGACACGGCCTCGAACCGGGGCCGCGTGAGCATGGACAGCATCTGCATGTGGCGTTCGGTGCGCGGCTTGCGCTCCAGGAACACCGGGCGCAGCTTCAAGGCCTCGGCCACCGCATCCATCGTGGCGCGGTAGAGCTTCTTATCGGTCGCAAAGGCAAATTCAATGATTTCATTGGCCAGGGGTGGCGACATAAACCCCAGCAGTTCGTGGCACGTCATCATCAGTCAAATCCTCTTAAATTCCTAAACCACAGAATGAAGACCTGCGCCAAGGCGTCAAGAAAGGAATGGACACCCCTCCTGCGGCGTGGAGCAGATCCGCCCCCGCCTTGTCAAATACTAAACGTCGCCTCCGGCTCCAGCGGATGCATCGGCCTGCGGCGGCGCACGTAACGCAGCTTCTCGATCCGCATGTCCGACGCCCCCGGCGTGAGCAGCATGATGTGGCGCGGGGCGATCTTCGTCAGTTTCGGATACAGATACCCCTGTTTGACGACGATGATTTTGTGCCCCAGGGGGTCAATGCCGCATTCCTGGAACTGCTCGGGCGACCGGAAGGACACTACGTCCTCGCTCAGGATCGCCAGGACGCTGCCGATGCGGATGACCGCCATCCGGCACTTGCCCCGCACGAGCCGAACGACTTCGGCCTCCGCTTCCAAGGGCGGCCCGTAACGTTTTTCAACCGTCGCCCCGATGGAGAGTTTCACGTGTTTACCTTCGCCGGCCTCAAAACAGCGCCCGGTGGCTGCGGCATCAAAGAGATCGGCCACCACGGCATCGGCTGTTTTTTGTTCGAGCAGATGACGGAGCACCACCGGTAGGTCGCCGGGGGCGCTGGCGGTCACGTTATCGCCGCTGTCGGTCAAAAAGATCGTGGACTCCTTCGCCTGCAACGCTTTGGAAACGCCCTCCGCCAGTTCGGCGCTCTCGCATCCGAAGGCGAACTGATTGCGGGCGTCCCAGACCTTTTGGGCCAGGAGAGCCGCCGCCGCCCGGGCCGCCGCCAGCGAACCATCCGCTGTCACCGCCACGGACATTCCCGTGTCCGGCGAGTCCGTCCACGCACAGCCCACAAAAAGCGTCACCGCAAGGATTTGCTCCTTGCGGCCCGGCACGCCCTCCTGCTCCAACCGCCGGGCCTCGGCCACGAGCGAGCGCATGGGCTCGGAGGTCGTCATGGCCTTTTCGCCCTGAACAATGATCGGGATGGGGATGATGTAGGAGACGGGCTTTATCCTGCCCAGGAGCGTATCGCGCAGCAGGGCCCCGGCATGCAGGGCGGTGGGTTCCTGATCGGTATGCGGGGCGGTCTTAAGCCCCACCAGGATGTCACCTGCCTTGGCCAGACGTGCGGGGATGTTCCCGTGCAGGTCGAACGTGCACGCAATGGGCACCTTGCGACCCACCTCGCGGCGGATTTCCTCCACCAGGAAGGTTTCTCCGGCGCCGACGCCTTCGGCGAACATCGCCCCATGTAATTGCAAAAACACCCCCTCCACAGGCATGGCTTCGCGCAGGGACTTGACGATGCGCGCCACGGCTTCGCGGCAGGCCTTGCCGTTGACAGTGCCGCCCCCGTCCGGTTCCGCCCCCACCCCGGGCACGGGGGGCATCCCATGCTGCTTCCAATCCGCCAGCATCGTTTCCGGCCTCGGTTGGGTATCAAAAAACGTGTACTTGAGCGTGGGCAACGGATGGAACGTGTTGGTCTCGTGCATGAATTTGGCGAAAAAGACGCGTTTGACCCCGCCCGCAGGCTCGCCATCGGCCGGAGCCGCCAGCGCCACGCCGGTCTGCCATACAGCGCCGCCAGCCGCGAACGTGGCCAGGGTGGCATTTCGCAAAAACTCCCTGCGGTTGATGCCCATCGCCATGGGGTTGCTTCCCAGTCCGGCACAATCCGTTGAATTCATAATGGATCCTCGTTTCAAATTAGGGTTCACGGACCAAATACGATCTCGACAAGCCAGGGTGATGTGCCAAGCCCTATCCCCAACCGCCCGCCAAGTCAATGGCCCTTTTTCGGGCATTCCCACTCGTAATCCCTGGTGCAGACCTGTTTACAGGCGTTTGACATTCCATGCAGCCCGTTTAGGCTCAAGGACGCCTTATGGGCTTGAACATTTACAACACGTTGACGCGCTCCCGCTCGGAGTTTGCGCCGCTGGACCCCGCCGGCAAAAGGGTGGGGATGTATTGCTGCGGTCCCACGGTCTATGACCTGGCCCACATCGGCAATTTCCGCACCTTCGTCTTTGCCGACCTGGTGCGCCGCCACCTCGAGTTCAAGGGATACGATGTCTGCCACGTCATGAACGTCACCGACGTGGAGGATAAGATCATCGCCCGCGTGCGCGCGGCAGGCATCCCCCTGCGCGAATACACCGCCCAGTACGAGAACGCCTTTCTGGACGACCTCCAGACCCTCGGCTGCCGCCGGCCGCACCTCATGCCCCACGCCACCGAGTTCATCAGTGAGATGGTCGGCCTCATCCAGAAGCTCATGGACCGCGGCATCGCCTACCAGGCATCGGATCGCTCCGTCTATTTCAGCATCGACAAGTACCGCGCCGCGGGCGGCCGCTATGGCCAGCTCGTGAACCTCGATTTCGAAAACATGCGCATGGGCGAACGCGTCAAAAGCGACGAATATGCCAAGGAATCCGTGGCCGACTTCGCCCTGTGGAAGGCGCGCGTCCCCGAGGATGGCAATGTCTTCTGGCCCAGCCCCTGGGGCGATGGCCGACCCGGCTGGCACATCGAATGCAGCGCCATGAGCATGAAGCTCCTGGGGCCCAGCTTCGACCTGCACCTGGGTGGCGAGGACCTGGCCTTCCCGCATCACGAGGATGAGATCGCCCAAAGCGAAGGCACGGGCGTCCATGCTCACGGCCAGCGGTTTGTGAAATACTGGATGCACGGGGCCCACCTGCTCGTCGAAGGCAAAAAGATGAGCAAATCCCTGGGCAACTTCTTCACCCTGCGCGACTTGATCAACAAGGGCCACACCGGGCGCGAAATCCGTTACCTGCTCCTGACCGCCCATTACCGCGATACTTTTAACTTCACCCTCGACGGCCTCCAGGGCGCCCGCACGGCCCTGGGCCGCCTCGACGAATGCCTGGGCAAGCTCCGCGAGACCGTGGGCACCGCCACTGCGGCACCCGATCCCGCTCTGCCCGAAGCCTTTGCCAAAGCCCTTGATGACGACCTGAACATCTCCGCCGCCTGGGCCGCCGTGTTCGAGTGGGTCCGTGAGCAAAACCGCCTCATGGCCGAGCACAAGCTCACCCCCGTTCAGGCCGCCGCCGCATTGGCCGCCTGGGAACGCGTCGATGCCGTCCTGGGCATGAGCACCCAGACCGCCGCCGAGGTGCCAGCCGAGATCCTCGACCTGCTGGAACAACGCCAGGCCGCCCGCAAGGCCCGCGATTTCAAGCGCTCCGACCAGGTCCGCGACGAAATCAAGGCCCGCGGTTGGATCATCGAAGACACCCCCAAGGGTCCCAAGCTCAAAAAGGCGTAATCTTCTGGCCGTGGGGATGATGCGTAACATCATGCCCATGGCCCATGTCGATTCCACCCTTCTCATGACCCGCCCAAAAACCGCCTTGTCCGGCGGGGCGGTTTGGGGCATTATAGGGGCGT
>CAZIDG010000132.1:0-1300 GCA_964538065.1 uncultured Verrucomicrobiota bacterium
TGGGAATGGGAACGGGCGGCGCGAACTCTGGCGATGCCCTGGCATCCGCTCTGGGAACGCGCCGCCCGCAGGATCAGTGTTGAGAAGCCGTCAGCGCCTGATCGATATCCGCCTGGATGTCTTCCACGTTTTCGAGGCCAACGGAGAGGCGGATATAATCCGGGGTGACACCCGTGCCACGCTGCTCGTCGGGCGTGAGCTGCTGGTGTGTGGTCGAGGCCGGGTGAATGACGAGCGTCTTGGCGTCGCCGATGTTCGCCAGGTGGGAGAGCAGCTTCACCGAGTTGATGAACTTGCGTCCCGCGTCCAGGCCGCCCTTGATGCCAAAGCCGACGAGGCCGCCGTAGCCTTTTTTGAGGTATTTCGAGGCGATCTTGTGGTTCGGGTAGCCGGGCAGGCCGGGGTAGTTGACCCAGTTGACCAGCGGATGGGCCTTGAGCCAGAGGGCGATGTTGAAGGCGTTTTCGGAATGCTGGCGCTGGCGCAGCGGCAACGTCTCCAGGCCCTGGAGGAACTGGAAGGCGTTGAAGGGACTGAGCGCTGCGCCCAGATCGCGCAGCAATTGCACGCGCGTCTTGAGGATGAAGGCCACGTTGCCCAGTCCTGGAAAGTTGCCAAACGTGTCCCAATATTTAAGCCCGTGATAGCTCTCGTCCGGCTCGGTCAGCTCGGGGAACTTGCCGTTGTTCCACGCGAACTTGCCCGAATCGACAATCACGCCGCCAATGGAGGTCCCATGTCCGCCGATGTACTTGGTGGCCGACGCCACCACGATGTCGGCCCCGTGGTCAATGGGCCGCACCAGGCCCACGCCCACCGTGTTGTCCACCACCAGGGGGATCCCCGCCTCGTGCGCAATCTGCGAGAGCACCTCGAAATCGGGGACATCCAGCTTGGGATTCCCAATGGTTTCGGCGTAAATGGCGCGGGTCCTGGGACCAATCGCCCGGCGGAAGGCGTCCGGGCTCTGGGAATCGACAAACTTCACCGTGCGGCCCAGCTTCGGCAGCGTGTGGTGGAACAATTGATAGGTGCCGCCGTAGAGGTTGTTGGCGGACACGATGTCGTCACCCAGACGGGTGAAGCTGAGCAGGGCGAACGCCGAGGCCGTCTGGCCCGACGACACCGCCAGCGCGCCCGTGCCGCCTTCGATCGCCGCGATCCGCTGTTCGAACACATCGGTCGTGGGGTTCATGATCCGCGTGTAGATGTTGCCGAACTCCCGAAGGCCGAAAAGATTCGCCGCGTGGTCCGCGTTTTTGAACACGTACGAGGTGGTCTGGTAGATGGGCACGGCGCG
>CAZIDG010000132.1:1400-9333 GCA_964538065.1 uncultured Verrucomicrobiota bacterium
CGTGGTCCGCGTTTTTGAACACGTACGAGGTGGTCTGGTAGATGGGCACGGCGCGCGCGCCAGTGGTCGGATCAGGAATCTGACCGGCGTGGAGCGACAAGGTGCCCAGGTGTTCGCGAGGAATGCTCATAAATATAATGGAATGTTGTTACGGAATGATGTTACCGAATGATGTTGTTGAAATAGGTGTGATGGACTGGATTTAAAACTCGTACTTGGTCGTGATGCCCCAGACGCCGTTGGCCGCGTGGTTGAGCACGCCGCCAAAGATGCCGTACCCGGCCGCCACGGTGAGGTGCTTGCTGACGACATACGCGGCGTCGAAGGTGTACCAATCGCCCGATTCGCGGATCAGGGGGATGGGCGTGTAGTCGTTGGGCTGCTGCTTATACTCGGCCGCCAGCGCCAGACGGTCGGTCACGAACACGACCACGTTGCCTTCAAAGACGACGCTGTACTCGTCCGTGAACCCGCCCAGGCCGTTCCACACGCCCTTGGTGGCGCGGCCGCCCAGGTTGAAGAGGACCGGCCGGGGGAGGGCGGTGATGAGCTTGGAGGCGTAGAAGGTGTAGTCCACCCCATCCTTCTCCGTGATCCCGATCGCTCGCAGCCCGCCGCCCAACTGGCGGTTGATCTGCTCGATGCCGTCATTGTGTTTGAGGTGCACGCCTGCGGTGAACGCTGGCACCCATTTCTGATCGAACTCGCCCTCCTTGAGAATTTGAAGACGGCCGTTGAAGTTGTGCAGGTTCACCGAGTGATTGATCTCCGGACCGCCCCCCAGGGCGATGGCCGTGGGCAGATCGCCCAATTCGAAATTGTTGTAGCCGTAGCCCAGCTCCAGCCGCTTCCAGGGCGATTCGGTCAGGGTCAGGGCCTCCAGGTTGCGTCCGTGGCCCAGGTTCACATACGAAAAGCCCACGCTGGGACGGCCCAGGTATTCCCCATTGCGCGGGGGATTCACCAGGTAGGCCGAGAGCGTGGCAAAGATGCCGCCATTGCCCTCGATCTGGTGCAGCGGCAGCGGCGCGGGCTTCTCGGCCGTGCTGGGGGCAGCATTGGTCGAGGGCGCCGTGCTGGAGGCGGACACCACGTTGGTGTCGCCGGCGAAGGTGGACGTGGTCGCAGCCACCAGGGCGAGCGCGGCGGCGAAACCGCCCAGGCGGGCGAGGGGTTGCAGTTGGGCAAACGAGTAATTCAGACCGGTTGTCATAATGTTGCAGGTATGGATAAACCAGCGGCCTCCGGCTGCCCGGTCAGCGTGGTGTGTGCTTGAGTGAGATGTTGTGTGCCTCCGGTGAACCGGTCGGCAAAGGTTCCATGGGCAAGGAGCGACCCGCGGCCGGACAAGGAAGGGGCCAAAACCGCCTGAGCTGAATAACGACTTAATTTGTCGTTATTCCGACCAAATAAAAACGACCTGACATGCGCCCTGGAGCGCGGAAACGACCCGCGCGTCTCGTCCGACCTGTGTGTGACGCTGACTTGCATAAATGACTACTAAGATGGTCGTAATTTACACGGCTTTGGCCGGGCGTCAAACGATTTTCACAACTTTTTTTAAAATGGCCCGAACGGAGGGGGGTCAGATGCCCTCGCCGCCCATGAAACCCGGGGAAAACACCTCCGGTTTGGTCACCGGCGCCCCGCGGGCCACATCGGCCAGAGTGGCACGATCCATGAGGGAGGATACGTAATTGCGCGCATCCAGGAACACGCGGCGGAATCGACATAAAGGCTCCTGGGAGCAGCGTTTATAACCGGTGACCGACACGCATTCAATGGGGCCCAGGGCGCCGTCGAAATGCCGCACCACCTCGCCCAAAGTGATCTTCTCCGGGGCCTTGGCGAGCACATACCCGCCGCGCAAGCCGGGCAGGCTGCTGACCCAGCCGCGCTCCTTCATCTGGAGCATGATCTGCTCGAGGAACTTCTTGGGGACATCATTGCGCCGGGAAAGCTCCCGGATGGGGATGGGTCCCCCACCATAATGCTCGACTAAGGTGAACAAAGCGCGGAGCGCATAGTCGGTTTTCTTGGACACTCGCATCAACCATAGTCTATCCCCATAGTCGTGGATCCGTCAACCATCCGGCTCATCCGGCTCAGGAGCCAATTCACATGCTGCCGCATCTTCCCATCATTGAAGACTTCCAATAGAGATAGCCGCAAAAACGCCCAAAACGCGCAAAAAAGCCGAGTTGGATTAAGAAAACACCTCTATGAATATCAAAACATCATTCACCTGGCGGGCATTCATGCGGCCCATGGCATGGGTGGACGCGCAATGGCGAGTCGACTTGTGCCCAAACTGGCCAGGTGAGAAAAGACAACCGCACACGCGAAGGCATGTGCGGTTGCGCGGTGGTGTTGAGAGGTTTAGCGGGCGTCCCGGGGATGGAGGGTCTGGCCCAGGTGGATGACCACGGGGCCCAGGAGGCCGGAGGGGATCAGGGCGCTGCCTTTGGCCGGGCCGCTGATGGTCCAGGTCTTGCGCTGCTTTTCCTCAAGGCCCGCGTCATAGGCGAGCCGGTTGAACCACGGATTGGTCACGGCCACTGTCAGCCGGTTCACGCCGGGCTTGAGCAGGCGGGTGACATCCAGGCGGCACGGGGGCATCCAGAGAGTGGCCGCGGGCTTGCCGTTGATTTCCACGCGGGCGATGACTTCCACGCGGCCCAGGTCGAGCTCCGCCCTCATGCCTTCCGCGAGCGCAGGCAGGGTGAACTCGGTGGTGTAGGTGGCCGTGCCCGAGAAGGCGCGCGCCTCGGCCGGGAGGTCCATATCGGTCCAGGAAGCCAGGCGGTCGACGCGGATCGATTCCGGAGCGCCCCAACCGTCGGGGAACGCCAGGGTCCACGGACCGTCCATCGACACGCGATGGGGCGCGCGGGTTTCCCAGGTCAGCGACTTGCCATTGGCGCGGGTGGCGCGGAACACGCCGGGTTCCCAGGCCAGAAGGGATTTGCCGCTCTCCAAAACGTCGCAGGCGCGGCGTGGCAGGGCGTTCGGGGTTGAAGGCGCGCCTGCCTGGGGGCCGGGAACGCTGGCGTCCGCCACGGTCGTTCCGTCGTGCTCCACTTGAACGAACGTGCCGGCGTGCGTGCGCGCGTTGCGGCGGAACACCACAAAGGTCGATCCCGAGGGAGGCAGGTCGAGCGAGACGAGGGTCGAGTCACCCTTGCGCTGCTGCGCGCCCGCGGGGGTGGTCTGGCCCGTCAGGGGGTTCCACAACTCAACGGCGCCGGAGGCGCGGAACTGGAGCGCGCCGCGAAAGCCCTGCGATGCGGGGGCGGCCACGAAGTACCAATCCGCGCCCTCGGCCTGGCGATGCGCCCAGATCACGCCGCTGCCCCGCACATCGGGAGCAATCTCGAGCTGAGCCAGCGCGTTCTCAAGCGACATGCCGGAGATGACACGGCCCTGGCCCACCTTGCGTGTGCCGGTTGCCGCGCCCTCCGGGCCCCACAAAACATTCACGGCGGCATGGAAGCGCTGTTCCGCGTTTGCGCCGCCGCTCAAGGTCGCCAACCCATGCGGGCGCTCGCCGACGATCACCGCGCCTTTTTTCACAAGCGCGACCATGCGTTCGAGCGTCTCGGGCAGCATGCGCGGGCAATCGCGCAGCCAGAGCACGCGGTATTGCAGGCCCTCGGGGGTGACGATGCGGCCCTGGCGGACGGCGAGACGGTTCAGGAGGACATCCGGGTTGCAGTAATCGTAGCGATAGCCGGCCGGGAACGGCGCGTTTTGCGGCGGCTTGTGGTCCTGTTCATCGCCGAGATACCAGAGGACATCGGACACGGGGCGGCCGCGTTCGAGCATGTAGCCGCAGCGGGCCAGGTAGGCGGTGAACTCGGGCATGTGCTTCCACCAGGTCTGGCCGCGCAGGAAGGGTGTGCCGATGCCCGATCCGAACGCGGTGCCCGGCGGCAGGAAATCCGTGCGGGGATTATGCGTGTAGGTGTGGAACACGAGGTGGGTCACGCCCTCGGCCAGATGAAGGTCCGCGATGTTCTTGAGCATGCCGGGATGCTCCTTCCAAGTCAGGTCAAACGATGTGAAGGCCTCTGCGGCCACGCGGGGCTTGCCATACATCCGCGCGGCGGAGACGCACGGCTTGACGGGCTTGAAGTCGAAGCTTCCCACAAATGCCTCCATCCGCGGGTGCCAGAATTCGCACATCGGGACGTCGGCGTGCTTGTAGTATTCGAGAATATCGCCGGGAAACACGTCGCCTGAGGCCGTCTCGAACGAGACCGCCAGGCCGCGTTCGTGAGCCAGTGTGGCCATGCGGCCGAAGAAGTTTGTGACCATGAGGTCGTTGACGGTCGCCCGCCAGTCGCGCAGGAAACGGCTCGTGGTTTCAGGATCGCCAATGACATAGCCGGCCAGCGCCGGGAACCAGGGCATGAGCCGATAGCCGCGCAGGCGCAGGAACTGGGCCTCCATGCCGGGTGTCCAGGTCTGGGTCTCGCACTCCCAACTGTCGCACAGCATGCCGTTGAGCAGACCGCCGCCCACGGGGCCGTTCTGGGCCGACACGCGGCCGATGTAACCGGCAAAATGGGTCTCGGCGCCAACGGGAGAAAGCTTGTCGCATTCCCAGCCTGTGGCCTCGGCTGGAGCCGGGCCGTTGCGGCGGCCTGTGTTCACATGACCCCAACGCAGAATGGTCCAGCGGCCCGCCGGGGCCTGCCAGTTCAGTTGGCCTTTGGCATCGGTACGATCCGTGAGATCGATGATGCGCGTGGGATCGACCCATGTGGCCTTGGACTGCCGGGGATGCTCCACGCGATCCAGGGCGCCCAGCACCCAGGCGCCCTCGGCCTCCCAGTTGTTTTTCCGCGCGGCGGTGAACAGCCGCAGGCTCGAAAGGGACATAGTGTGCTTGTGGTCGAGGGTGATCCGGTATGTCTTGGCCGGGACTTCGGAGCAGGCCAGCGAGATCGGCTTGTTGCCCTGCCAGTTGCTTTGCGGCATCTCATGTTTGGACACCTCGCGCAATCCCTCGGGCAGCACGGCCTGGACCGTGACAGTGACGCCCGGCACGAAACACCAGTGATGATTGAAGGTCTGGACCGAGGGAAACTCCACCGTGCGGAGCGTGACCGCGTTCTCAAAGGTCACCTCCACCCAATCAGGCTCCTTGCCGGGCTCCAGAGCAAGCTGGCCGCCCTGCTCGCCGCGCAGGCATTTGTCCCAGGGTAGCTTCTCGCGGTTGCTGCGCACCGACGCAGGAACGAGCGCATGGCCCGTGTCGTCCTCGGGCGTCGGGAACGCCACCACTGTGACATCGCGGTAATCGCGCCAATCCTCCTGGCTGGGCTGCGGTTGGGGGAGGGCGAGGCTCACGTTGCTGCCGCCCGTCACATCCGTGCGGCTCCACACCAGGTGGCGCATGGCCTTGTCCGGCGTGATCCAGGGTCCGCCCGCCATGGCCCAGCCGGGGCAGTTCTGCATCGTGAAACGCAGTCCCAGGCGTTCGCACTCCGCAGCCGCATGGCGCACCGCGCCGTCCCACGATTCGCTCAAACACTGGATCTGCGGCGCCACGCCCGGCCACGCCCCGCCGAACTGCCCATGAAAGAACTGCACGCCCTCGATGCCCGCGCCCGAGATCGCCTCCAGGTCCGCCGTGATGCCCGGCCTGGCCACGTTGCCGCCGATGAAGTGGAACCAGGTCTCGGGATGATACACCTGCGCGGGAGCGCGAAACGCGGCGTCATCCTCCCGGCCAAAGGCCTTGCTCTGCAGGGCGGCATCGGGGATGGCCGCCGGTTTATCGCCCGCATGCCCCGCCACCGAGGCAAACGCCAGCCATGCAAAGGCCAGCCAGCCGTTCATGAACGAGGTGCGGCCAGCGATGACGTTGGACAGATGAGGGACGGCCCGCAAAGCCCTGGCGGCGGCCGTCCGAAGTGAAAGAACCTTTGTACGCATGTTTTTCATGAGAAATGAATGCCAGAGCCCTGGCGATCCCACAGACCTGCATGCGCAAAACCGCACGCCGACCCACTCCGCCGCTCTGTATCCGCTGAACCTAAAGTCCCAAAAGACGTGATTCAAGACCTGAGTTGGAATGTCTTATGACCACAAGTTACCTGCGTTCCAGCCCATGGCTAAAAATGGACGGGCATCATATTTATAAAGCTGCCTAACGCTCCATTCCTGTACCATGGTTCCACGACACTTGCCCCACCATGTGCGGACCGGCATCGGTGCTGTGGGAGCCTATCTTTGTATTGGCCAGATCTTTTCTTTGGTCAGTCTGCGTTCGATCACACTGGCAGACACCTCAAATTTCCGCGAAATTGGGTTGGCAAGATATTGTAGGTAGACGTCGTCTTGAAGTTGGTCCATCGATATTCCGTTCTGTTTGGCTAGAAACAGCGCCTGATCAAACTCACGACGAAGATCCTCTCCAGGAACCAGGAAACGCCCAGCGAATTCCGACGCATGATACTCCAGAAAACTGTACTCTTTTTCAGGTATATCACGCATGAATTCAATCCATGCATTCACAGAGTCTCGGGGGATCGTCTGGATGACCCGCTGATGCAATGCATAGTGACCAATTTCATGCGCTACGCTGAATCGCAGTCTATTGGAGTAACGCTTATCCATGTATTGGATCTCATCGACAACGATGGTTTTCCAATCCCCCAACAACAACGCATCAATGTCGTTGTCCTCTTTAAGCCGGGAAATCGGCCTGATCTCGAGATCCAACTCAAATTCGGCGATCTGTAACACGTCGATCGGTATGCGCTGACAAGGCCAGACTCGAGCGCGAAGTTCATCTGCTTTCCCCCAGATCTCTGCTTGCGCAATAAATGGCGCTCTGAAGTTCGCCGGATTCATGCTCGATTTTCAGCTTTCTTTGATCTTGCGAACGATTTTGTGAAGTTCTTCCTCCGTCGGCTTCTGACCCCGCAGAGTTCGGAAAAAGGCAGGTAATTTTCTCACCAAATCTTCATCCTCCATCAGATCATGCGGAATCATTCCGCGGTCAGCGGCAGCAAGATCGAAAAAATAATACCACTCGTTACTGGCCTCTTCCAGGCCGAGTGCAAGGGCATATCTCGACAGGATGTCCCGATCCTGAGGTGGAATCATTCCACCTCGCTCCATCCGACTTATATTTCCTGGGTCCGCTCCAGCTTTCTCACAAAAATCCCGAAGAGTGATCCTTTTCTCTTTTCTAAGAACCTTGAAATAAGCGCCAAAGGTTGTTGTTTTCGTATCCATATGCCACCGGTGGTGTCTGTGTTGTATAAAATATACAACATTTTGCCTGCGTCTGTCAAAAGAGATGATTCCATTTGCATGGGCTCAGCCTTCGAAATTGAATATTAATAAAGCTATAAGTGATGAAATACACGTGGTTTGTATCAAATAATCAGCACAAAAATTATTCATCCAACGATTGGTCGCGTGGTGTGCTATCCGGAAAACACTGAGCGAGAAAACATGCACACCGCTGGAAGAATGAGTGGCATCTGCTCGCTTGAAACAGCACCCGAAAAGCCACAAGGTAACGAGCGTGAGTTCGATTTCCACTGCGACATCGTCCAAGGCAGCCGGGACACTGCATGTCCTGACAACTGCGCTTTCAGCGTGCTGAATACAGCCGACCCACTCCGCCGCTCTGTATCCGCTGAACCTAAAGTCCCAAAAGACGTGATTCAAGACCTGAGTTCAGACCTGTGACGGCGTGGACCTGCCATTATGAGGCATCCAATGCGCCCCTTTCCTCTTCGGTCAAAAGTGGCATGAGTTCAGAGAGCCTGGTGTCGGCCTCGGGTTCACCACCAGCGCGGGCGCGGCGGTAATACCGGCAGGCTTCAATGCGGTTTTGGGGGACACCGATGCCCTTTGTGTGTCGAAAATGCTTTATGCGTCGTTCTGGTTTTCGTACAACGATTTGGAG
>CAZIDG010000133.1:0-9221 GCA_964538065.1 uncultured Verrucomicrobiota bacterium
CCCTGGTATTTCAACCTTCCCGATCCTGACAAATCAGTGGCCTGGAAACAGCTCATGGATCCAAAAGGATTTTACGCCCCCTTTGGCCCCACGTCTGCGGAACAGCGGCATCCTCAGTTTGTCGTCGCGTATCAGGGACACGAATGCCAGTGGAATGGGCCGAGCTGGCCCTTTGCCACGGCGGTGACTCTCACCGCCATGGCCAACCTGCTGAACAATTATTCCCAGGATGTGGTTGGGAAGGATGATTACTGGACGACATTTCAATGTTATCTGCGCAGTCATCGTTTCCGCCAGATCCCGCCGGCAAGCCAGATGCAGGCTGCAGAGCTGAAGCATTCATTGGATAACACGGTGGCACGCCATACCTGGTGGGCTGAGGATCGCCTCGGGAAAACAGAGTGGGTGCAGTACGACTTCAAGACACCGGTGCGCTTGGAGGCTGCCGAAGTTTTTTGGTATGATGATTCCCATGGCATCGATCCGCCTGCATCCTGGCGCCTCCTGGTTCAAAACGGGCAGGAGTGGCGCGAAGTCGTGGCTCGAAATCCCTACAAGACGGCCATCGACTGTTACAACCACGTTGACTTCGAGCCAGCCACGGTGACGGCGCTCCGACTTGAAGCGCAAACCGCCCCAGGCAAAAGCGCGGGAATTCTTGAATGGCGGGTTTTTCAAAATGGCACCAACGTGGCGCCAATGGCCACGGCATCAGCCTCGTATAGTGATGTATACGCGGCCAAACTGAGCGCTCTGAACGATGGAGAATTCAAACTGGAGCGCCTTGAGACAAACCAGCCCTGGATTGACGAGAATCTCAATCCCTACACGGGAGATTGGATTGCGCGAACACTGCTCCGGCAACGCCGCCAACAGCCCGAGGAACGTGGCAAGGACTACAATCATTCCACCTTCTGCGATCTCGTCATAACCGGGCTGGTAGGATTGCGACCCCGTGCCGACCAGGTGATCGAAGTCAACCCCCTGTTGCCGGAGGGGGCGATGGACTATTTCTGTCTCGACAATGTGCTCTATCATGGGCGGCACCTCACGATCCTCTACGATGAATCCGGCAAGCATTATGGCAGGGGCAGGGGATTGCGTGTGTATGCGGACGGCAAACGCGTGGCCAGCAGCCGCACCTTGCAGCGTGTGACGGGCAGGCTGCCTTGAGCATGATTGCATGATTCAAGCACGGCCTGTGCGCGGCAAAGGAAGAAACAAAAAAGCGCAACACGTCGTTGAAAACGTGTTGCGCTGTGGAAGAAAGAAACAGGCTTAGATCAATTTGTCGTACGGACCGCGCTTGGGACGGGCGAGCCAGGTGTTGGCTTCGCTGTCGCCGATGAACTGTTCCTTGGCCGGATCCCATTTGAGCCGGCGATGATTCCAGTAGGCCAGGTTGCCCAGGTGGCAGACCGAGGCAGAACGGGCGCCGATTTCAACGTCGCAGATCGGTTTCTGGCGTGAGCGGATGGCCTTGACGAAATCATCGTAGTGGTTGGTGCTCTTGTAGAGCCTGATCGCGTTGTCGCCCAGGGGTTGATTGGCGATGGATTCGGGCTCGGCGCGGAACTGGCCGCGGTTGCAGAAGATCTTCCCTTCCTCACCGACGAACAGCACGCCGCCGCTGTTACCATGGATCAGTTCGACACCATTGGCATAGACATAGCGCAGGCCCTTGGTGGCCTTCGGATCTTCGGGAGGGATGATTTCCACCGGGCCGGTGTCATCCATGCCCAGACCCCATTGGGCGATGTCGAAGTGGTGGGCGCCCCAGTCGGTCATCATGCCGCCGGAGAATTCACGATAATTACGCCAATTCGGGAAATGATCGTGGACCCCGCGCGGGCTCAGGACGGAATTATACGGACGTTTGGGGGTTGGCCCCAGCCACATATCCCAATCCAGGCCGGGCTCCATCTCCTCTTCGGGAAGATCGCAGGGGACCGACGGGCCGCCGACATCCGCAATGACGTGCTTGATCTTGCCGATGCGGCCGTTGCGGACGAGTTCGCATGCCTTGAGGAACTCGGACGAGGAACGCTGCATGGAACCGGTCTGGAAGACGCGGTTGTTTTTGCGGACGGCGTTGACGATGTTGCGGGCCTCGGGGATGGTCAGTGAGAGCGGTTTTTCGCAGTAGATGTCCTTGCCGGCATTGGCGGCCATGACGCAGGGGATTTCATGCCAATGATCGGGAGTAGCGATGACCACGGCGTCGATATCCTTGCGGTTGATGATCTCACGGAAATCCTTATAGGCGGCACAGCCGTCGTAAGTTTTACCTGTCTTGGCCGTGTAGAACTCGTTCACCATCTTCTGGTGGTGCTCGCGACGTTTGGTATCCACATCAGCCACGGCAACCACCTGTACCCCAGGATGGGGAAGGAAGCTGCTGAGGAGGTGGCGGCCTTGTTTGCCGACCCCGATGAACCCCAAAGTGATACGCTCATTGGCGGCTGTAGCGGCCTGGGCGGTCCAAAGATGGGATGGGAGGATAAAAGGAGCGGCAGCCGCCGCCGTGGACGCCACTTTCAGAAAATGGCGTCGAGAGAACGATGCATTCATACTCATGTGGAGCGATTATTTATTTGTTGCTGATAACGTAAACCCAAGACTGACAATAAGTCCCAAGAACGTCAATCCTCTCTGCCCACCGAATAACACCGCTGCGGGCTGCAACAAAAGCCACGGCTCCGCGGTTCCGGTTGGAGGAAAGCATGATGGAACTTTTTAGTTTTGACGCCAAAAAATGCCTCAGAATTCAGCTTTCAGTGCGTAAATCCTTCTCTGAATGGGACCGGGAGCATTAGAGCCCCAGCCATAGCGTCCCCATTCGTATCCAAAACGGAGTCGTGAGCAGGCTCAGGGCGGAGGAGGTTATCACGATCCGCAGGGCGGTGGCGGTGTCGCCTCCATAATGCTTGGCCATGACGATGGGGAAAACTGCAGCGGGCATGGCAGCCTGGAGGAGGATGACTCGTCGCAGTTCCACAGATACGGGGAGGTACCGGGCAAAAACAAGAAACAGAGCGGGAAGCAGGGCCAGTCGCAAGAGGTTGGAAATGCTGATCATGCGCCAGGCGGAGCGGGAATGAAATTCGTGTATGAGGTCGGCAATGGTGGCGCCTATCAGGAGTACACCCAGGGGAATGGCACATTGGCCGAGCATTTTGGTCGTGGTAAGCGCAAAGCGGGGCATCCAATGATAGCCGCCTAATGCGTTGAGCAGCAAGCCAGCAAAGATGGCGATAAGCGGCGCGTTAATGATTTTATGCCATTCGCGGCCCGGTGAAATCCCCGTCAAGAGCATCAACCCAAGCGTCCACAAGGCGAATTCGACACCAACGTTATACACAAACAGCACACCCAGGGTTTCCTGTCCAAAAAGCATGATGGCCAAGGGGATGGGAACATATCCGTAATTATAGATGCCGGTGCTGACGGCAAAGGTCCGCTGTGCCTGATTGGTGGCAAGACCCGTGGTGCGGCGCATGAGCCAGGCCAACCCAATGCCAATGGCGATGGATATAAAACCAATCACTGGAGCGACCAGGATGTTGCCGATGTTCTGTAAAGCGCTGTTCCCCAGAATGGAATCGATGATCAGACAGGGGGAAAATACGTTGATGACCAACCGCAGGATGGTGCGGTCGGCATCTTCGGTGAGCCAACCCGCACGGCGTATCACCGCGCCTGCCGCGATGATGCAAAACACCGGCAGGACAGCTCCAGTGACAACGCTCAACTCGTTCATGGTTTCCGGCAGTTCGCCGGGTCGTCAAATTGGACGCGCATTAAGGTTCGATCGCAAGGGAAAACATCGTGGACGGTTGCGCTGTACTCGTAAGCACCAGATCGTCAACATCCTGGCATCAAAAAAACGACGTCACATTTTATGCTTTTCCCTCCTGAGAAGAGACGCAACATTACTCCATGGACCTTTTTGATTTAAGTGGCGAAGTCGCCGTCGTCATTGGCGCCACCGGCGTGCTGGGAGGCGGCATGGCGGAGGGTTTGGCCGAAGCAGGGGCCAAGGTGGCGGTCGTAGGACGTAATAAGGAGCGCGGAGATGCTCGTGTCGAGGCCATCAGAAGGGCGGGAGGAGAGGCCGCATTTTTTGAGGCCGATGTCATGCGGTCCGATTCGCTCAAGACGGCGCGTGTGGCCATTGAGGATAAACTGGGTCCGGCGTCCATCCTGGTGAATGCGGCCGGGGGGAATGATCCATCTGTCACGGTTTCCACAGACCGGAGTTTTGAACAAATTGCGGTGGCGGACTGGTGCGCCAACTTTGATTTAAACCTGGTGGGCGGGGTCATGCTTCCCTGCCAGGCGTTCGGGCCGGGCATGGTGTCGCGTGGACGCGGCAGTATTATTAATGTAGCCAGCGTGTCCGGGCACATTCCGCTGTCACGTGTGGTGGCTTATTCGGCCTCAAAGGCAGCGGTGGTCAATTTGACGCAGTTTCTGGCGCGGGAATGGGCGCACAAGGGGGTGAGGGTCAACTCGATTACCCCCGGCTTCTTCCCGGCGGAACAGAATCGGCGTTTGTTGTTCAATGCGGATGGTTCGCCCACGCCGCGTGCGCAGGCTATTCTTGGCCATACCCCCATGCGGCGGTTTGGCGGAGCCCGCGAACTGGTCGGAGCGGCAATCTTTCTCGCCAGTTCCAAGGCGAGCGGTTTTGTGACGGGCATCGACTTGCGTGTGGATGGCGGTTTTCTCTCACAAACCATTTAACCATCGACCACCATGATTTCTCAAAAGGCAGTAGGGGCTATTGCTCCTCAAGGTTCTGTGCTGGAGGATGTTCGCGTTCATGAACTTGTGGCCCGGGCATGTGCGCCTGCAGATTATCAGGGACGGAAGGTGCTGTTCATCATTCCCGATGGCACTCGCACTGCGCCGGTGGGATTGCTCTTCAAGAGCCTTTACAGCGGGGTGGGGGCGCAGGCTGCGGCGGTGGATGTCCTGGTGGCCTTGGGAACGCATCAGGCGATGTCCGAAGCGGCGATATGCGAGCGCCTGGAGATTTCACTGGAAGAACGGCATCGCATCTATGGCCGGGTGCGTTTCTTCAACCATGAATGGGATAACCCTGAGGCGTTGAAACAGGTGGGGACCATCCCTGCCGCTGAGATCCATGAGTTGTCGGGTGGCTTGTTCTCGATGGATGTGCCTGTGGCCGTGAATAAACGGTTGTACGAGTATGATCGGATCATGATCCTCGGGCCCGTGTTTCCGCATGAAGTGGTGGGTTTTTCCGGCGGGAACAAATACCTGTTTCCCGGTGTGGCCGGGCCGGACATTCTGAATTTTTTCCATTGGCTGGGCGCGGTGGTGACCAATGTCAACATCATCGGCCAGAAATGGACGCCGGTGCGCAAGGTGGTGGATCGTGCTGCTGCCCTGGTGAACCTGGAGAAACGCTGCTTTTGCATGGTGGTGGAAGGCAAGGGGCTTGCCGGGCTGTTTTATGGCACTCCCGAGTCGGCGTGGGATGCCGCGAGCGATTTGTCGCGCGAACGCCACATTGTCTTCAAGGACAAGCCCTTTCATACCATCCTTTCCTGTGCGCCTGCGATGTACGATGAGCTTTGGACTGGGGGCAAGTGCATGTACAAGCTGGAACCTGTTCTGGCCGAGGGGGGCGAGTTGATCATCTATGCACCGCACATCAGGGAAATCAGTGTGACCCATGGACGACTGATTGAGGAGGTGGGGTATCATTGCCGGGACTATTTCCTCAAGCAGTGGGAAAGGTTTAAACACTATCCCTGGGGCGTTCTGGCACACTCGACCCATGTGCGTGGCCAGGGAGCTTTTCTGGATGGGGTGGAAAAGCCTCGTGCGCAGGTCACGCTGGCCACAGGCATTCCCGAGGAGACATGCCGGAAGATCAACCTTGGTTATCGGGATCCGCAGAGCATTGATGTCGAATCCTATACGAATCGTGAAGCCGAGGGGGTTCTCCTGGTGCGCAAGGCGGGGGAAATGTTGTACCGCTTGAAATAGCCCCTGCCGGCAGGGTCAACGGGACTTGCGGGGAGTCAACGGCACACAGGCTGTTATTCCGGAGCCCAACGGCAGGAGTCCCAGAGTTTCCGCCAATCCAATTGAGCCACGAAGACGGCGCCGATGATGAGCGCCATGGCTGCGAAATAGGTGGAAGTGACTTGCTCGCCCAGGCAGAAGTGAGCCCACGTCATGGTGCTTAAGGGAATCAGGTTGTTAAAGAGAAACACCTGGCTGGTGGGCCAGTGCCGCAGGGCGTTGTTCCACAATCCAAACGCCACCACGCCGCCAAAAACGATGCAATAAAGCTGCACCGCGGTCAGGTCCAACCGCAACACAGGCGGGTGCATGGCGGTTTCAACCAGGGCCAGCGGGGCCATGATCACACCTGCACGCCACATGGTGTGCGCCGTGATACCCATGCCCGACATGCCTGCCGCAAGCCTGCGGCATTGGCGCCCGTGATAGGCCCATAACACACTCGCCGATAAGCCCAGGATTTCGCCCACCCAATGGCCGGATGCGTGTCGCAGGGAGGGCCAAAACAATAACAATACGCCGCTAAACGCCATGAGGGCAGCCCCATAGCGTTGCACGGATTTCCAACTGCGCTCGGGTCGTCCTTCGGCAAGCAGGGTCCAGACGGGCGAGGCTCCGAGGTACAGGGCGACGTGGGATGCGGCGGTGTATTTGAGCGACCAGTTGAATACCACGATATACACGGCCAGGCTGAGTCCGCTGCGCCACCACAGAAGATGTTTTTGGGCCTGAGTGGGGGCGGTTGTCTTGCCCAGCCAGTCGGTCCAACTCATCAGGGCCCAGAGCAGCACTCCCGCGATGAAAAATCGGGTGCAACCCACCCAGATGGGGGGCCATTGCGCGACCAGGAACTTGATGCCCGTATTATTGCCGCCCCACAGAAAGACCGCGAACAGGAGGCTCGCCACAAGGGCGTTTTTCGAACGTAATGCAACCACTGGAGAAATTAAGGGAGGAATGGGCCGTTCGCGCAATCTTTTTCAAGGGCAAGCCCTTGGGCCTGCGTGAACCAGCATCAAAAAGCGGATGGCCAGGAGCGGGCCTGGCCATCCACACAATGGATGCGCAATGGTTCAAGGATCAAGAGGCCCAGCCATGGTTCATGGCGTAGTACATCTCGTTCCAGCGCAAGGTGTTCTTAAAGTCGCTGACCGTGGTCTTGGGGCCGATCGCAAGATACTCGATGCCGGCCATTTCCGCGAAATCTTCCAAGGCCTCCGGTGAAATCGCCTTGCTAAAGGCGGTATGATGCGCACCGCCCGCATGGATCCAGCAGGTGGCCGAGGTTTCGAAATTCGGTTCGGGGATCCAGACGGCCCTGGCGACGGGGAGCTTGGGCAGGGGTTGATCCGCGGCCACCACGCGCACCTGATTGACCAGCAAGCGGAAACGATTGCCCATGTCGATCAGGCTGGCGTTGAGCGCAGGTCCGGCGGGGGTATTGAACACCAGGCGCACGGGATCGGCTTTACCGCCGATGCCCAATGGATGGATTTCCAGCGAGGCCTTGCCTTCGGCGATGGATGGGCAGACCTCGAGCATGTGGGCGCCCAGGACGCGTTGTCCTGCCGGATCCAGATGATAGGTATAGTCCTCCATGAATGAGGCGCCGCCTTTGAGGCCCGTGCCCATGACCTTGATGGCACGCACCAGGGCGCACGTCTTCCAATCCCCTTCCGCACCAAAGCCATAGCCATCGGCCATGAGGCGTTGGATGGCCAGTCCGGGAAGTTGAGTCAGTCCATGAAGATCCTCAAAGGTTGTGGTTAACCCCTTGAATCCACCTTCCTTAAGGAAGGCTCGCAAGCCCAGTTCGATGCGGGCGCCCTCACGCAGGGAGGCCCGCTTGGCACCATCCTGGCGCAGTTCGCTGGCCATTGTGTAAGTGGCTTCGTACTCCGACATCAAGGCATCCACCGCGGCATCGGTAACCTGCTGGTTATACCGCACCAGATCGCCCACGCCATAGCCGCTGACCGAGTAGCCGAACTTGATGTGCGCAGCCACCTTGTCGCCTTCAGTCACAGCCACCTGGCGCATGTTGTCTCCCAGTCGGGCAAAACGCGCTCCCTGCCAGTCCTGCCATGCGGCGGCGGCGCGACACCACACACCCAGGCGTTCCTGGACGGAGGCATCCTGCCAGTAGCCCACCACGACTTTGCGGTTCATGCGCAAACGGCTCATGATGAACCCATGTTCTCGGTCCCCATGGGCGGCCTGGTTGAGGTTCATGAAATCCATGTCCATCGACGACCAGGGGATGTTCTGATTATGCTGGGTGTGGAAATGGGCGATGGGCTTGCGCAACTGCTTGAGCCCGTTGATCCACATCTGCGACGGCGAAAACGTGTGGCACCAGGTGATAAGACCCACGCAAGCTGCCGCATTATTGGCCTCCAGACATAGGCTGGTGATGGCATCCGGTGTGGTGAGCACCGGCTTGAAGACCACCTTGACCGGCATTGAGGGTGAGGCGTCGAGCGCGCGGGCGATTTCCTGGGAATGGGCCGCCACCTGTTTGAGGGTTTCGGGACCGTAAAGATGCTGACTGCCTGTGACAAACCAGACTTCGTATTGCTTCAAATTCATAAAACCTGTCGCACAAACCGGCGTTTGTTACTTGCGCCCGCCTGCGGTGCGAGGCGGCCCAGTTGGCCGGGCCATTGCCTCATGCGCAAAGGGCATCTGCCGCCGTAATGCTGGCCGTTTATACCACCACGCAGGAGGGGAAGACCATGCGGAAATGCGCAAAGAACTATCACAAATGCGCAATCAGCCGAAGGCCATTTTGAATGTCTGGTGGATTCTTTCCAACAGTGGATTGGTCAGGACTACGGTCTTGTGAGCCAGAACGTTCTTCAAGGCGTTATACCTGATTTGGGGAGGGGGGAACCAAGTCTTCCGTTGTGTTAAGGCGTGGCTCTTTCAAGGGGATTCGAAATCTCAGAAGTCTTGGCGAGGAAAGTGGGCGAAAATGGATCTTTTAGGGCTTCTTCCACGAACTTGGAATTTCACCGTATTCCTCATCGATCCACTTATCATCTCCAGGATAAACCGACAACTCAATCCCAACGCCAACAGAACTGAGATGTTTGAGCAATGCTGGAGGCAAATATTCGCATACGTTTGCCGCATTTCCTGGCGAATAACTCAAGACAACT
>CAZIDG010000134.1:0-9127 GCA_964538065.1 uncultured Verrucomicrobiota bacterium
TTTGTCTGGGCGACAACACCCTTCAGGGCACTGAATTCAATCTCTATTTACCGGCAGAGAAGAGTGAAACAACTGTTGCCGTCACTTTGCCGCCGGAGCCGTTGCCCGCAGCGGCCAGCGGCGAAACGATCCTCGTTGTGGATGACGAAGCCGTCATTCGTGACATACTTCGGGAAATACTCGAGGAAAACGGTTTCAAGGTGCTGCTGGCACGCGATGGCGCAGAAGCCCTGGCGCGATTGGCCGAAAATGCCCATTGCATTCGCCTGGCCATCGTGGACCTGGTCATGCCCGTACTGGATGGTCCCGCCACGATCCCCGCCATGAAAAAGATTGCCGCTGATTTGAAAATCGTATGTGTCAGCGGCGTCGTTGAAGACCGCGAGGAGCTTGAAATCAAGCGTGGAAATGTGGACGCTTTTCTGTCCAAACCCTTCACGGCGTCAGATATATTGAATGCAGTACGACAGTTGCTCCAACCAGCACGGGTGTAGAATACGGTTCGATCCCTTGCCCTGTTTTTCCATGGTTTATTTGGCAGCGAAGAACCTCTGGATGTATTGAAGGACCTCAATAAGACGGTCCACCTCTGCAGCGGTATTGTAGAAATAGAAACTGGCCCGAGCCGTGGAAGGCACACCCAGTTTATGCATCAACGGCTGGTTGCAGTGATGCCCGCCGCGCAGGGCCACCCCCATCTGGTCTGCAAAAGTCACCACATCGTGGGCATGGACATCCTCAAGGAGAAAACTGACCAAGCCGGCACGATCCTGACGGGGACCGAATAACCGGACGCCTTTCAGACGCGCCAATTGCTCATAGGCATACTGAGCCAGCGCCTGATCATGTTCAAAAATGCGCTGGCGACCCACCTTGTCCAAATAATCCATGGCGGCATGCAATCCAATGGCGCCAGCAATATTGGGTGTACCCGCCTCGAACATGTGTGGTGGCTCCTTCCAGGTGCTGCTCTCATATCCAACATCAAGGATCATCTCTCCCCCGCCCTGATAGGGATCCATCTGCTCCAGACGCTCCCGTCGTCCATACAAGACTCCAATACCCGTGGGTCCGCAGATCTTGTGGCCTGAGAAGGTGAGGAAATCACAGCCGATGGCCTGCACATCCAAAGGCAGGTGCCCTGCGCTCTGCGCTGCATCCACCAGGGTGACAACGCCCATGCTCCGAGCCCGAGCACACCAACGAGCCACTGGATTGATGAGCCCCATGGAATTGGAAATATGAGTGAAGGCAAACAACTTCACATGAGGCGTCAGGAGCGAATCCACAACCTGCTCGTCCAGCAAACCCTCAGGACCGTTGATGGGGATGAATCGAAGGCGGGCACCTGTGCGCTTGGCAAGCAACTGCCAGGGAACGAGATTGCTATGATGCTCCACCTCCGTCAGGAGGATTTCGTCGCCCGCCTTGATGTGACGATTGCCCCATGCAGAAGCCACGAGGTTGATGCCCTCTGTGGTGCCTCGCGTATATACGATCTCGTTTTCGCTCGCAGCGTTGATAAAACGCGCAGCACGTGCGCGCGCCGCCTCAAAAGCTGTCGTGGCCCGATTGCTCAGCTCATGCAAGCCACGATGGACATTCGCATTATCATTTTCGTAAAAGCGAGCCACAGCCTCCACAACCGTGCGCGGCTTTTGACTTGTCGCCGCATTGTCAAAGTAGACCAAAGGATGGCCATGCACCGTTTGATCGAGAATCGGAAAATCCAAACGGAGTGAATCCTCCTGAATCACACCCGGGCTCGCTTGTTTATTGATGGCATCCACAACCATGGTATTATTCACTCCCAATATACTTCCATTATCCTGCATCAGGTTCCCGGCTACATGAGTCCCAACTCAAGCCGGGCGGCATCGGTCATCATCGCCTGGTGCCATGGAGGATCCCAAACGACATCCACTTGAACCTCGGTAACTCCCGGTATTTCGCGAATCTTGGTCTCCAGGTCCGATTTGAGATAATCGGACATGCCGCAGCCAGGAGCTGTGAGCGTCATCTTGACCTGAACCAGATGACCTTTCTCCGGCAGGGGCTTCACGCAGCAGTCGTAGATCAATCCCAGATCGACAATATTTACCGGAATTTCAGGGTCATAGCAGGTTCGCATGGCATTCCAGATCGCCTCCTCGTCAACACCCCCATCCGCTGGGAGTGTTGCGACAGTCGCAGCAGATTTCGTAACAGGAGGCTCCATCCCCAAGGCATCCGCATCATGTGCTTCAATCCGGGCCATGATACCGTTTCGAATGACTGTAAATGTCCCTCCGAGTGATTGCATCAAAGTCACATCATCCCCGGCGGCAAAACTCACGGGCAATCCCGAAGGTATCTGGATGGCCCTGCAATCGCGTCTAAGTTTGATCGTTTCCGAGCCCATGGTTATTCCGTGCTCACGGTTTCCGGATTGGCCTGACGTTCCAAGGCAGACATGATGGCGTGCCATGGTAAAATGGCACATTTCACCCGTCCTGGAAATTTATGCACTCCCGCAAAAGCGGCCATTTTGCCAGCCTCATCAAGGTCGCCCTCCCCCGTGGTCACTATTTGCCGGAATTGGTTGAACATTTCACGTGCTTCAGCCACCGTTTTGCCCTTCAGGCTCGCCGTCATGATGGACGCAGCCGCCTTGGATATCGCGCAACCCGACCCTTGAAAGCCGATATCAGCAATGACATCACCGTCCATTTTGACGTAGATCGTCACCTGATCTCCACAGATTGGATTACGGCCTTGAGCGGTCCGGCTCGCATCCGGAAGCAGGCGATAATTTCGCGGGCTCCGGCTATGATCCAGAATCACCTGCTGATAGAGTTCGTTTAAATCTTCCGACATGGTTATGTCCTATTTGCACCCGGCTCCCAGCCTCAATGCTGCCCCCCTTCGGTGAATCCAGGGTGGCTCAGAACCTGATACACCTTTTCCCCCAGGCTCTGTCTCACCCCGTCCATCGTGATCCTCTCCAATATCTCGCCGGCAAAGGCCTGGATCAGCATGCGCCGAGCCTCATGCTGGCCAATGCCTCGGGCTCGCATGTAGAAAATGGCCTCATCATCCAATTGCCCCACCGTGGCGCCATGGGTGCATTTGACATCGTCAGCGAAGATTTCGAGCTGAGGCTTGGTATCAATGGTGGCGGCATCGGAAAGCAGGAGATTCCGGTTCGTTTGCCTGGCATCGGTCTTCTGCGCATCCTTGCGCACAAGGATTTTGCCATTGAAGACTCCGCGGGCCGAACCTCCCAGGATGCCATTATAGTATTCATGGCTCACACAGTGGGGCTGGGCATGGTCGATGGAGGTGTGATGATCCACCAATCGGTCGCCATCCGCCATATACAATCCATTCATCAGGCTCTCGGTTTCCTGGCCTGCCAGCACGAAATGAATGTTGGTCCGCGCCAGGCGTGAACCAAGTGAAATGGAATGACTTTTGCATATACTCCGCGCAGCCTGATGCACCTGAACCGTGCCCATGTGGAACGTATCCTCGGACTCTCCCTGGACTTTGCAATGCTCCAGGAGAGCGCCTTCAGCCAGAACAGCCTCCGTCACCGCGCTGGTGAGCGCGGCCTGTCCACCCGTGCTTACATAATGTTCAATCACCTTCACGCTGCCGCCGGCACCGACGAGGATGAGATTACGCGGATGCACAGCCGCGCCCCGCACCGGGGTGGTGGAAATAAAGAGCAGTTCGACGGGGGCCTCTATCCTCGCCCCTGGAAACACCTGGATCATGGCTCCATCCTGAAAAAAGGCGGTGTTGAGAGCCACAAAGGGATCCTCCTCAACGCGGGCATGACGCGCCAGGTGGTTTTCAAGCCCTGGTAATTCAATGCGCAAGGCCTGCTTGAGGCTCAGAAGCGTTATCCCCTCTCCACCCAAACGCGATAGCTGCGCCGCAAAATGGCCATCCACAAAGACCAGCCTAGAATGGCTGTTTTTAATCAAGGCAAGGGATTCCACACTCGCACCATCGACAATCGGTGGCGGTGTGATGAGGGGCTCGAATGGGAGTCCACGCAGCGGTTCCAGGCTCGTAAACCTCCACTCCTCCTGGTGCACGGAGGGATAGCCGGCATCTGCAAAATAAGCGATGCCAGACTTGCGAATGGCACGCAGCCAGGCAGGATGCCGCCCCTCCTCCAGAGAGGCCAAACGGTCAAACTGGCTTAAATGCCTTTCGGTTTCCTTTAACACAGGACGATCTTCAAGGGTTGTCATAGGCTTCTATCTCCCTGCCCCTTTAACTTCCTCAATGACCCAGTCATACCCCTTATCCTCAAGCTGAAGTGCCAAATCCTTGCCGCCGGTTTTCACGATGCGGCCGTCGTACAAGACATGCACTTGATCGGGAACGATATAATCCAACAGCCTCTGGTAATGGGTAATTACAATTTGCGCCGTATCAGGCCGGCGGAGGCGGTTCACTCCCTCGGCCACGATCTTCAGGGCATCGATATCCAAGCCGGAATCCGTCTCATCAAGCACGGCAAGGCAGGGATCCAGCACAGCCATTTGAAAAATCTCATGACGCTTCTTTTCCCCCCCGGAAAAACCCTCGTTGACGGGTCGATTCAAGAAAGCCTCGTCCAGATCGACAATCTTCATCTTTTGCCTGATGACGGCCAGAAAATCCATGGCATCAAGCGGCTCCAGGCCGCGGTGTTTGCGCACAGCGTTCAGGGCGGCCTTCAAAAAGTAAGTGCTGTTCACCCCTGGGATCTCCACGGGATATTGAAAGGCCAGGAAAAGCCCCTCGCGCGCCCGTTCCTCAGGCTTCATGGCCAGGAGGTCCTGTCCGCGAAAGTTCACCTCGCCACCACTGACATTGAATGCAGAGCGTCCGGCGAGCACCCCAGCGAGGGTGCTTTTGCCGCTGCCATTGGGCCCCATGATCGCATGGACCTCACCGGGTTTGACCGACAGATCGATGCCCTTGAGAATGGTCCTGCCTTCGACTCCCGCAATTAGCTTTTTGATTTCGAGCATACCCATAAACGCTTTCCAACAGTTCAACCGACGCTGCCTTCGAGGCTCACCCCGAGCAACTTTTGCGCCTCCACGGCAAACTCCATGGGCAGATGCTTGAACACTTCCTTACAATACCCATTGACGATCATGTTCACCGCATCCTGGGTTTCCAGGCCGCGCTGGTTGCAGTAAAATATCTGGTCCTCACCGATCTTGGAGGTGGATGCCTCGTGCTCCACACGTGCGGTGGGGTTTTTAACTTCGATGTACGGGAACGTGTGAGCCCCGCATTGATCGCCCAACAACAGGGAGTCGCATTGGGAAAAATTGCGGGCATTGACTGCCCCCTTTAATATTTTCACCAATCCGCGATAGCTGTTCTGGCCACGTCCCGCGCTGATGCCTTTTGAAACAATCGTGCTGCGGGTGTTTTTGCCGATATGGATCATCTTCGTGCCCGTGTCGGCCTGCTGGCGCTTATTGGTCAGTGCCACCGAGTAAAATTCACCCACCGAATGATCTCCCTGTAGAATGACGCTGGGATATTTCCAGGTAATGGCCGATCCGGTTTCCACCTGTGTCCAGGAGATCCTTGCATTGCGTCCCTTGGCCAGCCCGCGCTTGGTTACAAAATTATAAATTCCCCCGCGGCCTTCATCGTCGCCCGGATACCAGTTTTGCACGGTGCTGTATTTGATCTCGGCGTCATCCAAGGCGAGCAACTCCACCACCGCCGCATGCAACTGGTTCTCATCGCGCATCGGCGCTGTGCATCCCTCGAGATAGCTCACCCGGCTGCCTTCCTCGGCGATGATCAGGGTGCGTTCAAACTGGCCGGTGCTCGCCGCGTTGATGCGAAAATAGGTCGACAGCTCCATCGGACACCGCACTCCCTTGGGGATGTAACAGAACGATCCGTCGCTGAAGACTGCCGAATTGAGCGCCGCAAAGTAGTTGTCCGTGTAAGGGACCACGGAGCCCAGGTATTTCTGGATCAGGTCCGGGTGCTCGCGCACGGCCTCGGAAAAGGAGCAGAATATAATGCCCATTTCCGCCAGTTTGCCTTTGAAGGTTGTGGCCACCGAGACACTGTCAAACACCGCATCCACCGCCACGCCGGCCAGACGTTCCCGTTCATGAAGGGGTATGCCCAATTTATCATAGGTTTCAAGCAACTTGGGATCCACCTCTGCGAGACTTTTAGGACCGTCCTTCGCCTGCCTGGGAGCGGAGTAATAAACGATTTTTTGGTAATCGATGGGCGGATAGTGCACGTTGGGCCAGGTGGGAGGCGTCATGGTCAGCCAATGCCGGTACGCCTTCAGGCGCCAATCGAGCATGAACGCGGGCTCGTGCTTCTTGGCGGAAATCAAACGAATGATATCCTCGTTCAACCCCGGGGGCACGGAGTCGGCTTCCACCTGGGTCACAAACCCGTACTTGTAGTCGCTGTTGACGACCTGTTCGATAGTGTCAATCCCGTTGCTCATGGTAAGGATAAGCGATGAATGATGTGAGAATTATTCTCATTACAAATTAATGACTCGGTCTTTCCCTTGGGTCAGTGGCAGTCATGGGTTATTCTGTTGCCAATGGCATGGTCTCATCCGGCCTTGCCTCAAGCTGTGTTTTCTTGGGGGTGACCTTGCCGTGATCGGCATCTTGCTGACAAATCGCACAAAGGCCCCGAACGGAAATATCAAAGTGGGTAACGGTAAAACCAGCAGGCACAGGCACTTGTTGACGGGCTGCTTCCGGATTGAAATCGAGGTCAAAAATGCCGCCACACGATTCACAATGGAAATGGCAGTGCTCCTGCATGTTGGGACAAAAACGCGAGGCGCCACGGTCGAGGTTGACCTGGCGAACCAGACCGCATTGCACCAGGGCATCCAGACAATTGTAAACCGTTGCCATACTGATTTCTGGCATTGTTTGTTTGACCCGGAGAAAGACCTCGTTGGCGGTGGGGTGGTCGCGTTTTTGAAGCAGGATGCTATAGACCTGCCGACGCTGGGGCGTTAATCGGAGGCCGTTATGCGACATCCGCTCGCCACCTTGCTTGACCACCAAGTCGTTGTTCGTGTTTGTCACCACGATGGCAACGTAACCCACATTTAGAATCTGTCAAATTTTGGAATGATTCCAATTATCATTAAGGTTACGCATCCAAACCATTCCTTGCGATTAGAAATACTCACCATCACCGGATGAGGCACAGCAGGAGCCAGCAGACTCCGTTGACATAGATAGCGGCGAGGTAGTCATCCACCGTCAATCCCCACCCTCCTGGCAGGTCCTGACTGCGGCGGATGGGCCAGGGTTTCCAAATGTCGAACAGGCGAAATAATGCAAACACGACTACCGCCGCCAGCAAGGACCGCGCACTCAGCCACTCCAATCCTTGCGGCCAACCGTGATGGCTCCGGACATAATCATAGAGAAATACGGCAAAACACAGGGGCAAGGCGGTGTATTCATCCACCACAATCGAGCCAGGATCCTTTTGTCCCAGAATCTTCTCGGCGCGTCCTCCAGCCCACACCGACACGAAAAAACCGGCCACAATACCGCTCCAGTAAATCCACGCCGATCCGCCGAACAGTAATAACGCGAGCAACGGCAGGCCCAGGAGGGTGCCAAACGTCCCGGGAGCCTTGGGAGCGCGTCCCAGGCCAAATCCCAGAGCAATCTGTAATGCCATGCGATCCATATGCGACAGACGCTATTACTGACGTGAATGATCCATGGGATCAAGACAAGTCACGGAGGACTTTCCATCGGCCAACATTTTTCATTTTGAGGGGCTTGACAGCGCAACTGTGTTTGTTGTATATATACAGCATAGTGAATATCAAGAGCGACAAATCCTCCTGGCTACCCGCCATCTCACCCGCCGCCCCCGGCGCGCTCTACCAGCAGATTGTCGATGATCTCAAACGCGAGATTAGTGAAGGCCGCCTCGCCGCCGGCGCACCCCTGCCCTCTTTCCGAAAATTGGCCGAAGACCTCCTGGTCAGTGTCATCACGGTCAAACGCGCCTATGAGGAACTTGAACGGGAAGGGATCATTTATCGCCGACAGGGCTTGGGAACATTCGTCGCCGCCAACGCCCATGACCGCTCGCGGGAGATCAAACTGGGCCGTGCCCGCGAGCTGATGCGCCAGGCTGCACAAGAAGCCGCCGAAGCCGGTCTTTCGGCGCAAGACATCACCCAACTATTTCAAACCACTTTAAGGGAAACGACCACATTATGAGCAACCTTGCCTTGGAAATTCGCGGGCTGGAAAAACGCTTCCCGGCGTTTCACCTGGGTCCGCTTGACCTGTCGGTGCCCACTGGAGCCATCTACGGCTTCATTGGGCCGAATGGAGCGGGAAAAACCACCACCATCGACCTCATTTTTGGAATGGGGCGCAAGGACGCAGGCAGCATCCGCGCGCTTGGGTTGGACCACGAGGCAGATTGCGTGGCTATGAAACGGCAGGTGGGATACGTCAGTCCGGAGCTGAACTATGCCGCCTGGGGAAGCATCGGCCGCGCTATCGCCTTCGTGCGCAGTTATTACGCCACCTGGGACGATGCCTATTGCCAGAAACTCCTGCAGGACCTCAACCTGGGTTGGAATGATCGCATCGCCACGCTTTCGTTTGGGACGCGGATCAAGCTGTCCCTGGTCATGGCGCTGTCATGGAGGCCTCGCGTGCTGATCCTGGACGAACCGACCGTGGGTCTGGACGCCGTGTCCCGGCACCAAATCTTCGGTGAGCTTCTCGCCGCCGTGCAGGATGGGGAACGCTCCGTGCTCATTTCCTCCCATGCCTTGAGCGACCTCGAACGATTAACCGATCATGTGGGGATGATCAAGGGCGGGAAAATGGTTCTGGAAGGTCTGACGAGCGAAATTGTCGAGGCCTACCGTCTCGTTGATTTCACTTCCGATGAATCCCACCCCTGGGAACCGGCCCCTGGCTGGCATGTTCAAAAACGCGAACACAATCGCTGGCGCGTATTGGTGGACACCCGCCAGCACGACCTGGACCGCCTGAGTGAGCGCGGAGGCCGTCAGATCAACGCCGCGCCTGTGTCGTTGGAAGACCTCTTCGTAGCCCTGGCCAAGGAATGAGTATGT
>CAZIDG010000135.1:0-9124 GCA_964538065.1 uncultured Verrucomicrobiota bacterium
GGCCTCCAGCGGGATCGAGTTCCTGCCCTGGCAGTAAAAACAAAACGACCTCCGCATGAAACGGAGGTCGAGCCGCCTGGGGACAGCGTGGCAGGATGCACTCACGCGTCTTGCAGAGCTGTTGAGTGCGCCCTGGGGCAGGTCATGGGGCCTCGAGACCGAACTCCACCTCGTTGGCCCAGTGGACTGTCCAGTCGTTGTGGAAGGTGAAGGAATTGGCCTTGGACACGCTCCGCCCGGCGGCCAGTTCAAAGGCGTCGCCGCCGTTGTTCACACGGAAGCTGAACTTGACCGTTTGGCGCGCGTCGAGGCGACGTTTGACCTCTGGCAGCTCGCTCCACGGGATGGCGCACTCGACGACGTTGTCCTTGACCACCAGCTTGGCCCTGCCCTTGACGGGGCCGCCGTCCAGGGCCGCCCTGGGCTGGCGGGGAAAGAAGTGCTTGCGCATCATGCCGGGGCGCTGGAGGCAGAAAATCTCGGTGCCGCCCCCCCAGGCATCGCCGACCTTGTTGAGTGCGAACTCATAATCCGTGTCGAAATAGGCGCAGAAGCGCGGCATGGTGCCGGGGGGATGCTGCCAATGGGATTTTTGCTCCGGAGGGATGACGTTGAAGGCAATCTGGACGTTGTGCCTTCCGTTGCCGGAGGGGATGTCGAAATCCTTCCGGTAGGAGAACCGCCGCACACCGGGCGGCCAGGTGAGCTCCCGGCCCTGGTCGATCACCTTTTCGGGGTAGAAGAACGCGTCGTCATCGCGTGTTTCATACCGCAGGAGGCCCTCCATGCGCGGCACCCGGGCGGCGAAATAAAAGTAGTCCTCATCGGCCGCCAACCAGGCGGTGACCGTCCCGCCCCCGCTTTGGCGGTCCCAGTTCAAGAACGGCAGGTAGGCCTTCTCGGTCTGGCCCGCGCCGACGATCTGCGCGCTGGTCTGTGGAACCACCCCCTGCCAGTCCTCGAGATTTCCGTCGATCGCAAGGGTGCGGCGGGCGATGAGATTCACGTGGATCAGCTCGGCATGGGTTTTGGAGCCATCGGGTCCTGCATCGACAGTCGCCAGCATCTTGTAGCTGTTGTCGGGCGTCGCCGCGCCGCCCTGGACGGTGACGGCGAATTCCCGGGTCTCGTGCCCGGCAAGGGACAGGGCCTGCTCAGCCGGATCGAGTGACCATCCCTCCACGGAGACCCGCAGGGTTCCCTTGATGCGCCGGTTGAGCACGTTGGTGACCTTGAGCGTGAGCCGGGGCCGGGCGGACACCGGGCACGTCAGGTCGCGCGCGATGATTTCCACAGGGTCGATCCCGGAGATGGTGGCCGCCCGGATGGCGGCGAGAAGCTTCCTGAAGGAGCCGGGCCGGCCGTCGCAGCGCAGAAAGTAGCCCCGCGCGTTCAAGGGCACGTCGATCTGTCCATTCCGGGCGGGCACGGGATTTCCGTAGAAATCGCTCAGGACAAACCGTCCTCCCTGATCGGGGAGGGACAGCCGGGCCTGGGCGTCCAGCGCCACCGACCGGAACAGGGTCAGGTTTTTGTCATAGCTTGCGCTCAGGTCGCCGACAATGACCACCGTCCCGTCATCCGGATCCGCCGGTCCGGTCCGGGCTCCGTTCTGCCAGCGGGGCAGGCCATCAAACACGAAAATCCATGGCAGACCGTTCTTGAAGAGGATTTCCTTGAAGGGGCGCTGGCCGATGAATGCCTGGCAGGCGGCCACTGCGGCGCCCGCCGCCCACACCTGCGCCACGGCGTATTCCCGGCCGTCGATCCGCGGTTTCTGCGATGTGAAGATATTGCCCGCATAGATGCCGGCTGTGCGGTCCTGCCCCATGGCGCGCATGGACGCGATCACCCCCGCCACGCGGTCATCCGAGTTTGCCACCCAGCTTTCGGTGTCCCACACGCGGACCCGTCCGTACTCCCCCTGGCGTTGCATCCACCTGGGCTCAAGCACGGGATCGGCCGCCAGCGGCTGGTAATGGATGCTCACGAAATCCAGCCAGGGCAGAAAGGTGTCCTTGCCGTCGCAAAAGAGTTTGTCGCGCGTGTTGGCCGAGGAACACGCGCCGCCCACCAGCACCTTCACGCCGGCCTCCTTGCGGGCCTCCAGCACCGCCTCCGCCATCACCTGGTAGAGCTCCCGGTAGCGGGGAATATCCGCGCCCCAGCCGGAGATGGACACGCCCTCCCACGGCTCGTTCCAGAGCTCGACGGCGTTGATGGGGCCCTTGGGCCAGCCATGATCCATGATGACCTTCTTGAGATAGCGCTTGAACTCGGGATCGAAGGAGGGCAGCCAGGCAAGGTCTTCCTTCACGTTCTCCTTCAGCGTGCCGTTCTCGTTCAACCAGGGGCGACCGCGCCCCAGAGGCATGGCCGCGGCGGGCGTGGCCCCGCACCCCACCGTGAGCATGATCGTGAGATCATTCGCCATGGCCCAGTCCACGTGGGCGTCTTCAATGGAGTTGTAGCCGCCTTCGGTGCGGGCGCCTTTGACTCCGAGCCGCTTGAAGACATTGAAGACTGCGGGGGACATTTCATGGGGCCAGCCCAGGTCCATGGCATAGGTGGGCATCCACTCGCGTCCAGGTTCGGGTCGCGGCACGCGCACGCAGGTGGCGCCAAAGGCGCGGCCGCGATCCCCCAGGTCAAAGATCAGCGCGTAGCCGCCAAAGGCATCGCCAATCCGCGGCTTGATCGTGACGAAGCCGCCGGCGGCGGGAAGGTCCACATCAAGCGTGCTGGAACTGGTGTCGGCGATCTTGAACACCACGGGCTTCCACCAATCACCCGGCGTTCCCCGGGTGCCGTAGTGAACCACATCCACCCGCAGCCTGCCCTGAAAGGGCTTCCCGGGCTGGAGATGAAAGGTAAAGGACGCCTCCTCCCCGGGATGCAGGGCGTTGGCGCCCAGGCTGCAAGCCGTTTGCTCCACGGACCAGTCCCGGGCGGAGATCCCAAAGGACGCGTCGAAGTTTTCCATGGCCGGGCCGGTCACCATCTGCGCGAAGACGGGAAAAGCGGAAATCGCCGCCCAGATCGTGACCAAGCCCCGCCAGCATTTGAATGTGTTCATGGTTTCCATCGGTAAAACAGCACTTTGGCTTTGTAATCTTCCTCCACAAAGATCAGATACTCACCATCGGCGCGCCGGTGTGCGCTGATGCCGGTCAGAATGTCGATCCATCCGGTGTTTTCCACACCCCCAACGGTCGGGCCCGGTTCAAGCACGCCCACGGCGGCGCCGTCGCTCATGCGATTGATGAAGACCCGCCCCCGCTCCTTCCATCCTCCGGTGAAGACGTAGTCGCCCGCCGCGGCCACGCAGGCCGCCTCGGGGCCCGCGCCCGATTCGAAGGAGATGGCGTCGCGGTTCCCGGCCAGGTACCGGGGGCAGACATGGATCCGGCCCACATGGCGCATGTCGCTGCCCTCATCGGCCACGATCAGCGTGTCGGTCTCGTCCAGGTAAACCACCCGCGCCACCTTGCGGACGCCCTTGGGCGGATCGAGCACGGTGATTTTATCGGCCTGGTAGATCGGATTGCCCCGGGGATCGAGCCCCTGGAACTCGTACCGGAAAAACCCGTATGCCATCCAGATGTTACCCTTGCGGTCCACCCAGAACGGGCCCGGCTGGACGCAGGATGCATTGGGGAAAAACTCCCCAGCCTGGTAGTCGCCGTCCCCGTTGACATCCCGCCAGATGGAGGCCTCCCGGGGTTTATGAGGCGGCCATTTTTGTTCGGTGCGATACAAATCATTGCCCCATTGGAGGATCAGGCCGGCGGGGATGGCGACCTCATCGTCGAAGCGGAAGATGTTGATGAAGTTGCTGGCGAACATCCCGCCCACAAACAGGAATCTCCGCCCATTCAGATAGACGATCTGCGGTGACGTGAGCCCGTGCTCGCCGTTTTGCTTCACGTGGGTGAGCCCCCGCGGGTCGTTGGGGTATTTGTGCCGGAGGAGCGAATACCCGGCGAGCCGGGATTCCCGGCCCGGGGGCTGCCTGTAGTCCATGACATAGTGCTCCTGGATGCCCCAGACGTCCCGGCCATCCGTGCGCGGATCCGCGCACACCAGGTCCACAAAAAAGTCGCCGCGCAACTCCCACACCAGTTTGCCTGCGGGCGAAAACTTGCGCAGGCACGACCCCATTTCGCTCATGGCGACGTACAGGTTGCCTTCCGCATCCATGCCCAGGCCGCGGATGCCCCAAAACTTGGTCGGTGTCACTTCGCCCGGCTTCCCGCTGGCGATCCCGCCGTAGTCGCCAAAGGCCCGAGTCAGTCGGGGCTTTTGCGGATTGCGGACGTCATAGAAGAGCACCTGCTGGCGCGGGCTGGTTTGTGAATCGGCCACCATGAGCTGCCCGTCGTTGGCCATGGCCAGTGCCATGGGCTCATGGAGCTCGGGGAACTGGACCGCCGCCCCGTCGCACGTGATGCCCTGGGGCTTGAAATCGTATTCGTGGAACTCGGGCTCGACGTACGTCATTTCGATCTTCCACTTGCGCCCCGCGGCATCGGTGGTTTCAAGGCTGTTGGGATTGACGTTGGCGTTGCCCACCACGTCCCCGTCCTTATAGACGCCAAACCGCCTGCCCCCTTCGTCCCAGTGGCTCCAGGTGTTCACCGTGCCATCGGGCTGCACCTTCGCATGGATGAAAAAGTTCTGCACCCAGCGGTTGCTCGCCCCGGAAAAGGAATTGCCGATCCACGAGACGGCATGGTCCAGGGGATTGGCCGCGGACAACGGCCCGGGAGCGCAGGCCAGGAGGGCGACGGGCAGCCAGCGAAGGAAGGGATTCACGCGCATACGGTGTTCAAACACAGTGGCACCCCCGGCATGGGGGACCTGGTTGGCGCATCACATAGCATCGCCACGGGTGTGTCAACCCTTTCCGCTGCAGGGGCCGTGCCCAGGCCGTGGAAACAAAACGACCTCCGCGTGAAACGGAGGTCGTGCAAATCAACCTTCAAACCCGGGCCATGGCCGGAGACCGGCTGGCGTGTACCAGGGTTAGAGGCGGACAAATACCAGTTGGAAACCGAAGAACTGGAACGTGAGGTAATCGCCCTCGACGATGCCATCCACCGATTCCTCGACGCCCTTGTCGTTCTTTAACTTCAAGGTATACGTGTCGCCATCGCCTTCCCAGGATCCCTCGTAGGTCTTCACCTCAAGCTTGGGGGCCTGGGGTTCGGCCGGCTGTTCGGCCGGGGCCTCGGTGGGCGCCGGTTGGGCCGGTTGCTGGATGCCATAGCGGGCGGCCATGGACGGATCCATCATGCGCTGGCGCACAGCGGGTGCGAGCGCGGACGGGGCCACGCCCAGGCCACGGGTGTTGGACTTGGCGGCGGCCTGCTGGGTGTGGCGCTCCACCATCTTGCTCACATCGGCAAACAAACCCTTGGTCGTGAGGACGAAACGATTATCCGTGGTGGCCTTGATGGTGGTGCCGGCCGCCATGGTGGAGAGCACTTCCTTCAAGGCGCGCATTTCACGCGCCGAGGCATCGGGGCGCTTCTTGCGGGCATTGATGACCACCTGGTCGCCATCCAACTCCCAGCGGCCCACGATCTTCATCGATTCATACTTGGGCGTCTTGCTCTTTTCCACGAACGTGCGCAGGTCCGCCAGGTCCAGGGCCATCAGTTGGGAGATCAACTCACCATTGGTGATCAGGCCGATGGCGCGGGTGTTGGTAATGAGGGTGGCGAGGCTGGGCTTGCTCTGGAGCATTTCTGTAAACTCCTTGTCATTAGCCCAATCCACAAATTCCTGGCGTTCGTTCCAGGTCAGGAACGGGGGGTAATACTTCAGGTGATCGATCACGGCGGGATTGTTGTTATAGAGCAGCACCAGCAGGTCGATCGCTTCGTAGAACTTCTTGGGTGTGGAATCGAAACGCGAGAGCAAACGATCCAGACCCGTCTGGCGTTCGTCGCTGCGCACGGCATTGATGTATTTGAGCCAGATGGGATCCTGCTCCGGGTTGGCCACCTGGGTGGTCACATAGCCCGGCACATAGATGCCCATGGCCAGCCAGAACGAGGCAAACACGCCGCACAACAGGCCCATGCCTATGCCCACGCGCTGGTCCAGACGCAGGAAGAGCGACCGCTCATAATCCGTGGCGCGGTACTTATAATGCTGGGCAACGGGCTGATAGACCGCAAAGGACAGACCAAAGGCGATCAAGACCAAAAGGACATACGCTGCCACCACCGGCCAGATCCACAGATGGATGGGATTGGCGGTGAGGCCCACCTTGGGGAATAACGGCGCGAGCAGGTGTCCCACTGGAATGGCCAGGAAACCACCCAGCGCCACCATCACAAGCATGACGCCGGTGCGAATGGCGCCATTGAAAAAGCCTATCGCTGCAAACAGGCCCACCAACACTAGGATCGTAATCCAAATGGTCATAATTTTTCCTAACTTAAAGGCCGCTTATACGGAAATCACGCATAAAATTGCCGCAGTTTTCATGCCAAGCCCGGCGCTTTTCGAGCCATTTCCTACTGCCTGGCACAGAGAAACGAGTTCCCTTGGGCTGTCGGGACGCGTCATAGGATTCCCGGGACGGTCTTTCTCGCCATGTTCAGAAATCAAATTAAGCCCGGTCCAACAGCCGGCCGCATGTTTCGTACTGCCGCTCAAGCACATGGGTTCAAGACTGAGCGGTTTCTGAGAATCCATGAACACCTGGAACGACGCACATGCCCATGTGTTCTTATGACAGGGCATTCAGACACCCATCATGTGGATCACAGGCATGATGTCATTGACTGACTTTGCTCCAAAGGATTTCAGGGACGCATGGCATGATACCCGAGAGGGACTGAAACACAAGATAACCCGGCGGGGTGAAATAGGTTGACAGAAGCGCGGATTTAAGAAACGTTATCGTTACCTTCGGTATGGATGAAGGTTGAACATGATGATCCCGGGTCTTATGAAAAAACTGTTTTCACCAATGAATATTGCATTAAAGTCATGGCCTGTTTCCTGGCTGGCTGGCCTTATGATCACCGTTGTTGCCCAGGCGGGTGGCGTCCTCGAATTGGCCTCCGAATGGCCGGGTAATCACGGCACCACGAACCAATTTGGGGCTATTGGCCGGATGCACATGGACGGCGATCACGTCTATTATGACCGTTACACAGGTCTTGTGGTCCTGGACAAGTCGCAGGAGGGGCAACTCACCCCGGCGAGCACCCTTGACACGGGCCTCATGTCCAAATGCCTGGAGGTGTCCAAAGGGTATGTCTACATGACCCTCGGCGACAGTAACTTGTGCATTGTGGATGCCCGGCAATCTGAGGCGCCGAAGATTGTGTGTCAGCAGTCATGGACGAATGTGATCAGCGCCATTGCGGTGGAAGGCACTCATGCCTTTGTGGTTTCAACAAATCTGCAGGTGGTCGATGTAACGGATCCGGCGCAGCCCCGGGTGTTGGGTGAGGGGCCGTGTGCGGGCGGGGTATCGGCCATCACGGTGCACGAAGGCAAGGCCTATCTGGTGGGAAGTCTTGGGCTGGAGATTCAGGACATCGCCGATCCCGCGAATCCGCGTGTGCTGGGATCGCTGGCGTTGGACAATACGCGGCAGGCGATTCTGCTCCCCGGGACGGAAGGCCGTTCACTGGCGATGGTGGGGCAGAATGTGGTGGACGTGACCAATCCTGTCGAACCCAGGCTGCTCAACACCAACCCGGACCTGGGGCTGAATGGATATGCCATCAATGGCAACTATTTATACAAACCCTGTGGCTCCACGGGTGTGAACATTTATGACATCTCCAATCCCGTGCAGCCCGTTTTGGTCAGCACGCTCAAAGGAATGGCGTATGCGGTTGGAATCGTGTCAGGCGATGGTTATATCCTGGTCCATGATTACTATTTTTGCGGGACGCATTCGGACACCTTGCGCGTGTACCGGGTGGAGAATGGCAGCCAGCCGGAACCAGCAGGTGTTTGGACTTGGGACAGGGTTTACAATTGGATCATCCATGGTTCCTATGCATACGCCATACATGGGTCCGCCCTGATGAGCGCGTTTTCGCTCGAAGACCCGGCCCGGCCTCGAGCCGCCGCCAATTTGAGCAGCGGTCCCGTCATTAGACGCATCGTAGCGTGCGGGAATCATCTTCTTGCCTCCACGTTTAGCGGCACGACTTTGACGCCCTTTGACATCAGTAATCCGGCCAATCCCACCTTGGTGAAGACGAACGGGCCTGCGGCGACAGTCAGTGTCAGTGTCTTCTGTACCTCCGGACCGTATATTTACGCCTCGCGAAATGCGGATCTGGTTGTCTACGATGCCTCAAACCCCACCAATGGATTCCCCTTCAAGGCCCGTCTCAATTGGGGGACATGCACGTTCATGACGACTGCGGATTCCCGGCTGTACACGGCTGGAGCCAAAGGGTTGAGTGTGTTCAGCCTGGAAAATCCCACGAACCCCGTGCCTTTGGTCAGCACGAGCCTCCCATCCTATTTCGGTTCAAACTTTGTAGCGAAAGGGGATTATATTTACGTGCCGGGAAGTGAATTGAGGGTTTTTCATCTGGAAAACAACACCAATCTCACCCAGGTGGCCACGTATGGAACGAGTGTCTGCACCGTGACACTCCAGGGCCAGACCCTTTTTCTGGCCAAAGGAACCGAGGGAATTGAGATGTTAAATGTTTCGATCCCGGATCAACCGCGCCTGATTGCCAGCTCGAAAGAATTTGCCGCAACGCTTGTGGTGCCCTATGGGGATTATGTATATGCCCTGGGCCCCTCTCTCGATGTCGGTATTTTCAAACACGACAACGGGACCATTCGCCTGGCGGCGCCTGTGGCAAAAAAAGGTCAGGATCTGAGGTTATCCCTGGTGGGGCCTGAACTATATAATGTGGTGATCCAGCGCAGCACCGATGCCACCACCTGGCAGGACTGGCAAACGGCGACTTTTACCAACAGCGTTCTGGAGATTGCCGATCCTGACGCCGCGCAGGAAAGCCAGGCCTTCTATCGCGTGCGCGTCCCCTGAACCGCGGTAACGTGTTCCCTCCCCCGGCTCGTCTGCGGGGTTCCGTGCCAGATTGGAACATGGCATGAGTGATCG
>CAZIDG010000136.1:0-8813 GCA_964538065.1 uncultured Verrucomicrobiota bacterium
AAGGCGCCGGGATCCAGCCGCGCCCGGCGCCTTGCACGTATTCAATGGGATATCTGTCCCAGGGTGTCAGTTACCACCAGTCGGTGCTGATTCAGCTTTCACCACTCGGTAGAACTGAACGGCATTGGTTGCATCGGCCATGGGCAGGAGCACCTGGCGGCGATCCGCCACCTGAACAATATTGGTGAAGTCCAATGTCTGCCAGGCATCCGATGCCAGGGACAAGGCGGATTGCACGGTATACCCCACGGCGGGCAGGGTCCAACTGATCCAGAGCGCCTTGGGCACAAGCACGATGCCCGCAACATCTTCTGCGGCATATTCCCAAGTATCGGGCAGGAGCTGTGATCCCAGGAATTCTTCATCAATCGTGACGTCCGTTCCTTCGATTTGAATGCGGCTGAAGATGGCCGACTGGCCGATGTTGGCGAGCTGGTTGGGCTGCACTCCAAAATAGGCATAGCCCGGCCCTGCAAAGAGGGCCGCCGCCTCAGCAGGCATGGTGAAGTTGGTGCTCGTGCCGCTGGGGGTCTTGAGTGTGATGGCATTGTTGCTAAGCGTCACGCTCCAGGTGCCAATCGTTGTGGCATTCGTAATGGTCGCCAGGTTGCCCACCCCCCCTTTGGCAGGATCGGTATTCCAGAACATGCTATTACCGCTCGGCTGATTGGTCTTGTATAAGAAGGACGCCGATGCACTGCCGTCACTTTGATTGACAATCTGCACAAACACCACGTTCGCCTGGCTGTAATCCGGCGAGGCATCGGTGCGAGCAACGTTATCGCCCGGCACCAGGAAAATGTGCGCCTGGAAACTGCTGTGTGCACTATCGGGAAACTCTTTGATGGTCATGGAATAGGTCACCGGTTTCCCGGCATCCATCCATCCATACGCAGGATTCATGGTGCGCAGGCTCTGGCGCTGGTACTGGGAACCGCCCTTGCTGGCATAGAGTTGCAACCCCGGCGTCGCCCGCGCGACTGCCATGGTTGGGGGAGGCGGCGGCGCCACATTCGTGTTTGCGTTAAAATGGATGTTGTCCACCCAGAAAACCGTGGTGCCAGTCAAACCATCGGTCGCGCCTCCGGCCCACATCTTGAAGCACACCCCTTTGACATCATCGATCAAGGTGTGCGTCAGGGGGATGGGTGCCTCCAAATTCACCCAGCTGGTATTGTTGGTGGATACGCTGGTGTTGCCAAAGAAATCGGATGACCAATCGGTATGCCGCACGCCGTATTCAAGATAACCAAAATCGCCATACGGGCGGGCGGGCGAACTGGGATCAAACCGGATCGACATCACCATGTTGGTGTACTTGGTGCCGTCGATTGCCTCGTCCAGATCATGACGCACGGCAAACTGATTCTCGTTGCCATAAGCGGCGAGGTCGAAATTGATGGTCACCTTCATGGACCCTGAATTGGCATTGCCATCCGCATCCACAGTCGGATCCCACTCCATGACTGTGTCTGCATTACCCCACCAATGGACCCACTGCAGGACTTCGTCCTCGGAATCGAAGGCGTTTACAATGTAGTTATCCTGTGCACGGACTGGCTGGCCAGCCGCCACCAGGGCTGCTGCAGCCGCGGCACACTTGATAAAGTGGTTGGTTTTCATGATGTCCTTATATGATGGTTAAGGACCCCCTTGGAATCCTCCTGGCCTCCTTGGGGCTCCAAGACAACCATCCTACTCCTGGTGACGCCGCAATTCAAGCGGGTAATGATCATCATTGAATATTCTTACCCTCCGTGACAGGGAATGTTCACTGGATTAACAGGGCCTCCTATACGAAGGGGCGTCAGTTTAGGATGGTCTGTGCATGCGAAATGTAGTCCAGGCTTGTATCTATTGACGGCGACGGGCCAGGGCGCCCAGTCCGGCCACCGCGATGCCCAGGGGCACCATGGATCGCTCATGGATTGAGTTGAGGAATATCGGTCATGGGTTCATTGCTGACGGGATCCAGGGGGACGGCTTTCAGCACGCCAGGCACCAGGTCTGCGGTGTTGGCGGGGCGTTTATGGGTTTCCAATTCGATCGCACGCGATGCCAGGAGGAGCATGAGTCGCCGCGTGCGCTTGATGGTTTCCTGATAGCGGTCGTTAAACTTGGCGTACCGGTCCGCATATGTTTTTTGGAAAAAACGGTCGCCGATCCGGCTGATCAAGCCATAGCTTGCGCCTGACCAGGTCTTCTCGGTCTTGAGGATTCGCTCAGACGATTCGCGACGGGCCTCCAACTGCTCCAATTCCCGCGCGGCGTTGCGGCAGGCCGTGGCGTCCAGGCCGGGGACCTGCCCACGTAGCATCCCCGCGCCAATGGTCTCGACCGCGAGGCCGGTTAATCCGTCAATGATGAGTCCGCCTCGGGGAATGGCCTGCCCCAGCGAAATCATCTCGATCAAGTACTGGGCGGATTCATTGGTGTTGTTGTTTGACAAGGAAGCCTTGGATTGGAGGCCCAGGCTCACCGTCAGATGCTTGACCGGTTTGAGCTCCTCGGCATGCTTTGCTCTCCAGCCGGTTTCGGTTTTCAGCGGCACACCCGATTCCATGGCCAGGGCCGCGGAGAGTTTAGCAAGGAGTTGTTGATTGGTTTGGGCATATTGCCGGACGGCGTCCGCACTCAGATCCGCAAGATCGCCTTGCGGCACGCTCACCTCGTGCGCGATTTGAAACACGGTTTCATAGCCATTGGGCTGCGGAAGGACCGGCAATACATGACGGCGGCGCTCCAGCCGGTCCGCAATCCTTAGCGACAGTATGACGACAGCAACGACAAGAAGAATGGTTGAGATCCATTTCCACATGATGGCAGTTCCTTCCTATTCTATTCTATTGATGCCAAGCCTGCGACTGGTGAAAAATCCAGTGAACAAGCATTGCATCGTGTGCAACATGCACCCTGTGTATCACCATGAATACTCCCAGCCAAGACTTTTACCGATGTGAAAAGTGAAAAAATGAAAAGGCCGGCTTGCTCATGTGTGGTGAGGACCAACACTCGGGATCCATTGCGTGGGTCTGCCCCGATCCGCTCTAGGAGCGCCTGAACATCTCGGCCAGGACAGCCAGCCACACGAGCGTGACCGCGAGAACGGCCTCCCATGCAAACTGCGTCAACCAGAGCAGCAATGCACTCACCACCACACCAAAAACGACCCTTGTTGCGTTCCTGGCTCGTGACGCGCCCGGTTTTGATGAAGGCGATGTCATGGATAGGTGGCGTTGCCTTGATTTATCAAGATAACTTATTTCATATCCTGGCTAAAATCAATGCTTGTGGAATGCACCCGGCTGAATTACCCGGGGTGCCATCGTTTTCCTTCCTGGTCCATGGGTGTCTTTCATACGCAACCGCCCCCGGTATTTCCCCATAAATGGATTGCGCAAAGGGGCGCTGGCGTGGAACACTAGGCCGGTTAGGACGTGGCATGCATTACCCGAGCAAATCTCATTTTGTGGACCTGGCCGCGCAGGGCAACCTCATCCCGGTGACCTGCCGGTTGCTGGCTGATTTCGAAACACCCCTCTCGGCCTATCAAAAGATCCGTGACCAGGGAGAATCGTTTTTGTTTGAATCCGTTGAAGGCGGCGAGCACCTGGGCCGGTTTTCATTCGTGGGCTCCAATCCCCGAGCGGTCATCCGGCAGACGGGCTCCGTGGTCGAAGTCCTCTCGCGCGGCAAGGTGCTCGAGAAGGCAGTGGTGGGGCAGGACGTAAAGGATGGCCTGGAGATGGTGGAAAGGGTGTTGAAGCGCTACCAACCGGTCATGGTGCCGGGCATGCCTCGCTTTACCGGTGGTGCCATCGGATTCATTGGATATGAGTTCATTCATGATGTGGAGCCCATCGTCCCCCGCCCTCCCAAGGATGATCTGGGCACACCCACCCTTTATTTCCTGATCGCCGATGAATTGCTGGTTTTTGACCGGGTGGCTCAGACACTGACCATCCTCGTCAACGGCCACGTGGACGAAAAGACACCGCCGGAAGTTGCTTATGAGCAAGCCTCTGCGCGGATCGACCACATTGTTTCCCTGTTGCGGCGGCCCATGGAATCGCATCCTGTGGAAATACCAGAGTCCCTGGCCGACGTGCCCGTGGAATCGAATGTGCCCCGGGAGCGTTTTCTGGCCAATGTGCGCAAGAGCAAGGAATACATCCGGGCCGGAGATATTATTCAAATTGTTGGTTCCCAGAGATTTGCAGCAAACATCAAGGCCTCGCCTCTTGATGTCTATCGGGCCGCGCGCACGATCAATCCCTCCCCCTACATGTTCCTGTTGGAGCTGGACCGCTTTTCGCTCGTGGGGGCCTCGCCCGAAATCCATGTCCGGTGCGAAGACCGGCAGGTGGAGATCCGTCCCATCGCCGGAACCCGCGCACGCGGCAAGACGCCCGAGGATGATGCCGCCCTGGAAAAAGAGCTCCTGGCCGATCCCAAGGAACGGGCCGAACACGTCATGCTGGTCGATCTGGCGCGCAACGACCTGGGCCGGGTGTGCGATTATGGCACCGTGCAGGTCAAGGACCTGATGGTGATCGAACGTTACAGCCACGTGATGCACATTGTTTCCCAAGTGGTTGGAAAGCTTGGTGCCGAGCACTCGCCTTATGATTTGATGCGGGCCACGTTCCCGGCCGGCACCCTCTCTGGGGCACCCAAGGTGCGGGCGATGCAGATCATTTCCGAACTGGAGCAGACCTGCCGCGGCCCCTATGGCGGCTGCGTGGGGTATTTCTCATTTAACGGTAACTTGGATTGCTGCATCACCATCCGCACAGCCTTGATCCAGGAGGGACGGGCCTATGTGCAGGCAGGGGGGGGATGGGTCAACGATTCCGCGCCTGAGGCGGAATACCAGGAGACCGTCAACAAATCCAAGGCCATGCTCAAGGCGGTGGCCATGGCCGAGACCTTCGCTGCCAGGAAGTAACTCGGCAGGAGGGGTTTTCAAGGGTGAAAGAGGGATGACGGCTCATCCCTCGTGGCGTTCTAATCCTCATTTAAGCACGCCACGGGGCTCATTGTGGCATAGCGAATTCGTCCAACACACACGCTTGAAATTATTTACGCTAAAAGCATGGTGTAATACACCAAGCGTCTTTTCGTCCTTCTGCCTGGCCATGAACATTCGTTTCATTACCCATCTTTCCCTTGGATTGGACAATTTTACCTTGCTTTGGCAGATTTTTTAGTGCTGGACTTGACATCGGATATACTCTCCTATAAAGAGGGCGTTTCGATTTTGAACTTTGGCCGAAAGACCTAAATTCAGAAGCAAAAAACTCGTAACAAAAAATAAATATGTTGTTTGGCAAATCACGATCATGGGGCGCCCTGGCCCTGGCAATGATGGGCGCGGGAGCCTCGAGCGCCCTGGCGGGCGAGGCGGATATTCAGGTGCCAGATCTGGGCACTGTCACGTTAAACTTGTTTGGGAGCCAAGTCACCGGCACTACCTTAATGTACCTGGGCTTGGTGGTATGTGTGATCGGCGCGCTCGTCGGCATGGTCATGTTCTACAAGACCAAGAGCCTCCCAGTGCATGATTCGATGCGCAATGTGTCGAACCTCATCTGGGAAACCTGCAAGAGCTACCTCTTCCAGCAGGGCAAGTTCCTCATGATCCTCTGGGCTCTGATCGGAGTTTGCATCATTTATTACTTCAGCGTGTTGGATAAAATGCCCCCGTCCAAGGTGGCCCTGATTTTGGCGGCGTCGGTACTGGGCATCGCCGGTTCCTACGGCGTGGCCTGGTTCGGCATGCGCCTGAACACCTACGCGAACAGCCGTTCGGCCTTTGCCGCCCTCTCGGGTCTCCCCTGGGGTCCCCTGGCGGTCCCGATGCGTTCGGGCATGGGCGTGGGTCTGTTGCTGATCACCGTCGAACTGTTCTTCATGATCTGCATTCTGGTGTTCCTCCCTGGCGATCTGAAGGGGCCCTGCTTCATCGGGTTCGCCATTGGTGAATCCTTGGGCGCCAGCGCCTTGCGTATTTGCGGCGGTATCTTCACCAAGATCGCGGACATCGGTTCGGACCTGATGAAGATCGTGTTCAAGCTGCCCGAAGACGACCCGAAGAATCCGGGCGTGATCGCGGACTGCACCGGTGACAACGCGGGTGACAGCGTCGGGCCGACAGCCGATGGTTTCGAAACCTACGGTGTGACGGGCGTGGCCTTGATTTCCTTCCTGGCCCTGACCCTCGGCACCACGGTGCTGTGCGCGCAGATGATCGTATGGATCTTCGTGATGCGCGTACTCATGATCGTCACCTCGCTGGTGGCCTATTTCATCAACACCGCCATCTTCAGTGCGAAGTTCAGCAATGCGAAGACCTTCAATCCGGAACTGCCTCTCACGAGCCTGGTCTGGATCACCTCGATCATCTCGATCATTGCCACATTCGCGGCCAGTTGGTTGATCCTTCCTGCGGGCGAGCACATCCACAAGGACCTGTGGTGGGTGCTCTCGGTCATCATCTCCTGCGGTACCATCGCGGGTGCGTTGATTCCTGAATTCACCAAGGTGTTCACCAGCACCGAGGCGCGTCACGTGCGTGAAATCGTCACGGCTTCCCGCCAGGGCGGTCCCTCGCTGAACATTCTGTCCGGCCTCGTGGCGGGCAATTTCTCGGCCTTCTGGGAAGGCTTGCTGATGCTGGTGTTGATGTTCGTGGCCGCCATGGTGGCCGGTCATGAATCGATTGCGGCGATGATGCCCAAGGAATACACCTTTGCAGCGCCGATCTTCGCCTTCGGTCTGGTCGCGTTCGGCTTCCTGGGCATGGGCCCGGTGACCATCGCGGTGGACAGCTTTGGGCCGGTGTCCGATAACGCCCAGTCCGTCTATGAACTGAGCCGCATCGAAGCAGTGCCCAACATCAAGTCCGACATCGAGAAGAACTTCGGTTTCAAGCCTGATTTCGAAACCGCCAAGCTCAACCTGGAAAAGAACGACGGCGCAGGTAACACCTTCAAGGCCACGGCCAAGCCGGTGCTCATCGGCACGGCGGTCGTCGGCGCCACCACGATGATTTTCGGCATCATCATGATGCTGGACAAATCGTTCGGCGGCGTTGTTGAGAAACTCTCGCTGGTGCAGCCCCAGATCGTGCTGGGCTTCCTCATGGGCGGTGCGGTGATCTACTGGTTCACCGGCGCCTCCATCCAGGCTGTGGTGACCGGCTCCTATCGCGCGGTGGTTTATATTAAAGAGAATATGAACCTCAACGCCGAGACCGCCTCCATCAAGGACAGCAAGGAAGTGGTGAAGATCTGCACCATTTACGCGCAGAAGGGCATGTTCAACATCTTCGTTGCCATCTTCTGTATGTCGCTGGCCCTGGCCTTCTTCGATCCGTACTTCTTCATCGGATACCTGATCTCAATCGCGTTCTTCGGTCTCTACCAGGCCATCTTCATGGCCAACGGTGGCGGCGCCTGGGATAACGCCAAGAAAGTGGTGGAAGTTGACCTCCGTGCCAAGGGCACCGATCTCCACGCCGCGAGCGTGGTGGGTGACACCGTGGGCGATCCCTTCAAGGACACCAGTTCGGTGGCCATGAACCCAATCATCAAGTTCACCACCCTGTTCGGCCTCCTGGCGGTGGAAATCGCCGTGGCCATGCAGAAGGCGGGCCAGACAAGCACCAAGATCGGCATCGGCGTGGGCCTGCTCCTGGTGGCTCTGATCTTCGTCTATCGCTCATTCTACGGAATGCGCATTCCCGATGACCAGGCCATGAAGAAGGCCTAATCGGTCCTCTTTAAACAATTGCACAACGCCGTCCGGTTCGCCGGACGGCGTTTTTTTTGCCCCGTTCCGCGGCAACTGACAACAATCGACGGACTGGCACCCCCCCCTCATCAACCACCGCCTCAACATCAACTTCATCTGGTTTGTGTGCGGGGGGGGCCCCCACCAACGACCCCGCCCGCCTCAAGCTCGCCTGCCGCGCCGCCCAGGGTGGCGCGTACTACGCCGACATCATCCGCATCCTCATGAGCGCGTAAGCCAGAGGGAAAACCAGTGGATGGACGATGGAACGAGGGCCTGGACCTAATTACAGGGGACTTTAAGACTCACCATGCTATGTCCGCAAAGAAACCGTTGGAAGAGAGGTTTTAATGCCCCAGGAAAAAGCATGATTAAATGCTGCCGACAATTTTAACAACCATGTGGACGATGTCATTAATGATGGAATGGAGCTGTACACCGAAGTCCAATAATCAATGTCACAACTCCCAGGATAAACAAAGACATTATATTGATCCAAAGAGACCAGCGTTGGTTCATATACCTATCCTTGGAGTATATCAATATTCCAGCAATATACATATATATTGCAGCGGTAATTACATCTGATGAATCGATTGAATTGCTGATATTTTGCTTGGATAGCGTCTCATGTATGGCGTGCACATTCGGGGCAATAAGGCTGAACAATACTCCAGCCAATAAATGACCCATCGCAACTAAAAGCGAAAACAAACGCATATTTACGCTTTTACAAAGCGTTGATGAGGGCATTGAGCCACAGGATCAATCTCGATGCGAGATGAAATATCTGGACGCATGGAGTTGAAGGATGGAAACCTGCGAATCGACAGGAGCGATGTTTCAAGGCGTGTGCCTCCTACTCCGCAGCCCCTGCGAACGCCTCGGGCGTGGTGGGGCCGCGTCAGTCCTCTGCGCGCCGCGTACCGCTCTCATGCCGTGGCACGGACGGGATCAATTTGAGAGAAGGTGGATTGGCCTTGTGGCCATGGAAACACCAGAACGATCCGACAAATACT
>CAZIDG010000137.1:0-2348 GCA_964538065.1 uncultured Verrucomicrobiota bacterium
CGTTGTCGGCGCGGCGGAACGCCTTAAGGTGTCTCATTTGATATGGTTTGTAATCGAGCTCGTTTCTTTGGTCATCTTCTCAAGGAACCCCGGTGTCAAACCATTCGTCTCGGTGTATAAAATCCTTTGGCTGGGTTTGGATCCAAACAAGGGCACGCGGTAATAAAGCATGTAAACAGCACCGTTGGTTTCACCAAGGTAGGTATAGCTTTGCAGCGTCTGGTTGTTGCCCAGCGCATATGCTCGTTCAAACTCAGTGCAGGACACATGCCGGGGTCCTGTCGAACAGCCCGCGAGGATGGCAAATGCCGGCACAGTAAGCAAGGTGGGCAGGTGTTTCATGGAATGACTCAATGATGATACAAGGATGACCGGTTATTCTTCTGTAACGGTCATGATGATTCATTTGCACGGAGGCGCAATATGTTTTCTATAAAACCCAATATCATGACCAGGGCGAAGGCTGGGTGTTGGTTTGCATGTTGCGGCAAATCGTTTTTGTCTTCCATTGATTTACAACTTCGATCCATGGCGATGAAACCAGGCGCAACATAAGATGGATCGCTGCCGCGTGCTAGATGGCCGGGGTGTCGAGGCGGGTGCGGACCAGGCGGCTCAGGCGCTGGGGGTTGAAGGGTTTGGGGAGGAAGTTGACGCCTTCGATGAGCTCGACCTTGCTGTTGAGCATGGTCTCGCTGTAGCCGCTGGAGAAGATGGTCTTGAGGCCGGGTTTGGAGGCCCTGAGGCGTTGGGCGAGGTCCCAGCCGTTGATGCCGCGGGGCATGACCATGTCGGTGAGCAGCAGGTCGATCTTGGTTTTGTTCGACTCCCACACTTCGAGGGCGTTCACGCCGTCGTCGGCGGTGATGACCTGGTAGCCGCACATGCGCAGGTGGTTGGCCACCATGGCGCGGAGGGCGGGTTCGTCCTCGACCAGGAGGATGGTTTCGTGGCCCAGGGTGAGTTCGCCCTCGCCCGTGGTGTCGGCTTTGCGGGGCTCGGCCTCCTCCATGACGGGGAGCCAGACGGTGAAGCGGGCGCCGTGGCCGGGCTCGCTTTCGACGTGGATCCATCCCTGGTGCTGGCGGACGATGCCGTAGGCGGTGGCCAGGCCCAGGCCGGTGCCCTTGCCGACGGCCTTGGTGGTGAAGAAGGGCTCGAAGATGCGCTTGATGGTGTCGGCGTTCATGCCGCAGCCGGTGTCCCGGAGCTCGATGTTGATGAAGCGGCCCGGGCGGGCGTCGGGGTTGCCAAGGTCGGTGCCTTCGGGGAGTTCGGCCGTGGTGGTGCGGATGAGGAGGTCGCCGCCCTGGGGCATGGCATCGCGGGCGTTGACGGCGATGTTGATGATGACCTGCTCGATCATGCCGGGGTCGCCCTGGATGGGGGGCAGGCTGCTGGCGAAATCGAGCTTGAGGGTGATCTGCTCGCCCAGGAGGCGGCGGAGCATCCGGGCCAGGTTGTTCAGGAGGTCGTGGGTGTCCACGACCTGGACGCGCATGACCTGGCGGCGGCTGAAGGCGAGCAGCTGGCGGGTGAGGTTGGCGCCGCGGGTGGCGGCGTTGCTGATCTCCTTGAGGGATTCGCGGGTGAGGCCGCCCAGGGACTGATCCTCCAGGAGCATGCAGACGTGGCCGATGATGACGGTGAGGAGGTTGTTGAAGTCGTGGGCCACGCCGCCGGCGAGCTGGCCGATGGCCTCCATTTTCTGGGACTGGCGCAACTGGTGCTCGAGGCGTTTGCGCACCGTGTTGTCGATGATCATGCCCACGATGCCCTTGAACTCGCCCGCACGGTCGAAGAAGGGTCGTTTGTGGAAGGTGACATCGCGCTCCTGGCCCGCGGCATCCACCCAGATCGCATTATAGACCTGGGGACCGTGGCTGCGGACCATTTCCTGGTCGGCCTGCTGGTGGATGACCGCCCGCTCGGGGGGCATGAGCTCGAAGGAGGTCCGGCCGAGGATTCGATCGATGGTCGTGTTGTGGAACTGGGCAAAGGCCGCGTTGCACTCGGTGTAGCGCAGGTTGGTGTCCTTGGTGAAGATGGGCAGGGGCAGGGTGTTGAAGACGGCGCTCAGCACGGCCTCGTGGCGGGCTGCGGCCTCGGCGGCGCGCCGCTGCTCGGTGATGTCATGGGCCACGAATGCCAGGTAGTCCCTGCCGCCCAGGTTATGCATGGAGGAGGAGACCTCGAAATCGAGGATGACGCCGTCGGAGCGCCGGAGCTGGCAGTCCATGGGCGGGGCGGCATCGCTGGCGCCCGCGCGCCATCGGGCCTCCAGTTGGCTGGCGTGGTCATCGCGGAGGAACTCGCGCAGGGGGTGGCCCACCAGCTCGTCCCGGGAG
>CAZIDG010000137.1:2448-8686 GCA_964538065.1 uncultured Verrucomicrobiota bacterium
ATGGCCTCACGCGTCACGCCGAGCCTGCCCAGGCCGGGCTGGATGCCGGCGCGGGCGGCAAAAACGCCGATGGCTTCGACCAGGGCATCCCGGGCGGCGGGGCCGTGCACGCCGCCCAATCCCGGCTGGAACAGGGTGGCCAGGTGTTCATAGCGGGGGGCTGCGGCGTCGAAATTGAACTTCACCGCCGCCTGGAGCAGCAGGGCGTTGCAGAGGCCGTGGGCGAGATCGAGCACGCCGCCCAGGGCATGGGCCATGGCGTGGACGATGCCCAGGCTGGCGTTGGAAAAGGCCAGGCCGGCATGCAGGCTCCCGAGCATCATCCGGCCGCGGGCCTGCAGATCATGCGGCCTTTCCACGGCGGTGTGGAGGCTGGAGAGGATGAGCCGCACGGCCTCCAGGGCATTGAGGTCGGTCATGGGCGAGCTGCTGTTGGAGACATAGGCCTCGAAGGCGTGGACCAGGGCGTCCATGCCCGTATGCGCCGTGAGCTCGGGCCCCATCGTGGTGGTGGTCTCGGGGTCGAGCAGGGCGACATCGGGGATGATCATTTTGCTGACGATGGCGATCTTCCGTTGCTGGGCGGTGTGGGTGATGATGGCGAACTGGGAGACATCGGCGGCGGACCCGGCGGTGGTGGGGATGCAGATCATGGGGGGACCGGGGAGTTCCACGCGGTCCACCCCCTCGAACTCGAGGATGGAGCGATGATGGGTGGCCTGGATGCTGATGCCCTTGGCGCAATCCATGGGGCTGCCGCCGCCCACGGCCACCAGGGCATCGCAGCGGGATTGCAGGAAGAGGCTTGAGCCTTCTTCGACCTGGTGATCACGGGGGTTGGGCTGGACGCCGGAAAACTCCTCCACCTCAATGTGTTCCTGGCGCAGGCTCTGGCAGACCTCCTCGGTCCAGCCCGCATCGCGCACGCCGGAATCGCTCACGACCAGGGCCTTGCGGATGCCCAGGTTGTGCGCGTACCGGCCGGCCAGGTGCCGGGCGCCTTGTCCAAATACATACTCTGGGGCGGCGAATTTGCGCAACGGCCACTCCAGCATCCCCATTGGGTTGTTTGTTTGACCAGAGATACTCATAACACATTCTGGTGACTTCAACACCGCTTCGCCTTCCGACACCTCATGCGTGAAGACAACACGCTGGGCGTCATGGCATTTCGGACTGGCAGGCTTAAGGTTTAACTTAAATTCAATATGCCAGTTTTTGAAATCTATTCAAGCTTGGATTTTGCAGCAATGGCCTGCGCCACGAGGGGATCCGGCGTGATTTTGAACGACTCCTCCGCCAGGGGCGCGGGGGTAAATGCGGCCAGCGCCGGGCCGAAGTGCGCCCAGGTGTGGCCGGGCCCCGCGTCGTCCAGCAGGTCGGCATTCAAGGCGCAGCGGCCATCGAGCATGGTGGCCGGGGTGAGCTGGCGGTCCGGGGGGCTGGAGGCGTTGAGGGCGGCGATTTTCTCCGCCTGGACAATGTTGAGAATGAGGAAGTTCATGTGCGGGAAGGGGTTGTTTACACGGCGCGGTTGAGGGCGGTCTGGAAGGCCTGGACGGCCTGGTGGAGGTTCAGCTGGTCGGCGGCCTTGAGCGGGGCGCCGATGCTGTAGAAGGCGCCGCGGCGGTTGAGGTGGTTGCCCACGGTGCCGTTGTTGTTTTTGGCAAAGAGGACGAAGTCCAGGGCCAGGGGCGAGGGGGAGGCGACGTTCGCATTGGTCTGCTGGAGCACGCCGTTCTTGTAGAAGCTCAACGAGTTGAGGCTTTCGCGGGTGCCGCACCACAGGCCGGGGCCGAGGTCGGCTTTGGAGGCGATGAGGACCTGGCCGTAGCGGATCTGGAAGCTGGTGTCGGCGTGGAACAGGGTGTATTCGTCCGTGCCGTTGCCAGCCCCCAGCGCGGATTCGTACCGGCCGGCGGCCATGTCCTCGCGCAGGTAGAAGGCCAGGTGGGCGGCGGGGCCCACGGCGTCCTGGGTAAGGCCGGTGCGCAGGAACTTGGTGACGCCATCGCCCAACAGGCCGCCGGTGGGGCCCTGCTCGACGTAGTCGGCGGCCACGAAGTTGTTGTTCACGAGCACGCCGGTGCCGGTGGTGTATTTGAGTTTGACCATGGCGGCGGCAAGCTGGTCCCCGGCGAAGATCCCCATGTCGAGGATCTTTCCCCAGAGGTTGGCTTCCAGGAGGGCGCGGACCAGGGCATCCACGGCGTTGAAGGTGCTGGTGCTCAGGGTGCCGCCGTTGGCGGTGACGCGCCGGGCAAAGTCGGCGGTTTCGGGCAGGACGTCGCCGGGCACGCGGCGGCGCAGGCGTTGCTGGTAGATGAGTTTCATGGGGGTGGTGGATTCAAAATAAAGGGCCGGGAACGGTCGGGATTGTCAGCGGCCGGTCCCGGCCCAGGGTTCATGTGGCAGGAGGGTTAGCTGATGGTCAGGCGGCGCACGGCGGCGGCGCCGGTGATCTTGACGTCCTCGCTCCAATCCACGGCGTGGATGGTGCTGCGGGCGGATTCGTCGCGGTAGGTGCGCACGGCGTCCACGCCGCCGGAGCGGGTCATGAAGGTCTTCATGAACGTGGGGTCGTACTCGCTGGGGGCATCCTGGCCGATGAAGATGAACACCTCGGCGCCGATGATGTTCGCGGGGTTTTTGGCCGCGCCGAATTTGGCGAGGTCCCGGGCGAGCACGCCCACGCGGATCTCGATGTTCGGGTTGAGCAGCATGGTGGCGAACTGCTGCGTGGCGACGCCGACGGCGGCGTTGGCCGGCATGCGGTTGATGACCTTGGGGTTGTTCCGGGCCAGGCGCCAGGCGCCCAGGCCGAACACGATCCGGTTGGGCAGCGCGCCGCAGGCGGTGGCGATGGCCTCGATCTGCTCGTCGAGCTCGACCACGGGATCGACGGTGGCGTTGGACCAGTTGCCGCGCGCGGAGACGGCGGTGATGGTCTTGGCGGCGGTGATGACCTTGTCCTCATGCGCCAGGGTGGCGGAGGTGACGAGGGTGCGGATGCGGCTTTCGTCCAGGCGGCCCGCGCTGGTGTCGCCCGCGGCCTCGTACTCGGCGTCGTCGATGCCGACCTCGAGGGCCTGGGGGCGGCAATCGAACGAGGGGTCACTGGCGTTGAACTGGATGCGCGTGGCGGGCCCGCCGAGGGCGCGCTCGGTGTTATAGACCTGGAAGGCGTTTTTGTCGTCGAACTGCTTGTAGCGGCCCAAACCCGCCGGGACCTCGACGACGGGCGCCAGGAAGCTGGCGGTGGCGCTGACCAGGTCCTGCGAGAGGCCCTGGGCGTAGTTGGTGAGGGTGGGGTTGGTGGCGGCGATGGTGCGTGATCCCATAGTAGATGTTGATGTTAAGGGTTAATTGGATTTTAGGAGGCATAAGAGACCGGTTTGAAGAGCACGGCGGCAATGAGCTCGCTGGCCGCGCCCGATTCAAGCGCCTGGGCCACGAGGACGCGCTGGCCCGACGCGGCGTCGGCCTTGGCGGTGCCATCGGCGTTGAGCTGGAGCAGCGTGCCGGCCTTGACGGTGCCGGGGGTGGCGCCGAGCTTGACGCGCACGGCGCCCCGGAAGCCGCCGCTGGCCACGGCGATGGAGCTTTTGCCAGCGGCGGCGGCCCCTTCGAGCAGGACGCCGAAGGGGAGATCGGTCGCGGCGTCGATGAGCGCGGCGCGCTCCGAGGCGTCGAGATCGACGAAATAGCCCTCCTTGCCCGTCTGGTCCGCAGCGGGCGTAAGGGCGACGATGGCATTTTCGAGTGCAAGGGTGTTCATGAATGATTCCTGATTAAGGTTTGTTGTTAAGGGTTGGTGAATGATCGGGGGTTACGGCAGCGCGGGTTGGGCGTTGCCAAAGAGTTCCGGGCGCTGGGCGCGGACCGAGTCCCACGCCTGCTGCCAGGAGCAGTCGTGGCGGTTTTTGTATTCGAACACGGCCTGGCGCTGTTCGTGGACGCGTGTGGCGAACGGGTTGGGCCCGGGCGTGCAGGCGCGGGCGGGGTCGTGCTGGGGCGCGGCCGCACCGGGGAGGGCGCCGGGCACGATGGACAGCAGGAGCTGGAGGGCGGTGGCGCGGTTGGCGATGAGCGCCGAGCGCCAATGATCGCGCGACTCGGGGCGGAACCGGGCCTTGTGGGCATCGAGGTCGGCATCCACCTGGCTGGAGAGCAGGGCGGCGTGGTCCTGTTCGAGCCGGTGGAGGCGGGTCTCGGCCTCCTGGGCGCGGTTGCGGAGTTGCTGGATGTGCTGGAGGACGAGGTCCTCCGTGGCCTCAGGGCCGAGGCCCAGGGCTTGAGCGAGGTTTCGCATGATTCCTTTCGTTTTGGTTTGGGGTTGAGGTTTTGGATTGGGTTCGGACAAAGCGTGGCGATTGGAGAGCGGGGCCAGGCCGTTGAGGTTGGGATCGTTGGTCAGGGCAAGCCGGTGCAGGCGCAGGGGGCGCAGGCTGCCCGGCGCGTCCGCGGCCTCGCAATCGCCCGGGAGAAACACGGGCGAGACGAGCCGGTAGCGGCCTCCGCGCACGGCGGCCTCGCCGGCATCGCTCCAGCGGATGCGCGCCCAGAGGCCGGCGCGTTCGGGCGGGGCGGTCTCGGATTTCAGGGCGGTGATCCAGCCTGCGGCCGCGCTTGGCTGGGCGGGATCGTGGCTGAAGTGGTCGAAATCGACGAGCAGGCCGGGGAAGTTCGGCGCGGCAGCCTCGAGGTCGAAGCGGCGGACCATCGATTCCACGGCCGCGGCGTCGATGACCTGGGTGAGCCCGCTGGTGGCATGGCGGAACGCGCCCAGGGGGGCGATGTGGCACCAGCCGTCGGCAGGCAGCGTGAAGGGATGCGGGATGAGCGAGGTATTCATGAGGTGAATGGATTGAGGTTAAAATGGATGTCAAGGATTCGGGGCGGAGGCGGAATGGTTGTCTGGATTTGGATTTGGATCAGCCGAAAGCTTGTAACCGGTGCGTTCGGCCAGTTCGCCGGGATCGATGCGGAACCCGGCGCGGGCGAGGTTGACGGCGTGATCGACCACGGCGCCGAGGTTGACCTCCTCGTTGGCGACGAGTTCGAACCAGGCCAGGCGCGGGCGGCCGGGGAAGGCGGCTTCGAGCAGGGGGCGGTCCAACTGCTCCTGGAAAACCTCACTGATGATCCGGGCCTCGGAGCGGGCGATCTGGCGGAAGGTCTCGGCATGGACGGAGCCCGCGAGCGTGCCGGTGCCGCTGGCAGTGAGCATGGTGAGGATGCCGCCGGTGCCCGCCAGGACAAGCTGCTCCGACCAGTAGCGCAGGTAGTCACGGTACGGCTGGGCCAGGCGCGGCCCGGTGTGGAAATGGACGGCGGCGCCGTTGGGCAGGTAGCCGCTGGCGCCCTCGGCCACGCGCGCGGCCTGTTCCTCAAAGGCAGCCGCGTCCTCAGCCGTCACACCCGGCGGCCCCACGATTACCACGCCCGGCAGGCCGTAGATCTCGACAAACGCCGACCAGTCCTTTTCCGCGAGGTTGGACCGGACGAATTTGAGGAGGGCGATCCGGTTGATGTGGCGGGGGACGTCGCGCATGAGCCAGCGGGCCGGGTCTAGCGTGAGCGCGGGGTCCAGGGCGCGGAACGCGGCGGGGCGGGCCTCGGGATTGTAACGCCAGGGGCCGCGCAGGCCGTCGCGGACGACATTCCAGGAATCGAGCGGCTCGAGGCGGCGGACGGCGCCGGAGGGATCGGGCCGTTTCTCCAGATGCGCAAAGCCGCGAAACGACGCCATGGCCAGGTGCCCGATGGCGTCGTAGAGATTGTCGATCCGCTCATACGCCTCGTGCAGGGCGGCGGTCTGCTCGGCGGCGAGCGTGGCATCGGACGGGCGCACGGGCGCGGCGTCCGGGGCGGGCCGGACACGCCAGGCGGCGGACTTGATGCTCCAGTCGAGCTCGAGGATGGCGCTGGTGCGGCGCTCGACCAGGGCGAACAAGTCGGGATCGGTCTGCTCGAGAAAATAATAGGCCCACTGGACATCGGCCATCTCGCCGCGCTGGTAGGCCTCGAGGAGGGCCACGGCGCGATCCAGGGTGAGGTTGCGCAGGGGGTTGTACTGTTCGCGCCATCGTTGGGCCGCCGGGCGCATGCTTGTGAAACCAATGCCAGTAATGTCCTTCATGCGGGCCCAGCATCGCACAAGGGGTGCGCGGGGCGTGAGCGAGCCATCGGCTCCATCGGCTCCATCGGCAGGAAATGAGAGGGATGGGGGGGATGG
>CAZIDG010000138.1:0-8564 GCA_964538065.1 uncultured Verrucomicrobiota bacterium
GCGTCCTTGTGGCTTTTAACATGCATGGCACGTAAAGAATGACAATCGGTTTGCGCCGTGAGCTGCCCCCGAAAAAGTGGACATGGTAAAAGGAGGGTTTTGCTGATAAGAAAGACAGTGGAACCGATGAAAAAAAGCCGACTTGGCGAAATACAGATCAACTTCATCGAGGCACTCTGCCCATGATCTGTACAGCTTTTGGGATCAGGTAACGATCAATATCGCACTTAATACTTCATTCGCTCCATATTGTTTTGCCACTGATGTCGATTATGGTGGTATGATTGTTTGATTTCACAATGGCATAATTATGTGCAAAATCCAGAGCTGAAGTATAAATGGGTTCAACAATATACTCACCTCTTTTATTAATATAACCATATTTCTGTTCGCCACATTCCATGCCATTATGGTCAATAAATCCACCCACGCGCACACGAGCCACGCCATTCTGAAATGCGTACGCCTGTTGATATTTCGGAGGTATTACCCATTCTCCGAGTGTATTAATATAACCGTAGTAGTCTATCCATCCTGTGGAGGATACATCTCTGGCAGCAACAGCCATGCCCTCACTAAATGATTCCATGTGCAAATACTGTGGCGTTTTCAGTGTTACATTGTTTTTATTAAGCATGCCCCACATGGAACCAACCGAATCTTCTTCATCAGAAAACCCAGCAATATCGCCACAAAAATCTGTGATTCTAAAGTGCACAGCCGGAAATACGATCTGCCCACGCCAGTTAACGCATCCTTCGCGTAAAGCGTCCGGTTTTTCCTCCATTGCAAACAAACAACGAACGCAATTCCAGTCTTTGACCCAATCCTCTTGACGTCTTATATCCCAAACATCCAATTGTGCTATTACGTTTCCTTGTGCATTAATCACATAATATCCATGGACATTCTCGACGAGAGCCATTTCATCCAAATAATTCCATGCAAAATGGTGGGATGGTGATACGATCCATTTTCCGTTTTTATCAATATAACCGAATAGGCCGTTTTTAAGTACAGCAGCCAGGCCATTTTTAAATATGGGCATCGATTCCTCATAGTTGTCGTAGCAGGCCTTTATACGAATCGAGCCATCCGCGTTCAAAAATCCGACCGTATTTCCTACTCGGTAGCTGATCACCCCCTCGCTGCATGTTCCTAATTCGTCGTAGATAGGCTTTATGATGAAGTTGCCATCGTCACCCAGGTAACCATATCGGTTATTAATATTGATAGGACCTATTAGTACCATACCTCAGAAAGTGAATGAGACAGCATTAACTTGTGTTGTTGCGCTGCCGCTTTCACAAGATGCTTGTGTATGCTCCAATGTCTGTCGCCTTAAAAAGCAAAGGGTAGAGCCTGGCGAGGGCAGGGGTGCGTCCAGCCGATGTTATTTGATGGCGGAAAAATCCGTCGGGGTCATGTATTCGCTGACGACCTTGGTGGCCAGAACGCCGTTGGTCTCGGAGTTCTTCTTGACCTCAACCCACTCAGGATCGGCGCGGAAGTTCTTGAATGATTCGGCTCCGGCTTCCTGGCTTTCGTGGGCCAGGATGTAGGTCAGGGTGGTGCCGGCGCCGGATTTTTCATCCACGGGCACCCAGTAGCCGATGTTGGTCATGCCATGTTTTTCGAAGAGTTTCACGGTATGATTGCGGAACCGTGCCAGGAGGTCATCGAGCTTGCCGGGGCCCGCCGTGTAGGTGCGCCACTCGAAGCAGCGGGGCTTGGCGCTGCTGGAGGATTTGATGGCAGGCGAAAAGTCGGTGGCCTTGAGGAAGGTGGAATCCACGCGCGTGACAATGCGTCCGTTGGCTTCGGTCTTTTTGACGACTTCATGCCAGGCGGGGTCCTCGCCAAAGGCCTTCCAGGACTTGACATGGGCCTCGCGATTGGGGCTGGCGATGATATAGACGAGCTTGCCGCCGTTGGTCCCCTTGGCCACCCAATAGCCGATGTTCTGGAAACCGTGCTTCTCGAACAGCTTGCAGGTGTGGTCACGGAAGCGGGCCACAATGTCGTCCAGCCGGCCGGGCGCCGGGTAATAGACGCGCAATTCGAAACAGCGGGTGTCGGGTTCGGCCGCCAGGGCCTGAACACTGAGCATCATGCAAAAGCCAAGAAACGAGAGCAGCAAGGTCTTCATAGCTGGCGTTTTGTTTATCATCGAAAGTGGTTCCCTGCAAGGATGCAATGATGGATGCCATTGGCCCCGGAAACGGTGGGTGTGCCCCGGCTGTTTCCGCTTTGGCCTTTGGCCAAAACCGGTTATCTTGGCGGCGTGATTTCGATTGCCGATCAACTGGCGAACACGCCCAGCCTCAACCAGGTGGCCATACCGGACCTCTGGCAACAGCAGGCTGTGAGCGCGTTGCGCGAGGGGCGGGACGTCGTCGTCCAGGCGCCCACCGGGGCCGGCAAGACCCTCATTTTCGAGCTGTGGTCCAATCAGGGCAAAAACCGTGGACAGGCCATTTACACCGTGCCCACGCGCGCCCTGGCCAATGACAAGCTGGCCGAATGGCGCGCCCGCGGGTGGAATGTGGGCATTGCCACGGGCGATCTCTCGGACAACCTGGACGCCCCGGTCATCGTGGCCACGCTCGAAACGCAGAAACAGCGGCTGATTCGCGGCGAGGGTCCGGCCCTGCTGGTTGTGGATGAATACCAGATGATCGGCGATGCGGATCGTGGTCTGAACTACGAATTGGCGCTCGCGCTGGCTCCGCCGCAAACCCAGTTGCTCCTGCTCAGCGGCAGCGTGGCCAACCCGCATGACCTGGTGAAATGGCTTAAACGCCTGGGCCGCAACGCCACGCTGGTCAAGCATGACATCCGGCCTGTGCCTTTGGAGGAAGTGGATGTGGGCCAGTTGAGCTATCATGTGCCCTCGGAGATTCGAGGTTACTGGCCGCGCGTCATTGCCAAGGTGCTGGCGGAAGACCTCGGACCGGTGTTGATTTTTGCCCCACGCCGACAGGCCACCGAGGCCCTGGCTTCTGAATTGGCTCGTAACCTGCCCACGCCCAACCCCTTATCCCTGAGCGCAGAGCAAAAACTCCTGGCAGGGGATTATCTCGCTAAGATGCTTAAAAGCCGGATCGCGTTCCACCACAGCGGCTTGAGCTACGGAGCCCGGGCTGGCGTGGTCGAACCCCTGGCCAAGGCCGGCCAGTTGCGCGTGGTGGTCGCCACGATGGGTCTGGCCGCCGGGATCAATTTTTCCCTCCGCAGCGTCGCCCTGGCCGGTGAATCGTATCGGCGCGAGGAACAGGAGCAACCGTTGCGCGCGGACGAGATTCTGCAGATGTTCGGGCGTGCCGGGCGGCGTGGCATCGATGAAACGGGCTATGGGCTCGTCACCGCCAATGGATTACGCATTCGCGACGGCTATCCCAACCACCTCTACCGCAGCAACATGGTCGATTGGAACGCGTTGCTGGGGCTCATGAACGCCGCCGCCAACCGCGGCCTCGATCCCTTCACCGAAGCGGTTAGGATTCAGGAGCGTCTTTTCACCACCAAGCCCGTGCATCTGGGGATTGAGGATTCGCTCAAGCACCCCACAACCTGTTGTGGTCTGCGCACCGATGCCGAGCGGGCACGCCACGTTCGCAAGAAGTTGCGCGAGATCCTCAACAGCCAGGGCCAGTGGCAGCGATTGCCGCAGTCCACCGATGTGCCGCTCAAGGACATCTGGACCGTGCAACCGCTGGGCCAGCCCGCTCCAACCGGCATCGCCACCCCGGCGACCGCGCCCGATGCCCCGCCGTTGCGGCCGGTCCTATCGGTCCCTCAAGCCGTTGAAAAGACCGGCACCGGCCCCCTGGTGGTGCTCTCGGAGAATGCCGGGCTGAAGATTTACGGACGTCAGATCACCATTGCCGAGCTGCACGGCCCGGATCAGTTGATCCTGGTGAAATGGATCCGACGGCTTACCAACTGGCATGGGCGCCATGTGCCCATAAGCCTGTGGGAAACCAAGCTCGCCCCGCTGGTCCGTGAGCGCCTGGCCCAACAGCGGCAGGTCGTGGATCATTTCCGCGTGGAGGAGAAGATTTACGCCATCGTCAGCCTTGGCGAAATGACCATGCGGGTGCCGGTGGATGCCCATGGCGTCGCCTTGTGGAAACCGTTGGAGCGGGATGTCATGTCTGATGACTGCCAGGCCTGTCCCTTGGTCGCCACCTGCCGTTTGCTCCCCACCTCCACGGGCGTGGCCATGCAATGGCGCCGTCTGGGCCTGGTGGATGCGGCCGGGAAACCGACCCGCCGGGGAATCATCACCAGTTTCTTCTCCCAGGGGGACGGGCTGGCCATTGCCGCCGCGCTGGAAGACGAGTCATATCCGCTGGATGAACTGGTTTTCGACCTGGCGAACCTGGATGCCAGCTTCCGTTTTTGCGGGGAGGATCAAAGCCGTTGGGGCGGACGCCTGGCCATGGCCTGCCAGCGCAATTATGGCCTTCAAAGCATCCCGGGCTACCTCGAGAATGGCGCACCACCGAAGTACGGCGCGGGTGCCGAACTGGTCGTCGCCGGGGTGTATCGGAATCCTGAATCCAAGCACCGGTACGTGACCGAACTCGCGGGGGTGGGGGACATCGATCGCATTATCATCGAGTGGCGCAGCATGTTACGTCAAATCGCCCATGCCCCCGACCTGGAATGGCCCCGCTGGATGGAGCTTAAGAAACAGGCGCGGGAGATCCTTAACGAAACCGAATCGCCGACGCTGACGAACCTGCCACCCCTGGAATTCCACCAAACCCGCCGGGTGGATCACAAGCTCATCCTCCGCAGGCATTAACCGGAATGGCCTGTACCCGGAAGGGGCATTTTGACACAGTAACCCTGACACCCCCACTGGCGTTAATAGAAGTGATGCAGTGTGTAATGTTGGTCGTGCTGGTGTTGCGTTGGGCGGTGAGATAAATGGTGACCATGATGGACCATGCGCAAGGCCTGTTGGACCGGGTGCGTGAAGGCGACCCGGAGGCAGCGCATGCCCTGGTGGAACACCTTTATCCGCAAGTTATTCGGATTGTCCGTTCGCACCGTCCCGTGCGCATGGCCGAGGAAGACCTGGCCCAGGAGATCTTCCTGAAGCTTTTCAGCCGGCTCGATCAATACCAGCCCAGGACGGAAGTGCCTTTCGAGCATTGGGTTTCGCGGCTTGCGGTGCGGACCTGCCTGGATGCCCTGCGGGCCGAACGCCGCCGCCCGGAGGTTCGCTGGGCCGATTTCTCGAGCGATGAGCTCCAATGGCTGGAGTACCTCATGGCCCGGGAAGAGGAATCCAAGGCGCCGGAGACACCGGCGGCCTCAGCGCGCGATGTGCTGGACCGGTTGATGGCCGGACTGTCCGATGCGGACCGGCTGGTCATCCGGATGCTGGATTTGGAACAGAAATCGGTCCGGGAAATCAGCCAGCTTACGGGCTGGAGCCAGACATGGGTAAAAGTGCGGGCATTCCGCGCCCGGCATAAACTGCGGCGGATCGCCGCATCAATGGAAAGGGATCTATGAACACATTTGACCAGAGATGGCAGGCCTGCGCAAAACGCGCCCGTCAGACTGTGGAGGCCGATGATGCGGTGCCGTACGGTTTCGCCGCACGGGTGACCGCGCGTTGGCGCGCCCGGCAGACTCCCTCCAGCGCCGATGCAGTCTGGGAGCGCCTGAGCCTGAGGGCGCTCACCCTGGCCACCGCCATCCTGCTCATCTGCACCGCGATCGAACTGCGTCCCACGCACGCCAACAGTTCGTGGGTGCCGCATATCGAAGATACTGTGGCCCAGGAATTTTGGTTATTATGAACCTCTCGCAACATTTGAAAATCGGGCTGTGCCTGGCGGGGTTGGTGGCCGTCAGCGGACTTACGGGCGGATTGTTGGGCCAACGCTGGGGACGCCACCAAATGAACCAACGCAACAACCCCGAAACCTGGCACGAGGCAGCCACACGCACCTTTGTCCGCACCGTTCACCCCACCGAGCAGCAGGGGCAGGTCATTCAAGCCCATCTCAATAATGCGGTTACGGAGCTCAAAGCCATCCGGGCCGACACCATCCTGCGCAGCTCCAACGTCGTCTGGAGGCTGATGACCCAGGTCGAACGCGAGCTCACACCCGAACAGCTCAAGGCCTTCGAGGCCATGAAACCCGCCCCTGCCGAACTGGGTAACCTGGACATGCTCCAGGTGGAACCGAAAACAAACAAGTAACCGGCGGCCAAGGCCTGACGTTAACAATGGCATATACGGGCAAAAGTTGTCCGGAACCAAAACTTACAACGCATGAAATTGATGAAGTCACTCATGGTCGCGGCCGCGCTCATGGCCGCCCTTCCCGCCACCCAGGCCCAGGAACGCCTTGAACGCAGTGAAGCGCTGAAATATGCCTTCATGGTCAGCGCCGATCTCGACCAGCTTCTGGGCACGCCCATCACCACCGATCCCGATGTGAAACGCCCGCTCGTCCTGCGCGATGGCGAATACGGCTGCATGCTTCTTCCCGAAGCCAAACTGCGGGTGCAGTCCATTGAGCGCCTCTCCAATGATCGCACCCTGCCAGTGGGACAGCTCTGGCTGCGTAAACTTGCTCCTCTCGACGAGGACCGGGTGGTTTCCGAGAGCAGACTGCGCATGGTGGAGGTGTCCGGCACCGAAGGAAATGCCACTGTGCCTTGCTGTGCGCTGGGCCTGCGCAAAACGAGCTCGGGTGGATACGAGTTGCTCGTGTTCGGCAAGGACAAGGAACCCGTGCTGCGCGCTCCTGTAAAGACATTGTCGGATGCGGCCAAGCCGGGCGTGGACCTGACCGCCGAACGCCAGAATGACGGCGGATTGCTCACCCTGACCGTCCTGGGCAAATACCAGGCCAGCTTCAAGGTCACCGATCCTGAGAAGTACTAATCAGGCGGTACAAGTCTCCTCTTCCGGCGGCGCATCATCCTCATGCGCCGCCTTTTGTCATTTGTGGGGAAGCTCCAGGCGTTGATTCCTGCCATGGCAAGGGAGGAGGGAGGTCCTCCCGGGTTGTCCCGTTAGTGGAAGGGGGTTCGAACGGTCTTGGCTTTCTTTATCCAGGGTATCTTTTCCACCCCAATGACTTACGATGTCCCGTCTCCGTTTTGCAGAACCCTTCCGACACGACCGCCAAAATAATAGTGCCGTGTCTGCCACCTCTTGATACTTTCTGGGCCGTTCGGACGCCATTTGCCGGATTCGAGATTGGTCCTGACAGGTCTGGCAAACGCGATAGGGCATGATCAGCCCATATTGGAGTCCGAAGAGTGGTGCTTGGAAGGTATGCAATACCTTGAAACACATTAACTTATCTGGCACCAGTCGGGTATTAGGCACATCCCAGTGATTTGCCTTCTGGCATTTCAGTCAGACATAATATGGCACTTAAAGAAGAGTTCGAGAGTTCCGGCAATTGGTTGTTCCGATGGCGCAGTTACTTTCCGTTGCTCATGATCGGTGTTTTCTTCCTGACACTGCAACAATTCCAATACCCTGGACACAGCGAAACCCTGGATCATGTGTGGGAAGTCCTGTGCCTTTCGGTCAGCTTTTTTGGCATGGCCATACGGTTTTTTACCATTGGGCATACCCCAAGAGGAACGTCGGGCAGAAACACAAAAGCACAGGCTGCCGAGACGCTCAACACGACAGGCCTTTACTCCATCGTGCGCAACCCTTTGTATTTAGGGAATTTCTTCATGGGTCTGGGAATCGCGCTTTTTGCCCTCTTCTGGTGGTTGACGCTCATCTACATCCTGGCCTTCTGGCTTTATTATGAGCGGATCATTTTTGCGGAAGAGGCATTCCTACGAAACAAGTTCGGCGAGGAATACCTTCGGTGGGCGGACTCCACGCCTGCGTTCTTCCCGAAATTCAGCCAATACAGGAAACCAGCCCTGTCGTTCTCCTGGAAGAATGTCCTGAAACGTGAATACAACGGTTTTTTTGCGGTTGTGATTGTCATGTTTCTGCAGGAAACGATTGGCGAGTTGTATGTGAATCGAAAGCTGGAGTTCGATACAGGCTGGATCGTGTTGGTCGGTTTTAGTTTCATTACCTGGCTGACCCTTAGAATGCTCAAGAAATACACGACTGTGCTCAACGTAGAGGGCCGGTAAGACAGCGCCTGAAGGACTGCCTCTACAGGATGCCCTGTACTGCTCCCCCCCAAAATGGCACACGTGGTTAAGTGAGGAAAACCACGGTTCCTGGGGGGAAAGCAAACCTCCCCGTGGTCCATCGGGCGGCGCGACAGACAACAGCACCCTTTGTCCTTACTTTTGATTCTTACCCAAATGCCTTACCTTTGGCTTGATGAAAGCCACACTGACATCCAAAGGCCAAATCACCAACTCTGGGGTGCGATGTGGTTGTCTGAGCATTGCGTATGAGCCCATGTTACCCGAAGCCGCCTGGCGGGCAAGTGATTGGGGCATGATTTGGGCCGTCCTTTCAGGACTCATTGGGGTTTATCGAACGGTTTCCCAGGGCGTTGCCCTGGGCTAGGGCTAAGGCGCGCCGTTGGCGCTGA
>CAZIDG010000139.1:0-8518 GCA_964538065.1 uncultured Verrucomicrobiota bacterium
TGGAGGCCGCAGCCCCCAGCCCTTTGGAATCCTCCTCAGCGACCATCACAAGCCGTTAGCGTTTGCCGCTGGCATTTGACGGGCGCGGACGCCGTTTTAACGCTATTTTAACGCGGGAGATCCGCCTTTTGATTATCCGCCCCCACGCCCGGGCATTAGGTTGATGGCGTGAACGGACGAGAGTGGATGCAGTTGGTGGTGTACGTGGCGGTGCTGGCCGTGGCCGCGCCATGGGTGGGGCGGTATCTGGCAGCCATCTTCACCGGGGCCATTCCCCGGTGGTTGCGGCCATTGCAGGCGGTGGAAGTCTGGATCGGGCGGATGGCGGGTGTCGCTCCGGAAAGGGAGATGCGATGGACGGAGTATGCCGCCGCGCTGCTCTGGTTCAATCTCGCCGGTCTGATCGTCCTTTTCGCCCTGCTGCTCTGCCAGGGCTGGCTGCCGTTGAACCCGGCGAAGCTGCCCGGCGTACCCTGGCCGCTGGCGCTCAACACGGCCGTCAGCTTCGTTACAAACACCAACTGGCAGGCGTATGCGGGCGAGGCGACGATGAGTCAACTCACGCAGATGGCGGGGCTGACCGTTCAGAACTTTCTCAGCGCGGCCACGGGCATGGCGGTGTTGCTGGCGCTGGCACGTGGTGTGGGGCGGGCATCTTCGGCGACGGTTGGAAACTTTTGGACTGATTTTGTCAGGTGCACCCTGTACGTCCTGCTGCCCATGTCGGTGGTGCTGGCGCTGGCGCTCATGACCCAGGGCGTGGTGCAATCGTTCCGTCCGTATGTGCAGGTGACGACGCTGGAGGGCGCCACGCAGGTGGTGCCGCTTGGTCCGGCGGCATCGCAGATTGCGATCAAGCAGATCGGGTCGAACGGGGGCGGTTACTTTGGGGTGAACAGCGCCCATCCGTTTGAAAACCCGACGCCCTTTTCGAATTTCCTTGAATGCGTCGCCATCCTGTTGCTGCCTGCGGCGCAGGTGTTCATGTTTGGACACCTGACGGGTGCGCGCAGGCACAGCCGGGCCCTGGTTGGGGCGATGGTTGCCCTGTTTGTCCTGGGGCTTGGGATTGCGTTGTGGGCGGAGTGCGGGGGGAATCCGCTGTTCCCGAATGCCGCGCCCATGGAGGGCAAGGAAACACGGTTCGGGGTGGCAAACAGCGTGCTTTGGGCGGTGGCGACGACGGCGGCCTCCAACGGATCGGTCAATGCGATGCACGAGAGTCTCACGCCGCTGGGCGGCCTCATCCCGTTGTTTAACATGCTGCTGGGGGAGGTGGTTTTTGGGGGCGTGGGCGCCGGGCTGTACGGGATGTTGGCGTTTGTGCTGCTCACGGTGTTCCTGGCGGGGCTGATGGTGGGCCGCTCTCCGGAGTATCTGGGAAAGCGGGTGGAACAGCGGGAGGTGATCATGTCGATGATTGCCGTGCTTGCGCCATGCGCCGTGGTGCTTGTCTTTTCCGCGCTGGCGCTGGGGACGGAGGCGGGGCGCGCGGGCATCACCCAGGCAGGACCGCACGGGGTGACCCAGGTGCTGTATGCGTTTGCGTCCACGACAGGGAACAATGGCAGCGCCTTTGCGGGCCTGGGTGCGGACACCGTCTTCTACAATCTGCTGGGCGCGGGTGCGATGCTCATGGGGCGATTTGGCGTCATCCTGCCGATGCTGGCCGCGGCGGGCAGCCTGGTGCTCAAGAAGTCGAGCCCACCCGGTGCGGGCACATTTCCAACGGAGGGGCCACTGTTTGTCATTCTGCTGGTGGGGGTGGTGGTGATGGTGGGAGCGTTGTCGTTCCTTCCCGCGCTGACGCTGGGGCCGGTCATCGAACACCTGCTGATGGTCGAGGGACGAGTGTTTTAATGCAGGCCATGAAAACGATGCCACACACCTTTTCATCCGCACTGATTCGACCAGCCCTGGTGGACTCGGTGCGCAAGCTGGATCCGAGAACGCTCTGGCACACGCCGGTGATCCTGCTTACCGAGGCGGGAGCCGTCCTTTGCACGGGGGTGGTGCTGGGGGAGGCGCTGCAGGGCCGGTTCCTGGCCTTTGACCTTCAAATTGCGCTCTGGCTTTGGTTTACGGTGCTGTTTGCGAATTTTGCCGAGGCGCTGGCCGAGGGACGAGGCAAGGCGCAGGCCGCGAGCCTGCGGCAGGCCCGGACCGCCACGATGTGCCGGCGACGGCGGGACGGCCACGAGGAACGGGTGGCCGCCAATGCCCTGCACCGGGATGATGTGGTGATTTGTGAAGCGGGGGATGTCATCCCGGCGGACGGCGAGGTCATGGAGGGGATTGCCACGGTGGATGAAAGCGCCATCACCGGCGAGTCCGCGCCAGTCATTCGCGAGAGCGGCGGCGACCGCAGCGCTGTCACCGGCGGTACGAAGGTCATCAGCGACCGGATCATCATCCGAGTCACCTCGGAGCCGGGGCACACCTTTCTGGACCGGATGATTGGGATGGTGGAGGGGGCCAAGCGGCAGAGGACACCGAATGAAGTGGCGCTCTCGATCCTGCTCACAGGGTTGACGGTGGTGTTTGTGCTGGTGGCGGCCACGCTGCCAGCGTTTGGCCGTTACAGTGAGCAGCAGGCCGGCCAACCCGGGGCGGGCACGCTCAGCCTGCCCGTGCTCACGGCCCTGGTGGTCTGTCTCATCCCGACCACCATTGGCGGCCTGCTCAATGCCATAGGCATCAGCGGGATTGATCGGCTGCTGCGGCACAACGTCCTGGCGACCAGCGGACGGGCGGTGGAGGCGGCGGGGGATATTGACGTGCTGCTGCTCGACAAGACGGGCACCATCACCCTGGGCGACCGGCAGGCGACGGCCTTCCTGCCCACCCCGGGTGTGACAAACAAGCAACTGGCTGACGCCGCCCAACTGGCCTCGCTGGCCGATGAGACGCCCGAAGGCCGCAGCATCGTGGTCCTGGCCAAGGAGGCGTTTGGGCTGCGGGGCCGCGAGATGTCGGAGTCACGCGCCCACTTTGTGCCCTTCACGGCGCAGACCCGGATGAGCGGGGTGGATCTCCGGGGGCGGGAGGGGAATCCTGCACGCCGGATCCGCAAGGGGGCGGCAGACGCGATGAAGGTGTTTGTGGAACAGGAAGGCGGCGTCTTTCCCAAGACTGCCGCGCAGGCCGTTGAGGCTGTGTCCCGGCAGGGGGGCACGCCGCTGGTCGTGGTTGAGAACCAAAAGGTGCTGGGCGTGGTACAGCTCAAGGACGTGGTCAAGGGAGGCATGCGCGAGCGCTTTGGGCAATTACGCCGCATGGGCATTCGCACGGTGATGATCACGGGGGACAATCCGCTGACGGCGGCGGCCATCGCGGCGGAGGCCGGGGTGGATGACTTCATGGCGCAGGCGAGGCCGGAGGACAAGCTGCGGCGCATCCGGGAGGAACAGGCCCGTGGGCATCTGGTGGCCATGACCGGCGATGGGACCAACGACGCGCCCGCCCTTGCGCAGGCCGATGTGGGCGTGGCCATGAACACGGGGACGCAGGCCGCCCGGGAGGCGGGCAACATGGTGGACCTGGACAGCAACCCGACCAAGCTCATTGAAATCGTCGAAATCGGGAAACAACTGTTGATGACCCGGGGCGCGCTCACGACGTTCAGCATAGCGAATGATGTGTCCAAGTATTTTGCCATCCTGCCGGCCATGTTTCTGGGGCTCTACGCCCCGGCGGGCGCCCTGCAGGGGCCGCTGGCGGCATTGAATGTGATGAGGCTCCACTCCCCCGAAAGCGCCATCCTGAGCGCGGTGATTTTCAACGCGCTCATCCTTGTGGCCTTGATCCCCCTGGCACTGCGGGGGGTGGTGTATCGTCCTGCGGGCGCGGCGGCGGTGCTTCGACGGAACCTGTCCCTGTTCGGGCTGGGGGGCCTGCTGGTTCCGTTTGCCGGGATCAAATTGATCGACCTGCTTCTCGTCTGTTTGAGGCTTGTATGAAGACCCTTATCACCTCCCTGCGCATGCTGGGCGTCATGACGCTGCTCACGGGCGTGGTCTATCCGCTGGTCGTGACCGGTCTGGGCTGGCTTGTGGCGTGGCGCGCCTCGATGGGGAGCCTGGTGGAGCGAGAGGGGCGGCCGGTGGGATCGGAACTGCTGGCCCAGCGTTTTGTTTCTGACCGTTATTTCTGGCCGCGCCCTTCGGCGTGTGACGACGGCGTCGGTTATGCGACAGTACCATCCAGCGCCAGCAACCTGGGGCCCTGCAGCTCGAACCTCGTGGCGCTGGCGCGCGAGCGGGCCGGGCGGTTCCGGGCGGCGCACGGATGGGCTGCCGGGGCGGGGGTGCCGTCCGAGATGCTTTTCGCCTCGGGCAGCGGCCTGGACCCGCACATCAGCCCGGAGTCGGCGCGTCTGCAGATCTCGCGGGTGGCGCGCGCCCGGGAGTATGATGAGGCAAAGACCGCCCGCCTGCGGCAGTGGGTCGAACAGTGCATTGAGCCGCCGCAGTGGGGGATCCTGGGGGAGCCGCGGGTCAACGTTTTGCGTGTGAATATGGCGCTTGACGCATTATAGTGCATTGCATGGACCAGCCCTTTCGATGTGATCCCGATGCGCTGCTGGCGGCCATTGAAAAGGAGGCCGCCACGCGGCGCCGCGGGCGGCTCAAGGTGTTCCTTGGCATGGCCGCCGGGGTGGGAAAGACCTACGCCATGCTGGAGGCCGCGCAGCGGTTCCAGCACGACGGCGGGGATGTCGTGATTGGCTGCGTGGAAACGCACGGGCGCGCCGAGACCGAGGCGCTCGTGCAGGGGCTGGCCGTCGTTCCCCGGCGCAGGATCGAATACCGCGGCGTGATGCTGGAGGAAATGGACATGGACGCCGTGCTGGGGCGGCATCCCCAACTGGCATTGGTGGACGAACTTGCGCACACCAATGCGCCCGGCTCACGCCACACCAAGCGTTACCAGGATGTCATTGAACTGCTGGATGCGGGCATTGCCGTGTACACGACGCTCAATGTGCAGCATGTCGAGAGCCGGGCCGAAACGGTGCATCAGATCAGTGGTGCGACCGTGGCTGAAACGGTGCCGGACAGCGTGCTGGATGGGGCCGAGATGGAGGTGGTGGACCTCCCGCCGGACGAGCTTCTCAAGCGCCTTGAGGAGGGCAAGGTGTACCTGCCCGATCGGGCGGAGGCGGCGATGATGAATTTTTTCAGAATCGGCAATCTCACCACGCTCCGGGAAATGGCGTTGAGGCTGGCTGCCGAGCATGTGGGGCAGAGTGTGCGGGATTACATGCAGGCCATGCAGATCGCCGGCCCGTGGAAATCGGGCCACCGGTTGATGGTCGCTGTGAGTGGCAGCCCGTACTCGGCCAATTTGGTGCGCTGGACACGCCGACTGGCGGACAGCCTCGAATGCCCCTGGATGGCCCTGCACGTGGAGAGCCCCGAACCCCTGGCGGAGGAGGCCCAGGCCCGGCTCACCCAAAACCTCGCCCTTGCGCGTGAGCTGGGGGCGGATGTCATCACCACGGCGGACGCCAGTCTTGCCCAGGCCTTGTTGCGCGTGGCCCGGCAAAACAACGTCACCCAGATCATCGTCGGCAAGCCGGGAGGGCCGGGGCTTCTGAACCGGTTTTACGGGAGTGTGTTCCTGTGGCGGCTCATTGCCGCCAGCGGGGACATCGACGTGAACGTGGTGCGGGCTGCCGGCCTGTCCGCCGAGGATTCCCATGGGGAGGCGCCCGCCTCAGCCCTGGGGGCGAGGCTCCGGCCGTACGGTGTGGGGGCGGGTGCTGTTGCGGCAGTGACGCTGGTGAACGCCGTGGTGGATCCGTTTGTGGGTCCCTATGCGCTGGCCCTGATTTACCTGTTTGCCGTGGTCGTGCTGGGCCTGTTTCTGGGGCGCGGTGCGGTGTTTCTGGCAGCCGCCATGAGCGCGCTGCTTTGGGATTATCTCTTTCTCCCGCCACGCAGCACCTTTCTGATCACCAGCGTCCAGGATGCCCTGATGTTCGGGATGTATTTCGTGGTGGCACTGGTCCTGGGCCAATTGACGGCGCGGATCCGCGTCCAGGAGCGCGCCGAACGGCGACGTGAGAAGCGGTCCACTGCGCTTTATCTCCTGACCCGGGATCTGGCGGATGCCGCCTCGATCGACGAACTGGCGCAACGGCTTGTGGGGCAGGTGGACCGGGTGTTCGATGGCACATCGGCCCTGGTGCTTCGGGAGGCGGAGGGGGGCATTGCCCGGCAGCCGCATCCCGCCAGCACGCTGGCATTGAGCGACAAGGAACTGGGTGTGGCGGCCTGGGCGTTTCGTTTTGGCAAGGTGGCGGGCCGCTTCACGGACAATCTCCCCCTGTCAGAGGCGTTACACATGCCGCTGGTGACACACCAGGGGGCCATCGGTGTGCTCAGTGTGCGGCTGGACAGCGAGAGGCCCCCGACTCTGGAGCAACGAGACCTGCTGGATGCGTTTGCCCGGCAGGCGGCCCTGGTGCTTGATCGTCTTCGCCTGCACGTCGAGGCTGAGGAGGCCCGCGTGGTGGCGGAATCGGAGCGCCTGAGCAAGTCGCTCCTGAATTCCGTCTCGCATGAACTGCGCACACCTATTGCCGCGATCACCACGGCAGCCACCGCCCTGGACAGCCTGCCTGCAGAGGGGTCGCCGGGCATGGCGCGGACGCTCGTCGGGGAAATTCTAGCGAGCACCGGCCGGCTGAACCGGCTGGTGGCCAACCTGCTCGACATGACGCGGCTGGAGTCCGGCCGGGTCAGGCCGCGCCTGGAGTGGTGCGATGTGCGGGATCTGGTGAATGCGGCTGTGCGGAAGAGCAGCAAGGAGCTTGCACAACACACGGTCACCGTGGCTCTCCCGGCTCAATTACCCCTGGTCCAGCTCGACCCCGCCCTCATTGAACAGACGCTTCTGAACCTCCTGATCAACGCCGCCTGTCACACGCCTGCGGGCACGCGGGTTGATATTGCGGCTTGCGCCTCGGGACAGGAGCTCTCCCTCAGGGTGGCCGACAACGGCCCCGGCCTGCCGCCGGCGAGCGTGGCGCATGTGTTCGACAAGTTTTACCGTGTTCCGGGAGCCCCGCCCGGCGGCACGGGACTCGGTTTGTCCATTGTCAAAGGGTTCACCGAGGCCCACGGAGGGCGTGCGGAGGCCTCCAACCGCGAAGGGGGTGGCGCCGTGTTCACCCTGAGTTTCCCCCTTACTGAAACACCGCCCTCCCCGGAGGCATCCCAAGCATGAACGACACGCTCCCATACAAGCCAAGTGTCCTGGTCATTGATGACGAAGTGCAGATCCGCCGCCTGCTCCGTGTGGCGCTCGAGGCCGGCGGATACCGCGTCCTGGAGGCCGCCACGGGCAGGGAGGGCATGGCCGAAGCCGCGCAGCAAAGGCTCGACGCCGTGGTGCTCGATCTGGGGCTCCCCGATCTGGATGGCCTGACGGTGCTCAAGCGCCTGCGGGAGTGGAGCCGTGTGCCCGTGCTGATCTTGACCGTGCGGGACGCGGACGATGAAAAGGTGGCGGCGCTGGATTCGGGGGCGGATGACTATGTCACCAAACCCTTCAGCACGGCCGAGTTCATGGCCCGCCTGCGCGCCGCTTTGCGGCATGCCCAGGCCCCGCCGGGCGAGGCTGTGGTGCGCAGCGGCTGCGTGGAGGTCGATCTGTCAAACCGCCGCGTCACCGTGCGCGGGCAGGAAGTCAAACTGACGCCCACCGAATATGCTTTTCTGCGCCTGCTGGCGCGCAACGCCGGGCGTGTGGTGACCCAGCGCCAGATTCTGACCGAGGTCTGGGGGCCGAACGCGGCGGAGCAGACCCATTATTTGCGCGTCTACGCCGCCCATCTGCGCGAGAAACTCGAAGCCGACCCCTCGCGCCCTGAACTCCTCCTCACCGAGCCGGGAGTGGGCTACCGGCTGATCGTTCTGCCGTGAGCGTCCAACCGCACACCAGACCTCAATAGCTGTCCGGACGGGGGCGCTCCAGGCGGACGCGCTCGGTTTTCTCGATCTGGGTGACGTGGGCGTCGTGCACGACGATCTGGACGACGCCGTAGCGCAGCGAGCCGACCTGCTGGCGCACGAGGTCGAGCCACGCCGCTTCGGGCGTGGATTCCTCGGTCAATAATGGGTTTTGAGCGGGCTTGGGCATGGTGTGTATGGGGATGAGGGGTTAATGCGGAAGGGTGACGTTGTTTAACGGGATGAGGATGCGTGTTTGCGCGATGCGCTCCGTGATGCCGCATTCGGCCGCGTCCGGGTGTCGCGGCTGAGTTGCGGTTCGGGGCGATGCGCCGGGGCGGCGCCACGGGCCGTCGCTTCGGCCAGGATCCAGAATTTCAGGTCCCGACCGGCGGGGCGTCCCGCGTCCTCCCAAAGCTGGTAGGCGCGGCGGGCCACTTCGTTGTGCTCGATTGTGTTCGTACTCATGGTGTGTTTTTTGGGGTTGATGGGATTGTGGAGTTATTGGGAATGGGAACGGGCGGCGCGAACTCTGGCGATGCCCTGGCATCCGCTCTGGG
>CAZIDG010000140.1:0-8501 GCA_964538065.1 uncultured Verrucomicrobiota bacterium
CTGACTTGTTTGGCCTTTTGTGGCTGGATTGCGGGAGTGCTGACCCTCCATGCTGACGACACATCCAACTTTCCCGCAGGTGTGGACACCTGGGGTGGGCGTCCTGCCTCACCCGCAGTCGTCAATCCTGTGGCCCGTTCTCCTCTCCAATCGGTTCTTTCCTTGCGCGGCGAGTGGGAGTTTGTGACGCAGGGCGTCGCCCCGTTGCGCCATCCCTATTGGAACGCCTTTTATGAAAAACCGTGGCCCGGCTCAAGGAAGCTCCAGGTGCCCGGTTGCTGGGAGGCGCAGGGCGTGGGCGAACCGGGCATGGGGCTGTCCTGGGACTGTAAATGGGACCATTGCGCCAAGCCGCTCCGCCATGTCTATATGGGCGATGCCTGGTATCGCACCGAGGTGATGATTCCCGAGGCGTGGCGCGGCCAGCGCGTCTGGCTCAAGGTGGGCGGTGTACGTTCCGTGGGTTGTTTCTGGGTGAATAAAACGCCCGTGGCATGGGTTGACAACTATTGCGGCACTTACAAATACGACGTCACCGACCTCGTGAAGCCAGGCGAAAAGGCGGTCATTGTGGCCGACGTCAACAACATCCCTCCCAGTCGCAAGGGGCTGTTCAGCATTGTGCACCGGTTCGGCGGTCTCTACCGCGATGTTGAACTGGAGGCCACGCCCCAGACGCGCATCGATTACGCGTGGGTGCGCGGTGATCTCGACAAGAAGACGGCTGAAATTCACACCACCCTCGCACGCGCCGCCGAGGCCGCCGCGCTGGCGAATCCCATATTGCGGGTCACCATCAAGACGGCGGATGGTCAGCCCGCCGGGTCAGGCACTCAAAAGGTCGTGTTTGCCGAACAGGCTCAAACCGCAAACATTGTGTGCAACGTGCCCCTCACGTTGTTCAAACCGTGGTCACCGGAGTCGCCCGCGTTGTACCTGGCCGATATCGTTTTGTGCGACGGAGAACAGCCGGTTCACGGCTGGGTGGAGCGATTCGGCGTACGCAAACTCGAGGTGCGCGGCGACCGTTTTTTCCTGAACAACAAACCCTTCTTCGTCCGGGGCTATGGGGATGACTTTGTGTATCCCATCACACTCGTATCGCCGGCCTCGCGCGAAGAGCATCTCAAACACTTCAAGGCGGCCCGACAGGCGGGGTTCGTCTATGCCCGCCTCCACACGCATTGCGAGCTGCCGGAGTTCTTTGAAGCGGCAGACGAGGCAGGCATCATGCTCCAGCCCGAGCTGCCCTATTACGGGGATTACCCGACCGAGGCCTTTCCGTTCGATCCCATGCGGGATGTGAAGGAGCTTATGACCCATTACCGCCGCCATGTCTCACTGACAACCTACAGCATGGGCAACGAAGGTTTCCTGGGACAGCCGGTGGGGCGCGCCATCTACCAGTTTTTGAAGCACAACGATCCCGACCGGTTGGTCCTCCACCAGGACGGCAACTACAACACAGCGGAAAACTCCGACTTCCGCAACGGGCCCATCGATGTCTGGGAACCGGGAAGTTTCAAGTGCGACGCCCCGTTCATCGCGCATGAGTATCTCAATCTCTGTGTGAAGCAGGATCCGCGTTTGGAACCAAAGTTCTCGGGTGCGGTGATGCCTCCGGTGCCCCTTGAGAAACGCGACACCTGGCTTGCCAAGGCCGGTCTCAACCGCGCCTGGGGCGATGCCTGTCAGGATGCCGCACATGGCCTGCAGCGTTATTATCAGAAACGCGGCGTCGAATCCGCACGCATGGACCCCTCGTGCGATGGCTACGATTTCTGGACCATTGTCGATGTGGTCGTGGAACAGGGGGACACCTACAGCGCCCAGGGCTTGTTCAATGCCTTCTGGGAAACCAAGTCCAACGGCGCCACGCCGGAGGACTTCAGCAAATTCAACAGCCAGACGGTCCTCCTGTTGCGCACCGACCCGGAGGCTCGCATCGCTGTGACGGGCGATTCCATCAAAACCGAATTTTGGATTTCACACTATGGCGAAGAGCCCTTGAACCAGGCACGGCTGGCCTGGATTCTTCGCGCGGAGCAAACCATACTGGCGCGCGGCGAGTGCGCCGGGGGCAATGTCGATCTGGGGGCCGTCTGCATGCTGGCGCAAACGAACCTTGTCATGCCCGAGGTGCAGAAGCCGGTGCATGCCATTCTGGAAGTCTCTCTTGCAGGAAGCGCTGCACGGAACCAATGGGATTTCTGGATCTTCCCCAAACGCGCTCCACGCCAGGTCGAGGGCATCGCGGTATCGCGCTCCCTGCTACCGGCATTGACGCCGCTTTACACCGGCCTTGTGGCCGTTGGCGACGCTGGGGCTGACAAGGCCGGCGTGCTCATCTCGCACATCGGCTCAGCCGACGTCGCACCCGCCCTGGCCGCTGGCAAACGGGTCATTCTCATCAACCGGACCCAGGGCAATCCCAACGTCAGCCTCGGCTGGTGGTGGATGGGCGAGCAAGTGGGCACCGCCTTTGCCAAGCATCCGGCTCTGGGTGATTTTCCGCACGAGGGGTATCTCTCGCCGCTGGCCTTCCGCATCATGAAACGCGGCCAAAAACTGCCCAGCATGCCCGGACTCCGCCCCGAGGAGATGTTCGCCGTGGGTGAAGGGGGCGGCAGCTATTACCTCTACGGTGGCCAGGCACGGGTGGCACAGGGCCGCGCCCTGATGACCTTCGGGCTCGACCTGCTTTCCGGACACCCCGAGGGCACATGCATTCTCGACGGTCTCATCGATTACGCCCGTTCCGATGCCTTTAATCCGCAGGGAACCGTTGACGTTTCACTGTTCGCAGCACGCGCACAAAATGGCTGGCAGAAAACAGTCACCGCCGGGGAAGTGAGCCAGGACAACCTGCCGATGGGGTGCCGCGCCATTGCCGTCGCCCGCGCGATGAAGGAAATGCAGGAGTTGGTCTGGGAGACCCAACCGGTGCCCGACAACGCCCACGCCACGGAGACCTATTCGGTGACGTGGCTGGGTGGAATGGGCTACTTCGCCCAACCCCAGGGTTCGTTTGTGCTATATATCAATGGCGAAAAAGCCATCGAGATCCCCGAGATCAGCGAACAGAACGCCGAGTGGACGAATGCGGACAAAACGATCCGGCTTAAGTACGAGCGTGAACTGGAGTATCCCGAAATGGGCTATATGACCCTCACCCTCCCGTCGTCCAAAACCACTCCTGGCAAACCGCTGGTGCTTAAAGTGACCGGCAGCGATTCTCAAAGCCGCCGTTGGTTTGGCGTGTGCGAACTTCATTGAAGCCACGGGCGGCTGGTGAACACACCTCCGCCCGTCATTCGGCACAGCGTCAATCCCGGTCCATTCGCCCGAACCGTCCGATGCCTTGCAGCACGACGGTGTGGCGGCATGCTGCTGTCAGATCACATGCAAGGGCTAGTGGTCATGGCCCGCATAGATCCACATGGGCTCCGTCTTGCCTGCACGTTCAAATCCACATTTGCGATAGAAATCAAGAGCACGTCCATCAGCAAGGAGCACGTGCTGGTGAAACCCCTTGTACGGCGCCATAAGCCGCCGCATGAGCTCCATTCCAATGCCGTGCCTCTGGTATTCCGGCAGGACAAGCAAGTGGGGATAGTAAACCACCAGAAAACCGTCTGAGATGGCATTCCCGAGTCCGACGAGTGTTGTGCCATCCCAGGCCGTGACAACGGAGTGCGACGCGTGCAAGGCCTGGAATAGCAATTCCGGTTTTTCGGCTGCCGACCATTGGTTCGCACGATACAGGTCTAGGACGCCCTCAAGCGTCAACTTCTGAGCATCGCCGTAACGAATGTCATTGGATTTCATCTGTGTTCAATATCACCCAAAACGAGTTCCCATGCCTGTGGGGCCGCATACCTGGTAACGCCACCGCTTGCAGGTTCTCCGTCTGCATGAAAAAGGAGTCATCAATCAGCGGTCACGGCCCGCTGGCTGCCACTGCCCAGGAATCACCGTCCCGGGCAGCACAACGCTCTTGCAGGAAGATCCCCTGCCGTTTTTTCCAACAAGCCCTTACTTCACGGGCGCAGGCAGGCCCTTGACGAGCGCGTCCTTCCAGGCCTGGAATCGCACCAGGTAGGGACCGTGAGAATTCTTGATGTCGCTGTGGCCTGACACAGGCAGGATGACGACTTCTTTGGGCCCTTTGAACTGGTTGCACGTGGCATAAATGCCGGCGAGGGGGCAATGGATGTCCACAAGACCGCCGCAAACGAGCATGGGCGCCTTCACGCGTGGTGCGAAGTTGGCCAGATCAAAGTACCGGGCCGCCTCGCGCACCTTGGCTTCGTCCTTGCCCTGGGTCTTGTAGTACCAACTGGGCCAGCCGGGCAGGCGCCCAGCCTCCGGACCGTGCAGATCACAACCCGCGGGCACACAAGCCATGCCGGCCGTGATCTTCGGATGAAGGCCGGCGGTCACGATCGTTTGCATGCCGCCCTGGCTCGTGCCCGTCACAACGAGGGTCCGGCCATCCCAATCCGGCCGTTTGGACAAATATTCCGCCCCCCGATAGCACGACAGATACATCCGCAGGAAATAGCTCGTCTCGCGGTCGTCATTGCCCATGCCCGTGTAATCGGCCAGCGGGCCCGATGCCTGGGCACGGTAGAATTCCTCCGGCTTGTCGATGGGCAGATCGTGCGGCTCGATGTTCAACACCAGCCAGCCCTCGGCGGCACGGTCAGTCACCCAGGCCTTCTGCAAGGGATACACGCCCGCCCACTGCACGATCAGCATCGCAGGGAACTTTTTGCCCTCGTGAGGCCGTGCCAGCTGGCCGTTGATGTGCGAGCCGCGAATGTTGTCCATCGTGATGGTCTGATAATCCACACCCGGCTTGCCGGATTCGCCGTCGGTCAGCTTTGTGTTCATGGGAACGGCGTTAAGCTCCTTGATCTTGGCCTTCCAGAAAGCGTCGAAATCGGCCGGACGCGCCTTGGCAGGCTTGAGCGTCCAGGGCTCGGCAATCGCGCCCCCCAACGCCGTGACCGATTTGCCATTGCCGACCGGCACGCTCACCTCGACCATGAGCTGCCCCGGCCCATCCAATTGCGCCGTGACCTCTCCCCTGCCATCCTTGAGCGCCATCTTGCCCCTGAACGACTCGGTCAGGCCGCCCTGTTTGATGATATACGTGCCTTCCCTGGCATCAGAGCCCGTGACCTCAACGGTCCACCGGATCTGTTCACCGGGTTTATAGAGCCCTGTGCCGTTGGCGGGCGCCACGGACACCTCCTGCGCGCGGACCACCAGGCCCGTGAGCAGACACAATAATGCGGCAACTGGAATACGATTCAAATGCAAGGTCATATGCCACCATCGTGAAAATGCTCCTCGAAATTGTCCATTCTAAAAACTGCCTCCAATGGATCCATTCCTCAACGCAAAGGTGGACACGCGCCTCGAAGGGTCTATGATGCGGTCCATTACCATGACGACGAGCTATTGGACATTGGGACGGAGGATTGCGTCGGGCCTTGCGCTGGGCCTGGTTTGCATGAGTGGAGCGCAAACGACCGGTGTGGCGGAGGATGCCGCGCCCGTCACCATCACCGAGGGCGATCAATGGGTGGCCCTGCGCCCGGAATTGGAGATCGAGCCCGGTTCGGCGCTGGATTTTTCGTCCATGGAGCTCCAGGACGCCCCGGCCGGCAAATACGGACGCGTGATCGCGCGGGAGGACGGCCAATTCGCCTTTGCGAAACGCCCCAAGGTGGCGCAGCGTTTTTACGGGGTGAATTTCTGTTTCTCCGCACAATATCTGTCCCACGCGCAAGCTGACCGCCTGGCGGACCGCCTGGTGCGCCTGGGTTACAACGCGGTGCGCATTCACCATTATGAGCAGGAGCTGTGCAAGGACCAGCCCTCCAGCACCCAGCTCAACCCGGAGAAGATCGACCAGTTGGATTACTTCCTGGCGGCCCTGGCCAAACGCGGCATTTACTACACCACGGATTTGTTTGTGTCCCGCAGCGTGAAATGGGAGGAACTGGGCATCAACAAGCCCGGCGCCGTGCCCATGAACACGTATAAAATCCTGGTGCCGATCCATGAGGGCGCCTTTGCCAACTGGTGCGCGTTCAGCCGCGCCCTGCTCAACCATCTCAACCCCTACTCGAACGTCCGCTATGCGGACGATCCCGCCCTGGGCTGGCTCTCGATGATCAACGAGGGCAACTACGGCAATTACCTGGAGGAAGTCGCCAGCACGCCCGAATGGGTCGCCGCCTGGAACGAATGGCTCTCGACAACCTACGGCACGCGCGCATCGCTGGCATCGGCATGGAAGGATGAATTAAAGGATGGGGAGAATTTCGCGCAGGGCACGGTTGAGTTTCCGAAATCAGCTTATCAAAAGTCGGCCCGCATGACCGATTGCGCCCGGTTCTTCGCCAGGAAGGAGCAGGCGTTGACGGAACGCATGCGCGCTTTCCTGCGCACGGAGCTCGGCTGCCAGGCGCTGCTGACCGATTGGAACGCCTGGGTCAATTTCCCCACCGATCAGGGCACGCGCACGCGGTACGATTACGTGGATGATCATTATTACATCGACCACCCCGAGTTCATCGAGAAGTCGTGGCGTCTGCCGAGCAAGTCCGCCAACACCAGCCCCATCCTGGGCGGCGCCTCCGGGGGGCGTCCCCAGGCCTTCACGCGTCTGTACGACCGCCCGTTCACCATCACCGAGTACAACTACTCCGGACCGGGCCGTTTCCGCGGTGTGGGTGGGATCCTCACAGGCGCCATGGGCGCTTTCCAGGGCTGGGGCGGGATCTGGCGTTTTGCATACAGCCACGGACGCGACTCCATGTTCGACACCGCGCCCATGAACTACTTCGACATGGCGGGCGATCCCCTGAGCCAGGCCTCCGAGCGGGCTTCGCTCTGCCTGTTCCTGCGCGGCGATCTCCGCACCGCCCCCCACAGCGTGGCTGTGACGATGACCAGCGTTGACCTTGCCCATACCCCCGAGCGCATGCCCATGCTCGCTCCCAAATGGCATTGGGCGGCGTGGGTCACTCGGATCGGCATGCAGGTCTTCACCAACGGCGCACCCGATCCCGACCACACCGTGTCGCTGCCTGTGGCCTGGAAATCGCCCGCCAGCGCCTACCTGGGCCAGAACATCGCCAATCTGGATCCCTATGCCCTGGATAATGCCAAGCTCATGGAAGTCCTGCGCGAGAAGGGCATCATGGCGACCAATAATCCGACCGATCCCGCCAGGTCGCTCCTCAAGAGCGAGACGGGCGAAATCCTCATCGACGCCCCGAACAACATCCTCGTGCTGGACACCCCGCGCACAGCGGGCGGTTACGCTCCCGAAGGCCAGACCGTGAACGCCCCGGTCACAGGCGTGAAGATCACCATGCGCGGGTCCGACGCCACCGTGTGGGTCAGTGCCCTGGACAACAAGCCCATTGCCACCAGCCGACGGCTGCTTCTGACCCATTTGACCGATCTGCAAAACAGCGGCATCAAGTACAAGGAAGCCGAACGCAAGACCCTCCTGGCCTGGGGCGGCCTTCCCCACTTGGTGCGCGTAGGCCAGGCCGAAGTGACCCTTCCCCTCAAGAGCCCGGCCAAATACCAGGTGTGGGCGCTGAGCCCCGGCGGCAAACGCCTGGCCAAGGTGGCCACCCAGCCGGACAAGGAAACACTCACCTTTACCGCCGATGTCGCAGGCGACCGCGCCTCCGGCGCCCGCATGCTCTACGAAATCGTGCGCGAATAAGTGAATTCATGGCGAGTATTGAACTGGCTGCTAAAGCGAGGTAGGGGCCAAACCATGGCATGGTTCGTTGCGTTGTTGACGTATCGTTTGGATTGGCCTCAAATGCCCGTGTGCCACCCAAAATGAGGATGGAGTTCCCAGGTGCTGTTTACCATCTTTTAAGCTGGAGCCCGGAGGAATTAAAGGCGCGGCACGAAGGGTACTCGGCGAAGATGTCCTTGGTGCCGCTACTGCGGCGGGAGATGGCTTTGACGGCCAAGGCGATCGCGGCGCGATTGCACTTGGGGACATCCAGGAAAGTGAATAAGTTGCTCCAGGAATGGATGCGGAGTAATCCAGCACCCAAAACAGCCGAACAAGTGATGACAAATGGACAATACTGTGGTTTAATTCCAGCTCTTGATTTGCGTTATGAATATGGATATTGATATTATTTACAATAATATTGTATGCGCATGGAAGGAAGCAAGAATTCCGCTAGCCATCCCTTCTGGACTCTCCTTTGAATGTCCTGAAGTTGAGCAGGAAATAATGGGTATGGATATATGCGATTTCAGCAATGTCCTGGCCAATTATGAAAAGGAATCACTGTTGTGTTTTTTTTCACAAGAATACGCCTCCTATTATTGTGGCGGTTATATGCTTTATGGTTTGTCGCACTGGTTTAACCAAAACGGCGAAGATAATATATATGATCCATTAGCAGATGATTTGTATTATTATCTAGTAGGGTTGAGATGGC
>CAZIDG010000141.1:0-3064 GCA_964538065.1 uncultured Verrucomicrobiota bacterium
AGATATCCCATTGAATACGTGCAAGGCGCCGGGCGCGGCTGGATCCCGGCGCCTTGTTTCATGAACACCGTTGGGACGCCGTGCTTAATGATGCTTTTGCCTTGCCGTAGAACGTTTTACACCCCCTCCGGTTCCACCTTGCTCCTGTGGCAGTCCTTCCTATAATGCCCGGCATGCTGGACATTAAATTGATTCGGGAACAAACGGATTTGGCGAAGCAACGTCTGGCTTCCCGCCATGGTGGCGACGAGGCGAAGATCGACGAGGCGCTCGCCCTGGACGAGCAGCGGCGCAAGTTGTTGGCCGAGGTGGAAAACCTTAAAGCCGTGCGTAATCGCGTGTCCAAGGAGATTGGCGCGCTCATGGGACAGAAGAAGACGGCCGAGGCCGAGGCCAAGAAGAAGGAAACACGCGATATCGGTGACCGCATCAGTGCCCTGGACAAGCAGGTGGCCGAGGTGGAACAGGCGCGTGACCAGATTTTGATGCGCCTTCCCAACCTGCCCCATGCCAGCATTCCGGACGGTCGCGGCTCGGAGGATAATCCGGTGCAGCGCACCTGGAAGGAGCAACCCCAGTTCGCATTCAAGCCCCGCACGCATATTGAATTGTGCGAGAAGCTCAAGCTGGTGGATTTCACCCGGGGGGCCAAACTCACCGGCAGCGGTTTCCTGCTTTACACCAACTGGGGGGCCCGACTCGAACGCGCCCTCATCCAGTTTTTGCTTGATCTGCACATCACCGAACACGGTTACACCGAGGTTTCGCCACCGTTCATGGTCACGCGCGAGTGCATGACCGGCGTGGGGCAGTTCCCCAAGTTCATGGATCAGGCGTATGCGGTGCGTGAAGGCGAGGACAACGGAACACTGGGCAAGCTCTATCTGGTCCCCACGGCGGAGGCCCCGGTGGCGAACATCCACCGCGAGGAGATTTTGAAGGAAAACCAGTTGCCCATTTATTACTGTGCGTACAGCCCGTGCTTCCGTGCCGAGGCAGGCGCTGCCGGTGTAGGCACCCGCGGGCTGATCCGCGTTCATCAGTTTGACAAGGTTGAGTTGATCAAGATCGTCAAACCCGAGGAAAGCTACGCCGAGTTGGAGAAGCTGGTGGCCAATGCCGAAACGGTGCTTCAACGGCTGGAGCTGCACTACCGCACGATCCTCCTGTGCACGGGCGACATGGGTTTCGCAAGCGCCAAGACCTACGACATCGAGGTGTGGGCGCCCGGACAGGGACAATACCTTGAGGTGTCGAGCTGCTCGAATTGCGAGGACTTCCAGGCCCGCCGCATGAGCTTGCGCTATAAGACCGAGTCGGGCGAAAACCGGCTTCCGCACATTCTCAACGGCAGCGGCACCGCTCTGGCCCGTTTGTTCGTGGCCCTGGTGGAAACGCATCAGCAGGCCGATGGCTCGATCCGGATCCCGCAGGCCCTGCAGCCTTATCTCAAGACTGATCGCATTACCGCGTGACCCGTCCGTTGAAAATCCTGCTCGCGAGTTCAGAGGTCCACCCGTATTCGAAAACGGGTGGCCTCGCTGACATGGTGGGTGCACTGGCCAAGAGCCTGGCCGCTCTTGGGCATACGGTGGGCATTATCACGCCCCTTTACGAAGGCATCCGGGAACGCTTTCCCAAAATCAAACGGTTTGACTGGGAAATGAAGCTGCCCCTGGGCTCGGAGACCGTGTCAGCGCGGGTTTGGACACTGGCGCACGGCCAGGCCACGGTCTATTTCATCGACCAGCCGGGGTTTTTCGAGCGCCGTTTCCTCTACCAGGAAAATGGCATCGATTATCCTGATAATGCCGAGCGCTTCATTTTCCTCTCGAAAGCGGTCGCGCATCTGGCCCGCTACCTCCCATGGCAGCCCGAGGTCGTCCATGTCCATGACTGGCAGGTGGGCCTCGTCCCTCTGTTCCTGGAACATCAGAGGCGGCATGAGAACTGGCTCAAGGCGCCCCATTCCTGCCTGACCATCCATAATGTGGCCTACCAGGGGGTGTTCCCCAATTACAAATACTGGCTGACCAACCTGCCCTGGGATTATTTTCACCCTGCTGGCGTGGAGTATTACGCCAATCTCAACTGCCTCAAGGCGGCCATCAATTTCTCCCATCGCATCACCACCGTCAGCCCCCGCTATGCCATTGAGATGATGACGCCTGCCGTGGGGTACGGCATGGACGGCATCCTCCTGGCCCGGCGCGACCGTGTCTCGGGCATCCTCAACGGCGCCGATTACTCGGATTGGAAGACTGTCGGCAATCCGCATCTGCGCCACAGCTACGACCTGCGCCGCATGAAGGGCAAAACGGCGGAAAAGCTCGATTTGCAAAAGGAGATGGGGCTGCCCCAGGATGCCACAATTCCTCTCTTTGGCAATGTGGGCCGCCTGGCAGATCAGAAGGGGATCGACATCATGCTGGGCGCCCTGGAGGATTTGCTGGCCGAACGGATGCAGTTCATCAGCCTGGGCAATGGAGCGCCTGCCTTCGAGAAAGCGATCCTGGACCTGGCGGCCCGCTATCCCAAACAGGTGGCGGTGAAGATTGGTTATGATACGGGCCTTTCTCACAGGATCGAGGCGGGGTGCGATTTCTACCTCATGCCCTCGCTCTACGAACCGTGCGGTCTCAACCAGCTCTATAGCCTGCGCTATGGGACCATTCCCATAGTGCGTGCCACCGGTGGGCTCGACAACTCCGTGATCGATATTACCGAGGCCATGGAAAAGGCCGACGGGATTAAATTTAAGGAATACTCCGCGCTTGCCCTGGCACATGCGATGCGCAAGGCGTTGGCCCTTTACCAGGAGCCCTTGCTGCTCAAACATTTCCAGCGTAATGGCATGAAGGCTGATTTCTCCTGGGAAAAGACCGCCGGGGCCTATGCTCAGGTCTATCATCAGGCTCTCAAGGATTGACGGCTCATTGCCTCCAGCCTCCTTATTCGATTGTCAGTGTCCATGCGGGACGATAGTTTTAACGGACCATCGTGGAATTTTCGCGCTTCATGGAGCGTTTTTTGTCTGCGTCCGGAGCAGCCTGGGGAGTGCTGA
>CAZIDG010000141.1:3164-8375 GCA_964538065.1 uncultured Verrucomicrobiota bacterium
TCGCGCTTCATGGAGCGTTTTTTGTCTGCGTCCGGAGCAGCCTGGGGAGTGCTGATCATCTCTCTGTTGGCTACTGCGGGCGTATACCACTGGGCACGCGAGCAGGCCTTCCATCATCAGCAAGTCCGGTTTGACCAGGCGGTGGCGAAGTTTCGCCACACCATGGAGGTCAATTTCTCGGTTTACTACAACATCCTCAACGCGCTGAAATCCTTTAGCATCCCTTCACGCACGCCGGCTGAGTTCCGTCAGTTCGTCAAGGGCCTGGACATGGACCAGGACCACCGTTTTGTGTACGATTTCGGGTATGTTGAACGGGTGCGGGCACAAGACCTGCCCCATTTTCTTTCCTACGCACGCTCCATGGGCATGGATGAGAAACATGCCCCTGAATTGACCACGATCACCAATGAGGATTTTGTTCTGGTTCATTGGGACGATTTTGGCGTTCATACCAACGCGGCCATGGCCTCGCTCATCATTCGGGAACCCCGCCGCGTGGCCGCCATGCGCAAGGCATGTGATCTGAACAGCATCGCAAGCACCGAGGCGCTGGAGGTGCGTGTGGGCAGGGATGTCCTGAAGGCAGGCGGGTTCATCATGTATGCGCCCGTCTATGCGCTGGATGCGCCCACCGGAACCCTTGAGGAGCGTCGAGCCGCCCTCAAAGGCTTCGTTTTTGCCTCGGTGTCCATTTCTGAATTTTGGGACCATATCTACCTGACCACCAGTGAGCCGGATATTGATTTTGAGGTGTATGATGGCCGGACCATGAATGCGGACAAGCTGTGGCATGATTGCCAACCGCAGATGAATGGAACGGTTCCTGCGCCAGGATCGCGCCCTCCGCGCTTCAAGACGGTCAACGCCCTGGCGGGTGTGGGGCGGGAATGGAGTTTTTACCATGCCAGTCTGCCTTCCTTTGAAGTCACCTCCAGCACAAGGATGCCGCTCCTGTTTTTGTGGTGCGGCGGGTGTGGGAGTCTCCTCCTGTTTGTGTTGTCATTCATGCAAGTCAAGGCCCGCCAGCGGGCCGAACGACTCGCCCAGGAGTTGCGTGTGGTCAACGATACCCTGGCCGAGGGGGCCGAACGCCTCTCCGTCACCCTTGGTTCCATTCATGACGGTGTGATGGCCCTGGACAACCAGGGCAGGATTGTGCTCATGAATCCTGCCGCCGAGTCGCTCACCGGTTGCACGCTGGCCAGCGCCACCGGCAAGGGCCTTTCCGAGGTCTTCGTTGCCGTGGATGCCGAAACCGGGGCCTCGTTGAGCCTGCCCCTGGAAAATGTGCTTCGGACAGGCCAGCATTGGGGCAGCCACAGTGCCATCCGCCTGACGGGCAGGGGCGATAATAATCCAATCCTTGAAATCGCCCTGTCCCCACTGCGCGATCCCCAAGGCGCCTCCGTTGGCCTGGTGCTCGTTTTCCGCGATGTCACCGAGCGGCGCAAATTAATCGAGGAACAAATCAAAAGGAGCAAGCTCGAATCGATCGGCCTCCTGGCGGGAGGCATTGCTCATGATTTCAACAACCTCCTGACCACCATTAACGGCAATATCTCCATGGCGGCCATGGAGCCGGGTGTTCCCAGTTCCGTTCGTGAGTTCCTGCGAGACGCCGAGTCCGCTGGCGGACGAGCGCGCGATCTCACCCAGCAGTTGCTTACCTTTGCCAAAGGGGGTGCCCCCGTGCGCAAGACCACACTGCTCAACAGGATCATCCGCGATTCGGCCCGGTTTGGCACGCACGGCTCCAAGGTTGCCTGCAATTGCATCCTTCCTGGGGATTTGTGGCCGGTCGATGCCGATGCCGTCCAGATGGGGCAGGTGATTCACAACATGGTCATCAATGCCGCGCAGGCCATGCCGGAGGGGGGTACCGTGACCATCCGCGGGGAAAATGTGACCCTCGATTCCCGGGACTCCAACGAGCTTGCTCCCGGACGTTATGTGAAGATTTCGATCGAGGACTGCGGCACCGGCATTGCCCCGGCGCATTTGCCGAAGATCTTTGATCCGTATTTCTCAACCAAGCAACGTGGCAGTGGGCTGGGGTTGGCCACCGCCTATTCCATCATCAAGCGCCATGAAGGCGTCATCACCGTCCAATCCGAGCCCGGACGGGGTACCCGGTTTGAAATCTTCCTTCCTGCCTCGACCCAGCCGGTGGAGGAGGGCATGGCGTGCCAACAGGTTCCGGTCGCATCCGGCCATGGATCCATCCTCATCATGGATGATGAACCAGGCGTCCGCACCATGCTGGCTCGGATGCTGGAGCGGCTGGGTTACCAGGTGACAGCAACTGCGGAAGGTGCTGAAGCTGTGCAGAGTTACTCCGAGGCACAACAACAGGGACGGCCCATCGACCTTGTCATCCTCGATCTGACGGTGCCCGGAGGCATGGGAGGGGAACAGGCCTTCCGGCAGATCCTGGCTCTCGATCCCGGTGCCCGCGGGGTTGTCTCCAGCGGGTATTCAGACAATCCCGTCATGGCCAATTTCAAGTCCCATGGCTTTGTGGCCGCCTTGCCCAAGCCGTTTGGCATTGACCAGCTCGGGGAAACCCTGGCCCAGGTTTTATCGAACACGTCAGGGGTCCCCAGCGTCCAACGGTAAAGGCGCTCCCCTGGAAGACAGGGGATGCGACGTCTGTCCTGCAAGGAATTTTATGAAAAACTGCATCCCGTGCATGCTGGTGTTATGGGCCACCTGTTCCCTGGCCTTTGCCGACAACACGTCCCTCATGTCCGAGCCCCTCATGCGCCAGGGGTTGGACCGGCTTCGTGTTGAACAAGGCGATGCCGCGAAACTTCAGCAGGCCCGCCAGCTCTTCATTCCGCACCATCTATCAAGCCTTCAGGTCAAGACCATCGCCATGACCTTTGGGGACGATGGTGCCCGGCTGGATTTTGCCCTGGCGGCGTACCCTCGCGTGGTGGACCCGGAGAATTTTTATGAGGTGTACGATGCCTTCCATACCTTCTCCAAGATGATGCGCCTGCACGACCAGATTCACATGCAGCCAGCATCAGGAGGCATGCCGCCCCATGTGCCGCCCGTGCGCCTGGTGTCTCAGCAGGATCTTGACGAGATTCTGGCCACCATTCGCAATGCCTCGTTCGACAAGGACAAGCTGCGCCTGGCGCGCCAGATCATCGGCGCCAAAAAGGCCTTCCTTTCACGCCAGATCAAGGAGATCCTGCGCCTGTTCGATTTCGAAGATGGCCGGCTCGACGCCGCCAAATTCGCCTACGATTACGTGGTCGATCCGCAGAACTATTTCGTCGTGTACGACACCTTTTCGTTCAATAACCAGAAGGAACAGCTTGCCCAGTACATCGAAAAGAAACAGCGCCCTCCGCAGACCGTAACCCCTGAACAACCGGAGCGTTGATCCCTGCCGGCTGTTCGCGGTTCAAGGCACATCGATGGGCTGGATGTCCGAGGCCACCCGATCGAGTTTGAGGGCGATGATGGTATCGATGGGCTGGCGGTCCTTGGCGGGTACTTCCACCACCACGCCCCCGTCGTTTTGGGTCACCTTGACGCTCCCGCCGGTCACGTTGCTGGCCGACTTGATGGTGGCGCCCAAGGGCGGCAGGCGCAACGCCTCGCCCTTCCAGTCGAATACGTGCAGCCAGATCGTTTTGTCCCTGTAGGTGGCGGCGCCCCAGGCTGCGGGTTTATACGGACCGCCCCGCGTGGCGTAGATGGACTTGCCATTCTTCCTGAGCCATGCGCCCATCTCGCGCAGGCGTTCCGCCTGACGCGGTTCAATCTCCCCCGAGGGCATCGGCCCCACATTGAGCAGCAGGTTCCCATCGCCTCCGGCGCACGTCACCAGGGTCCGCACGCATTCCTGAAGCGATTTCATGGCGTCATCCGGTTTCCACGCCCATTGCTGGCAGATGGTGATGCAGGATTCCCACGGGCGGTTGTTCTGGAATTTACCCACTTGCTGCTCCGGCGTGTCATAATCCCCGCCGAACGCGCCCGCCTTGGTCGAACCCGCCATGTCCTGGCGGCCCGGGCTCACGCGATTGTTGACGATGATTTCAGGCTGAATCGAGCGGACATACTGATACAAATCCAGACCGCGCTCCTGGGTCCAGGGCTTCTCCCACTCCCCATCAAACCACATGATCCCCAAGGGCCCGTACTTGGTCAGCAACTCACCCAACTGGTCCTTGAGATACTGGTTGTACCGGTCCATGTCGGGATTGGCCTTGGGGCTGCGACCGCCGGGGCTGCCCAGGGGATAGTCGGGATGATGCCAGTCGCAAATGGAATGATACGTGCAGAAACGAATGCCACCTTTCCGGCAGGCATCCGCCAGTTCCCTCACCACATCGCGTTGGAACGGCGTGCTCATGATGTCGTAATCCGTGAACTGCGAATCCCACAGGCAAAAGCCGTCGTGGTGTTTGCTCGTCAGGACGAGATACTTCACCCCTGTGTCGCGCGCCAGTTTGACCCACGCGCGTGCGTCGAACTTCGTTGGGTTCCATTCCTTGTAGAGAGTGTCATACACATCGGCAGGCACCTGGTCGCCCCGGGACCATCCGATCTCGGTGCCCTTGAGGCTCACGGGACCCCAGTGGACAAACATGCCAAACCGCGCCTCGCGCCACCACTGGAGCCGGGCGTCGCGCTGGTCGGGCGTTTCATTGACTTGAGCGGTTGCGGTCCATGCCCACATGGCCAGGCCCAGGCATGCGGCCCACCGCAGTGCGAATGTAAAGCGAGTGAGTTGGGTCATGCCCCGCATCCTGTCACAATCCGACCCTTTTGGCGAGCTTAAACCCAGGGTGTGTCATGTCCTGTTTTTAGAGCACGACAAGTTCGGGGTGTGTACTTAGCAAAACAGGACAAGTCCAATGGGGCAGGGTGGAGAACAGAACCGCCGGTTTGTTGGCGTGGGAGGGGTGGACGCCCGGGCCCATGCATGGCGCACTCACCTTGAACGCAGAAAACGAAACCAAGATCCGGCAGAACCCGAGAACCTCACATAATTCTGGCGTTTTGTGTTCCAAACAATGGGGACCACCTCTGTTCCAAGGCCTGAAAGGCTGCCAAGTTACAGCCCGGGGTGGAGCGTGCCCGGCGCACGCGGAGCCCCGGGTAACCGTCCCCCCCCCACGCCTTCCGCCCTGTAAGGGAGGGACATGCAGTACATGACCACATCACGGCAGTGCGGCCGCAAAACAC
>CAZIDG010000142.1:0-8341 GCA_964538065.1 uncultured Verrucomicrobiota bacterium
TTTTACAGCAGCACATTACGACACCCCGCGAACCCAGCAATTCCAGTCTGCCGCCCCGTTTGTAATCCCCCCTCAGGCCCGTGCGGCTCGCACCTCCTGGCTCCTGGCTCCTGTCTTCTAACTCCTGTCTCCAGGCTCCCTCAGGCCCGTGTGGGCAACACCTCCTGGCTCCTTCCCCCTATCCACCAACCAAGAACCAAGAACTCTTCCCCAACTTCTGTCTTCTAACTCCTGGCTCCCTCAGGCCCGTGCGGCTCGCACCTCCTGGCTCCTGGCTCCTGTCTTCTAACTCCTGTCTCCTGGCTCCCTCAGGCCCGTGTGGCCAGCACCTAATTTGCCCCGACCCGCTTGGGCATATACACCATCACCGCCTCATGCCCCATGCACCAGTCCAGAGCCGCATGCGGATCGCCGAATTGCATCGCCTGACTGGTGCGTTTTCCATTGAGGTTTTCGACCAGGGCGGCGGTCTTCCGCCCCCCCTGGACGAACAACGTTTTATGTTGCCCGAAATCCTCCGGGCACACATCATCTTTTGAGTGTGGATGGCTCATGCGCTTGAACTCGTTGAGCTGTCTGCATAGACCCGGCGTGCTTCTAACGCGCCGGGTCACTTTTTAATTGACTATCCGAAATTGCTTGTTGGGTCAATGCCGCAGTTTTGGCCGATTGATGGTCCGGTCCATCCGCTTAGGTTTCTTGGGCCGGTAAACATAGCTGAGCAGCGCATCACGCACCATGGCCCATGCAACCACGCTCAGGACAGCGGCGCACACAATAACCCAGCCTGGAATTCCTGAGTCCATCGCATCAGCGCTTCCTGGAGACCACGCCCGCCCCGATGAATACACTCCCGATCAGCGCCCCCACCAGCGCGGCCCCGAATCCCAGCGTCCGGTCATTCAACCGGCCCGCATTGATGATCTCGCTCCCCGGCGCAGTGATCTCGTGGACAAATGCGAAGTAGATCCCCGCCATGATCGCCAGACAGCATAACATGATCCCCACTCCCACCAGGACATCGGATGCGCCATTGCCCGTTGGGACTGTCGTCTGGTTGGCAGCAATGACAGGCGTTTGCGCCTTGGGCCATTGCCGCGCATGCACCCGGATGGTGGCCATGCGATCCATGACCGGTTGCCATTTGTTGTTGATATCCGTGGCACAGAGCACGCTGCCACTGAGCATCTGGCTCTGGACCATTTCAAGAATATCCACAGCGGTAAACGGTCCCTTCACCTTCTCCTCGATCCACAGAAAATACTTCGGCTCTGCCATAGCCCCTCGGCGAACCCCAAGATAAAGGGCTACGAAAAGCAACAGAACCCCGATGACACCGATTGATTCTCCATTCATATTGTTCTCAATTGTTTGGGTAGCCTATGCACATCGCTAAGATGGCTATGTCATTTGAACCCCATTCGCATCCTGTGTCACCGTGATGATCTCTACCAGAGCCCACAGTGCAACAAACATAGGCACGATGAACGTCCAGCACAAAAGCACCGTTATGATCAGTTGCAGTGCTCCAATCCCGTGCCGCCCGGCATAAAAATTATGAAAGCCAACTAAGCCAAACAACAACCCAAGCACAATGAACACGCCGCGCGATTTTCGCACCGTAACAATTTGCTCATCCTTGTTCGGGAATTGGGTAGGTGCAGAAGAGTTTGGCTCAAGTATCCCGAGCATGTCAGCCAACGGTCTCCACTCAGCCTGGCCCTCCACCGCATACATTGTCTTAAGGTTCAGTTTGCCCGATTGCCAGAGTGCTCGAAGTTGGTTTTCTGTGAATGGACCTTCAGTCTTGTCGCCCTGCAGGACGTAATATCCGCCTGGTTTTGACGGCGTTGTTTTCGCTGCTTTGTCGCGGATGTCCGATAAATATTGCTCCAGAGGCTCCCATGGGCCTCCTTCCTTTCGTGCACATAGCGTGAGCAAACTGATTTCATGTTTCTCATACATATCGAGCATTTGTGCGGATATGTATGGCCCACGCGCCTGACTGTCCTTCCAAATATAATAAGCATCATTCATTTTTACCTCATTTGGAACACAAAACGGCAATAATTGCCGTTATCTTGACATTAGTACCTTATGATTCTAAGTACGGAGTGAACTGGATAAACCCAATCGATTCGCTCTCTCTCAAACATCATCTCGGGATACAGGGAATTGTAGCTGGTTAATCGCAGCTTCAGATTATCGATTGACCAGTGGAATATTTTGAAGTGCACCGAGCCTTCCTTGGTCTTCACAACGACGAGGTCTCCATTACGAGGCTCGACATTGGGCATCACCATAACCAAATCACCCGGTTCGTATCGGGGTGACATAGAGTCACCTGTAATGCGCAACCAAAAACCATTCTCATCCCGACATGATGTTGGAAAGGTTTCACCGCTCTGCCCGAACAAATCTTCAAAGGAGTGCCACTCGCTTCCAGCTTGAGCCATGCTAACCACGGGGGCTTCTTTCGATGTCCCATAGTATGGGCCATATCCGTTTCGTGGCATTGGAGTTGGTGTGGTTTGTGGTGTTCTCTGCGGGGCCTCAACCGTTATTTGGTCTTCGTTCCCTTTCAAAAAACCAACAGAATAACCAGTTTTTTCAGATATTTTCTGTAATTCCAGTCGAGACGTTCCATTGCGTGCGGATAGCCAATTACCTAGTCGTGACCTAGAAACTCCTAGATATTCCGCAAAATCAGCAGGATCCATGCCTTTGCGCAACATTACTTGTCGCAGGCGGTCTGCAAATTTTCTGTAAATTTCCTGATTATCCTGTTGACTCACGGTGTGTAATTCTGTAAATTCTTTATACAGTTTTACACAATTACAAAATGAGTTCAAGCCTAAAATACAGTCAGATCAAAGCGAAGCTCATTGAGAACGGTACAAACCTGCGACGGTGGGCCAATCTCCGCGGCTACAAACCCTCTACTGTTTATGCGGCTGCACGACGCACACGCAGGGGAGTCGTGGCAACCCGTATCATTCTTGAGCTCACGAACGAATTATGAACCTGCGCGAAGAATTGATCGATTTTGTCCTGGAGTCGGCAGCCTCCGCTCCGGTGAGTAAGCGCATTCGAATTTATCGCGGGCTTGCTGACGTCTGCGGCAGCGAGTCTGAGCACAACCAACTTAACAAGATGGCTGATGATTTGGAGGCCGTAGAATTACGCACCCGCGAGTTTCACTTTCAGTTCCATCAAAACATTGCCACAGCACACAAATAATTATGTCTGAAAAAACACTTACATGCCCCAAATGCGGCCAGGGTGGATTTCTTAATCTGAAAGCCCACCACTGTAAGGCCGTGGCCGCCATCGATGGCAAGGCTGAGTTAGTGACATCAAGTGACCTCAAAGCCATCGCTAAGGAGGTTAATGACGGATGGCGCGACACACAGGCCTTATTCCGTAAGGCAATCGAGCGGGCCGTGTACTACGGGTCGCTTCTGCTTGAAGCCAAGCGCCTCCTGCCCCATGGGCAGTTTGGAGATTGGATAAAAACAGAGTGTCCTCAGATTCCTGAACGGACCACACGCCAGTGGATGGTCCTTGCGCAGGAGGCCGTCAAGGCCCTGCCACAGATCAAGGATATAGACATCCCAGCACACCAACTCTTGATCGCCCCACCAGATACCCTCACAGATGAGCAGCGTACCGTTCAAGGCGATTTTCTGGCGCTGCTCGACGGCAAAACCCAGAAAGAACTCCTCTGGGGGTTCAAGTCCCCTCGCGGCGGCGATGTCACCCCCCGCGACGCCTCCGGCAAGCGCCTGGCCGCTCCGAGGCGTACCCAGGCACAGATCGAGGCCGACACCCTCGCCGCCGAGGGCGGCGTCTGGGCCGCCGAACTGCGCCGCATCACCACCACTGGCCTCAACATCGGGGCAGAGGGACAGCGCCTCTGGGATACCCTGGGTGATGCCGACCTGGAGGACCTCACCAACACCCTCAACGATCTGCACATGCTCATGCGCGGCAGCGTCAATCGCCGACGCCAGCGCAGGTAAAAACACTCCACTCCCACAGACGATGCGCACACTCCAACACACAGCCCCCGCCAGCCTCCCGTCCACACGGGACCTCTCGTGCGCATCGTCTGCTCTCGCCCGTGCGGTCAGCACCCTCTACGATTTCCCTCCCCACGTCCAGGACCGCGTCCGCGCCCGGATCCAGATCATGCAGGAAATCTCCGCCACCACGCCCAAAAGCGACGCCATCGCCCGCATCGCTGCCCTCCACATCCCAGGCCTCTCCCTCAAATCCCTCTACCGTCTTCACAGCCAGTGGATCGACACCCAGGGTGACTGGACGATCCTCCTGGACAAGCGCGAATGGGTGGACCTCTGGGACCGCGAGGATCGCCAGGCCGCGCTGCCATCCGATTTCCTCCGCTTCGCCGGTGGACTAATGCTGGAGAACCAGCGCAAATCCAGGCCAGCCTGGCGTGGCCTCCTGCGCCGCTGGGAGGCATGGCTCGCAGGCGATCCATCCCAGGCCATTCCCGGCTACGACCTCTGCCCGCCTCCTGGACCCGGACGCTCCTTCCCTCGCCACCCCCTCGGCTGGTCCTATGCCAACCTCATGCGCCGCGCCCAGCCCCCAAAAGCCGAACGCGTCATCGCACGCATCGGCACCGTGGCCGCCAAGAGCCTGCTCCCCTGCGTCCCCGGCACCCGCGTTGGTGCCCGCTGGCTTGAGTACATTTTTTGGGATGACGTTTGGCTCGACCGCAAGGTCATCGTCCCTGGCAAATCCCTCACCCCCGTCCGCGTCCTCCAGTTGGGCGGCCTCGACTACGCCAGCGGCGTCTATTTGAAGTTTGGTCAAAGGCCATTCCTGCCTGATGAGGAGGGCAAACGCGACGGCCTCAAACGCCGCGATTTCCTTGCTTTGGTCGCCGCCTTCCTCGACGAGTTCGGCTTCCCTGCAGATTACGACATGCATCTCATCTGCGAGCGTGGCACGGCCACCATGTCCCAGGCCGAAGCCCGCGTCCTCTACGATATTTCCGGCGGCCGCATCAAAGTCTGCTACACCTCCATGGAAGGCCGCATGGTCCTCGCCTGGGAGGAATCCAAGTCCGGCAACAGCACCGGCAAAGGCCCGCTCGAGTCCTGGCACAACCTCTTCCACAACGAGGCTGCCGCTCTCCCTGGACAGGTGGGCAAGGACCGCGCCAGCGCCCCCGCCATCATGGCCGCACAGGAGCGCGAGACCACCAGCCTGGTCAAGCTCGGCTCCCTCCTGCCTGCCGACCTGCGAGCGCGTCTGATCGCACCTCACCCCACCATGGACCAGTGTTACGCGCAGACCATGGCCATCGTCGCTCGCATCAATGCCCGCCACGATCACGCCCTCGAAGGTTTTGAATCCGTGTCCGTCTGGAGGTTCCAAGGCGATGCCGCGTGGCACACCGAAGCCGATCTCGTCCGCGTCAATCCCGATTTGCTCGACACCCTCGAGTGGACCACACGCCCCGAATCGCCCGTGGAGCGACGCGCCCGCCTCGCTGCAGGCGTCCGCATGATCCGCCTCCCCTCCAACATCTGGCCCCGCTTCTACGAGGATTCCCACGACATCGCCCGCGTCAACCGCGCCCAGATCGAGGTTAAGCTCGACGGCAAAACCATCCTCTTTGGACCCGCCGATCCATCCAGCGCCATCCCAGATGGCACCGAGGTCCTCGCCTATTTCTCGCCCAACAATCCGCAGAAAGCCTACCTCACCATAAATGGCCGATTCGCCGGATGCTGGTCGAGGCTCGCCCGCGTCGCACGTGGTGACCAGGCCACCCTGGCCGACTCCATCCGCCGCAAGCAGACCTTCCTCAACCAGGCCGCCGCCAACGTCCGCACCTCCATGGCCGAGCAGCTCCTGGCCAACGACGCCCGCATGGCCGCCAACCAGCAGATCCTCGACGCCGTCGCCCAGGCTAATACCACGACCGCTCTCCCCTCGGACACGTCCCCGGCAACCGGCTTGCAAGCCATGTCCCGCGCCATTGCATCCGACATGCAGGCCGAGCGCAAAGCCACGGAAAAGGCCGACGCCGAGGCCGAGGCCCGCGTCGATGAATTCATGAACGAAGCTTTCGCGCCCGCGGACAAACCCGCAGACGCACCCGACACCACCGAGGATTTCCTCAACGAAATCCTCTAACCCCAAACAACATGATTATGGAAACCACCACCACACCAACAGCACTCACACCAGCCCCACAACAACCCGAAGCGGCTCCAGGCAAGCGCCTGCACATCCCCGGCGATGTGGTCAACAAGGCCACTCAGGACCTCCCCGACGAACAGCGGGCGATGATCCGCTGGTTGCACAGTTTCGCGCACGAAAACAACATGAGCCTCTCCGAGGTCGGTAACCTCATCCGCTACGACGCCTCCACGGTCCACCGGGTGTTCACCGGCAAATACGATGGCAATCTCGCCAACGTCTGCAACGAAATCGCCAGCGCCCGCAAGCTCATTGAAGAGCGTGCCTCCAGCCGCAAAGTCGATTTCGTGGAAACCACCTTGGTACGCAAAATCTGGGGAATCTGCACTGCATCTCTGGAATACAACCGTATTGGATTCGTTTTCGGCGACAGCCAGATCGGCAAAACCACCGCCCTGGAGAAATACGCCAGCGATCACAACCATGGCCAGACCGTGATGGTCCGCATGCCCACCGGCGGCAACATGGCTTATTTCCTGGCCGCCATGGCCAAGGTGCTACGCCTCCCGGCTCAGCTCAACGAAATCGCCGCCTCGCGTCGCATCATTGAGTCGTTCGACGACCGGATGCTCCTCATCGTGGACGAGGCCCACCAGTGCCTTTTCACACGTAGCGACCGTGCCGCCCGCGTCATCGAGTTCATTCGTGAAATCCACGACGTATCACACTGCGGTGTGGTCATCTCCGCCACCAACGTTTTCAAGAAGGAAATGGAGAGTGGCAAACTCTCGGGCATCATCCAGCAGGTGGGTCGCCGTCGGTTTGGCAGCCTCCCTCTTCCCAACCGTCCGAGTGACGAGGACCTGGCCAAGTTCTCCGCCTTCTACGATCTGGCTCCGGCCCGAGGCAAGGCACTCACGCTCCAGACCCAAATCATCGCCGATGAGGCCCTGGGCTTCTGGCTTTGCCTCCTGCGCATGGCTGCAAAAATCGCCCACAAACGGAAACAGAAAATGACCTGGGACCACGTCATTGATGCCGTGGAGAGCCACCGCGCCATGGAGGCCATCTAATGAGCGAAAACAAACACCTCGTCACAGCGATGCTCCTCTCCCTCGTGGACAGCATCACCTCCGATCCCCAGCGCATGTTTGCGCTCCTGCACAAGACCGATCCCGAGAGCCACCTCCCTGCACCACTGCACCAATACATGGCGCAGATCGTCACCGTGATGGATCCCACCATCACCACCGACCGGGAAAAGCTCCTCGAAGCATCCCTCATGGTCTCCGCCCTCTGCCTCATCTATGCCAGCGAAGCCATCCTGCCCACGCTCGATACCCAGCGCGTCCAGGAACTCAGCCTGGAGCTCACCACCAAAACCAAGAACGTTTTCCCAACTCCTAACTCCTAGATTCCAACTCCCATGCCTCTCCAAACTCAAACAACTCCGATTACGACCCAGATCACGTGGATCCCGGTCACCGATTCGCTCCCAACCGCGTTTACCACGGTCCTGGTTCACATCCCCAAAACAACCTTTGAACCCGTCTGGTTCGGCTACTACGACACCGAGACTGGATTCTGGCTCGACAACGACGGATCCCGCTTTCGCTTCCCAGTCACACACTGGGCCAGCCTCCCCGAGCCCCCCAACTCCTAACTCCCAACTCCTAGCTCCTATGATTTATCCCCGACGAACCCCACCCCCTTCGCGTGACACCCTGCGACAACTCCGCCGCGCCACCCGCAAGAGCGACCCCTACAAGCGTCCGGCTACGTCCCCGGCGCTCACACCCTACATGCGCGGCGAGATCGACACTGTCCTGGCCAGGCTCAAAGAGTTTGCCATCACCTACAGCTTGGAGAAGGATCGCGCCTGCAAAAACCCCCACTACATCACCGACGCCACCACGGCCACCCTGGCGGCCCTGGAGAAAAACATCCTCACCACCTGCCGCAAATACGGCCAACTCCACCGCATCGCCTCCGCTGACGTGTCCACACCACACACCCGCGAATAACCCCAACTCCTAACTCCTGCTATGACTCTCATTCTCATCCTCAAAGCCCTTCTCATCGCCCTGGCCGGTCTCCTGGCCCTGGCCATCATCATCGCCGTGGCCATCCTCGCCATCGTCTGGTGGGTGCTCAAAGGCGA
>CAZIDG010000143.1:0-8240 GCA_964538065.1 uncultured Verrucomicrobiota bacterium
AAAAACGCGCATGAGGGTCCGCCACCCCCATGCGCGTCAATGGTTCACGGCCATGCCGTCAAGGCTGGGTCGAGATCTTGGACATCTGTTCCTTGCCGCTAAAGATGTGCCGGTTGACCGCGTTGAGGTAGGCCCGGGCACTGGCTTCAATGATGTCGGTGCTCGCACCTTTGCCGGGGACGAGATTGCCATCGCCAAAGTCCACCTTGATGCTAACCTCCCCCAAGGCATCTTTTCCCTGGGAAACTGCCCGCAAGGAATACTCCATGAGTGTGCCGTGGGTCTTGGTCAGGCGGTCCACCGCCTTGAGGGCCGCATCCACCGGACCATCGCCTGTGCCCGCATCCTGGATGGCTTCCATCGTCTGCGGATCGCCCGGCCTTTTGAGCCGGACGGTCGCGGTGGGGACAAGGTGATTGCCGCTCACCACACCGATGTATTCCAATGTCCAGGTTTCGGGCACTTCAGTGATGTGGCCGCCCACCAGTGCGGACAAGTCATCGTCGTACACGAATTTCTTCTTGTCGCCGATGTCCTTGAACCGCGCGAAGATGGCGGAAATGTCCCCCTCGGACAATTTGAACCCGAGGTGCTTCAGGCGGGCGGCCACCGCGGCGCGCCCGCTGTGTTTGGTCAAGGGGAGTTCGGATTGCCCCCAGCCAACCTCTTCGGGATCCATGATTTCGTAGGTTTCACGCTTCTTGAGGACGCCATCCTGGTGGATGCCGCTGGCATGGGCAAAGGCGTTTTCGCCGACAATTGCCTTGTTGCGTTGCACAACAAGACTGCTCATGCGCGAGACAAGACGCGAGGCCTTGACGATTTCACGGGTGTTCACGCCGCATTCAAATCCAGCAAAATAGTCACTGCGTGTTCGGAGCGCCATGACGACCTCTTCGAGCGCGGCGTTGCCGGCGCGTTCGCCGATGCCGTTGACCGTGCATTCCACCTGGCGCGCGCCCGCGCGGACGGCGGCCAGGGAGTTGGCCACGGCAAGACCAAGGTCGTTATGGCAATGAACACTGATGACTGCTTGTCCGGATTGAAATTCTGGCACTTCGCGATACAAACGGCCGATCAACGCGCCGAATTGCTCGGGCACCGCCCAGCCCACTGTGTCGGGAATGTTCACCGTCGTGGCGCCGGCCGCAATGACCGCCTTGCACACCTGGATGAGAAACTCCGGCTCCGTCCGGGAACCGTCCTCGGGTGAAAACTCGACGTTTTCCACAAGGCTGCGCGCATGCTTCACGCCCTCCACGGCGAGGCGGAGGATCTCGTCCTGCGGCTTGCCGAGCTTGAACTCGCGATGGATCTTCGAGGTGGCCAAAAAGACATGGATGCGCCCCTTTTTGCCAGCGGGTTTGACGGCGGCCCCCGCAGCTTCGATATCCTTGGGCACGCAACGGGCGAGGCCGGCGATCATCGGCCCCTTGATGTCCCGGGCAATGGTCTGGACCGCGGTGAAATCCCCTTCGCTGATGACCGGGAAACCCGCTTCGATCACGTCCACCTGGAGGCGGGCGAGATTGCGGGCGACCTCGAGCTTCTCGCGCAAATTCATGGATGCGCCCGGACATTGTTCTCCGTCCCGGAGAGTGGTGTCGAATATGATGATGCGGTTATTTTTCATACATATGGTTAAAATAAAAAACCCCACCGCCTTGCAGGGCAGTGGGGTTAAAAATCACTTGCGATTACTACAACCCGACTGCCACGCTGCGCAACAGCAGCGCGTTAAGCAGAGCCAGTCGGATATTCGCGTTACCAATCATTACACCTCATATTTAAAGCATGTTCCTGCCGGTGTCAAGCGACAAACTTTGGCTCATGCACAGGGCCAAAGCCATGCTTGCGCAGTAATTCGATGAATTTGGCCATGCCGCGCTTTTCATCCGAACCCAGGTGGTAGTGAATGTGCCAGGTGAGATAATCCTTCCGGAAATCCTGTGTGTACTGCGTGTTCGTGGCGATGATGTTGTCCAGGGTCTCCAGTCCAAACGCCTTGGCTTCGCGCAATTGTTGCTTGAGCACTTCATTGTCGATCCCACGGCGCAGTGCCCACACCGCAAAGACAAACGGCAATCCCGTCAATTCAAACCAGGCCGAGCCCAGGTCCCAGATCTGATGTTCATGCGGCCCCAGGAGAAAATCCAGGGCGCGATCTCCGATCAGCAGGGTGTTATCCGGCATGGAGGCGACATCGTAACTGGGCAGGGGCCTGAATTCGGGATGCAATCCCTTTTCCGCCAGCAGCACCTTCAGGAGGTTCATTCCCGAGATGCTCGCGGGATCGCAGTGGATGACCTTGATGGCCTCCAAAGGCTCGCGATGGGCCAGCAACACGCTCTGCACTTCACCCAGCGATGCCACCGCAATCCCATCCAGCACATCATAGCGGCCGGTCAGGAGGACTTCCGCCACGCTCACCAGGGCGGCGTCCAATTTGTCCTCACGCAGCAGGCGGGCCAGCTCGGCAGGCGGGGCGAGGAGAATCTGGTCTTCAATGCCTCGAACCAGCGGAGCGCCGTTGAGATAGCACACAGAACCCACTCGAAACCCCTGCAGGCTCTGCATGAGGCGATCCTCGCGCTGCAATTGCAGGGCACGTTGTTCTCGTTCAAAACGATGGGCAAGTTCCTCGGGCGTCTCGGGTGGCGCCATTCGAAGTTTGCCTGGTATTTCGGATGAACTCATAAAAAATCTTTATCGTGGATGGCTCGCGCCCGACGATCCCATCAGGCCCTGCCATCCATGTGCTTGCCCCACCATATCCATTGCCAGCCCCAACGAAAACACGATTATTCGTGTATCCGATGATGCCATGGCTCAGACTTCCGGCGAGTGCTCAGGCGAGTCCTGCTCCGAGGCGTCGCACGTCGGCCCATTTTCGTCCGGGGCCACCCATTCCTTGACGGGTTCGTAGAAGGTGTTGCGCTGCACGGGAGTCAAACCGGCTTCCCGGATGGCCTTCACCATGTTTTTCATGGTCTGCAGTTGAGGGGTGACCGCACCTGCCATGTGGAAAATATGCTCTTCCACGATGGTTCCATGCAAATCATCCGCCCCGTAGCTCAACGCGGTCTGGGCCAGCTTCATGCCCAGGCCAACCCAGTAGGCGGTGATGTGGTCAAAATTATCCAGATACAACCGGCTCACCGCAAGGGTCCGCAACACGTCGAACCCCGTGGGGGCATGTTTCACGGGAATGCCGTTGTTTTCCGGCTGATACGGTAGGGGAACAAACCCCACAAAACCATGCGTTTCATCCTGCAAAGCCCGCAACTGCCGCAAATGATCGACCCGATCGGCCAGCGATTCCACATGCCCAAAGAGCATGGTGCAGGTGCTGCGTCCACCCAGTTGATGCCAGGTGCGGTGCACGTCCAGGTATTCCTCCGCCGATTCCTTGCCCCGGGCGATGGCGGATCGGACGGCGGGATTGAAAATTTCGGCGCCGCCCCCCGTCAGGGCATCAAGGCCCGCTTCACGCAGGATTTCCAGGGTTTCCTTGACGCTTTTTTTGGCGAGCCAGGCCAGGTGCATGACTTCAATCGCCGTAAAGCACTTGAGCTGCAACCGTGTGTCGAGCGCCTTGAGGGCGCGCAGCATGTCCGTGTAATAGCTGAAGGGCAGCGAAGGATGAAGTCCTCCCACAATATGCAGCTCGGTAATGCCCAACCGGAGCGCCTCGCGCGCCTTTTCCACGATGGTCTCGACGCTCAATTCGAAGCCGTTCCCATCCCGTTTCTTGCGGGCAAAGGCGCAGAACTGGCAGCTCAGGATGCAATAGTTGGAGTAGTTGATGTACCGGTTGGCGATGAACGAGGCACGGCCCTGGTTTTTGCGGCGGTTGGCCAGGTCGGCCAGGGCCCCCAGCGCGTTGAGGTCCTTGCTCTCGAACAGCCGCAGCGCCTCGGCTTCAGTAAAGCGCTCTCCGCTGGCGGCTTTCTCCCGCAGATCCCCCAGCTCCGATTGCATCCAAATGTTCATGGTCGTGTGAGACGAAATCCGGGAAACACCACCTCGCTCACCGTGACGATGAGGAACACGGTGCTCACCAGCGCATTCAGCCGGAAGAAGGCAATATTGATCCACTTGAGACTGCGCCGCCGGGCCAGCCAATGCTCGAGCACCAGGCAGCCCAGAATGATGATCAAGCCCACGAGATAGGCCATCCGGAATCGCGACAGCAAACCGAACGCCAACAGCAGTCCCCACATGAGCATGTGGGCCAGAAAGGCCGCCTTGAGCGCATTCTCCACCCCCCAGGCCACCACCAGGGAGTGCAACCCATGCGTGCGGTCAAATTCATAGTCCTGCAGGGCATAGATGATGTCAAAACCCATCAGCCACAGCACCACCGCCAGCGCCAATACGACCGGGCTCAATGAAAGACTGCCCTGCACCGCCAGCCAGGCCCCAAGCGGAGCCAGCGCCAGCGCCACCCCCAGGTAGACGTGTGTGTAATCGGTAAACCGCTTGGTCAGGGAATAAAAACACACGATCACCAGCGCCACCGGCGAAAGATAAAAACACACCGGATTGATGAAATAGGCCGAGGCCACCAGGCCAGCTCCGCTCAACAACCACAGCGTGATGGCGCTCAACAGGCTGATCTGACCCGCAGGAAGATGCCGCATGGCCGTCCGGGGATTGAGGGCGTCGAATTTGCGATCCGCGATCCGGTTGAATGCCATGGCGCAGGTTCGCGCACAGACCATGGCCGCCAGGATCAACCCAAAAATACGCATGCCGGGCCATCCCCGATTCTCGCGCGCCGCGACGACCATGGAGGCCAGCGCAAACGGCAGGGCAAACATGGTGTGGCTGATTTTTACAAAGTCAGCCCAGGTGCGAAATATATGAAAAATGTTGCCCATGTTGGAAGGTTCCCCGAATCCAGCGGTCGTGCTGCCAGGGTTCACTCTTTTTCCTCCTGCCATCGTGCTGTGAGTTGATGTTCCATTCCCAAATGGTCGAGCACGCGGGCGACCACGGTGTCGGCCACGGCTTCCACCGTCTGCGGCCGACTATAAAAGGACGGACTGGCCGGGAGGATGATCGCCCCCGCCAGAAATAGGAGTTCCAAATTCTTGATATGAATGAGGTTAAGGGGTGTTTCCCGCGGCACAAGAATGAGTTTGCGCCGTTCCTTGAGGGTCACATCCGCCGTGCGCAGCAAAAGGTCATCGCTCAGCCCATGGGCGATGCGTCCCAGCGTGCCCATGCTGCAGGGGATGACCACCATCGCTTCGATGGCATTGGAACCACTGGCAAACGGTGCGTTCATGCTTTTGAGGTTATGCACGGCGATGCCCGCAGGCACCTTGAGCCCGCCGGGTAATTCCTCCGCCACCACCGCCTGGGCATAACGGCTCATCACCAAATGCACCTCATGCCGGCGGGTGTCGAGATTCTCGAGCAACCGCTGGGCATATAGGGAGCCGCTGGCTCCGGTGATGGCGACCAGTATCTTCACGCCCCGTCACTATGCCGCCATCCCGTCCCGACGGCAAGCCCGGGGGCAAGATTGAGGGGGCGGCCCCATGGACCGCCCAAGGCTTCCGTCGTCCCGGACCGTTTAATTTGTCTTCGCGGGGGCCGGGGCGGGCTCCAGGATTTTGGCGTTTTTGAAGGCGGCGATCAGGTCATTCTTCGATAATTTGTTGGCTTTGACATACCTGCGGTTGCCCACTGGCAGGATAGTCGTGCTGCCATCCGCGGCGGCCTTGACCGTAGTTTCCTTGCCTAGGCTGTTCATCAATGTCACGGAGCCTGGCTTAAGCGGCAATTCCAGCTCCTTGTCGCCTGAAATGTGCCAATACACCACATACGGATCGTTATGGCGCTTGAAGGAAAAGGCGATCACCTCTTTGCTGCCCTTGGCCGCGTTTGGGATTTTCTCATAGGGCACCAGCTCGAGCTCGTTCTTTTCGTCCAGCAAAAGCGTGAATTCCTGGTCCGGATTGCGCAGGGCTTGCTTCTGTTCATCCGTCAGCCACCGCCTGGCCCTGACCTCCTCCCAGCGTCTTAAAACCTCGAAGTTGTCCGCAGTTCTCGGATGTTTGGCCATGGTTTGCGGATCGGCATGGATGGACACCGGACAATCCCATGAAGCCGCCTTGCTGGTGACAAACTCCAGTTGGTCGGGCTGGGTGCCGATCGTACTGGCATCCGGCAAGCGGTAACCCAGCCAGCCAAAATTCAGGCGGGTGAAATTATCGCGCATCCGGGGGGCTTCCTTAAGGGGATGCTTGATGGTCTGCTCCTTGAGCGTCTCAGGGCTGAAAACATCGAACGCGTTGCCTCCGGTCAGCATGTGCCAACTGAAATGAGTTTTGGCGGCGCCCTCGGCGAATATGGGCTCGGGTTTCAGCTTTTTGAACACCCGGTACTGCGCGCCGGACACGTGATACCAGAAGGGTGGATTCACCCCTTCCGATCCGTCGAAATAGAAAAACTCGAAGCCGGCATCCCAGAGGTTCGCGATGCCCTCCGCCACTTCATCCTGCAGGTCGGAGTACTGATCCAGGTACACGCTGGTGGCGCCAAATTCGCTGACATCGAGCAAGCCGAACATGTAACCGGCGGGCTGGGCGTTGAGGGTGGTTTTATCGATGGCGCGCTTGCACCCGTGGAACTGGTACGGCGGCGTGGTGGTGTAGCCCGTGTAGGCAATCAGCTCGGTCCCGATTTTCAACACCTTGCGGCCTTCCGCCATCGTGCTTTGGGCGGGATTCTGCTCCACAAAGATCGTCGTGTCGTTGCTCCCCAGGGGCCTGGCCAGGGTGAAGATCCGTGTCAGGTTGAGCCGATGGTCGGGGATGGGGGTGACATACTTGCTGTCCCGGCCTATGTGGCTGTGGAGGAAGTGGCAGCCCGGCGTGATGCCGGCCGCCTTGATCCGGGCCAGCATCGCTTTCAGATCCGCCTTGCCTTGGGGATACTGCGGTCTGTAAACATCGTAATTGCCGATCAAACGGTAGCCCCGGCTTTCCAGAAACGCCGGATAATAGATGTTCATGAGCCGGAAGCCGCCCATCTTCGCGTATTTGATCTGCTCCTCAACGTTGGACGGATCGACCGTGTAGGTCCAATAGTACGATGCGTTGTAGAGATCATGCCTTCGGCTGGCCACTCCGTGGGGCAAATGATAATCCTCTTCGACCACGGCAATCTTATCCAGCAACTGGTCCTTGGCGCAGGTGATCAGCGCCGCCGTAACCCCGGTCAGTTTGACCTTCTCATCGGTTCCAGCCTCCAGGATGCGGCAGCCGTCGCCCGCTTCTGAATCCGCATTGGCAGCGGGGTCGGCGGCCAGCACATTGACCGCCACCTTGTCATCCCAGATCACGTTCAGCCAGTCGCCCCAATGCCCCAGGTTGCGGACCGGCAAACGCAGGAACCACATCTCCGATATCGGAGGCTCCGTCATGGAGATGCCGTAATCCTCGGTCAGCGTGAATGTCTCCAAAGTGAAGGCGATATAATCCTGTGTGATCTTCACCCCGACCGTGGCCTCCCAGGGGATCAATTCATAGCCGATGACCAGCTTGTCCCCTTTTTTCCGGACCGCATTGGACTTAAACGTGGTCCTCTTATTGGGATAGGCCAGCTTGACCTCGTTCTGATACGGGCGCGGCTCTGTGATGGTGCTGATGGGCACCTTCCTGCCTTGGACCAAGCACTCCGTTTTTGTGGGTTTGTGGATCAGGCTTTTGGCAGTGCCATCGCTGGCAATGACCAGCTTCATTTGATCATTTTCAAGGATGACATCTTCCGCAGTGCCGGCGGCCGCTCGGGCCATCGAACCAATCAGGATGCCTGTGGACAACAATAATGAGATTAGCCGTTTCATTTCGCTCTTTCTTTTCGCGTTTATGCGTGGAGACCAGTGCTTGCGCCGATCATTTTGCCCGGATGCGTGCCCGGATCACCGATTCGCAATTGGCATGGCATGCAGACATTCTCTCCCAACCCATCCTCAAGGCCAAGTCCAAATCAAATGGAAATAAGGACTCCCTGCTACTCCGTCACACAGAGGGGCAGGCTGTGGGCGCCCGCGTGGGGTGGCTGAAGGCCCGCTTGCGAAGCCAAAACTAATGTTCTTCATACGCGCCCAGCATCGCACAGAGGAGTGCGGTGGGGGAGGGAACCATCGGCTGGATCGGCTCCATCGGCAGGAAATGGGAGGGATGGGAAGGATGGGAGCCATGGGAGAAATGGGTGGAGCATTC
>CAZIDG010000144.1:0-8154 GCA_964538065.1 uncultured Verrucomicrobiota bacterium
CCCTGTACTACCGCGAAGGCGCCTCGGACAAAGTCTATCAATGCGCCATCGAACCCCACCTCGACCGCTTCCATGTGACCTTCGCCTATGGAAGACGAGGCGCGACACTCGATACGGGTGTCAAAACCCCAACCCCAGTCGATTACGACACCGCCAGGCATATCTATGACCGGCTGGTGAATGAAAAGCTCGCCAAGGGATATTCCCCAGGCGAACAAGGCGTGCCATACCAGCACACCGAACGTGAAAACCAATCCACCGGCATCCTCCCACAGCTTCTGAATCCCATTGAGGAGGAAGCCCTGGATCAATACCTGGAAGATCCCTCCTTTGGGATGCAGGAGAAATATGATGGCCAACGTGTCCTGATTCGCAAGGAGAAGGACCGGATCACCGGCATCAACCGCCAGGGATTGATCATCGCGCTCCCTGCCACCCTGGAGACCGAGGCACAACGCCTGCCCGGTGACTTCATCCTCGATGGCGAGGCCATGGGAAATCGATTCATGGCCTTTGACATCCTCGCCTTGAATGGAGAGGACTTGAGACCCTTGCCCTATATCCAACGCTGGGATGGGTTGGGACATATCCTGGGCGTCATCCACTCGAAGGTCATTCGATGGGTGGACACAACCCTGGGATCCACTCGCAAGAGGGAGGTCCTCCAGCAACTCCAACAGGCCCATGCCGAAGGCGTGGTCTTCAAACACCTCCAGGCGCCCTATGTGGCAGGACGTCCGGCCCAAGGAGGCAGCCAGCTCAAGTTCAAGTTTTACGCCACGCTCTCCGCTGTGGTCACAGGACACCAGCACCAGCGCAGCGTTGAACTCAAACTCTGGCAACCGGCTCAAGGATGGATCGAGTGTGGTCATGTCACCATCCCCGTGAATCAGGACATCCCTGCCATAGGATCCGTCGTTGAGGTCCGATACCTGTACGCCTTCAAGGAAAGCGGCTGTCTCTACCAGCCTGTCCATCTGGGGGTGCGCACAGATATTCCCCCCATGACCTGCACAGTGGCTCAGTTGAAATACCAAAACCCTCAACCCGTTGAATGATATGGAAATCACACTACCCGTCCACGAACTCAAGACCGTGCTCACGGGCTTGGGCAAGATCATCAATAAATCCAGCCACCTGCCGGTCTTAAGGGCCCTCAAGGTCACCTGCAACGCCTCCGGCATGGTCACCTTCCATGCCAGCGATCTCGACACCCATGTCGTCTATCGCTCCGACACACCTCAACCTGGGTTCGAAGGGACATTCCTCATGCCCTTTGAACCGGTGTTGAAGTGGATTCGCACCCTGCCACCCCAGGAAAACATCCTCCTGACACAGCATGACAAGGAGGACATCTGTCTGGCGTGTCCTGTCGCCGGTCAATCCATCGAACAACGGTTCGAGACACTGCCAGTAGAGGAGTTCCCGGCAATGCCCAGTGTGAAAGGGGAACCCCTGGTGCTGGATGACCATGCCAAGGAAGTCCTGCTGGAGGCCTTGGAGTGTGCCTCAGACACCTCAAGGCCCATCCTCAGTGGCGCATGCCTCGACACCCATGAGACAGGCTCCCATTACATGGTGGCGACGGACGGCAAACACCTCTTTGCCGCCAACTCGTTCACCTTCAACCTCAAGCAACCCCTCATCGTGCCTCATCGCAAGATCCTGGCATGGAATGTGTTGTTTGAAGATGGCGACTGGCGCATGAGCCTCGAACCCAGGAAGGACAATACCGGTGGCTGGCTTCAACTCGCATCCAACCACTGGACAGTCCTGGCACGGGAGATTGAAGGCCAATATCCCAACTGGCGTCAGTGTGTGCCATCACCTGACTCGATCCAGACCTGGATCAGGTTCAGTGAAGAGGCGGTTCAATCCCTTCTGGAGATTATCCCCAGACTCCCAGGAGAGGATATCCTCAACCAACCCATGCGCTTGATCATCACCCCTGGCCAGTTGCAGGTGTGTGGTCAGGATCACAAGGGTGCAAGCCTGACCCCCATGACCATACCGGGTATCGCCATGGAGGGTTTGGCTCTCACCTTGACCGTCAATCGCCACTTCATGATCAAGGCCCTCAAACTGGGTCTGCATGAATTGGACATCACCGATAGCCGTTCAGCCATGATCTTTCATCACACAGGCAAACGCCTGGTGGTGATGCCCGTGCGAACGGAAGACAACAACCAACCCAAGGAACCAGAACCCATGAATACAACCCCCAATCCACGAATCACACCACCCATCATCCCTGAGCCCAGGACTGCAGCGACGACAACACCCCATCCCAAGGATGAGGTGGTATCGCTCAAACAGGCCATGGAAGACCTGGAGAAGATACGCTCCAGCCTCAAGGACGTGGTGAACGAGACCACGGAATTGCTGAAGATCCTCAACAAGGTGGAGCGTGAGAAACGCACCACTGAAAAGGAGATTGCCGTGATTCGCTCGACCTTGCGCGAAATCCAGGCCGTCAAAATCTAGGCCATCCCTGGCTTCAAGAAAGGAGATACCATGAACCAGAAGTCGGATGACCAGATGGTGTGGATCGTTCTGTGTGGGTTTGGATGCATCCTGATCTATTGCTACTGGTCCTACATCGTGGGGTTCCTGGCATTGGCAGGAGGGTATGCACTCTACCAATCCACCCAGAAACGCCATTAAATACGTCCCAGCCTTGCATGCCAGGGCTGGGAACCCTTCACCGCCTCCATCACTTCGCTCACAATTGACCTATAGGGCGTTTTGTTGGGGCGGGTGGCATGTGGACATGGGGGGAAATCACCCCATGTTCCTATCCCTTCAAGGCCCATGTGGCCTTGGCTGATCCCATTGTTTCCCAACCCATCCATTCAACTGAATCCAAAACCATGAACACCACCCAAAACCACCTCCTCGACGTGCTCACGCGCGAAGGGGTGTTGATCAACGTGAGCATACGCTTCTGGCGGGGCTGCAAGAAGCTCCGGCCTGAAGACCTTGGTCTGGATGCCTCCCAGGTGTCCGACCGACTCATCAGCCTGGGGCATAAGCGACTCCTGCCCAAGGACGCCCTGGGTGAGTTGAACCTCATCGAGGGACGGGCTCATGCCCTGGTAGAGGGGAACACCTTTCCCTTTCTCAATGGCTTGGGTCACTTCCTGCCCAATCCCAGACTCCAGGAGGTGATGGATAAACTGAAGCTCCTGGAGACAGAGTTCTGGCAGGCACGACAGGCCTTCCTGGATCGCTATGCCTCCCTGAGGGCCTCAGCGGCAGAGGAATGGCTGGCCATGGCTCGAAAGCTGGTCACTGACCCGAAACGGTTGGTGTCCACCATCGAGCAATCGTTTCCCATGCCCCACCAAATGCATCGCCACTTCGGGTTCGACACGCACCTCTTCCAGATCACCCTCCCTGAGAGGCTGGAACTGGATCTGATCAGCGTGGAGGACCAGGAGAAGATCATCGATGCACGCGAGAAGGCGTCACAGGAGGCCTCGACGAAGATCCGTCAGCAGACGGAGATGTTTGTGGCCGAATGTGTAGCCACATTGCGTGAGCAGACCGCCCAATTATGCGAGGATATGCTCCATTCCATCCAGGGCAGTGATAAGGGAGTGCATCAGAAGACCCTCAACCGACTGATCCATTTCATTGACCAGTTCAAGCAGATGAACTTTGCCAATGACACCGAGATGGAGAGGCGGCTGGAAGAGGTGCGCAGGGAGTTGCTGTCCAGGACGGCCGAAGAGTATCGCGACAGCGCCTTTGCACGCCAGCAGTTGGTTCAGGGATTATCACGCCTGTCGAATGAGGCCCATACACTGGCTCACTCGAACATGACATCGGTTGTGGAGAGGTTTGGCGAGTTGGGCAGGAGAAAGTTCCACCTGGCGGCGTGAACATGATCATTCAAAGGTAACTATGTCACACTTCACCACCATTAAGACCCAGATCAAGGACGTAGAGGCCTTGCGCCTGGCCTTGGAGGAGATGGGTTACACCCTCACTCCTCAGGCTCAGGCCAGAGGCTACTACCAGAATCACATCCAAGGCGATTATGTCATCCGGCTCAAGGGTCCCTATGACATCGCCGTGAATCGACAGCCTGATGGTTCCTATGGCCTCACCACTGATTGGTGGGAGGGTCATGTGGAAAAGGAGGTGGGCAGGGATTATGGAAAACTCCTCCAACTCTACGGCGTGCATAAAACCATCCTCGAAGCCAGAAAGAAGGGCTGCTGGGTGCAACGCCGACAGGAACAGGATGGCACCATCAAACTCACCCTCGGAGGTTACTGACCATGAAACCGACCATCGAAATCAAAGTGTCTCCTACAGGAGACATCCAGATCGATACTGTGGGATTCAAGGGCAGTGATTGTGAAAAGGCCACACGGTATCTCGAAGAGGCCTTGGGAGTGGTGTCACAGAGGGTCAAGAAGCCTGAGTACCACCAGCAGAATCACTCTCACCAACAGCAAAGGATAGGGTCATGACACCCGTGGTCCTGTCCTTCTCACCTCAAGGCGTGGCCTCGTGTTTATATACCGAGGCCATTGACCTTTCCACCCTGGGACCATTGCAGGTCACCAGGGCCACTCACATCGAGTTCAACTCCTCAAGCCAGGCCTGGGAGGTCATGGATATTGAGGGGCATGTCCTGTTCGTTCATCACTCCCGCCAGGCATGCCTGGACTGGGAGCAGCGTCACTTCAATTCAATCGAAAGGAATACCCCATGAAACAAAAGATCATTCACTACATCCGGGCGGGTTATCCTGCCCTCTATATCGTTTCGTCTGAGGAACAACGGGTGGAGGCTGAACTCAAGGCGGTGGCCCAGGAGCTTCAATTCACCCTCCATGTCTGGAGTGTGGTCGAGGGGCTTATGGACACTGCCACGGGTCATCATGTCCCTGCCAACGATCCCCTGGAGGTCCTGCAGGCCATCCATAAGCTCAAGGAGAAATCCATCCTCCTCCTCAAGGACTTCCATCTCTTCCTCTTGGATCCCAACCCGTTATTGGTCAGGAGGTTCAAGGATGCGCTCCTGGAGGCCAAGACCACTGGCAAGACCCTCGTCATTCTGGGCTGCCGGTTGTTGTTGCCCCCTGAGTTGGAACGCGAGCTTGTGGTGATCGACTTCGCCCTGCCCAACAAGACACAATTGGAGCCCGTGCTCAATGGCATCCTGGCCTCTGCCAATCTGGACCCACTGTCGGCTGAAGCCAGGGACAAGGTGTTGGATGCAGCCACAGGCATGACCACCATGGAGGCTGAGAATGCCTTTGCCTTGTCCGTGGTGGAACAGGGGAGGATCAATCCTGGCGTTGTGGCTCGTGAGAAGGCGCTGACGATTAAAAAGAATGGCCTGCTGGAGATCATCACGCCCAGGGAGAGCCTCAACTCCATTGGAGGACTGGACATTCTCAAGCAATGGCTTGTCCAACGTCAGCATGCCTTTGGTCCTGAGGCCAGGGCTTATGGGCTTCCCACACCCAGGGGATTACTCATTCTGGGCCTTGCAGGCACTGGCAAGAGTCTTTGTGCCAAGGTCACCGCCTCGGTGTTTGGTGTGCCTTTGCTCAAACTGGATGCAGGCAGGATCTTTGCCGGCCTTGTAGGCCAGAGTGAAGCCAACCTGCGCCAGGTGATCCAGACGGCTGAGGCCATTGCACCGTGCTGTCTCTGGATCGATGAGTTGGATAAAGGCTTCAGCGGCAGCAAGGGGTCAATCGATGGCGGCACCTCTGCCAGGGTTCTGGGTTCATTCCTGAGCTGGATGCAGGAGAAAGAATCGCCGGTGTTCGTGGTCGCCACGGCCAACGACGTGACTCAACTGCCACCGGAGTTATTGCGGAAGGGTCGCTGGGATGAGTTGTTCTTTGTCGATCTCCCCCAACAGCCTGAGCGTGAATCCATCTGGTCGATCCAGATCGCAAAGCATGGTCGCCATCCCAAGGAATATGACCTTGCCCAACTGGCCAAGGCCACCGAGGGGTTAACAGGGAGTGAGATCGAACAGGCCTTTATCGAATCGCTCTACCAGGCCTTTGCTGTCCATGAAGAGCCGACTGACCTGACCATTGCCCAGGTTTTGAATGACCTGGTGCCCTTGTCCAAGCTCATGAGCGAGCAGATCACGAACCTGAGAACATGGGCCAGAGGCCGTGCCCGCATGGCCACTTCACCTGTCTCAGGAGCGAAATTGCGGAAGCTCTCGCCTGTGACAGGGTAATGGCCTGGTGAGAGCCCGAAGCTTCAAAGAGGAATCCGGACATAGGACCGATTCCTCTTTTTAGCTTTGGATGGAGAAATGTTTTTCAAGCAACATAACATCCATGTGTCCAATCACTTGCACACCATTGCTCCTCCTCTCATCCAGTTGCGAAAATCGCGATCATTAACACGATACAGCATGCATGGTTTTCATCTTCAATATCACTGTGAAATGATTGCAATACACTAAAACACAAATACTTACACATCGAATAAGCCTCCATGTGAGGCCCTGTTTTTCCCTTATGCAACGTCATGGGTTATCAAAACGAAAAGGACTGTCCTTCGATCCGTTGTCGTTTGAGGTGAAAAACCGGTGTTAACATGCTTATGATCAGTTTGTTACAATGGGGTGAACCTCAGATAAAATCCGACTGGGCACCGCACCTGCCTCAGGATCGATATTGAGGAAGTTTTCACCAGTGACAGGGTAATTAGTCTGATGAGGGATCGAAGCTTCAAATTGGAATCGGTACTCAGTACGGATTCTACTTTTTAGCTGGGTGGATGAATATTCGCGTTGCAATATAATATCCATGTGTCCAATTACTTACACGCTGCTATCTGCCTGCTGTGAGTGTCGATTGTGAATTGTTCTCGGTATCAGCAGTTGGTCGAATGGCCCAGAATTTCTCGGCCTCTGATTTTAGCACCAGTGCTTTATAATGATTGTGTATGACTACGGAATCCTTGTGCCCTAGAATGTAAGCTGTTTTAATCGAATCTCCATACATCGCAATATGATAGGAAGCAAATGAATGTCGTAGTCCATTGTGTGGCCAATGTTCAATAGAGGCATCTTCTTTGAGGGCCTCTAGATCATTTCGAAAGGTTTCAGCATTAACTAGGTAGCGCTGTGATAAATCACACTGTTTTAGCCAAGCGACCAGTGTGTCGTTAATTTCAACAACCCGCCTTGAGCGTTTTTTTGCTACGGAAGCTCCCACAACAATGGAACGGTTGGCAATATCAACCGCCGCAGTCTCTAAGCGCAGTAATTCCGCGGAACGAAGCCCAGCAAATAGACCAATGGCAATATAGGCAAGTAAGCCATGTTTGTTTGCGTGTTTCAGCAATTGAGTGGCTTGATCGATGGTAAAGACCTCCGGTTCCGCATCTTCAACCGCTGGACGGTCGATTTGCACAGTAATGTTGGCGTCCACCCATTGTCGTTTTAATGCGTAGTTGTAGAGTTGAGAAATTTTGGTGAGGTAGTTTATTTTAGTTCGAGGTGCCCATTCAGAATCACCCAGCCAGTCCTTGAGATCATCAACGGATAATTCGCTGAGCCTTCGATTTGGAAAGTCTTCTGCAAATTGACTTAAGCGGTTATTAACATCCTGGACAGTACGGTCTCGTCGTTTGTTTTTTTTCGCATCATTCACCATTATTTCTACGATTTCCTTTATGGTGGGAGACGTTCGATAAGCGATCACGTGTTTGATGTAATACCTGGCAGCGTTCAAAAGGCTGACACCGTGTGGAGCAAGTATTTCGTTGGCTTGTATGGCGTCAACACGCAACGCAGGGGAGATGCTAAAGGCAGCCACTCCCTCATTTTGTCTGGCAACTCTAAAGTGCTCACCTGCTGTTAAAGCCTCCTCTTTGGTTCTAAACGAATATCGTTCCCTTTTACCCTCAATTAAACCAAGATCAACTACATAACTGGCTTGACCGCTCCGATGAATTCGGCGATAGATGAGGGGCCACTTGGGATGGCTTTTTGATTTGGGTGCTTTAGTGTTGGCATTGGTCATAATGTAACTAAATATGTCACGCAAACGTCACGCAGTCAAAAATGAAAACAGCAAAAGAACAGCCTAAGTGATTGTCAGTTAATTGGTTGGAGAGGTGGCCGAGTGGCTGAAGGCGACGGTTTGCTAAACCGTTA
>CAZIDG010000145.1:0-8140 GCA_964538065.1 uncultured Verrucomicrobiota bacterium
CTGATGAGCCACCGGCTGCCGTCGCGGATGAGGGTCATGCGGATTTCCTGAAGGATGGCGGTTTTCTCGCCATTGACATCGCCGACAATGGTGGCCTCGACGGTGGCGGTCTGGCCATCGGGCGCGAGGGTGATGATCTGGTCGGGCATGCGCACATCGAGCCGATGGAGGTGGGTGCGGGCGGCCAGGGCGACCTGTTGGAGGCCGTTGCGGCCGCTCAGGTTGGCAAAGTCGGGGTGGACGCCGGTCAACTGCACCGTGATGTCGCCGGTGAAATAGGAGGCCACGCTGGCGGCGTTGGCCAGGCGGGCGAGGTCGCCTTCGGGGGTGTTGAAGGAGGCCAGCTTGCAGAGGTCCTTCAACTCCTGGCGGATCCTGACTTCAGGCGGGGGAAAGAGATGTCGATAGAGGGCAAAGGCGCCCGCCAGGAGGATCAGCAGGAGGAGGATGCGAAGGTATTTTTTCAGAACAGAACCTTTCCCACAATTCTGTCTCCGGACACCCGCCCATGGGTGTGCTCGGATTGGCGCATGGAGCGGTTGTCGCCGATCACCAGGTATTCATTGGGGGGGAGCACTTCCTCGTCGCGCTCCCACTCGGTGTTGAACTGTTTGACGTAGGGTTCGTCCAGGGGGTCACCGTTGATGTACACCACACCGTCCCGGATGGAGATGCGTTCGCCCGGGAGGGCGATGACGCGTTTGAGGAGCATGGCATGCATGCCGACAAAGCGAATGCCCACAACGTCCCCCCGCTGGGGCGGGTGAAAGCGATAGGAGAGGCGGTTGATGAAGTTGACCCTCCCGTCCTGGTAGGTGGGCGCCATGCTGATGCCCTGCACCTTGACGGGGACGAGCATGAATTTGAAAATGATCACCGCCACGACGACCCATAGAAAGGCCCGCGCCAGGGTCCAGGCAGGCCGCCGCCCCACGAGCAGGCGCATCCACCACGGTGTTGGCGCCTGCACTTCAGCCGGTTTCATGGAATTCTCTTGTGTGGCGGTCGTCATAAATGGGCATCGACGCCTCAGGGGGCCCCGGCCCCATCCCAATGGATGCGAGGGCGACCTTTGGTGCTCCTAAATCTATAGCCCAACAGACCGCGGAGTTCAACGCCTCTCCTGGGGTGGGGGCGGCGCACCGGGGCCAGGGAGGTGAGGAACGCGTGGGAATGTTGTGTAAGGTCCTGGCCCTGTGGGCGAACCGGAGTTTGGCGATTTTGTGCTATTTTTACGTCATTTTGGCATGATTTCCATGATTGATTTGGCCCGCCAATGGCGTAAAAAGGAGTTTTTACGATTAGTATTATGGCCACGTATTATCTTGCTTGTGATCTGGGAGCCGACAGCGGACGGCTCATATTGGGCACCTTGGATGGGCAAAATCTGTCATTGGAGGAAATCCATCGTTTCCCCAATGGGCCTGTCACCACGGATGGATCGTTGCACTGGGATATCGAACGCCTGTTTAACGAGCTTAAGACCGGGCTCAAGAAAGTGGCCGCGCGGAAACTGCCCGTGGCGAGCATCAGTTGCGACACCTGGGGTGTGGATTACCTCCTCTTTGACAAGCAGGGGGCCATGGTGAAGCCCACCTTCCATTATCGGGATGCCCGCTGCCAGAAGGGCGCCGACAAGGTGCGCACCAAGGTGCCCTGGAATACCATCTTTGCGGAGACGGGCATTCAGTTCATGATTTTCAACACCTTGTATCAGCTCGGCATCGAGAAATCCGCCCGGCTGAAGAAGGCCAGCCAGATCCTGCTCATCGGGGATGGGTTTAACTACATGCTCAGCGGCGTGGCCCGCACCGAAGCGTCGCTGGCCAGCACCACGCAGATGTATAATCCCAACACCCGCGCGTGGTCCAAACCGCTCCTGGACGCGGTGAAGGTGAAGGAAAGCCAACTCCCGGCCATCGTCCCTTCGGGCACCAAGCTGGGGCCGCTGACCCAGGCCATCTGCGAGGAAACGGGCATGGCACCCATCGAGGTGGTGGCCAGTTGCTCGCACGACACCGGCGCCGCTGTGGCTGCCGTGCCTGCCAGCGGGGAAAACTGGGCCTACCTGAGCTCGGGCACATGGTCACTCATCGGTTTCGAGCTTCCCACGCCGATCATCAACCAGGAGAGCCGCCAGTTCAATTTCACGAACGAGATTGGCTATGGCAACACGGTGCGTTTCCTCAAGAACATCATCGGGTTGTGGCTGGTGCAGGAATCCCGCCGCGAATGGGCCAAGGCGGGTCAGCAGTACAGCTTTGCCGACCTCGAGCGCATGGCCATGGAAGCCAAGCCGTTCGTCTCCCTGATCTATCCGTCCGATGCCCGGTTCCTGAGTCCCGGCGACATGCCTGCGAAGATTGCCAGCTTCTGCCGCGACACCGGCCAACCGGTGCCTGAAACCCCTGGCGCCATCATCCGTTGCGTGTACGAGAGCCTGGCGCTGCTCTACCGCCATACCCTGCACAACATGGAGAAGCTGACTGGCCGCAAGGCCGAACGGCTGCACATCGTGGGTGGCGGCAGCAAGGACGGCACGTTGAACCAATTCGCCGCCAACGCCTGCCAGATCCCCGTGGTGGCCGGTCCCACCGAAGCCACTGCCACAGGCAACATCCTCGTGCAAGCCATTGCCCTGGGCCACCTTCCGTCGCTCGATGCGGCCCGCCAGGTGGTGGCCAAATCGATGGCTGGCAAGACCATCATGCCCGCGGATGGCCCGGCCTGGGATGCCGCTTATACGCGGTTTCTCAAGCTGGTGAGCTAATTCGTTTGAATCTCAGGGGCGCGGACAAGTGCCGCGCCCCTTTTTTACACCCCGTCCCCAACTTCCTGGGGCTTAAGGGGCATCCAATCGCGGTACGTTTTTTACGTAACATCCTGATAGCGTTAATATTTTACACAATGAATCCCCCGCCCTCACGTCGATTTCAAACCTCCTTCCTGCGTGTCGCCTGCCTGTTGGCATTGCTAACCATCGCTTTGCATGGCCTTGCGGCTGAACGAGAACTGATTCGCGATCCCGGTTTTCGACATGGGTTTACCGTGCTCAAGCCCGAGCCGGGCAAACGCGTGCCGTATGGCGCGATCCGTGGGTTGGAGACCGGGTCCGAACCCGTATGGGATATGGACCAATGGTCGAGCAGGCAGCCTCTGGCTCTGGGCGATCCCAAGTTGTTGACGGATGGCACGTTATGCTATTCCAATGCGGCCAAAACGATCCTCCTGGGGCCTGCGGGTTCGGATCATGGGGATCTAAGCCTGGCCGTGAGGGCCGGGGTCGAATACGGGCCACGCGTCCGGAAATCGGGCGAGCCATGGGTGCACCTGCTGGTGGAACAAACCATGGCCCAGGCTCCGTCGCTCGCGTCCTTGAGCGCGGCACGGTTGCATGTGGAAGCCCGGTTGGTGGAATCGGTTCAGTTGGACATTCCCGGTTATGACCCCAGCCTGCATGCGGCCCAGTTCCAGATCTTTTTTTCCGTGCAAAACCTCAACCGCCAGTCGCCCGGCTATGGCAAGTACCTCTGGTTTGGCATCCCGATCTACGACAACCGGCATCGGATGGTGCCTGCGTACAAGGCGCAGGATACCGGGGGCACGAGCATGTTCATCTATACCCTGGGTGGCGATGTGGTTTGCACCCAAAGCGCCCATGACCGCCAATGGATTACCATCGACAAGGATCTGTTGCCCTTGATGCGCGAGGGCCTGGCCTGCGCCTGGCAGCGTGGTTTTTTGAAGGAATCCCAGGATCCGGCCGACTATCGCATCGCCGGCATGAACATCGGCTGGGAGGTACCGGGCAGTTTCGACGTGGAGCTCCAGTTGCGCCGGTTGAGCCTCAAGGTGATGGACGTTGAACCGTCGCCAAAATAGCCCTCCGGCACGCCTGATCGTACTGGAAAATAATGCCGCTATGAATGTTGCGGAAATGGAAAAAAAAGAAATGGTGGTAGAAGAAGGATTCGAACCTTCGAAGGCGTGAGCCAGCAGATTTACAGTCTGCCCCCGTTGGCCACTTGGGTATTCTACCACCGAAAATAACCCCGCCCCAAGGCGGTCGGCACATTAAGCCAAAGTGCGGCACGCTTGTCAACACACTCCGCTTCCTTTAAGGTGATTTCATGTTTGATGCGCTAAGTAGCAAGCTCCAGAATGTTTTTCGCAATCTGCGCGGCCTCGGCAAGATTTCCGAGTCCAACGTCAGCGATTCCCTTCGCGACGTCCGCATGGCGCTGCTGGACGCCGATGTGAATTTCAAGGTGGCCCGCGATTTCATCGAAAACATCAAGAACAAGGCCATCGGCCAGCAGGTCATCCAGAGCATCCACCCCGGCCAGCAGATCATCAAGATCATCCATGATGAACTGGTGACGCTCCTGGGCTCGGCCAACGCCGGACTGGAGCTCTCGGGCAATCCCGCGTGCATCCTCATGGTCGGTCTCCACGGCTCCGGCAAGACCACCACCTCGGGCAAGCTGGCCCGCTTGTTGCACAAACAGGGCCGCACCCCGATGCTTGTCGCGGCGGACGTCTATCGTCCCGCGGCCATGGACCAGCTTGAAACCCTGGCCAAACAGCTCGAGCTGCCCTCATTCGTCAAAAAAGGCGAAAAGGACGTGCTGGCGATTGCCCGCGAGGCCCTCGCCGCCGCCAAGGCTCAGAACTGCAACACGCTCATTTTCGACACCGCCGGACGCCTCCAGATCGATGAGCCCCTAGTCCAGGAACTGGTCCGTCTGCGCGACCTGGTGCATCCGCAGGAAATCCTGCTCATCCTCGATTCCGCCACCGGCCAGGAGGCCGTCAACGTGGCCACCCATTTCGACAAGGCGCTCAACATTACCGGCGCCGTGCTCACCAAGCTCGATGGCGATGCCCGGGGCGGCGCGGCCCTGAGCTTCAAGGCCGTGGTCGGCAAGCCGATCAAGCTCGCCGGCGTGGGCGAAAAGCTCGAGGACCTCGAACCGTTCCACCCCGAGCGCATGGCCTCGCGCATCCTGGGCATGGGCGACGTGGTGAGCCTGGTTGAAAAGGCCGCCGAGGCCGTGGATGCCGAGGACGCCCTGAAGCTCGAGGAAAAGATGCGCAAGGGCCAGTTCACGCTGGAAGACTTCCTCGAACAGTTGCGCCAGATGAAGAAGCTCGGGCCGCTGGAAAACATCGTGAACATGCTGCCCGGCGCGGGCGAGATGGTCAAAGGCGTCGATTTCAACCGCAGCGAGAAGGACTTCCGCCACATGGAGGCCATGATCTGCGCCATGACGCTCAAGGAGCGGCGCAACCCGGCCATCCTCAACGCCAAGCGGCGCATCCGCATTGCCAAGGGATCCGGTGTCACCGTGGCCGAACTCAACAGCATGCTCAACCGGTTCAACCAGATGCAGCAGATGATGAAGAAGTTCGGCAAGTTCCAGAAGATGATGGGCCGCATGGGCGGTGTCCTGCCCAAGCCTCCGTTCTTCCGGCGCTGAACCAGCGGGAGGATTTTGCTCCGGGTGCGTGACGGCGTGAGGGCCCACCCCCGGGGGGACTTTTATACATCCCGTGGGGAAGCGAACGGCCTTCCTGCATCGTCGGACGCTATTGCTGGTGGGCGCTTGCAGGGCCCGGCGCATGGGCATGCTGGAGAACGCCTTTGACCGTGTTTTGCCCTGCACCGCACCGCGTTTTGTTCTTGAATATCCCGTTGAGTGATAGGATAGGTAACTTATTGTCGATATTTATCATCCAACTACATAAAGGCTCGGAATATGAAGGTTAAGACCAACAAGTTGAGCACGCTCTCGCTTCACGCGGGGCAGGAGGCCGATCCCACGACCGGATCGCGCGCCGTCCCCATCTACCAAACCACGTCTTACGTTTTCAAAAGCTCCGAGCACGCCGCCAACCTGTTCGCGCTCAAGGAGCCCGGTAATATTTATACGCGGTTGATGAACCCCACCACGGACGTCTTTGAACAGCGCGTGGCCGCCATCGAAGGCGGCACGGGGGCGCTGGCGGTCGCTTCGGGCATGTCCGCCATCACGCTGGCCCTGCTGGGCATCACCTGCCTGGGCGACGAGATTGTGGCGGGGAACACGCTCTACGGCGGAACGTATCAGCTTTTCAACAATGCCTTTCCGAAGCTCGGCCGCACGGTGAAGTTTGTGGACAGCACCAAGCCCGAGGCCTTCCGCATGGCCATCACGCCGCGCACGCGGGCCCTGTATGTGGAGACGATCGGGAATCCCAAACTGGATGTTCCTGATTTTGAGACTCTTGCCTCCATCGCGCACGAGGCGGGCATCCCGCTGGTGGTGGACAACACGGTGGGAGTCGGCCTGGTGCGGCCCTTTGAGTACGGGGCGGACATCCTGGCCAGTTCGGCCACCAAGTACATTGGCGGACACGGCACCTCGCTGGGGGGCGTGATTGTCGATTCAGGCCGGTTCAAATGGAACACGGGGAAGTTCCCCGAATTCACCGAGCCCGATCCCGGCTATCATGGTCTGGTGTATTGGGATGCGCTGGGCAACGTGCCCAATGTGGGCAACATCGCCTTCATCACCAAGATCCGCGTCACCCTGCTGCGGGATCTGGGTCCGGCCTTGAGCCCGTTCAACGCGTTCCTGTTCCTGCAGGGGCTTGAAACGCTGCCGCTGCGCCAGAAACTGCACTCGGACAACGCGATGGCGGTGGCCCGTTTCCTGAAGAGTCATCCCCTGGTCAGCTGGGTAAACTACCCGGGTCTGCCGGAGCATTCCTCGCATGTGATCGCCAAGAAGTACCTCAAGAACCACTTCGGTGGCCTGGTGGGCTTTGGCATCAAGGGCGGCCTGGAAGCGGGCAAACGGTTCATCGACTCCGTCCAGCTCTTCTCGCATCTGGCCAACATCGGCGATGCCAAGAGCCTGGTGGTCCACCCGGCCTCGACCACCCATCAACAGCTTACGCCTGAAGAACAGGCCGCGACCGGCGTCACGGCGGATTTCATCCGGCTGTCGATCGGTCTGGAAGATATTGACGACCTGACGGCGGATCTCGATCAGGCGCTCCGGAAGGCTGCTAAATAACTAAACTGTTTACAAAAAGGTATTTGGAGACACGGCCCGAAGTCGGGCACGGTCGATGACATGACGCTCATGAGTAAGCCGCTCACCATCACATTTAAGAAGGATTTGCGTTTGGCCAGCGGTGTCATACTGCCCGAGTTTACACTCGCTTACGAAACGTACGGCAAGCTGAACGCGGCCAAAAGCAACGCAATCCTCATTGAACACGCCCTTTCGGGCGATTCCCATGTGGCCCGCCACAACCCGGATGATCCGAATGAACGGGAGGGCTGGTGGGATGATTGTGTGGGGCCTGGCAAGGCGTTCGACACGGACAAGTATTGCGTGATCTGCTCGAATGTCCTGGGCGGATGCCAGGGCAGCACCGGCCCCGCCAGCACGAATCCCGCCACGGGCAAGCCGTACGGCCTGGAGTTCCCTGTGGTCACGGTGTATGACATGGTCGAAGCCCAGCGCTTCCTCATTGACCACCTGGGCATCAAGAAGATCCATGCCGTGACCGGCGGGAGCATGGGCGGCATGCAGGCGTTGCAGTGGGCGGTGTCGTACCCGGATCGCGTCCAAAACGCCATCGTCCTGGCGTCCACGGCCCGGGTGTCGCCCCAGACCATCGCGCTCAACGAGGTGGCCCGCCAGGCGATCTACGCCGATCCCAACTGGAATCGGGGCAATTACTACAACGGCGAGCATCCCAACAAGGGCCTGGCCCTGGCCCGCATGATCGGGCACATCACCTACCTGAGCGACGCCTCCATGCACCAGAAATTCGGGCGCCGACTCCAGTCCCGGCCCGAGCTGGGATACGATTTTGAGACCGAGTTCGCGGTGGAAAGCTACCTGCGCTACCGTGGCAACGCCTTTACGGGCCGGTTCGATGCCAATTCATTCCTCTACATCACCAAGGCGATCGATTACTTCGACATGTCCTACGGCCTGCCCGCGATGGCGGACGCGTTCGACCACGTCAAGGCCCGGTTCCTGATTGTCAGCTACACCTCGGATTGGCTCTTTCCCTCGGCGCAATCCAAGGAACTGGTCCGGGCGCTGCTCAAGCGCGGTGTGGATGCAACCTATATGGA
>CAZIDG010000146.1:0-8109 GCA_964538065.1 uncultured Verrucomicrobiota bacterium
GCGCGAAACCACCGGCCCGCAACAGATTGAGGACATCAAACGCTCCAAAACCTGGTTGGAATCGCTCCTCAACGCCTGAACGCGTGCCAGGTGGACGACCCGCGTTAACCACTCCCACTTGCGTGGTGGTGATCACCCTTGACCCTTCCGAAGCGTCATCGGCTTCGCGTCATGGTGTTTACCTTTAACTCTTCCGAAGCGCCATCAGCGTAGTCCTGGGGCTTGCGCATGGTGATGTATATCCCTGACCCTTCCACAGCTCCATCGGTTGCGAGTCGTGGTGCGTACCCTTGACTCTTCCAAAGCGCCATCAGCGCAGTCCTGGTGCTTGTGCATGGTGGTGTTTATCCCTGACCCTTCGGCAGCGTCATCGGCTTCGCGTCGTGGTGCGTACCCTTGACTCTTCCAAAGCGCCATCGGCACAGTCCTGGGGCTTGCGCGTGGTGGTGTTTATCCCTGACCTTTCCGGTGCGCCATCGGCTCCGCGTCGTGGTGCTTACCCATGACCCTTCCGAAGCGTCATCTGCGCAGTCCGGGGGGGCTTGCTCGTGGTGGTGTTTACCCTTGACCCTCCCGTAGCGCCATCGGCGCGTCCCAGCCCCAGCCCAGGGCGCAGCCCTGGGACGACGATCACCAAAAGAACGCAAGGCCTGAAGGGCCGCCCCAACCATCCGTACCCCGCTCACCTGAGGTACTCCCCAATTGTCCGACCATTGGAAGTGGTTTTTAAATTATTGTTTAGACTACCTCTTCATGGCCCAATCTAAACCGACAAGAAACGGAGCCATCCTTGCCCCTCCCGTCGCTTCATGGTACAAATGACCTGCGTTCGTTGTGTCGGTTCATGCCAGCCCGCGGCTGGCTATTCGAAAACTCAACACATGAAACTGCTCGCATCATTGATGATCGCCATGCTCAGTATGAACATGTTGGCTCAGGATAAAGTCATTGCACTCTACGACGGCCCGGTCCCCGGATCGGAGGACTGGAAGCAGGTGGAGAAGGAGAATAACAAAAACGCCTGGAACACCCGGATCGTTTTCAACGTTGCCCCACAGGCCCCTGTTCTCCTCGGTTCAAGAGGGGTATAAATCAGGATAAACTGCGAACATAAATTCAACTCATGCGGAGCCAAAGAGATTGGAGAGCCTAACATATGAGCATTAATGCACGCATCAGGCATGTTCTGGTTGTTGGCTTGCTGGTCGTGGCGATGGTTGCGGGGTATGTGGTTTGGTTGCTAGCCAACCATAATTTTCATACGGTTGTGGATGGTCGGCTCTATCGCTCCGGGCAAATGAGCAGCGGAGCATTGGCTGTGACAATCAAGAAATACGGCATCAGGAGTGTGGTGAATTTGCGCGGGAAAAACCCAGAAGTTGAATGGTATCGCGCAGAAACGAACACGACTCAGCAACTCGGAGTTGCACACCTTGATTTTACACTCTCAGCAAGGTACGAGGTGTCTGAGGTGGAAATTGAACGGATTCTTGGAGTCATTGGAGGGGTGCCAAAACCGGTTCTGATCCACTGTAATGGAGGCGCGGACCGGACTGCCTTAATCACGGCAGCGTATCTTTTTCGTATGGAGGGTGTTCCTGCATCCAGAGCAGCTCATCAGTTGACGATGTTTTACGGCCACATTCCGCATTTATTTTGGGGTTATTCGGTTGCGATGGATCGCTCCTATTGGCACTATGTGAGTAATCGGATTGCTCAGTCGATGGAGGAGAAGCGTCTTGGATTGCAGGCGGTTCCGTCGCCATAGGCTGGAGCTGTTTCTGCAAGATTGACAGGAGGGAAGACTGTTTATAGGTTATGGCTGGCAATGGGGTTTGCCTTCCTCGCACGGGGAAAACCGCCTGAATTATTTTCAGAGCTGATAACTCCTACCGACGTCACAAGATGATGCGGTTGGAATTATGTTTAATGCGCTGTGGATATTCGTGGGTGGTGGTCTAGGCAGCCTTGCCCGATGGGGCGCTTCTGGCTTCATCGCCAATAAGTTCGGGCAGACTTTTCCTTGGGGCACCCTGATAGTCAATATAACGGGCTGTTTCCTTATTGGTCTTTTCGCTACCGCCACAGGGCCGCAGGGCCGTTGGATGGTTCCATCTACTTTTCGCCAATTTTTCATGCTGGGAGTGTGTGGTGGTTACACAACGTTTTCTTCTTTCAGCCTGCAGACGCTTACACTTGCCAGTAATGGTCAGTGGATTAAGGCGGGGGCGAATGCGGTTTTATCATTAGTGTTTTGCCTGGCCGGTGTGTGGTTGGGACATGTTTTAGGTGTGTATTTAAGTTCGACGAAAGGACTCTAGCATTATGGAAACCTTTGAACTACCACGGGAGACGGTGTTGCTTCGTGTTTTTATTGGCGAGACCGCAAGGTGGAAGCACCAGCCACTGTATGAAGCGATTGTAATGAAGGCGCGGGAAATGCACCTGGCTGGAGCGACGGTGATTCGCAGTTGTCTTGGCTTTGGCAAGAGCAGCCGACTGCACACCACCAAAATTCTGAGGTTATCAATGGATCTGCCGTTGATTATTGAGATTGTCGATACGCATGAGAAGATCGAGGCCTTTTTGCCTGTGCTCAAGGAAATGATGAGCTCAGGGCTCGTGACGCTGGAAAAGATGACAGTCATTGACTACCGAGCGGAGGCAAAGGCGCCGGAGGGGCCGGAAATCTAGGCTGCGGTTATACTTGGACATGACTGCCATATTGATCCGTTCTGTATGGGGCTCATGAGTATTTTGGGGAGCGGGAAAAGGAAGTGGCCGAGGCGGCAAGGCGGCATGGCATTACCATAGGCTGTAAAATGCTTAGGGGACATCCCGCAAAGACGATTGTGTCGTTTGCTTCGGAGGGCGGTTGCGATCTGATTGTAATGGGGGGCACAGCGACCAATCCGAGCTGTGGTGGCGCTTGTTGGGAGACACCGCTGACCGGGTGGCCGGCCAGGCCCAATGCAGCGTATTGACCGTGAAGGAGGCAGCCAAATAGGCGGCTTTGTGCAGACAAGATTAGCAAAAAGAAACAACGAGAATCAATTATGACAAAAATAGAAAAAGTAAGCGCGCTTGAAATACTGGATTCACGCGGAAACCCAACCTTGTCGGTGACTGTCAGTTTGTCGAGTGGTGTAACTGCAACAGCAGGCGTGCCCTCAGGAGCATCCACAGGGGAAAATGAGGCCGTCGAACTTCGCGACGGAGATAAGAAACGGTATGACGGCAAGGGAGTGTTGAAATCCGTGGCGAACGTGAATAAGACCATCGGCCCGAAGCTGGTCGGGATGAATCCGTCGCGTCAGGCGGAGGTGGATTACCGGATGATCGAGCTGGATGGCACGCCAAACAAGGGAAAGCTGGGAGCCAACGCCATTCTGGGAGTTTCGATGGCAGTGGCGCGGGCAGCATCGATGTCGGCGGGATTGCCTCTTTATGCATATTTGGGCGGGCCGGGGGCGGTAATTTTGCCGGTGCCGATGATGAATATTTTGAACGGAGGCAAGCACGCGGACAACAGCGTCGATTTTCAGGAATATATGGCAATGCCGGTCGGTGCGCCCACATTTGCCGAGGCGCTACGCTACGGGGCTGAGACGTTCCACGCCTTGAAGGGCATCCTGCACAAAAGGAAGCTGGCGACGAGTGTGGGGGATGAAGGCGGCTTTGCTCCCAACCTGGAGAGCAACGAGCAGGCGGTTGAGGTGATTTTGGAGGCGATTGCGGCAGCCGGTTTGAAGCCGGGCAAGGACGTGGCTATTGCGCTGGACCCGGCATCGAGCTCGTTTTTTGAGGACGGAATGTACAACCTGGCCAAGTCGGGACAGGGCAAGAAGAACAGTGATGAGATGAACGCGTTGTACGCCGCCTGGGTGAAGAAATATCCAATTGTGTCCATTGAGGACGGGTTGGCGGAGAACGACTGGTCGGGATTTGCGAAACAAACCGCGGCAATGGGCGGGAAGATCCAGATTGTTGGGGATGACCTGTATGTGACGAACACGAAGTTCATCGAGCGGGGCATAAAAGAGAAGGCGACGAATGCCGTGCTGATAAAGCTCAACCAGATTGGGACAGTGACAGAGACCATTGAAGCCATCCAGATGTGCCAGCGAGCCGGGTGGCGGTATGTAATTTCTCATCGGTCTGGAGAAACCGAGGACAGCTTCATGGCGGACTTTGCTGTGGCGATGGGCGGCGGGCAGATCAAGACGGGGTCTGCGTGCCGTTCAGAGCGCATCGCGAAATACAACCGACTGCTGGCCATAGAGGCAGAACTCGGCGCACGAGCAGTGTTTGGCGGGCGGTTCTTTGGCGCAAAGGGGTGACATGAGTCTCCCATGTCGTCATGGATGTGGAAGGTGTGGATAATGGCACTGGAGTGTGCCAAGCTCCGGGGGGCGGAGCAAACCGCCCCCGGCTGATGACTCCTGTCCAGACAACGTTTTTCTATCGGTAGGGAGTCATGAGCACTGAACTCTGCAACATTTTGGGAGGGATTGAAGGCATCGCGAAGGCGTACGGTTTGGCAAAACTTGGGCCGCAGATTGGGGCCTGCCGCCGGCAACTCGAGGATGGCGTCGGGATTGAGGTGGCGGTGTTGGGCCGGTTCAAGGCGGGGAAGAGTTCATTTTTGAACCACATGACCGGACATCCAGTTCTGCCCATCGGGGTGGTGCCGTTGACGGCGGTGGTGACGCGAATCCGGTTTGGAGAGAGCGAGCGGGTGGAGGTGTATTTTTTGGACGGGCGGCGGGAATCGGTTTCGCTCAACCAGGTGGCAAAGTATGTCGATGAGAGGGAGAATCCGCAGAATGAAAAGAAGGTGGCCTCGGTCGAAATTGAGCTGCCGGAATTGAGGGACTTCATACCGCTGCAATTCGTGGACACGCCGGGAGTGGGTAGTGCCTTCACACACAACACAGAAGTGGCGCTAGGGTGGCTGCCAAATGCTGGAGCGGCTCTGGTCGCGGTGAGCTGCGACGCGCCTTTGTCGGAGCGCGACCTGGGATTGCTGTACGAACTCCGGAGACATACGCCACGGATTGTGCTGTTGCTGACAAAAGCGGATTTGTTGACAGAGGAACAACGGGCCGAGGTGCTGGCGTTTGTACAGAAAGAGTTGGGTGCCAAGGGATGGAGAGACATGCCAGTGTATTTCTATTCCGTCCATCCCGAAGAGTACGGTCTTAAAGAAAGGCTGGCGAAAGAGCTTTTGTTGCCACTGGCGCGGCATGGGGGAGCATCGGCGCAGGAAATCGCCAGGCACAAGTTGAGGTCGTTGGCGGACCAATGTTTGGGGTATTTGCATGTGGCGCTGGCTTCGGCGGCGCAGGCAGAAGAGGCGCAGAAGGCGCTGCGGAAGAAACTTGAGGAAGAGTGGCGGAACTTTGGATTGTTGCGCACCGAACTGGAATTACTGGGCCGGGAGTCGTCGGCCAAGGCTCTCGATTCTTATCTCCAGAATTTGGCGGGAACTCAGAAGGAACTCCAGCAGCGGGTCACGTCTTCGCTTGGACAGAAGATGGCCAACTGGCGGCTCCGACTCCCCCCATTATTGGAGGCATGGCGGAAATGGATGGATGGTTTTCTGAGGGAAGCCCTGATCACAGTCTCAGGGAATGAGCGGGAGATGTTCTGCACCCCGCTGGTCCATGCGCAAAGACATTTGACTCGGACGGTGCGGGCTTTTCACGACCGGCTGAGGACGGAAGTGAAGGAGGCGCTGGGAGTGGTGCTGCCGACATCGGAGTTTACGTTGGAGTTGCCGCAGACAACAGCGCCACCTGTGGATGTAAGCTATGGCATGGATGCGGCCTTTTCAGCGATCGGTTGGATTGTGCCGATGAGACTGTTTCATGCGCCGGTGGAGCGGGTCCTGTTGAGAAAGGCGCGATGGGAGGTGGAGAAAAACCTTTCTCGATTGGCTGCAGATTGGCGGGACAGGGTTGATGCTGGAATTCGCGAGTTGACGAGGCAGGCCGAGACGCAGGCTGCCATGGAGTGGCAGACACTGGCCAGAATGACGACGCATTGGGAGTCGAAAACACCTGAATTGCGCGAAACGATCACAAGACTGGCCGACATTCAATGTGTTCTGTCTGAGAAAAAGGGGGGCGGAAAATGAACAAGATGACTGGATCGGGGCAATTGCCCGGAAATGGCAGGAAGCGGTGGCTCAACAGCACGGTGTTGGGGATTGGGCTGGCGTCACTGTTCAGCGATTGGTCACATGAGATCGCATCCGCCGTATTGCCGACATTCCTGGCAACGATGGGAGCGGCTGCAGCGTGGCTCGGTTTGATTGAGGGAGTTTCGGATGGACTTTCGAGTTTCGCCAAACTGGGGTCGGGGTTTTACACTGACAAATTGCGGCGGCGCAAGCCGATTGCGGTGGCAGGCTATGTGCTTACGGCCCTTGGCACGGCATCGTTTGGCCTGGCGACATCGGCATGGCATGTCCTGTTGGCGCGGGCGTTCGCATGGTTCGGACGCGGCGTTCGAACGCCTGTGCGCAAGGCACTGCTGGCCGGCGCAGTCAGCTCCGAGGAATATGGGCGTGCTTTTGGGTTCGAGCGAATGATGGACACATTGGGTGCAATTGTCGGCCCGGCAAGCGCCTTTGCACTCCTGGCGGCACTGAACCATCACTACCCGAGCTTGTTCGCGTTGACGCTGGTTCCTGGGCTCGCGGCCGTTGTGGTGATTGCGGTTTTGGTAAGGGAACGGGAGCGGAAGCCAGTGGCATACATATCGTTTGGAGAACGTTTGCGACTGCTGCCGAAGTCGTACCAGCGCTTTCTGGTTGCTGTGGGGCTGTTTGGTGCTGGCGATTTTGCTCATACACTTCTAATCCTGCTTGCGACACAGAAGTTAACGCCATTTTTGGGTGCTGCCAGAGCGGACAGCATCGCGGTGGGGCTGTATATTGCTCACAATGTATTTTACGCCGGGTTTTCGCTGGTGGCAGGGTGGATGGCGGACCGTTTCGAGAAGCATCGGGTGTTGGCAGTTGGTTATTTCCTGGCCATGTTAATGGCGTTGTACATTGTGCTGATGCCGTTCACCGTGTGGTCGCTGGCGTTGGTCTTCGTCTGCGGTGGAATTTATGTGGCAGTTGAAGAGACGCTCGAGGATTCATTGTGCGCGGAGTTGGTGGAGAAAAGCCATCACGGGATGGCTTTTGGGGTGCTGGCAACGGTGAATGGTGTTGGCGATTTTGTCTCGAGCCTGGTGGTGGGAGTATTGTGGACAGGATTCGGGACGGGAGTGGCATTCGGCTATAGCGCTGCCCTGTTCGGGGCCGGAGCCTTTCTAATGCTGCGCGTGCGAAACCAGAAGACTGTTTCATGATGCCCGGGCATGGGGACATGGCGTATGCCACGTTTACCTCAGGCCGCCTGATCCTTCCTTATCCGGATTGTGTGGCTTCATTTGTTACCTCCAGCGGTGCTTAATAATCAAGCCGTTGGTTCTGTTTGATCCGATTGTTAAACCCTGAATGTTAATCAAATCTCACTGCGGCGTTGACTCGGGTTTCATCGCGTTCCACGAAAGGGAACAGCCGTCCTTGCCCCTCCCGTTGCTTCATGGTACAAATGACCTGCGTTCGTTGTGTCGGTTCATGCCAGCCCGCGGCTGGCTATTCGAAAACTCAACACATGAAACTGCTCGCATCATTGATGATCGCCATGCTCAGTATGAACATGTTGGCTCAGGATAAAGTCATTGCACTCTACGACGGCCCGGTCCCCGGATCGGAGGACTGGAAGCAGGTGGAGAAGGAGAATAACAAAAACGCCTGGAACACCCGGATCGTTTTCAACGTTGCCAGGCCCACGCTCACCGCCGTCCTGCCCGACCCCGCCAAGGCCAACGGCACCGCCGTCATCGTTTGTCCCGGAGGCGCTTTTTTTGCGCTGTCGATCGACAGCGAGGGCATGGACGTGGCGCGATGGCTCGCTTCCAGGGGCGTCGCAGCGTTTGTGCTCAAGTATCGTCTGGTGGAATGCAAGACCGATGATCCCGTCATGGAGTTGGGCGCCAGGATGGCCAGTGGCAAAAGCCTCGATCAGGAGGTCGCGCCCGTCATCAAGC
>CAZIDG010000147.1:0-7948 GCA_964538065.1 uncultured Verrucomicrobiota bacterium
CCAGGTTTTGGAGCGTTTGATGTCCTCAATCTGTTGCGGGCCGGTGGTTTCGCGCTCGATGATGATGGGGCCGTCGTATTTGAGATCGCGCAATTTCCGAATGAATCGGGGAAAATCGACCCGGCCTTCGCCAATCGGAACCTCGCGTCCCAGGCCACGGGTGTCGATGGGCCAAAGGCCGTCCTTGGCGTTGACGGCGCGGACGTGCCTCCCATAGACGTCGAGGGCATCGATGGGATGGCCCTTGCCAAAAAGGATCAGGTTCGCAGTGTCGAGGCCGACGCCCTGGTTGTCCAGGCCCACATCCTCCAGCACGCGGAGCATGGTGACGGGCGTTTCGGTGCCGGCATGGTAGAGGAAGGTGGTCCCAAGATCGCGGCAATGGCGCACGACCTCGCGCAGGGCATCGATGGTTTCTCGATAGAGGGGATCGCTCGGAATCTCGGGCATAAAACCGGCCTCGGTCTCGATGGCCGGGATGCCGCAGTCCCGCGCCATGGACGCGGCTTGTTTAAGGCGTTCGATGCGCTGGGTGCGATGCTCCCGGGGCACCAGACCGTTGTGAAGCGGTCCCTCGGCCAGGGTCCATTTGAGGGGTCCGGGGCCCATTGTGAAGAGGGCGGTGACGCGAATATGCCGTCGTTCCATGGCCTCGCGCAACGCAGCCGTCGCCTCGGGGCGGAAATCCTCCGTGTAAAGCTCGCACGAGGAAAACCCCATGTCGGCCACATGACGCAGCGTTTTGTCGGGATCGCCCTCGAGATAGGCGAACACGCCGAGCGGGTTGGATAGCCGGGAGGCGGGATCGCCGCCCTGGGCGCCTGTTGGCAGCAGCGATGAGGCGCCCAAGGCGAGCGTTGCACGGAGGAAACAGCGGCGGTCCATGCTTACATTTTCCAATTTTCCATCTCGGGCTCGCCCTGCATGGCTGTGGGATAACGCCCATCAGGACCGGGCTTGACGGGCGGTTCAACATCCCATCCATACCGCGGGAGGCTGAAACTGCGCTGGGACTTCATGGCCTCATCCCAGGGAATCATCTGGCCGGTGTAACACGCGATCTCGGCGACGATGGCCAGGGCACTGCTCAAGATCATGTAGTTGCCATTGTTGATCGGCTTGCCCTTGCGAATGGAATCGAACAATTCCGCGTGCTCGACATCGTACATATTGGCGCGGGGGCCGGTGTATTGCCACGGCTTCTCGCCTTCGATCTTGAAGGCCAGGAGCTGGCAGCGGCCCTTGGTCCCAATGATGTAATCCGACGTGTCGTTCCAGCAATGCTGCTGGTCGCGGCAATAGCCGAAGACACGAACGCCCCGGGCATACTCATAGACGACGGCCTGGTGGTCAAACTGATCGCCGAACTTGGGATCGAGCTCGGTCTGGCGTCCGCCCATGCCCCACACCTTGAGGGGCGGCTGGTCGCCGAGCGCCCACGAGGCCTTGTCGATGCTGTGAACGATCTGCTGGGCCGCCTGGTCGCCGGAGAGCCAGTTGAAGTGGTACCAATTCCACATCTGGTATTCCATTTCGGTCTGGCCGGGACGGCGCTCGCGCACGATGTACGGCTGGCCCACGTAGTTCTCCTGAATCGCCAGGATGTCCCCAATGGCGCCGTCGTGGATGCGCTTCATGGTTTCGCGCACGCCGGGGTCATAGCGCCAACACAGGCCCGAAACAACGCTCAGGCCCTTGCGGCGGGCCTCCTCGCAGGCCGCCTGGCTGATCTTCAGCCCCGGCATGTCGATGCCGTGGGGCTTCTCGCAAAACACGTGTTTGCCGGCGGCGATCGCGGCCTGAAAAATGCGCGGCGTGAAATGCGACGTGGGGGCGATCAACACAGCATCCACCCCGCTGGCAATGACCTTTTCATACGCATCGAAGCCAACGAAGCAGTTGTCCTTCTTCACTTCGACCTGGTTGGGCTTGGCCTCCTTGAGCTGCTTGAGGCTGTCCTTGAGGCGTTCCTCAAACACATCGGCCATGGCCACCAGGCGGATGTCAGGGCCGGCATTCATGGCGTTGAGGGCGGCGCCTGTGCCACGGCCGCCACAACCAATGAGGCCGATGCGAATGACATCGCTGCCTGCCGCATGGACGCTCCGCTCCAGGGCCAGCGTGCCCAGGGCTGCCCCGCCCGCGAGCACGGCGGAGGTTTTGATGAAGTCCCGGCGCGAAGCCGGACGCGAATCAGGAGTGAGGGATGGGTTCATATTCATTGGGTTTGTTTCAGGCGCAAGGAATGCCTTGCGCCCTGTTTGATTGCACCGAACCTGCTAATGCATCACCACCGAGCAAACACCGAGTCCGCCCCGGAAGTAGTTGAACTGGACGTTGGGGTGGTCCGCCAAAAGGGACATCGGCACTGCGGTGTCCACGATGCGCTTGGAGATCATATAGGCCGTGAGGCGCTGTCCGAAGGGATTGTCGTGCTGGCCGGCCTGCCAGATCGAGACCTTGTCCGCCATCCAGGTTTCCCTGGGGCCCACGCTGATGGCCATGGTGGGGACGAGCGAGATGTTGCCGCCGCCGCTGGTGCGGGCGTTCTGGGCCACGGTCATCGGGTGGAGCTTCACCACGCGGGTGGCGAGCTTGCGGAATTCGGCGGGCGGCGGCGGGTTGTCCTTGTATTTGCCGGTGCGCTGCGGCGGATCGTTGAAGGCCCAGTGTTTGACATCCCCCTGCCCTCCCTGCATGAGGAGGCAGCGCACGCCCGATTCCCAGCTCTTGCGATAGGGCGCGGTGTCGGCCTTGGGGAAATGCAGATTGGCGTCGGGCATGCGGAGCTTTTTGTCGATCCGGTTGAAGCACAACTCGCGGTCGGCCTTCTCGAAGGACAGCGGATGTGTGGCCGGGGCCTCCTGGCCATCGAGATACCATTCGTCCATGCCCCAGAAGTGGGCGGAGTGGAGCGGGAGATTCAAGGCGTTCACGATGCGCGCCACCAGGGGCAGTTGCTCGGTGGGCCCGATCGGCCCGCAGATGCCCGTGGGGTTATCCTCGGTGCTCTGTTTCCAGGCCTCGACGTATTCGAGCGCCTCGGCCAGGTAGAACTCCTCCAGCGTGTCGTACATTGCGACCTTGAAACCCGGGCGGGAGAGCTTTTCCATATCGCGCGGGGTCAGGCGGACGACGGCTTCGATGATATCCTGCGGCAGCGTGGTGTAATCCCACCAGTCAGGAGCGATGGCACTTAATTTGCGTGGCATGGTTTTAATGGGGTTGAGGTTTGATAAAAATGCAGTGAAATGCGGGTGTTAATCGCCAAAGACACCTTTTTTCAAGGCGGCTTCATAGCGTTGGTTGACCAGCGCGGCCGCACCCAGCGCCTCGCGCAGTGGATCGGCCTCAGGGGGACAAAAACCGTAGTGCAGGCGACGCCGCCAGCCCTCGGCCAGCTTGAACCGGCGCGACATCCGGCCCACCTCGCGGGCGAACATCTCCTGCGTGGCCAGGTACTCGTTCATCCCCTGGGAGGTTTCCAGCCACTCCTGCTGGCTTTTGTGCGCTGCGAGCGCGGCCCGCTTGGTGTCGAACACGGAGGCGACATTCACAAACAGGCCGGGGATGATCCGGCGCCGCAAGGGATCGAACAAGCCCTGGGGCATGGCGTGGTACACGGTGACATCGCCCTCCACCGGGGCGCGCGAGGGGACGGTTTTGAAATTGCCCATGCCGCGCACAAACGCGGCAGTCACCGCCAGGCGGGAGGTGTTGGCATGGTCCTCCATGTAATCCTGGGGCGATGGCACCAGTAAAATTGCCGGGTTGACCTCGCGAATCACCGCCGCCAACCGGCGCAAGGTGCGAGCCTCGTAAAAGATTTCCACATCCTCCACGAGACTGGGATGATGGACGGCTCCCAGGATCCGTGCGCCATCCATCGCCTCGCGACGGCGCATGGCGCGGAGCTGGGCGGCCGTATGTCCCACGCCGCCGCAGGATCCGCTCGCCAGGGCCATGTAATGGGTTTCGAAACCCGCCTGTTGCAGGAGCACCAACGTGCCCGCCATGAGAAATTCAATATCGTCGGGATGCGCCCCGATCGCCATGGCCCGCAAAGGGGCCGCCTGATTCGCTTTCTTGGCCATGGCATCAGTAAACGGGGAAAGGGGCGCTTTGACTACACACTTTGCCACCATTTATGATACTTTTCTGACCGCTACCCGCCCAACAAACAGAAGGGCTGGCCCACGATGCGCAGACCAGCCCTGAGCCGTTTTGCACGTTATTCAAAAAGCGTCAGTTCATTGATTCACCTGAATGACGCGATAGAACTTCCGGGGCAAGGATCGGGTCGAGTCGAACACCGTGTTGGTACTCCCGTTGCCCGGGATGGGCGCGCCCAGGTCGTGCCATGTGTTCGTATCCACCTCGGAGGCCCACTGAACTTGGTAGAGCCCATTTGTTTCCGAAGGCCAGCCGATTTCGACCGCCCTCCAGATGGTCGCGGATAGAGGAACCACAGGTGTCACCACGGGATCGCCCTGGAGCCGCGCCAGGCTGGCATGCCCCGCATAATTGAAGGTCGTAAAACTACCACCCAGCACGATCATGCCATCGGATTGCAAGGCCACGGCGCGCACCGTGCTGTCGGCTCCCGCGCCCGTGACAAAGGTGAAATCCACGGTGCCGTTAGGATTCAACCGGGCAATATTGTGGCAAGTGGCGCCATTGACGCTGCTGAACTGCCCGCCCGCCACAATGGCTCCGCTGGCCTGCACCGCCATCGAATAGACCGTGCCACTGAATTGAGGATTGAACGCGTGGTCCACCGAACCATCGGCCTTCACATGCGCCATGCCTGCATGATATTGGCCGCCCGCCTTGGAAAAGGCGCCTGCGATCAAGTACGAGCCATCGGATAAACGCACCATGGCATACACGTTATCGTCCATGGCAGGCGCAAAGGTGGAATCGAGCGTGCCGTCGGCATTCAGGCGCCACGGCGATTTCGGAGCCGTGCCACTGCCCGGCCAGTACCCACCGGCAAGCACCCGGCCATCGGTGTCCAGCATCAGCGCATAAACCGGATCATTGATGCAGGCGGTGAAGGTTGTGTCGAGCGAACCATCGGCATTGAGCCGCACCATGTAATTTTTGGTCACATTGTTGACCTTGGTGAATTCGCCACCCAGGATCACCTTTCCGTCAGATTGTACGGCGATCGCATCCACATGGCCGTTGGCGCCCACCGCCTGGCTGAAGGTATTGTCGGCTGTGCCATCCGCATTCAACCGGCCAATCCCCGCCCAACTCGCCCCGCCAATGGAGGTGAAATCACCCCCCACCAGCATCTTCCCCCCATCGAGGAGATGAATGGCCCTCACGAGGCCATCGGCATTGGCCCGTGTGTTGAAACCGTCATCAAGCGTGCCATCCGAGTGCAACCGCGCAAAATAACCGCGGTTCACACCGTTCACCTTATAAAACCGGCCCCCAATCAATATTTTACCGTCCGGCTGCACGGCCAGCGCGAGCACCGTGTCATCGGTCTCCAACTGGAAATCCGCCTGCACCGTTCCGGGAACAGGATCCGCCGCGCCACCCTGAGGGAGCCCCGCCAACAACCAACCCGCCACAACACAAACACACACTGATTCGATTCATAGATAACCCGTTAAAACCTTCCATTGAAGTCCACGCGAAGAAGGCAGAATGCCCTCTGGCTAGATTCATGGCGGCATTATTACACGAGTCCCTCCCATGTCAATCAGCCTGTAGGCTTCCGGTGTGCCCCATTCGGATGGTTGAAGCCTCCTGTGCCCCAAGGCACAGGTTTCCACCACAGTTTCAAGCAGGGGTGGCTTTTTCACTACCCTCGAAGTGACCCCTTGTGGTACTTTTCTGCCCAGGCACCCATGATCCGTCACCATGGCGACGTTGCTGTCATGAAACTGATTTACGAGAAGCTCACACTGGGATCGGACGAAGGTTTCACCTTCAAGGAATTCCATACCCGGCGTTTTACCTGCGCATGGCATTTTCATACCGAAATCGAACTGATCCTCACCCTGAGTTTTCCCGGCTTCCGCATGATCGGCGACAGCATTGTGCCCCTGGAGCCGGGCGATCTCGTGCTCATTGGCTCACGCCTGCCGCATCTCTGGCAGGTGGATGAACGCCAGCGTCCGGACGCCCCGCCTGCGCACATCCTGCTGGCACAGTTCGAGGAAAACTTCCTGGGAGCCGATTTCTGGGAACTGGCCGCGGCTCATCCTTTGCGCCAGTTGTTCAAGCGCGCCGCGGTGGGTCTGCGTTTCACAGGGCGTTCCCGCGACCGCGCTGCCGCGCTCATGAAAGACCTTCGCAACGCCCGGGGACTCCGCCGGCTGGTCCTCTTTCTCTCGCTGCTCGAAACCCTGGCTACGTCCACCGAATGCCATGCCATTGCCAGCCCCGGTTGCGATGCCACGGCCATCCCGTTCAACCAGGAACGCATGAACAGGGTCATCCAATACATCTACGAACGCATCCACCTGCCCATCCCGTTGCCAGAGGTTGCACGAATGGCGGGATTGAGCACCGGCGCCTTCAGCCGGTTCTTCCGACTGCACTCCGGGCGCACCTTTCCCGAACTGGTCAACGAATTGCGGATCGGGCGCGCCTGCCGTCTCCTGGCGGAGACGGACCTGAAGATCACCGACATCGCCTTTGCCTGCGGGTTTGGAAACCTTTCCAATTTCAATCGCCAGTTCTTCCGGCTCAAGCACATGACGCCCCGGCAGTTCAAGCGCGACCTGGCGGCTGCCCAGGCCCCGGCCGCCCCTCAAAACGCCCTTGCCCCTGCGGATCCTGCGGCAGCACCGCCCCTCCCAGGCAAACCACACGCCCCGGAATGACCCATGGTGGTATTTAGGCTTTTCATGCCCCCTCCTCCGGGATTAGAAATCCCGAACGAAACTGGAGTGAACTCTGGAGGCCACGCCGCCCCCGACCTCGACAGTTGTATATTGAGACCAACAAAACGATACTAAGTCATGGAGCATGCAGCACATGAGAAGAAACGCGTCGCCTTAAACTCGGTCATGGCGGCCGTGTTTCTGACGGGCATGAAGCTGGTGGTGGGGCTTTTGAGCGGGAGCTTGGGTATCCTGGCCGAGGCCGCCCATTCCGGACTCGATCTCATTGCCGCCCTGGTCACCTACATAGCGGTCCGCTTATCAGGCAAACCCGCCGACCGCCAGCACACCTATGGCCATGGCAAGGTGGAAAATCTCTCGGCCTTTTTCGAAACCGTGCTCCTGCTGGTCACCTGCGTATGGATCATCCATGAGGCCTACGACCGGTTGATGGCCAGGGAGGTCCACATCGACGCCTCGATTTGGGCGTTTGCGGTGATGACGGTCTCCATCCTCGTCGATTACACCCGCTCCCGGATGCTCTATGCCGCTGCGGCCAAACACAAGAGCCAGGCGCTCGAGGCCGATGCCCTGCACTTCCATACCGATATTTGGAGCTCGTGCGTCGTCCTGGTCGGATTGGCGGGTGTGAAAATCGCCTCCTGGTTTCCTGAGTTCGATTTTCTGATCAAGGCCGACTCCATTGCCGCCCTGGGTGTCGCCATCATTGTCATTTACGTCAGCGTCCAACTGGGATTGCGTACCCTGCATGGACTGCTCGACACCGCGCCGGATGGCATGGTCGAAAAGGTCAAAGAAGTGATTGAATCCGTCGAGGAAGTCCGGGATTGCCACGCCATCCGCGTCCGCACCTCCGGCCCCCAGGTGTTTATTGACGTCCATGTTTCCATGGATGGCAGCTTATCCCTAAAAAAAGCCCATCAACTAACCGACACCATCGAAGAGCAGATCCAGCAAGCCATCCCCGGCGCCGACATCACGGTCCACCCCGAACCGCTCGAAGACCATCCAGAGCCCCCACCCTCCGAACCGCCCAAACAAGGCTGAAGGACCGTTCCTGCACCAGGGGCACGAGCCATAAA
>CAZIDG010000148.1:0-7887 GCA_964538065.1 uncultured Verrucomicrobiota bacterium
CTAGACGTTTGCGCGGCCAAGGGTGGGTATGGTGTAGCTGGCTTGCCGGTGGTCGGTTGATTGGAATGCTCTTGAAGCCCGGGCATTCTGTGTGGTTTGATCGGACACCATGACACCGATGCATCACTGGTTGCTCCTGGGATCTGTTGCACTCAGCGTTACGGCAGCATTGCCCGTCAGTCAGGCCGATACCCGGATTTATATCGGCACCTACACCGGCCCCAAGAGCAAGGGCATTTACACTTCGACCCTGAATGAGAAAACAGGGGAATTGACGCCTCCTGTCCTTGCAGGCGAGACGGTCAATCCGACCTTTCTGGCCATTCATCCCAGTCAACGGTTCCTATATGCCGCCAATGAGATCGGGAATTTTGAAGGAACCAAGGCGGGATCCATCACATCCTTTTCGATCGAGGGCAGCAATGGAGGGCTGACCGTACTCAATCAGGCCTCATCCTTGGGGAATGGCCCTTGTCATTTGGTGGTGGACCATACCGGGAAAATGGTGCTGGCGGCCAATTATGGGGGCGGAAGCGTGGTCGTCCTGCCCATCCAGCCCGATGGCCGTTTGGGGAAAAGCGCCGATTTCAGGCAACACCAGGGATCCAGCATCAATGATCGTCGACAGGAAGGGCCGCATGCCCATTACATCGATGTGGATTCGCTCAACCGGCATGCGTATGTAGCTGACCTTGGCTTGGATAAGATCCTTGTTTATGGTTTTGACGCCACCCGAGGCGTGCTTGAACCGGCTGAAATTCCCTTTGCATCCACCAAACCAGGGGCAGGGCCTCGTCACATGGCGTTTCATCCCGATGGGCAATTTGTTTATTTAATCAACGAACTCGATTCCACCGTAACGGCTTATGGTTTGGATGCGAAGGAGGGACGTTTGAAGACATTACAAACCGTTTCCACCTTGCCCGGAGACTTCACCGGGCAGAATTACCCGGCAGAGATCGAGGTGCATCCGGGAGGTAAGTTTCTATACGGATCCAATCGTGGTCATGATAGCATTGCGGTGTATCGGATTGCCTCCAAGACGGGATTGCTCACTCTGGTGGAGCATGCGCCGACACTTGGAAAATCACCCCGCCACTTTGCGGTCTCGCCCTCAGGGCGATTTCTACTTGCGGCCAACCAGGGTACGGACAACGTGGTGGTTTTTCGGATCGATCCCAAAACCGGCCGCCTCACGCCCACAGGACACAGCATTGAGGTGGGTTCTCCTGTCTGTGTCCGGTTTTTGAAAGGCAAATAGGGACTGATCAGACCAGGCGCACGAGGTGGGCAACCAATGCCATCGTGGTGTCTGTGGCCAGAAAAATGGCTTTGTTGACCAGGGGGATGTTGAGAAACACGATGATCAATACAAAGCCGTATTGGCTGATCCTGAAATAAAGCTCATCACTGATTCGGAAGAGGTTTTTAACCACGTGAGAGCCATCCAAGGGTGGCACGGGCATCAAATTCAGGAAACATAGCACCAGGCTCGTGGAGGCAAATAGAGAGCAAAACTGCATCCATAGCTCGGACCCAAACTGCTGCCCAAACTTGGCGAGCATCACTGCGACCACACCGATCAAAAAGTTCATGGCCGGCCCTGCGACCGAGACCAGGGTATCGTCGCGCCGGCGGTTGCGCAGGTTGTAGATATTGACAGGCACGGGTTTGCCCCAGCCAAAAACAAAGCCGCTTCCCAAGGCCAGGGTCAGGATGGGCAAAATAACTGTGCCAAGCAGGTCCATATGGGCCACGGGATTCAGGGTCACCCGGCCTTGCAGGTAGGCGGTATCATCGCCACATTTCCACGCAGTCCAGGCATGGGCAAACTCATGCAGCGTTAACAGCGGCAACAAGGTCAAATACATGATTGCCGCATCCAGTAGATGCTTCGAATCCATCGCGATCAAACTACCACACGCTCTTTATTGGCAAAGGGAAAAAGGAAGCATGCGGGTGGTGGGAAGGGTAAGATTTTACGATGAAGGAAGTTGCATCGTTTTTCGGAGCTGGGTTGCGAGCCATCGCAGCTCCTCCTCATCACGTTCCGTGAACAGGCCGGTCTTTTTACCGGAGACGGGGTGGATTTGGAGCTCCTGAATAGGGCGTTCATTAATTTCCATCCCGCTGGGCCCCAATCGGATGGCCTTGATTTCGTCCCGCTTCCACTCCCATTTTCGCTGACGGAACAGCGTGATTTGGGCAATGGAAAGTCGCTCCGTGTCAGCCACGATCATGGCACGGCGTTTTCCCATGTTTACTGCACCAAGGAGGAGGCAAATGCCAATGGCCCAGAATCCTACGATGAACGCCAACCAGGGTAACATGCCATGGACATCCTCGGCGGGTTGGTTGAAGAGGGTGAATGTGGTGAAGAAGGTCATAAAACAGCACCAAAAGAGGCCGAAGATAAACAAACCCTTGGAGCCTTTGAGGATGCCGACCGGTGGGATGGTAAATACAACCCGTTGGCCTTCGGATTTTAACTTGATGGTGCTTGATGCAGGTTGAATGGTGACATCGCCGGCAACGTTGTTGGGGGCTGAGGTCGAGGCCGTTTCGATGACCACTGGTTGATGGGATTGGGGGTTGGCAGCCAGGTAGGAGGGCAGGGCACGGGCGGCGAGGGTGTCGGCGACCCACCGGAGCCATTGAACGGGATAGCCACCTGCGAGCAAAACGGGTTTGTCTTCGGAAAATTCGGCATAGAGCCGGCTAAAATCACCTCCCATGAAGGGTTCTGTGTTGCTGATGGAGGTGCGCTTGATGCCAACGTTGCTGATACGGAAATGGTTGATGCCCTCGCGCTTGTGCTTGCGCGTCCAATGCAGAAAGCCGACCCTTTCCACGGATCGCAACTCCATTTGATTCAATTCGATTTCCGTCGAGCCAAACATGGCAAACAGTCCAATGGCGATGGGAAAACAGCCGGCTGCCAGGAAGGGAAGGGAAAACAGGACAGGCAGGAGCACACTCCATGACAGGCCGTCATGGTGGGCCCTGCCCATAATGCTCCAAATGGCCACTGCGAGCCATACCAGTGAAAAACCACTGAAGACGAGTCCAAAGAGGATGGGGATGATGCCCATCCACCGCTTTTTGCCCAGCGGACGGACTGGCAGGAACAAACGGACACCATGGACCAAAGGTTCGGTGCGAATGGCTGAATCCGGTGTCTCAGTCATGGGGATATTGTCCGCACAATCCTCGAAAACACAAGGATTGAATTATGCCGCAGCACCCACTTCTCAGTTGGAGGTTATTCTTTTTCAAGGGGATTGGGGCGGAGATGGGTTTGTTTCAAGCGGCTTGTGAAGGCGCGGTTTTTGTGCTTTGATCTACTCATGCGAACGATACAAAAGATGCTTTTGGGATTGGCTGCCTGTGGCCTGGCGGCCTGGGTGTTCACAGGATGTCAGACCGTTTCCGAGACGGGACGCTCGCAATTGATACTCATGAGCGCGGGTGAAGAAACCCAACTGGGGATCACTAGCTTTGATCAACTGAAGAAGGAAGTCCCCATCAGCAAGGATGCTGCGGCCAACGCCATGCTCCAACGGGTGGGCCAGCGTATTGCTGCCGTGGCCACACTGCCCAATGCACAGTGGGAGTTTGTTCTATTCCAGAGTGAGGAGGCCAATGCGTTCTGTCTGCCGGGGGGCAAGGTGGGGGTTTACACAGGCATTCTGGGCATCACGGCCAACGAGGCTGGATTGGCCACTGTCCTGGGGCATGAAGTGGCTCATGCAGTGGCGCGACACGGCGCCGAGCGCATGAGCGAGGCCATGGCCATCGAGGGCCTGGGCAGCCTCCTGGGCTCGGCGGTGAATGCCTACGACCCCCGCTGGCAGGAACTGGCCGGGACCATGTATGGCGTGGGCACCAAAGTGGGACGCGAATTGCCCCATAGTCGCGCGCAAGAATCCGAAGCGGATCGCATTGGCCTGCGGTATATGGCACGGGCCGGGTATAATCCAGAGGAAGCCGTGGCCTTCTGGGAGCGTTTTGCGCAATACAACAAAAGCCATGGCGGCGATTCAACGCCCGGTTTTCTTCGCACGCATCCCCTGGATAACAAGCGCATCAATGATTTGAAGGCGTGGTTGCCTGAAGCCAAGGCCCAAATGCAGCCTGCACGGTAAGGCTGTCTTCCAAGGGGGAAGCCCCTGTCGACACACGATGTGGCACGAAAAACGAGGGAGATCCATTGTTGGATCTCCCTTGATCAGCGCTTGAGGCGCTTCGAAAACGTTGATGCCGGTCGGGGGCTCTTTTAGTAATCGTACAAACCGCTGTCGTGCGTATAGCCACCGCCCCCGAACCCTCCACCCATTCCGCCCAGACCATCCATATCTTCCATGCCTTCCATGGGGTTTCCCAGGAGGTCCCCCATGTCGGCTTCCACCTTTTCGGGATCCTCGCCCTTTTCCAGACGTTTGATGGCGGTCTCGAACTCCTTGGGCATGGCATCGGCGGGCAGCATGTCCTTCATCTTGCGCATCATCATGGCCATGTGTTTGGGATTGTTTTCATCCATGTGCTGCATGTCGCGTTCCATCTCATTCATGGCGCGCATGATTTTGGGATCGTCGAAATCAGGCATCGGGCCTTCAGGACCAGGTCCCTCGGGGGAGGCGGGGGCGGGTTCCTTGACGCCGCGCGGCATCGCAAACGCGCTCATCTGTTTGACCATTTGCTTGTTGCCGCATTTGGGGCATGTGGGTGTGTGGTCTGGATTGATTCGCTTCGAGAGGAAGTTGAAGACCACGCGGCACTTGGGACATCCAAATTCGTAAATGGGCATAGGTTATTCCATGATGTTATGCACTCTCTTATTATTGTCATATGGATCAACAAACCGTCAAGAGGACGCGAGCCTGGGATCGATGCTTCTCCGGTGTGAGCATGAAAAAGGCGGCACCCGGGAAAGGTGTCGCCTTCAATAGAGACGAATCCTACCACTGACCGGTGGTCAGATAGGCGTCGATGGCCCTGGCCGCCCGGCGTCCTGCGCCCATGGCCAGGATGACCGTGGCGCCGCCGGTGACGATATCCCCACCAGCAAACACGCCTTTCTTGGAGGTCTTGAGTGTTTCGGGATCGGCAATGATATACCCCTTCTCGTTGGTTTTGAGATCGGGCGTGGTGGACTGCACCAGGGGGTTGCCCCGGTTGCCCGCCGCGATCACGACCATGTGCAGCGGAAGGACAAACTCTGATCCGGCGATGGGCATGGGACGACGGCGGCCCGAGGCGTCGGGTTCGCCCAGACCCATCTTGATGCATTTGGCGGCTGTGAGACGGCCCTTCTCGTCGCCCATGAACTCGACGGGATTGGTCAGCATCATGAATTGAATGCCTTCCTGCCGGGCATGTTTGATTTCCTCGGCGCGGGCGGGCATTTCAGCATCGGAGCGGCGGTAGATCAGGTAGGCGTTTTTGGCGCCCAGGCGCAGGGAAGTGCGGATGGCGTCCAGGGCCGTGTTGCCTCCTCCCACGACCGCCACATCCTTGCCCTTGCAGTCATAGACCGGCTGGTCGTATTCGGGGAACCTGTAGGCCTTCATGAGGTTCACGCGGGTGAGGAACTCGTTGGCGGAATAGACGCCGCAGAGGTTTTCACCGGGGATGTTCAAAAAGTTGGGCAGACCAGCACCCGTGCACACCAGCACGGCATGGTAGCCTTCCCGTTCAAACAGCTCATCCACGGTCACAGTGCGGCCCACCACGACATTGGTGCGGAACTCGACGCCCATGCGGCGCATGTTATCGACCTCTTCGCGCACAATGGCCTTGGGAAGGCGAAACTCGGGGATGCCGTAAATGAGCACGCCACCGATGTCGTGCAGCGCTTCGAAAACGGTCACCTGATGGCCTTTTTGAATCAGGTCACCGGCAGCGCTCAGGGCTGCGGGACCGCTGCCGACGATGGCGACCTTTTTGCCGGTGGCCGGGGCCTTGGGAGGCAGGCCGACCTTGCCGTGTTCACGCTCGTAATCGGCAATGAACCGTTCCAGGTAGCCAATGGCCACGGGCTCGCCTTTTTTGCCCAAAACGCAGACACCTTCGCACTGCTCCTCCTGGGGGCAGACGCGGCCTGTGATGGCGGGCAGCACGTTATCCTCACGCATCTTGGCGGCGGCGGCCAGGAAATCGCCCTTGACGATGAGCTGGATGAAATCACGCACCTTGACCCCCACTGGGCAGCCTTGCATGCATTCACGGGCCTTGCATTCGAGACAGCGGACAGCTTCCTTCTGGACCAGCGCGATGTCGAGGCCGAGGTTGACCTCCTTGAAATTGGTGCGGCGCACATCCGGCTCCTGCTCCGGCATGTGCTGACGCGGCATTTTAATACGTTCTTTGAGGGGAATGGGATTGCTCATGGCTTGGAAATCATTTTGGCGACCTTGGCACTCGCGGCAGCCAGCTTGCATTCGTGTTTGTTGTTGGATTGGAGGAACTCGTTCAGGGCTGCGCCTTCGGCGTCGCGATACATGGAATTGCGGGAGGCCAGCACGGCGAAATCGACCTTATGCGCGTCGAATTCAGGGCCGTCCACGCAAGCAAACTTGCTCTTGTTGTCCACCACCACGCGGCATCCGCCGCACATGCCGGTGCCATCCACCATGACGGGGTTGAGGCTGACCATGGTTTTGATGCCATGAGGCCGGGTCGTTTCCGCCACGGCACGCATCATGGGTATGGGGCCGATGGCCAGCACGTAATCGACCTTGCGTCCGCTCGTGATCAAGGCCTTCAACTTGTCGGTTACAAATCCCTTTTCAACATAGGAACCATCGTCGGTCATGATGAACAGCTCGTTGCAGATGGAGCGCATCTCCTCCTCGAGGATGACGAGATTCTTCGAACGGGCGCCCACGATGCCAATGACGTGATTGCCTGCTTCGCGCAGGGCGCGCGCCGTGGGATAGGCAATGGCCGTGCCCAAACCGCCGCCGATGACGACTGTGGTGCCAAATTTCTCAATCTCCGAGGGCATGCCCAGAGGACCCACAATGTCGCAGATCGAATCGCCTGTGTTGAGGCTGTTGAGCATCCGTGTGGTTTTGCCGACTCCCTGCACGATGACGGTTACGGTGTGATCTTTCGTATCCGCGCCTGCAATGGTCAGGGGGATGCGCTCGCCCCGGTCATGGACGCGCAAAATGACAAACTGACCGGCCTTTTGTTTCCGGGCAATGAACGGCGCCTCGATCCGGAGCAGTTTCACATCCGGCGCCAGGAATCTTGCCTCGACTATCTTATGCATATGTTATTCGAATTAAATGAGCTGCAAAATAATGGCAGCGTTGGTCGTACAGCCCGCCAAAAGCAGGATCAGTACTCCAGTTGTAAGGCCAACCTAACCAGAGACGTGAGCTTTGACAAGCATGGGACACAGGTGGCTGGGCGGGATGAACTTGCAGGGAGGGGCATTTTTAAGCGGGACTAATGGGGGGGATGAAAGAGCCCAAAGGCGTTGCCACCAGTGGAATATAACGATATAGATGATGGATATGGCCGGTGTTGCATCACGTCAGTCCTCCTGGCTGATTTCGATTCATGGACCGACCGCCAGGGCCACTGAGCTGTTGGAATGATGGAAGATATTAGAAAAAATGTTGGACCTCGATACCAGACCGAGGCCTCTTTCGATTTGAATCGCGCGGCGCATGATGGAACATCCTGCGAGGTTCAAAACAGATCGTGGCCACGGATAACGATCCGGGAAACGATTAAGGTTAAAATCGTGGACAATGGATGAGCCCATGACGATTGGTTCAGGGATCGACAGTGACAACGGAACCTACGGGCGGTGGGTGGCGGGGACGGCGAGGAATTCCAATGGAACGCATCAGATAGGGTCGAAAGCGTTTGAAA
>CAZIDG010000149.1:0-5284 GCA_964538065.1 uncultured Verrucomicrobiota bacterium
AAACCGTATTACAGCGGCCTTTTCTTGATCACCTGTCCTTTGCGCAACAGCAGTTCGTGGGTCAGGCATTGAGGCAGGTCTTCACGAAAATGGCTGACATAGACCAGGTCGATGGACCGCGTGGCCATCAGGCGGTCCACCCACTCGATGACCTTGCGGCGCTGCGAGGCGTCCATCCCCTGGCAGGGTTCATCAAGCAGCAGCAGACGGGGCTGATGAATGACTGCCCGCAGGATCAGGACCATGCGTTGCTGCGCCAGCGAGACGCAACCCAGCGGTTGATCGGCTATGGAGGCCAGGCCCATGCGTTTCAAGGCCGCCAGGGCACGGCGACGCCGCTGCGCTGAGGGGCGTTGAAACAGGCCTGTCGTTTGATAGAAACCGGAGCACACGACTTCGAGACAGGTGAATTGTCCCGGATAATGGAAACTCAACTCGGGTGACATCCAGCCCAACCACCTCCGCGCCCGCCAATAATCTCCCGGTCGCGCGGAATCGTGCCCAAACAAGGTGACGGATTGTGCATACACCTGGGGATGATCCCCCTGGATCACGTTAAGCAGGGTGGATTTTCCGGAGCCATTGTGGCCATGCAAAAGCCAGCGCTCGCCTTCGCGGATCGTCCAATGGATGTTGCGTAAAATCCATTGTCGTCCTGCCCGGATTGAAACTTCGCGCAGCTCCACCAGAGGGGCGGCCTGGGAATGCTGGACTTCGGGCACGCACCTCAATCGCGTTCTCGTGCCTGAACAACTCCGTGCTGCCGCATCGTTTTCGATCTCGCGGAGCACATCCTTGCGTGGCCCCATGGCCACCACGTGATCCTTCTCAAGCCTGAGGACATGCGTGATGAACGGAGGTAATTCCTCCTGACGGTGCGTGACCCACACCAGCGTCACGCCCTTGTGGCATAGGCGGCTGAAAAAACGCATGCAGTCCTTGCGGCTCTGAGGATCGAGCGCTTCCAACGGTTCATCCAGCACCAACAGGACTGGCCTCTTCAGCGCTGTTCCTGCCAGGACAACCTTGCGCAATTCTCCGTGAGAGAGACTGGCTACGCGCCGATGCCATACATCCGGCAGTCCCAATTGCTTTAAATAACCCTCGCATTGTGTCGCATACCCTCTCGGTTTCGCCAGACCAGGCCGGACTTCATAAGGGTTGATGTCGTGCAGGTTCTCCCACGACAGATACTGCTCCACCGTTGCATCCCCATCATCGAGACTGCCATGCCATCGGGATTGGTAAAAAGAACTCGATCGAGAGGCCAGTTGGTGCTGCGTGCGCGGAGAAAAATAACCCAGGCGCGCCCCCGGGAACCGGGCATTCGTCAGTTTTTCCACCAGCGGATGCGAAACCTCCCCCTTCACAACAAGGGCCTGACCCGCCACAGCGGCCGCGAGCAGGGATTTGCCTGAGCCTGCCGGACCCACCACCGCCCACTGTTCACCCTGTCGGATCACCCAGCTCAAACCCTTGAGCCGGTCCCGGCCCGCATGGCGAACGGTGATCCGATCCAGAGCCATCAACACATTCCGAATCGACACACCTCCATTTCATCTCAACCTCACCTCGTTGAAAAGGGCATTTTCTGCCGCAAAGTTCGCTTGGCAAAAACGTCCAGACAGCGCAGGCTGAAATGCGTTTAGACACATCGAACAGAAAGAACTGAAGACATGAAAATAACGTTAACAAGATGGTGCTGCGGCCTTCTGTCCGCCGCTGGCATTATGATGACGCTGGCCGCGTGGGCCGCCTCGAGTCCGTTGCGGCCCGTGGATCTGCGTTGTGAGTATCTCCAGAATCCCCTGGGTATTGACGCCACCCAGCCGCGCCTGAGCTGGAAATTGGATGCAGGCTCGTCCTCACGGCGCGGCCTGTCACAGACAGCCTGCCAGGTCATTGTGGCCTCCAGCCGAGCGGCCTTGAACAAGGACGCCGCTGAACTTTGGGATTCGGGCCAGCTAAAAATGAGCCAGTCCATCCATGTGGTGTACGCCGGGCGCCCCCTCCGCTCGCAGCAGGAGTGCTGGTGGAAGGTACGCGTGTGGGACCAGGATGGCAACCCCACCGGCTGGAGCGAACCCGCCCGCTGGACCATGGGCTTGCTCGTACCCGGCGACTGGCAGGCTAAATGGATCGGCCTGGATGAGGGAACGCCCGTGGTGGAACGCCCTGAACTGGCCTCCATGCAATGGATCTGGTTTCCGGAGGGATCGCCTGCCCAAAACGCCCCAATTGGCGAGCGGCATTTCCGCAAGGTGTTTGAGGTCCCTGCACAGTCCGCGGTCAAACGTGCCACGGCCATCGTGACCGCCGACAATGGTTTCGACCTGTATATTAACGGACGCAAAGCGGGATCGGGTGGCGATTTTCACCAGTTGGTGGAAATGGACCTCACCCCCATGGTCAAGGCGGGTCCCAATTGCATCGCGGTTCTGGCACGTAATATCGGCGATAATCCCAATCCCGCCGGCCTGATGGGCGTGGTTCGCATCGAGTTCGCCTCGGGCAGCCCGCTTGTTATTCCCACTGGTGCGGATTGGAAATCGAGCGTCCAGGCCACTTCAGGCTGGGCCTCGGTCAGTTTCGATGACGCCTCCTGGTCGCCTGCCCGCGTGCTGGGCAAAAATGGCGATGGCCCTTGGGGTAAGATCGGCAATTCCGACGAGGCGCGTCGCCTCGCGGCCCGCATGCTCCGCCATGAGTTCAACGTCGGGAAGAAGGTCACCCGTGCGATGGCCTATATCTGCGGCCTGGGCCTCTTCGAATGCCGTCTCAACGGCGCCAAGGTCGGCAATGCCGTTCTCGAGCCCGCCTTGTCTGAATACAATAAGCGCGTGTTCTATGTCACCTACGACGTCACCTCGCAGATCAAGTCCGGCGCGAATGCCCTGGGTGTGTGGCTGGGGAACGGCCGTTTCTACGCCCCACGTTCCCAGGCCCCCATTGGCACCCTTGGTTTCGGCTATCCCCGCCTGCGCCTCCAACTGCACCTGGAATATGCGGACGGTTCCTTTGAGGATGTCCTGAGCGACGAGTCCTGGAAGCTCACCACCGACGGCCCCATCTTCGCCAACAACGAGTATGATGGCGAGGAATACGATGCCCGCCGCGAGTTCAAGGGCTGGGATGCCCCGCGCTTTGAGGACAGCGCCTGGCGCCGTGTCCAACTGGTGGATGCCCCCAAGGGCGTCCTGCGCGCCCAGATGCAGGAACCCATCCGTGTGACCCAGACGCTCAAGCCCAAGTCGGTTCTGGAGATCCAGCCTGGTGTGTTCATCTACGACATGGGCCAGAACATGGTCGGCTGGTGCCAGCTCAAGGTCAAGGGACCTGAAGGCGCCACCGTGACCTTGCGCCATGCGGAAACGTTGAAACCGGACGGCTCCCTGTATCTCGACAACATCCGAGGCGCTAAAGTGACGGACCGTTATACCCTGCGCGGTAAGGGCACCGAGGTCTATGAACCGCGGTTTACCTACCATGGCTTCCGTTATGTCGAAATGACCGGCTATCCCGGCAAGCCCTCGCTGGATGCCCTGACCGGTTGCGTCGTGCATGACGATCTGCCGGTGGCCGGTTTCTTCGAATGCTCGAACGACCTGGTCAACCGCATTTACCACAATGTCGTCTGGGGCACGCGCGGCAACTACCGCAGCATCCCCACCGACTGCCCTCAGCGTGATGAACGCCAGGGCTGGCTCGGCGATCGCTCGGCTGAGTCCAAGGGCGAGACGTACCTCTACGACACCTCGACGCTCTACTCCAAGTGGGTGCGCGATATTGGCGACGCTCAACAAGACAATGGCAGCATCCCCGATGTGGCCCCCTCCTACTGGCAGCTTTACAGCGACAACGTCACCTGGCCCAGCAGTGCGGTCATCATCCCCGGGTCGCTCTACGACCAATACGGCGATCAACGCCTGATCCTCACGCACTATCCTGCCATGCAGAAATGGATCGAGCACATGAGCGGCTACATCAAGGATGGCTTGATGCCGCGTGATACCTACGGCGATTGGTGCGTGCCGCCTGAGGCGCAGACGCTCATCCATTCGCAGGATCCCGCCCGGAAAACGAGCGCCGTGATCCTGGGCACCACGTACTTCTACCATGACCTGCGGCTCATGGCCCGCTATGCGCGCATCATTGGCCGCTATGATGACGCCGCCAAATACGAGAAGAGCGCGGCGGAGTTGAGGGATGCCCTGAACAAGCAGTACTTGAATACCACCAGCCATCAGTACGACAACGGCTCGCAGACCTCGAGCGTGCTGCCCCTGGCCTTCGGCATGGTGCCTGATGATCAGCGCCAGGCCGTGTTCGATCGCCTTGTGGACAAAATTACCAGGGAGACCAAGGGCCACATCGGTACAGGTCTCATTGGCGGTCAATGGCTCATGCGCACCCTTACCAGCAATGGACGCCCCGACGTTGCCTGGGGCATTGCCACCCAGATGGATTACCCGAGCTGGGGTTACATGGTCTCCAAAGGCGCCACCACCGTTTGGGAATTGTGGAATGGCGACACTGCTGATCCGGCGATGAACTCAGGCAACCACGTCATGCTCGTGGGCGACCTGATCATCTGGATGTACGAAAACCTGGCGGGCATTGCGCCCGATCCCGGCCAGCCAGCCTTCAAGCATGTCATCATGCGCCCCACGCCGGTCGAGGGGCTTGACTATGTCAAGGCCAGCCATCGTACCTCGTATGGACAGATCGCCAGCGCCTGGCGCAAACAAAACGGTGCCTTCGAGTGGAACATCCAACTTCCGCCGAACACCACTGCCACATTGGAGATCCCCGTGCCTGCCGGAGCCAATGTGACCGAGGGCGGCAAGCCCGCCAAGGAAGTGCGCGGCGCGCGATTCCTGGGCACGGCCAACGGCATCGCCCGGTTCCAGGTTGGCTCAGGTTCCTACCACTTCGTGGTCAAATAGAACCGCTCAACAACGATAATGACAATGAAGGCGAAGGGATGTCCCTTCGCCTTTTCTTCACCACGATCCGGCACTCGGAATTGCAGCAACACCGCCAACCAGCGTGCCGGGCTGTTTCCTGCCCCCCAAAGGCGTTGCCCTCATGGGTATGAATACAAACCGGGCCGCGAAGCATTGGAATGCCTGCGGCCCGGTTTTGACGTCTCTTCAGAGGTATCTGTTTAGCCCCGGAAGTACAGATAGACAATCAGGATGATGGTGACGACCACGCAGGAGGCGGCCAGATCCTGCCAGTGCCAGCTCTCGTGAGTCTTGCGCCGATCCTCATCCGAGGCGGT
>CAZIDG010000149.1:5384-7849 GCA_964538065.1 uncultured Verrucomicrobiota bacterium
CAGCCCCGGGCATTCATGCGTTTCCAGAAGACGCCGAAGAAAAACACGACGAAGATCGGCGGGGCCAGGTAGCCCTGCACCGCCTGCAGGTAGCCATACAGACCATGGGCGCCCTGGATTACCGGGATCCACAGCAGGCTGATGAGCACCATCACCGCTGTGGCCGTCCGTCCCACCTTCACCAGTTGTTCCTGGGTCGCCTTGGGCCGCCATTTTTCATAGAGGTCCACCGTGAACAGGGTTGAGCAGGCGTTGAACACACCGGCCAGCGATCCCATCAGCGCGGAGAGCAGGCCCGCCACCACGATGCCCCGCAGGCCTGGCGGCAGCAGATGCTGAACGAGCATGGGGAAGGCCCCTTGTGCCGCTGCCGAGACCGCCTTGCCATCCGGGCCGATCAATTGGCCCAATTCCGGCACCTTGCCGCTCTTGGCCAGCGCAAAGCAGATCAACCCGGGAATGATGAACAGGAACACCGGCAGGAGTTTCAGGAAGCTCGCGAAGATGCTGCCGCGGCGGGCGATGGTTTCATTGGGGGCGCCCAGCGCGCGCTGCACAATGTACTGGTCGGTACACCAGTACCACAAGCCGATGATCGGTGCGCAGAAGAGCATGCCCAGCCAGGGGAATTTGTCGTTGAAATACCAGGCCTGCGTCACCACCGCACCTGCGGCGTCCTTCACCTGCACCGGCGACCAGGTGGATTCCACGCCAGCGGGAGTGAGGGGCTTCCACAGGTTGAACATTTCCGATCCGCAAAACTCGCGCAGCTTGCTCCAGCCGCCCAGTTCGTTCAAACCGTAAAGCGTGAGCAGCAGCGAACCGCCAATCAGGATGACCGTCTGCACGGCGTCGTTGTAGGCCACGGCGCGCATGCCCCCCAGCATCGTGTATAACCCGGTCAGCACAATCACCATCACCGTGCCGATCCAGAAGCTGTTGATGTGCACCGACCCGATGTTGATTTGCATCTCCGGCAGCAGGGTTCCAAACACCACGCCGCCCGCGAAAATGCCCACCGCAATCTTCGATACAATAAACGTGATCAGCGACACGATCGACAGCATGTACCGCGAGGCGGGCGAGAAGCGCCGCTCCAGAAATTCAGGCATCGTGAACACCTGCGACCTCATATAGAACGGCACAAACACCCATGCCAGCACCAGCAAACACCAGGCGTGCAATTCATAGTGGGCCATGGCCACACCATCCGTGCAGCCCGACCCCGCCAGGCCCACCACATGCTCGGATCCAATGTTGGATGCGAAGATGGACGCCCCGATCACCCACCAGCTCAGGTTGCGGCCGGCAAGGAAGTAATCCGACGTCGTGTTTTTGCTCTTGCGAATGACCCACCAGGCCACGCCCAGCAGGATGCCGAAATATACGGCTATGGCGGCCCAGTCCAGCGTGGTGATCGCCGACCCAGCCAAGGCCAGTGTTGGATGCAATAGTTGTGCTGTCATATGGAATGCGGATCAATATGGGATTGGATTGGCTTTGGGTTCCAGCGGTTCCGGGCGCCTCCCGCCTGCTGCACGCCAGACACCACCCCGGTCCCCATCACCCCACATCACGTGGTTGATGTCCGGGGTGCGCAGCAGACCACGGGTGCACGCCAGCACACTGGAACGATACGGAAACATTGATGAACCTGATTTTCTAATGATTCCTAAGAAAGTGCAAGACCCAAATGCAGCACCCCTGTCGATTTTTTGCCAAACCGTCAGATTGCCTGCCCCTTTCCTCATCGCTGGGCATCGATTTGGGACAAAAAAGAGGCATTTCACATCAAAAAACACCGCATTTCATGAGGGGATCAACCCCGTATTGAGATGCATCATGCTGCAAATGAATGGGATGCATATTGGTGACATGTCCCCAATAGCCGTGTCACCAGTTCTGGTGACTGGCAGGGGACACCGAATTCATCCATATTGTCACCGTCGTTAATCGATGCAGAAACGCAGGATTTGATTAAACCGTGTGTAAAGGCGTATGTCTGCGGCGCCGCAGAGATTAAGGACATGGGTGGCTGAGCAAGCCGGGGGTCAATAACGAAATTTTAGCTCTCAACTTCAATTTCCGTAAAGAGTGGCCGGGTGAACAACCCGGCCGCTCTTTTTTTTACCTGGGTGCCATGATCCAGGCCACACCAGCGGCGCTCCGGAGGACAAAGCGCATTCTTCGATGAATAGGATGCGATGAACGATTCATCCTCTGCCGTTCATGCATATCCGCAAGGCGTTCAGGCAGATCCGCCATGGGGACTCCACTACGGGCCGTGAGCCGCGTCTGCATGCACATAAGGCGTGCATAAATATCCGCCAGGGGGTAGGGCCCGCACTCCGCTGCGGGCCGCTGAGGGAGGACAACCCGTTCGATGATTCGAGAACGCAGTGAGGAACGAGAGTATCCATCTTCATGATCCATTTCTGAACGGCTGAATAGTACAGAGGGAGTAT
>CAZIDG010000150.1:0-7652 GCA_964538065.1 uncultured Verrucomicrobiota bacterium
CGTTCTCGCCGTGGCCGATCGCCAGGTCCCGCTCACGACCGGGCGCGCCCCACCCATTTCTTTCATCCCAAGGAGGATGCAAAAATGCAGGGCCCATAGTTTGGTATTGAACTGCGGGCGGCGGCGTTTACATTGAGATGACGACCCTGAACATGAACCAACAAGGGAAGTGATGGCATGCCAAAAGTAAAGCTCGAAGCCCTGCAACCTGGAATGGTGGTGACCGCCGATGTGAAGAACATGGACGACATGTTGCTCATTCCGGCTGGTTGTGAATTGTCCGAAAAGCACATCAACATCCTCCAGTCCTGGGGGGTCACCGATGTGGAGGTGGATTCCGCGGGCAGCGGCGATGCTTCAAAGGACCCCCTGCAACAGCTTGCGCCCGAGGTGCTCGAGCGGTTGAAGGAGGAGACCAAGGCCCTGTTCTGGAGCCTCAACCTGAACAACGCGGTCGAGCAGGAGGTGTACAACCTGGTCCTGCGGCGCCGTGTGCGTCAAATGTCAGCCAGGGCCTGATCCATGCAACATCGCATCCCCACCATGATCGCCGGCATCCCCAGCCTGGGAACCTACTCCGGCGTGCTCGACGAGTTGGAGGCCGTGCTCAACGATCCCAACAGCACCCTCGCCGGCATGGGGGAGGTCATTGAAAAGGACCCCGACCTCACCGCCCGCCTCCTGAAGCTGGGCAACAGTTCGTTCTATGGATTTTCCAGCCGCCTGGAGACCGTCACCGAGGCCGTGAGCCTCATCGGCATCCAGCAGGTGCAGGACCTCATCATCGCCTCGAGCGTGGTGGAGGTCTTCGAGGGCATATCGGCGGACATGGTCAACATGGAATCGTTCTGGCGGCACAGCCTGGCGTGCGGCGTGGCGGCGCGCGTGCTGGCCATCGGCCGGCGCGTCGTGAAGCCGGAGAAGTATTTCGTGGCGGGGCTGCTGCACGATGTGGGACGCCTGGTCGTCTTCATGCGGGCGCCCGATGCGGCCAAACAGATTTTCGAGCGCTATCAGGAGAAACACATCCTGCTGCGCGAGGCGGAGACCGATGTGCTGGGTTTTGACCACCAGCAGATTGGTGAGGCGCTGCTCAAGGCCTGGAGCTATCCCACCAACCTCATCAACACCGTGGGCAACCACCATCATCCCATGGCGGCGGGGGCCTTTCAGCTCGAGGCCTCGCTGGTGCATGTGGCGGATTATCTGGCGCATGCCATGCAGGCGGGCAGCTCGGGCGAGGCCTTTGTGCCGCCGCTGGATGTGCGTGCCTGGCAGCGGCTGGACCTGCCCCTGGACATGCTGGACCAGGTGATGAATGCGGTGGACCAGCAATTGGAGGTTGTGGAATCCGTGTTCCTCAAGAACACCAACACCACTCCGCCCGCGGTTGCGCCTGAATGAAGCCCGTTTTTGACACTGTTTATCTGGATTTCTTTCGCACCGGCCTCTTGAAGCTGCAGAAGGAGTCCGCCTGGAACGGCGATTTTTGGGCCCTATTCTCCGCCCTGGAGCAGTTCCGCCGGGATCTCAATGTCCAATCCAGCGTCCCGGACATGCTGCACCTGGCCCTGGCCTACCTCGATGGGCTGGAGTGCTTCCACCGCCGCGCCTTCTACATGATCAATCCCGCGGATTTCAGCTTTGAGCTCGCGGCGTTCGAGCCCGAGCAGGACCGGGAGGCGATCGAGGCGGTGGTGCGCAAGGAAATGAAGGCAGGCCGGTTCGCCTGGGCCTTGCGGCAGTCCGGCCCGGTATTCTTCGACCAGGCCGGGGGCGAGACACCCGTCCATGGTGTCTTCCACAGCCTGAGCGTGGCCTCGCACACCTTGGGGATGTTCTATGGCGAATTAAACCGCGAGCACGCCCCCCGCCACGAGGTCACCTTCAGCCTGCTGACCATCGTGCTGGGCATCTGCAGCGACGCCCTCTCGGGCATGCGCACCGCCACGGAGCTTCAGAACAAGATCCTCGCAGCCAATCGCGACCTCCAGCAGACCCTGCACGACAACGAGATCCTCGCCCGGTTCGTGTCCGAGAACCCCGCGCCGGTGCTGCGCGTGGCCGGGAACGGCAAGATCCTGTTCAGCAACGCGGCGGGCCTGCCGCTGCTCGAACAAATGGGCTGCCGTGTGGAGGATTTCATTGTCGACCCCTGGCTGCAGCACTTGAAGTCGGCCCTCCTTCACAAGGGGGCGCGCGTGGAATTTGAATGCACCTGCGGCGCTGAGACCTTCGTCTTTGTCGTCGTGGGCGTGCCCGAGGCGGGCTACGCCAATTTCTACGGCAAGAACATCACGCTGCGCAAAAAGGTCGAGGCCGAGCGCGAGGCCCTCATCCGCGAGCTCCAGGAGGCCCTGGCCAATGTGCGCACCCTCAGCGGCCTCCTCCCCATCTGCGCCTGGTGCAAAAAGGTGCGCGACGACCAGGGATACTGGAAGCAGATCGAGAGCTACGTGGAAACCCACTCCAAGGCCACCTTCAGCCATGGCGTCTGCCCCGATTGTCTCAAGCGGTTCGCCGAGGAAGGCCTGCTTGGCCCTTCCGACACCCCCGCCCCATGATGCATCAAGGGCCGCTCCGCTGTGGCGGCCGGCCCTTCGACGATGCGCCCGCGTTCAACCACGCAGGCCGGGTTCTCCCGCCAGAGCAGGAGCCTGCCACGCCCAACTCTAGGCGCGCAGTTTCCGATATGCGGCAAATCCCAGCAGGACAGCGCCTGTGGCCAGGGTGCAGGTCATCGGCTCGGGCACGCCGCTCAATTCCATCGACCAACCATTCAACGTGGTGGTGCCGCCGGATTCCATGCTGGCGATGAACAAGGTCCAGGTGCCGCTCCCGCTCATCGAGTTGAAGGCGGCCAGGGTGGCCGTGCGCGCGTCGGTGTCCAGAACGAGGTCCGGATCGACATTCCGGGCGTCCGTCTGCCAACTGCCGGTCAGCGGCTGGCCGACCGTGGGGGCCTCGATCGCGTTGTACTGGTGGATGTCCCGGCCGGTGAGCGAGTCGTCGAAGGTGATGTTGAAACCGTTATCGTCGTAACCCGCCAGGTTCGATGCCGTGCGGCCCGCACGATTGAGCAACACGCAGAGGCCGTCCCCATGCTGCAGATAGGCATAGAGGCTGCCATTGCTGTCGGAGGAGATGTCGAGGGTGATCCGCACCGAGGCAACGCTGGTGATGTACGAGGTCGCATCGTAGGACAATACGATTCCAGACGGATTGCCGTCGGGAACCGAATCGCTCAGGCCCGTAAACGAATAGGTCTCTGTCACGGCCGCGTTCAACGGCAGGGCGCCCAGGCCCAGCAACAGTAGAAGCAAGGATGTCTTTTTCATGCAATGAGTCTCAAAGGATGTTGATTCGCGTGTTTTTCGCAGGTTCATGGATAGACCGTTCTGTACAGCCGCATCGGGCTGGCTGAGAGGTCATCGAACGTGATGATCCCGGTGGCACTGGCGGTCGCTGTGTCGAGCGTCTGCCAGGTGGGAGGAAGCATAAGGCTGTCCGTGTATTGAATGGTGTAGGTGCGTCCGGGGATGCCTCCAAACACGATGCGATAATGGCTGGGGCCCAGCACCTGGATGCTTCCGATCCGGTTTGCGGAAATGTTGTCGTCGGTCTTGACATTGACGGTGACCGTGCCGGTGGCCGTGCCGCCCTGGCCGTCGCTGACGGTGTAGGTGAAGGCATCGACATTGGTGAAACCGGCCGCCGGGACATAATGAATCCAGGAGCCTGCCAGGTAAATGGTCCCACCGTTGGTGGTGGTGCCGGAGACGCCGGTGAGGCTCAGCGCATCGCTATCCGGATCGGTATCGTTGGACAACAGGGTGGTCGTGCTGACCTTGACACCCTGTGTTGCCGTGCGCTGGATCGCATCCGCCACGGCGGTTGGGGCGTGATTCACGGAGGTGCTGACAACGGTCGTGGCATTATTGGTCACAGGCGTGAACACACCGTCGGTCACGCTGATGGTGAACGTTGTGGTTTCCGTGGAGCCCCGCGGCACGCGGTTGGCCGCGGGCGCAAAGACCAACTGGCGGATGGCCGTGGTGATGTCGCCGGCCTTGGCGCTCAGGGAATAGGCGCCTCCACCGGCATCTGCAAAGCCTGATGCCGTCAACGAGACGGCCGTCATTTCGCCCTTCGCGCTGGCATCCAGGGTCACGGTGCAGGTCAGCGTCTGGTCGGGGGCGTCATCGTTCGACACGGTCACCCCGTTGAACAGGGCAAGCGTGGCGTCGTCATTGACGGCCTGGCTGGCCACAGTTCCCGAAATGACAGGCGGCAGATTGACCGTCACCGTGGTGCTGGCATCGGACGCGGGGGCCTGATTCCCCGCTGTGTCCGAGGCTGTGCCGGAGGCAATGGTGATTCCCAGGGTGCCGTGGCCGGTAATGTTGGTGACCGTGACGGTGCGGGTGGATCCCGTCCCTGACACCAGGACCGTTCCATCGGCCGTGCTGGTGCGATTCAGGGTGATGTCCGAGGAATCCAGGCTGATGGCGCCCAGGCTCGTGTCGGCATAGGTCACCGTGTATGAGACGGGGCCTTCGACCGTGGTCGCGGGCGTGGGACCGGTGACGGTGATCGTGGGGGCCACCGCGTCCACGAGGACGCTGCTGGTGCTGCCGACCGAATTCAGGGTCAGCACGGCGGCATTGCCGGCCGCATCCGCCAGGGTGGCGCCATTGGCCTGAATGGCCGTGCCCACGCTGATTCCATCCGCATCCAGGTTCCCGCTGGCCACGGTGTAGCGGAACTGGAGCGCTGCCGTGCCGCTGCCGACGACATAGTTGGCGTACACGGTGCCGCCTGTGTCAAGCGTCAGGGGGAGGCGCGGCGTGCCGCCGGAGACCAGGACGGTTTCGCTGAAATTCACCGTGAATTCCAGGTTCTGGCCTGGCCCATAAGTCCCATCCGAGGGCACGGTGACGCTCGAGACCGTCGGCGAGACCAGGTCCGGAGGCGCCGTCTGGATCACCAACTCGGGCGCGAAGGAGGATTCCCTGGAATCGAAACCGGCATAGTTGATGCCCGACTCGGCATCGCTTCGAAACACAAACGAGGCCTTCTTGTCCCCCCCGACCTGAGATTTAACAAAGGTGGTCACATCGTTGGTCAGCCAGTCGTACATCACGAGGGTGTTGATGGGCCATTCGTTCACCGCGGGTGACGTGTAGGACGTGGGCGCTGCCAGCGGCGTGACATCGGAGCAGGAATCATCCTCGGTGACATTCAGGTAAATCTTCGGATTGACGAGCGACCCATCGGTTTCCTTGTAGTTGACCCGCACCCTCAGGCTGGCGCTCAAAATGGTGCCGCTGACGCTGCTTAGGTTGAACCGGAAGGCCGAAAAGAAGGTGGTTGGAGGATACGACCCGGCATAGACAGCCCCACCGTAATAATTCCCATCATACACCGTGGTGGTGGAGCCGTCGAAGTCAGCCTCCACATTGGCCACGGGGCTCAGGGTGAACAGCCCGGCGGGATTGACCGTCTGGGCCAGGTCCTTGCTCGCACTCCGGAAATTGCTGTCGCCACCATACAGCGCGGTGATGATATGGGATCCGGCGCTCATGGTGTTGTTCGTCCAACTGGCCGCGCCATCTGTCAGGGCCACCGTGGCGACGCTCACGCCGTTGTGCACAAACTCCACCGAGCCCGTCGGTGTCGGCGCGCCGGAGGGCGGTGTCACCGTTGCCGTGAAATAGACCTCTGAGTTGGCGGCCGAGGGATTGGAGGACGCCCCCAGGGTGAAGGTCGGCGTGTATTTGCCCACCACCTGCGAATAGGAGGAGGACTGGCTGCCCTTGTGCGTGTAGGTGTTCGTGAGCACCGCGGTGAGGGTGTGATTGCCATCGCTCAAAGCCGAGGTGGTGAAGGTCGCAACGCCGCTGGCATTGATGGCCCCGGTTCCCAGGCTCGATCCATTTTCATTGAACGAGACATAGCCCGAAGGCGCCGGACCGCCGTTGGCCGTTGTGACCGTCGCGGTGAAGGTGATGGGGTCGCCCACCGTGACACACGGATTCGGGGTGCTGTTCAAGGCGAGGGTGGTCGTGTAGCAGTTAAAGAACTGCTCGATCCGGCTGGCCCCCGTGTTCCCGACCAGCAGCCGGTGATAGATATTGTCATAAACCACATGCCAGGGGCTCGACAGCGAGCCGGAGGATGTGAAGGACGAGGCCTGGAGGTAGTAATCCGCCGCCCCGCCGTTGGCCTTCAATGCGGCATCGGCGAATATCAGCAGACGGTGGTTGAAGCTGTCATTCACATACACCCGGCCGTCCAAATCCGCCGCCACGCCGCCGGGGAAACTGAACCCGCTGGCGGAAATACTGCCGCCCATGTTGGCCGAACTGGCGGTGAAGACCGTCTGCCCCAGCACGCCATCGGCTGCCGCTCCGTTCGCTTTGCCAGGCGCATTGTTGAACCGCAAGACGCGGTTATTGCCTGAATCGGCCACCCAGAGGGTCGACCCCGACGCCCCCAAGCCGTAGGGACTCGAGAGGGTGTAGGCCGTGGGGGAGCCTCCCCGGTTACTGGCAGAGGATGTGAAGTCGCCCTGGCCCAGGACACCGTCCGCCGAGGCGCCGCTCAACTTGGAGGAAGCATTCGCAAACCGCAGCACACGGCTGTTGCTCATGTCGGCCACCCACAGATTGTCCGAACTGTCGATGGACAGACCGCAGGGATGCGACACCTTGTTGGCTGCCGCGCCGCCCGTGGTGGACGTGAAATTGTCCTGCCCCAGGACCACGCTGGCCACCGCCCCGCTGGGCGCGCTCCATGCAGAGGCGTATTTGAGGAGGCGGTTGTTATCGTAATCAGACACCCAGAGATCGCCGTTGGCGGCCACCGCCAGGCCGTACGGGAGACTGATGGTGTTGGCCGCAGCGCTGCCACCCTGATTGGCCGAGGTTCCCGTGAAATTAACCTGTCCAAACACCACCTCAGCGGACTCCACCGGCGTGTTGGACGACAGCGGGTAGCCAAACCGCAGCACGCGGTTCTTGCCGCGCTCGGTCACGTAAATCTTGCCGTGCGTGGGGTCCACCGCCACGCTGTCTGGCGAGGAAAGCCCCGTAATGCCGTATTCGATGGCCTGCCCGCTGCTCCACGGAATGCCAGCACCGAACAAATTGATTCCCAACGACATGCAGACTGTCATCACAAGGCCAATCCATAGCCCTCTCGATCTGCGCATAAATGCTTTCTTGTTCATAATATCGTCCTGCCAAAATGAGTGATCCATACTCCTGCAGCGCTCTTAATGGTTGATTATAAGACTATTAGTAGATGCCTGAAAAGTACAAGCCTGCAATTTTGAATTTTAATTCATTGCCAATCGACTTGCGGCATAGCCGGATGCCACCGTGCCGGTCATGGACCCGGCGATGCACATGCAGGCCAAGCCCGAGGACATGGAAAGGTTCTGACGGCGCGATCCAGGGCGGGGTTGCACAGGAGGTTATGCTGTGCGCACCAAGGTTGAACCGCCGGGCGGATGCTTGGGAACCCAATGTCATTCGTGTCCTTCATACGGGCCCAGCATCGCACAAGGGAGCGAGGGGCGTGAGCGAGCCATCGGCTGTATCGGCTCCATCGGCAGGAAAACGACAGGAAGGGGGGAATGGAAGCTTCTT
>CAZIDG010000151.1:0-4350 GCA_964538065.1 uncultured Verrucomicrobiota bacterium
TTCATTAAAAACAAGTCCATATTGATAACATAACTGAAGCCTCTTGTATGATTCCCCATTCAATCCCACAACACCCAGCCGCCGCGCGGCGCTGCGGCATGCTCGTGTCCCTGTCACGCACCCTCCTGGCCTGCCTGGCCCTTGTCCTGGCTTGTGCCTCCCTGAAGGCTGACGAACCCCTGGCCTGGCCGGGAGAGAAGATCGACACCTGGAACGGCTTCACGCGGCATACGTTCACCGTGGATGGCTGCACCGCCTGGGTGGCCGAGCCCAAAGAGCCGCTGCCGGGCAAGCCATGGTCATGGGTCATGGAATTCCCCGACTCGTTCACCGAGCGTTGTGCCGCACCCGCCCTGCTCAAGAAGGGTTTTTACCACGGCCATATCATTGTGGGGAACACGTTCGGCTGTCCGGCAGCCCTCAAACACTTTGACGCCTTTTACAAGGCTGTCACCGCCAAGGGCCTGTCCAAAAAGGCCGTGCTCATCGGCATCAGCCGCGGCGGCCTGTACGCGTATCGCTGGGCCGCGGAGGATCCGTCACGCGTGGCGGTGATCTACGGGGACGCCCCGGTGTGCGATTTCAAGAGCTGGCCCGGCGGCAAGGGCAAGGGCGGCGGCAGCCCTGGCGATTGGACGGCCCTCCTGTCCTGCTATGGTTTCAAGGACGAAGCGGAGGCGCTCGCCTACCGCGTGAACCCCATCGACGTGCTGGAGCCGATTTACAAGGCCAAGGTGGCGCTGATCCATGTCGTCGGCGACGTCGATGAAACCGTGCCCGTTCCTGAAAACACCACCATCCTGGAGGAACGCTACAAGAAACTCGGCGGCACGATCCAGGTCATCCACAAGCCCGGCATTGGCCATCATCCCCACGGTCTGGAGGACACGACCCCCGTGGTCGATTTCATTCTCAAACACACCGGCCAGGCTTCTGTGAAATAGAAGATCCTGAACGATACCCGTTCTTGCGCAAGGTCCTGATGACGCATCCACTGCGACATCAGGACCTGTCATTCATAAGGCGCTTCAAACGCCGATCCCCATGGCCTCGCCCCCTGTGGGGCAACCCCCAGGGACTACTGGCCCGTTGCGGTGAGCTTCACAAACCGGAGGTTGAGGGCCTTCCACGATTGAGCATCGCGGCAGCCCACCTTCACGCTCACCTCGCCCTGCTTCAATTCGACGGTGCCCAGGTCAACCGCGCGGAAATCGCTCCAACTTCCCGTCTGCGGCGCCTTGCCGGTGAGTTTCTGCCCTCCAATCTCCACCTGGTACTCCGCCCCCGCATGCACCGTGGCGGTGGAAACGCTCACCGTGTAGCGTCCTGCGGCAGGGACACGCCCTTTCCAGATCGCATAATCGGCCGCATCATCCCAGAAACCAATGTTGGGCTGGCCGCCCTGTGCCTCGGTGTTGATCTTGCCCCCGTTCAACGTCGCGGTGTCGGCCGACAACACCAGATTGCCCTGTGCATCCGGAGCGACCACGGTGCTGACTTCCGGCAGGGGCGCCGGCTTGAGATTTTTACCCGACACCTTGATCGCACAGGTGTACTCGGAGAGCTTCTGCGCGGGCAGCGTGACGACGAGCCCCTCGTCGGTCTGCGTCCACTGGACCCTGCCCTTGTACCCCAACAGTTTCACACCGGTGACGGGCCCGCCCTCTGCGGTGCGAGCCAGCGAGCGGATGACCAGTTTGCCATCCGCGGGCCAGCCCAGGGCGATGGCATAGAGTGCGCTGCCCTTGGTCGTAAAGCGGATGTCCTTGGCCGTGTATGCGAAATCCTCCTTGAAATGGCCTCCCTTGGCCTTGACCGCGCCCTCCCCGTACACCAGCCAGGGCCGTGTGCCGTAGATGGCCTCGCCGTGGATCTTGATCCACCCGGCAATCTCCTGCAGGGCCTGCTCGACTTCGGGATCCAGCGAACCATCGGGCTTCTGCACCACATTCAGGAGCAGGTTGCCGTTCTTGCTGACAATGTCCACGAGCATGTGAATCGTCCAGCTCGTGGGACGGAACTTCCAGTTCTTGTTGTAATACCAGTCGCCGATCGAGGTGTCGGTCTGCCACGGCGCGGGATTGATGCCGGGCATCACGCCGCGTTCGAGATCCTCGACCCAGCGACCTTCGGACTTCTGTTTGCAGGTGTAAATCACCTGTGGTTTGCCCTGATGGCGCGCGGCGCTCGTATTATAGAGGTGCGCGATCATGCTCCAGCCCACTTCATTGCCAAAGGGCACGGCGCCGTCGGTGTAAAGAAGGTCGGGATGATACGCATCGACCAATTCCTTGATGCGGTCGTACCACATGTGCTGCCAGCGCGGATTGTTGCTGTACCAGCCGGTGTCGCCAGGCTCGGCCGGGAAATGGTAAAGATCCTGGTACTTGGGATCGGCGCCGTCATACGGCACGCCGGCCAAGGGCCCCGTCTTGTCTGAGCCGTGGCTGGGCTGGAACCAGGTGAAGCTGGCCCCCAGGTGTTCGGAGACGCCAAATTTCAACCCCTGCTTGTGAGCCGCCTTTTGCCACGCACCCACAATATCCCGGTGCGGCCCCATGTTCACCGCGTTCCAGCGATGGATCTTCGAATCCCACAGGAAAAAGTTGTCGTGGTGCGTGCCCATGCTGACGAAATACTTCGCCCCGGCCTTTTTATACAGGGCCATCAGGCGGTCCGGATCGAACTTCTCCGCCTTCCAGAGCGGGATGATGTCCTTGTAACCGTTGGTCGAGGGATGGCCGTAGGTTTCCAGGTGGTGCTTGTACTGGCCGCCATCCTGCAGGTAGAGGTTCCTGGCATACCAGTCCCCCATCATCGGCACGGCCTGCGGCCCCCAATGCGCCCAGATGCCGAACTTGGCATCCCGGAACCACTCCGGGCATTGATATTGGCGCAGCGACTCCATGGTTGGCTGGTACGGTCCGCTGGCCATCGGGAGCGACGGCGCATCGGCCGCGCGGGCCGGCAGGGCAAGCGCCGCCATGCAGGCCATTGCCACAGCGGTCAGGTGGCGGATCAGGTATCGAGGATGTTTCATAGGGAGGGGATGAGGGTTGAGGTTGTTGGGGGACACCAGGCCCCGCCGACACTCTGCCGGCGGGGCTGTAAAACGGAGCAGAATTGTTATTCGACCACGCGCTTGCCCTTCTGGCGGGCATAGTACCGTTCTTCGATCCACTTGTAGGTCGCGGCAAGCCCCTTATCCAGGGTCGTGTTGGGCTCCCACTTGAGCACCTGCTTGATGAACGTGTTGTCGCTGTTGCGGCCGGCCACACCACGGGGCGCCGTCAGATCGTATTCGCGCTTGAGCTTTACACCGGCGATCTTCTCCACCTTCGACACCAGGTCGTTGATGGAGACCAGCTCGCTCGAGCCGAGGTTGATGGGCGTGGCGATCAAATCATCGCAATGGGTGATCATGTCGATGCCCTTCACACAATCCTCGATGAACATGAAGCTGCGGGTCTGGCTGCCGTCGCCCCAGATCTTGATGCGCAGGTCCTTCTTGTCGATCGCCTCGATGATCTTGCGGCAGATGGCGGCGGGGGCCTTCTCGCGTCCGCCGTCCCAGGTGCCGTTGGGCCCATACACATTGTGGAAACGGGCCATGAACGTCTTCATGCCGCGTTCAGCCCAGTATTCCTGGCAGAACATCTCGCTCATGAGCTTTTCCCAGCCGTAGCCGCGTTCGGCCATGGCGGGATAGGCGTCGCTTTCCTTGAGGGCGCGCACGTTGGGGTCCTGCTGGAGCTGGGTGTTGTAGGCGCAGGCGGAGGAGGCGTAGTAATAGCGGCGCACGCCCGCCCGGTAGGCGGACTCGATCATGTGCGTGTTGATCAGGATGCTGCGCAGGCACTCGATGCGGAACCGCTCGATGAAGCCCATGCCCCCCATGTCGGCGGCCAGGTTATAAACCTCCACGGCGCCCTCGCACACGCGGCGGCAATTCTCCTCAATGCTGCAATCCAGGCACAGACACTCCACGCCCGGCACCCGCTGGTACCATTCATAGAGCGGCTTTTTATCGACCGCGCGAATGCGTGTGAAACCCTTCTTCGTGAAAAAGCGGACAAGGTTGCCGCCAATGAAACCACCCGCCCCTGTAATGACGATGAGATCATCCTTCTTCAGGGCCGGATCTTTTTCAACCAGTCGTTTCGTTTCCATAAAATATCGGTATGTTTAGTTTCCTTTACCGCCTGGCATCGCCGCGCTACACGCCTGCACCATGTTCGATGGTTCCCATGGTGCGGTTTCTCCATGAATAACGGAATGGCTATTCTTGACCATCGAATGACGATTCCGGACTTTTCGCGTGCCATCACCAGCCGATGCTTGACTCCCGGA
>CAZIDG010000151.1:4450-7502 GCA_964538065.1 uncultured Verrucomicrobiota bacterium
TTTTTGCATAGGGCGCAGATGGGCACCAACTGCCCCAGTTGCTCCATCGCACTGAGGTCTTCCAGCACGAGGATGACAAGCGACTGATCGTGCAGACTGAAATGCGTGGCGGTGATCAGGACCGGGAGCCGTTGCACGCCGCCTTCCTTCTGCATTTCGAACGTGGTTTTCCGGCGAACCGTGTTCCGGCCCGTCATCGATTCCTTGATGGAGTTGCGCAAACTGCAATCGCGACAGCTCGGCGAGTAGCCGCAACCCTCGGGTGTTTCAAAGGAATGAATGCAGTGGATGGCCTCCCCCCCGCGCTTTTGGTACATGAGCCTGGCATCGGTTCCAAGGATCTTTCCTGCCGCCTGATTCATCCCCTGGATTTCACCCAATTCATTAACGATGAGGATGGGATCCGGATAGGCATCCACAAGCGCGCGACACACTTTCTCGTCATCAAGACAATCCATGCTCCCATATACTATTCGCATTCGATGAGAAGTCCAATGAAGCCTTGTAAAAGGTGTGCGTAAGGCATTGATGGCAAAATAATTGCGATCCAGTCGAGCGGAATGCCTCTTATTGGACTGAAGGGGCTGGAAATCCTTGCGGCACGGGAGGCCACTGGATGGGCGGGGCGGCAATCATGCCCGGGGGCAACGGCGGCAGGGCGGTGACCAACTCGCGCCAGGCCTTGCGTTCCTCGGGGGCGAGGCTTTGCCACCGGGCTGCGTTGTCCAGGAATTGCTCCCGCTCCACGGCAGGCATGCTGGTGAATTTGTGAAAGGATTCGATGCAATACTGGCGCTGCTCCCGGGGCAGGGCCTTGAAGGTGGACAGCACACCCTCCATCTGCTGCCGCTCGCCCTCGGGCAGGGTCTGGAGGATCCGCGCCTTTTCGGCATCCGTCAGTTCAAAGAAACGGTCGAACCGGTGATATTCCTGGATGCGGCGCGCCGTGGGCACCTGGCGCCAGCGGGCCAGTTGTTGCTCGATTTCCGAGGGCGTGGGCGGGCGGTCCATGGACGTATCGTTCCGCGGTTCGGGGGGCGTGCTGGATTCGACGCGTGCAAAGTAATTCCGGGCCAGTTGCGACTCCAGGGCCTCCTTGCGCAGGTCAGGTGGCAGGAGATCCCATTGGGTGAGCCGTTCCTCGACCAGGGGGCGCAAGTCCTCGGGCACGCGCGCCAGCAGGGCGGTCCGCTGGGCGGGTTCGACCTTCATGAGCGGTTCGAGGTGGAAGCGCAGTTCCAGGGCGCGCAGGCGCAGTTCGCATTCCTCGGCGGGCATGGCGCCGTATTCGATCAGCTTGGCCCGCAGGACGCTGCGCTGCGGTTCGGGACGGCTGGCCAGGGCCTTTTCCCATCCGGCCTTGTCCATGGCGAGCATGGCGCGAAATTGATCCACCGGGGTCGGTGTGCGCGTGGCCTGGCTGTTTTGGAGGGTGGGCGCCGGGGCGGCCATCGTGCTGGCCCCGGGCAACAGCAGCGTTGCGCTGGCGCACAGGCCGGCCACAAGCCCCGCCCCGAGGCTCAAAAAACCAAGGGCCATCCACCGATATGTGCGCGCGCCAGTCATTATTGAAGAGCCGAATAAAGCTGTTCATCCACTTCCACCGGCACCTTGCCCAGGCGGTAAATGGCTTCAAAATCCTTCAAGGCATCCACCGGCACCACCGAGGCCGCAGCGCCCACCTCAGCCACCGCCCGTGCCAGGGCCTGGCGTTGATGCCCCCGGTATTCCAGGATGGAAATGCCCGCCACCCCCAGCACCAGTCCCGCCACGGCAATCCGCGGCAGCAATCGCCGCAACACGCTCCGCCAGGACACCGTCCCCTGGCCCGCGCGAACGCGCCGCGCATTCTCGAGCGCCACCGCCGCCATCACCTGCGCTGTGAAGTTGTTCGACACCGGCGCATCGGGCAGGCGGCGCAGGAGTGTGTTCAAGGCCTGATCCGCCTCGCAGGACTCCCGAAGCTGCGGATGCTCCCGCAGCCAGGCTTCCAGACGGGCACGATCTCCGGGGGTGATTTCCCCGCGCAACCCGGCCTCCTCAAAGGGATTATTCAATTCGTCTTTCATGCCTTTATGGATTAAAAACCACGATTACTTTTTTGTTTCTCCATCATTTGCCGGCGTCCATGCGCCGGTCCTCAAATAAGGTTTGAGCCGCGCCTTCAACGTCTCCCGCCCCCGATGGATGAGCGACTTGGTGGCGGACAGAGTGGCGCCCATCACCCTGGCAATCTCCTCGTAGGCCATGTCCTGCTCCCGGTAGAGAAGGATTGCCGTGCGCTGGTTCTCGGGCAGATCGGCGAGGGCTTCCTGGACTTTCTCCACAAGTTCCTCGCAAAGAACAGTCTCCGTGGAAGGCGTGCTCCGCTTGTCAATCCACTGCGGCCCGTGTTGTTGGTCCTCTTCATCGCCCGTCCCCGCCTCGAGCGAATCGGCCGGATGCCGCGATCGGCGGCGCAACTCGTTCAGACACAGGTTGCGGGCAATGGTGAAAAGCCAGGTGGAAAACTTGGCCGAGGCCTCGTAACGTTCGGCCGACTTGTAGGCCTGGAGAAAAACGTTTTGCGCAATATCCTCAGCCTCAGTGGGATCTGAAATGGTGCGACTGATCAGGTTGATGACCGCCTGCTGGTACTTGGCCACCAGGTGCTCAAAGGCATCCAGATCCCCCGATTTAACTCGGAGCATCAGCGCGGCATCGGGGTCTGTATTCAGCACCATGTCTTAAAGCTAGTCCAACACCGCCCAGGCGGGCAAGTTGCGTCCGGCACAGCCTGCCGTCAATGGGGGGGGTGTGCCCCTCGGTCAGGCCCAAGGACACATGGTCACATGGCCCCCTCGCCCGCCCAAAACCTCACGAACAGAATGACCTGCCGTGGCGAACCCTTGAACGATGGCCAATCCATCAACAATCGCCAATCCATTGAGCAGTGATGTTTGAGGCATTCCAGGGTCGCGTTTGGAATCCATAGGTTCGTTACAGACCCTTGTAATGAAACCAGGATCGTGGATAAAGCATTTTCTCAACGACAGATACGCCAGCCGAGGGC
>CAZIDG010000152.1:0-7438 GCA_964538065.1 uncultured Verrucomicrobiota bacterium
ACCACGCCTGCAGCGTTCGCATGAGAGAAGGGGGTAAACGCCCCGCGTGGCATATATTATATGCCGCGCGTGCTTTTCCAGGGGGGTGTTATTTGCGGGCGGACTTCCGGGCGTTCACGATTTTCCGCACTTCATTCACCAGCAACGGGAAGGCGGGCTCGGTCATGTTGTGGCCATAGCCGCCGAGCTCGAGGAGGGTCGTCTCCTTGTGGCCCGCGATCTTCATCATGCGCATCATGTAGGCGTTCTCCTCGTACCGGCCCAGGAGCTCGAGCTCACGGTCGCCGGTGATCAACAGCAGCGGAGGCGCATCGGCGCGCACGTGGTACAGGGGGGCGAATTCATCCACAATGGGCTGGGTGTCCCGGATGCCCCGTTCCTTGCGGATAGTGAAATGGGTGATCATCTGGCCGCTGAGCGGTATGAGGCCGGCGATCCGGTTCGCATCGATGTCGCAGGCCTTGAGCCATCGCTTGTCCAGGCCGACCATGGCGGTGAGGTATCCTCCGGCGGAGTGTCCAGATACAAAGATGAGCGAGGGGTCGCCTCCGTATTGCTCGATATGGCGGAAGACCCAGGCGACGGCCGCGGCGGCATCTTCAATGTATTTGGGGGACCTGACCTGGGGGGACAGGCGGTAGTTCACGCCTGCAATGGCAAAGCCTTTCCCCTTCAACGCCTCGGGGAGTTCCTTGCTGCCGCCGGTCAGGCCGCCGCCATGAAACCACACGATGGTGGGGAAGCCCCTGGCGTCCCTGGGACGGTACAGATCCAGGACGCAGCGTTCCTGGATGAGGGCGTCACCCTGCCTCACGTCATCGCTGTAGTAGGGGAGGTTGGTTGAGGTCAGGTAATCCGGTTGCTGGGCCGGAACACTGAACCCAAAACCGATCAGCACAAGTGCCAGGAGCAGCTTTTTCATTCTCAATGCAAGTCGTGGTTCCACAATCGTCCGTCCCCAGCCACATCCGGCGGGCATGGGCCCGTCGGCGGCAGATCCGGCGGCCGCTTCGTGTCGGGCGGGTCCTGGAGACACGTCTTTGTACTGTCAGGGAGGCGGCGGCATCAAGCGCAACCTGCGGCGGTGCGGGGCGCGCGGGCGCGCAACCTCCGCTGATATTTCACAGCGGCCATCACATGACATTTGCATTATGTCCAGATTTGGGTTATAATGCGACTACGTTCGCTCGGGCGTGAGCTGTGGTGCAATGCGTTATGGCGCCGCCACGGAGTGCCTGTTTCCGGACACGTGCGCGTGCCGCGCGAGCCAGCCGAAGCACGAGAATGAATGATTGAACCAAAAACTGAAGCCATGAATCTGTCCACCACCTACCTGGGTTTGAACCTGCGCACCCCGCTCGTCCCGTCCGCCTCCTCCCTGTGCGCCGACATCGACAACGTGAAACGCATGGAAGACGCCGGGGCCAGCGCAGTCGTCCTGCACTCCCTTTTCGAGGAGCAACTCACCCTGGAGCAGTACGAACTGGACCACCACATGACCCACGGCACGGAGAGCTTTGCCGAGGCCACGAGCTATTTCCCCGAACCGTCGGAGTACCGCCTGGGGCCCGAGGATTACCTGGAACACATCGCCAAGGCCAAGAAGGCGACGCATATCCCGATCATTGCCAGCCTCAACGGCACCACCACGGGCGGGTGGGTCGATTTTGCCAAAAAGATCCAGCAGGCCGGGGCCGACGCCCTGGAGCTCAACATTTATTACATCCCCACCGATTTCAAGCTCACCAGCGCCGAGGTCGAGCAGACCTACCTGGACATCCTCAAGGCGGTGAAGGCGTCGGTCACGTTGCCGGTGGCCGTCAAGCTGAGCCCCTTCTTCAGCAGCTTCGCCAACATGGCCAGGCGGCTGGACGACGCCGGGGCCAACGGCATGGTGCTCTTCAACCGCTTCTACCAGCCGGACATCGATCTGGAGACGCTGGAAGTCCTCCCCAATGTCCTGTTGAGCACGCCGCAGGCGCGCCGCCTGCCCCTGCGCTGGATCGCCATGCTCTATGGGCACGTGAAGGCCGACCTCGCGGCCACCAGCGGCATCCACACCGCCCAGGACTCGCTCAAGATGCTCATGGCGGGCGCGAAGATCACCATGCTCTGCGCCGCCCTGTACAAGCACGGGATCGACCAGATCCGCGTGATCGAGCACGACATGAAGGCGTGGATGACGGAGCACGAGTACGAATCGGTCCAGCAGATGATTGGCAGCGTGAGCCAGCAGAACTGCGCCGATCCGAGCGCCTTCGAGCGCGCCCACTACATGCGGGCCATCCATAATTTCAAACCCGCCTGACAAGGGCAGGGGTGGGAGATGCTGCTGTGACCAGGCGGGCCGTTGGAGCCCGCCTTTGTCATGGACAGGCCGGGGCGTCCGGCAGGAGATGGTCCTCAGCCCTGGGGCGAGGGTGAGCTTGAGGGGCTGGCGCTGAGCTGCTTCACGCCATCGAGCACATAGAGCAGCCCGGAGGCGCCGGTGGTCAGGGCGGCGGCCAGGGCCCAGTACCAGAGCCAGTTGCCGTTCCATTTGAGCAGGGCCCAGCTCACGGCGATCATCTGCAGCACGGTCGCCACCTTGCCGAGCATCCGCGGCCGGACGGTCACCCGCCCGCAGGTGTAATAGATGACACCGCTGCCCAGCATCAGGATGGCGTCGCGGCTGAACACGGTGGCCGTGAGCCACAGGGGCAGTCGGTAGAGGTACGGTTTGTGGTCCATGCTGAACAGGATGAGGCTTGAGACCAGGAGCAGCTTGTCGGCCAGGGGATCGAGGATCGCGCCCAGCTCGCTGCGTTGATGGTATCGGCGGGCAATGAAACCATCCAGGGCGTCGCTGAGGGAGGCCACGGCAAAGGTCGCAATGGCGAGCCAGCGATGGTACTCCACCCCATTCTCCACGTAGTAAAGCACTTGGACAATGAACAGGGGAATCAGCAGGATGCGGATGATTGTTATTTTATTGGCGGTCGTCATGATGCCCCGATTGGGTGCGGCCGCCTGCAGCGCAGGGGTCTTCGGTTTCGAACCGTAGGCCACACCTGCTCCGCACGCCGCCGAACGCAATGCGTTAAGTATGATGGAAAACCAGAACCAAATCAACCACTGGTTCAGAGAATTCCGGCGCCCGGGCGGGGCGGGGTTATGCCCAAGGGCCAGGGCAGGGGGCGGCGGGGAGTGGGCCGGTTCCTCCTGAAATAACATTCTGAAAATAATGGGCTTGCGGGCTGAACCAAAATCGGCAAGGGTTGTCCAACCTTACAGTTTGTGAATTCCAAAATTGCGCAACGAGTTGATTTCCGCACGGCGTATTGTCGTGCCCATGGGTGCCCGCCCGAGCGTTTTACGCAGGATGTGTTCCGCCAATGTCTGCATGTGCGCGTCCGCCCTTTTGCCACGCTGCTGGCGTGGTGGAAGCCGAAGTTCTTCCGGGACGATTTCATGTTGATCGACGAGTCGGCGCTCGTGACCACGCGCAATGAGTTGTATTCCGCGCTCACGGGCTACCGGGAGGATTGCCGCATGCGCAGCGGATTCCTGCACAACCAGTTGCGATTCCGGGTATCCGGTCGCCGCCTGCTCAACCTGTTTGAGGAGACCATGAAGGGGGCCTCGGCGGCTGAGCCGGGCCAGGCGTGATCGCCGGGCGATCCCTCGTCCCTAGAGCAGGTATTCCTTCTCCATGCCGCCGGCGTGGATGTGACCCCGTTTTATGTGCGAATAGAGGCAATACGGGGTTTCCAAAACATCCTTGCTGGTAACGAGTTCCCCACTGCGCATGCGTTCGAGGATGCGCTGGCGGGTGATCACCTCGCGTTCACAGACCATTTTGGGCCCCTTGGTTTCCGCCCGGTTCGGGCAGGCCTGGGCACGGCGCACCGCGCACAAGTCATCGAGGCTGGGCTGGGGAGTGTGAAGCGGGCTGGCGTCCTTGGAGGGATGAATGACCTTCTGGCTGCCTTTGTCCGTTTGCATTGCTGCGTCTGATGGGTTGCACCCAGGCAGATCCTTGACGGCCCGGATCCGCCATGAGCATCTGTACGGGACCACATGTTGAACTAATGCCGGTCTTAAGGCAAGTTAAATCGTGTCTCGTGGCCCAAAAAAAGGAGTGTGGACGCTCAAACGGCTTGCGACGCCTGTAACAAAAGCAGGCGAACCCGCGTCCATAGACAGTGAATGACGCCGTTGCGGTTCAACGCGCCCAGGCGCGCCCGGGGTTTCACGCTGATCGAGTTGCTGGTGGTGATCTCGATCATCGCGATCCTGGCAGGCATGCTCATGCCCTCCCTGGCACGCTCCAAGGATTCGGCCCGCCGCATTTCCTGCCTGAACAACTCGCGCCAGTTGGGCATCGCCCTGCGCCTGTATATCGACGATCACGACGGCTATTTCCCCCCGCGCACCTTCACCAACCGCTGGCCAGCCCGGCTCCACACCCTCTACCACGATCTCCGCCTGCTGCGGTGCCCCGCCGATCCTCCCAACGCCGCGACCCTTGGGATGGGCGACACCCAGTACCCCGCCGATGCCGCGCCCCGTTCCTACATCATCAATGGGTGGAATGATTACATGGAGACCATCACGCCGGACAAACAGGCGCTCAACCAGATGCTCTACCAGGGGTCCAACCCGCCCCGCATCCGGGAATCGCTCATTCGCCACCCGTCCGAGACGATTGTGTTTGGGGAGAAGCTGGCCGAATCGGGACATTTTTACTTCGACTGGCTGATGTGGGACGACATGCGCCAGATCGATGAAAGCAAGCATGCCTCCCGCGGCCAGCGCACCACGGGCGGGGGATCGAACTACGTCTTTGCCGATGGCAGCGCGCGGTTCCTGCGCTTCGGGCGCTCGCTCTCGCCCGTGAACCTCTGGTTCATTGTGGAGGAGAAACGGGTCATCCCCTCCGCCATGCCGCCTTGAGCGGCGCCCCTGCGGGATTGATGCCCCTGGGCGCTTGTGCCACACTGGCTGCGTGAACCGACCCGAGGCTCTTGAACGGCACGCTGAACTGGCGCGGTTGATCCGCGCCCACGATCACGCCTACTACGTGGAGGCGCGCCCCTCCATTTCCGACCACGAATACGACCGCCTCTACCGGGAGCTGGCCGACCTCGAAAAGGCCTTTCCCGAGCTGGCCACGCCCGATTCCCCCACCCAGCGCGTGGGCGGCAAGCCGGTCAGCGAGTTCAAGCCCTTCCGCCACGCCATCCCCATGATGAGCCTGGACAACACCTACTCCCAGGGCGAGGTGCGCGAGTTCGTCACCCGCGTGCAAAAGCTCCTCCCGGGCCAGACCCTCGAATGGCTCGTCGAGCCCAAGGTGGACGGCCTGGCGATCAATTTGCGCTACGAGAAGGGCCTGTTCACCACCGGCGCCACCCGCGGCGACGGCACCACCGGCGACGACATCACGCTCAACCTGCGGACCATCCGCAGCCTCCCGTTGCGGCTGAACGCGGCCGGGAAAAAGGGGACGCCGGACCTCTTCGAAGCCGCAGGCATCCCGGACGTCCTGGAGGTGCGCGGCGAGGTCTATCTGCCCAAGGCCGGCTTCAACAAGCTCAATGCCGAGCGCGAGGCCGCAGGCGAGGAGCCCTTTGCCAACCCCCGCAACGCCGCCGCCGGTTCGCTCAAGCAGCTCGACCCGCGCATCACCGCCCAGCGCCCGCTGGACATCGTCCTCTACGGCCTGGGCCAGACCGTCTGGGGCTCAGCCGCGCCCGGCTCCGCCCCCGGCGCCCAGCAGGATCTCCTGCGCTGGCTGGCCACGCTCGGCTTCAAGACGCCTGAAAAAACCTGGCTCTGCCGTTCCGTGGACGAATTGCTGGCCGCCATTGCCGAACTGGACCAGGTGCGGCCCGCCTTCGGCTACGAGACTGACGGCGCGGTCATCAAGCTCAACCGCTTCGACTGGCGCGATCAGATCGGCGCCACCGCCAAGGCCCCCCGCTGGGCCATGGCCTACAAATACGCCGCCGAGCAGGCGCGCACCCGGCTCAAGGACATCACCATCCAGGTCGGCCGCACCGGCGCCCTCACCCCCGTGGCGGAGCTCGAGCCCGTGTTCCTGGCCGGCAGCACCATCAGCCGCGCCACCCTGCACAACGAGGACGAACTGCGCCGCAAGGACATCCGCGTGGGCGACACCGTCATCATCGAAAAGGCCGGCGAGGTCATCCCGGCCGTCGTGGGCGTGGTGCTCGAGAAGCGGCCTGCCGATGCCCGGGCCTATCCCTTTCCCAAAACCTGCCCCGAGTGCGGCTCCCCCGCCGCCAGGAGCGCCAATGCGGACGAAGATGAGCTGGGCGTGGTGTGGCGCTGCATGAACCACGACTGCCCCGCCCAGTTGCGCGGCCGCCTCGAGCACTGGTGCGCCCGCGGCGCCATGGACATCGAGGGCGGTGGCGAAGTCCTCGTGGCCCAGCTCGTCAAGGCCGGCCTCGTGCACGACGTGGCCGATCTCTACGCCCTGAACCTCCTCCAGGTCGCCAGCCTCGAACGCATGGGCGCCAAATCCGCCCAGAATTTCCTCGATGGCGTCGAGGCCAGCAAACGGCGCGACCTCTGGCGGCTCCTCTTCGGCCTGGGCATCCTGCACGTGGGCGCCGGTGTCGCCAAGGCCCTCGCGCGCCACTTCGCCACCCTCGACGACCTCGCCCGCGCCACCGTGGACGACCTCACCCGCGTGCCCGACATTGGCGAAGTCATTGCCCGGAGCATCGTCAAATGGTTCGCCGAGCCCCGGAACCGCCAGCTCCTGGAGAAACTCCGCGCCGCCGGATTGAACCTGGCCTCCGCCCTCGCCCGGACTGGCGCGGCCCAGGGCGCGCTCGCAGGCAGGACCTTCGTGCTCACCGGCACCCTTCCCCACCTCACCCGCGAGCAGGCCACCGCCAGGATCGAGGCCCTCGGCGGCAAGGTCTCCGGCAGCGTGAGCAAAAAGACCGACTACGTCCTGGCTGGCGCCGAAGCCGGCTCCAAGCTCGAGAAAGCCCAGACCCTCAAGATCCGCATCCTCACCGAAGACGACTTTCTCCGCCTCTGCGCCCAGGCCTGACACCCCGGTCGCATGAACCCCCGCCAGGAGGTGGGGCGGGCACTCCGCTGCCCGCCGCGGGCCGCGCGTGCGCTAAAACCCACGCGCTGCCGAATGTCAAGGGGAAGCACATGAGGCTTGCCGTGCCATCCCAAAAGGCTAATATCTTGCGGCTTAATTACAAAGAACGGATAATTATGTTTTGCACGAAGTCAGCTTCGGTTGCGGGGATCCTTTTGGGTTTTGGCGTGTTGGCGCAGGCCGCCGTGGTATCGCTTACCATGGAGGGGACCGGCTCGGGCTCGCTTAATGGAGTCAGTTTTACGGATGCGGCGTGGACATGGTCCATCGAGTACGACACTGCCCAGTGCACGCAGCCTTGGGCTA
>CAZIDG010000153.1:0-7432 GCA_964538065.1 uncultured Verrucomicrobiota bacterium
CTTCATTGTCTATCTTGTTGGCTGTTAACCGATAATCACGTACGCCATGAAGACCTCCATTTTGTCGCTCTGGGCTGCCAGCCTGATGCTGGCCACTCCAGCCCTCTTTGCCGCCGAGCTCGTTCCCGCCAAGGACGGTTCGGGCGTTGTCGGCTATAAAGATACCCCCATCCTGCCCTGGTGCGGGTTTCACGTGCATGACCCAGACCGGCCGGCCCCCAAAATGGTGACGCCCGGCCCCGTTCAGGAACCCGTCAATGGCACCACCGCCCCCGCCGATGCCATTATCCTGTTTGATGGCAAGGACTTGTCCAAGTGGGAACCCTCGGACTGGAAACTGGACAACGGCACTGTCGTCGCCGTCAGCGGCGGATTAACGACACGCGAGAGCTTCGGTGATATGCAGCTTCACCTCGAATGGATGGCTCCCAATCCGCCTGAAGGGGAGTTGTTCAACCAGGGGAATAATGGCGTGTACCTGATGGGGCTGTACGAAATCCAAATCTTCGATTCGTACACGTCCAAGCTCTATCCCGACGGCCAGGCGGCCTCGGTTTATGCCCAAACCCCGCCCCTGGTCAATGCCTGCCGCAAGCCTGGCGAGTGGCAGGTCTATGACCTGGTATTCACGGCGCCTGTGTTCGACGGGGATAAATTGGTCAAACCCGCCCGGATTACGATGTTCCACAACGGCCTGCTGGTGCACCTGGAAACGGAAATTCGCGGGGAGACTGATCATCGCGTCCTCCCCGAATACCGGCATAAGGTCAGCCGGGGCCCGCTCATCCTCAGCTCGCATCACAGTCCCGTGCGTTTTCGCAACATCTGGGTGCGCCCGCTGGGGAAATAACGGTTGCCAGGCCCTTGCGGCCTTGGAGTAACGCCTGGAAATGCGCAACACATGAAAGTCGGAATTAGTTCATTTGCATGTACTTGGGCGATTGGCGTGCCGGGGTATCCTCCGGCCCGCCCCATGGGTTTGCTGGATTTGCTGGAAACAGCTCGAAAGCACAAGATCCGCGTCGTCCAGGTTTGCGACAACCTGCCCTTGCACGAACAACCCAGCGATTTGCTCGCGGCGTTCCGACTGGAAGCCGTGCGCTCGGGCATCGACCTGGAATTGGGCACGCGGGGTCTTGAACCGGAACTCTTGATGCAATATCTGCACCTGGCCCGGACGTTCGGTTCGCCCTTTCTCAGGGTCATGATGGATCGTCGGGGGGACCAACCCTCTCCGGAAGCTGCCGTGGCGCGGCTCAAGCCCATGATGAGCGAGTTCCGAAAAGCCGGGGTAAAACTGGCCATTGAGAATCACGACCGTTTTTCCGTTCGCACGCTGGCCAGCATGATCGAAGCCCTGGACCCGGATTGGGCGGGCATCTGCCTCGATACGGTGAATGCCTTGGGCGCGCTGGAAGGACCCGAAACCGTTGTGGATGTCCTGGCTCCTTACACCCTCAATGTGCATGTCAAAGATTTCCTCATCCGGCGCGCCGATCACCAGATGGGCTTTGTCATCGAGGGATGCCCGGCCGGGCAGGGCCGGCTCAACGTGCCCTGGCTGGTGGATCGCATGCGCCAGGCGCAACGAGACGTGAATTTCATCCTCGAATCATGGACGCCGCCAGCGGATTCGCTCGAGGATACACTCAGGCGTGAGCGTTCGTGGATGGAGGAAAGCCTTGAGTATCTGCGTGATGTGGTGGGCCCCTGACATGGCCTGTCGGCGGGTTAATCGGGCTCAGGCTGTGGGGAGTTCGGATGGCATTGTAGAATTCTATTAGCAAAGGACGGGGCGAACACGTATAATCGTGCCATCCCGTATGAAAACCTCGTGCGCACTATTGGCGACCGCCCTGATCAGCGGTTGTGTCCTGTCCTTGCAGGCTGAAGATTGGCCCTGTTTTCGCGGCCCCTCCCGCCAGGGCATTTCCACCGAAAAAAACGTGCCCCTCAAGTGGGGCGCGCAGGAACAGGTGGCATGGAAGACACCGCTGCCGGGTAATGGATGGGCCTCCCCCATCATCGAGGACGGCAGGGTCTATATTGCCACCGCCATGGACAACGGCAGCTCCTACCATCTCATCCGTCTGGATGCCGCCTCGGGGGCAACGCTTTGGGACAAGGAACTATTCAAACAGGATGTGAGCGGCCGCAAGGAGGGGCGAAACAGTTTTGCGACGTCCACGCCGGCCACCGATGGCCAGCGCGTGTACGTTCTGGGGTTTGACGGCACCATGGCCGCCATAACCCCGGAGGGCCAGATCGCATGGGTGAATCACGACTTTAAATATTACAGCCAACACGGCCCCGCCGTCTCGCCGATGCTCTACAAGGATCTGGTAATCATCCCCTTCGATCAGAGCAGTCCCGGCCCGGATAAATTGGTGGGCTGGCAGAAACCCTGGGATCAATCGTTCATCGTGGCACTCGATCAAGCGACCGGCAAGGTGAAGTGGAAGGCCTCCCGCGGCCTCTCCCGCATCGCCCATGTCACCCCCAATGTCATGAAGGTGCAGGGCATTGACCAGTTGATCAGCAGCGCGGGGGATGTCATCCAGGGGTTCAACCTTGAAACCGGCGAACGGCTTTGGACCGTGACGAGCTTCGGGGAATCGCCTGTCCCATCGATTGTGGGCGGCGAGGGTTTGGTGTTTACCTCATCGGGCTTTGGCAAGCCCACCATCCGCGCCGTGCGGCCCGGTGGCAAGGGGGACGTCACCGCCACGAACATCGCCTGGGAATACAGCAAGGATGTGCCGATGATGGCCTCCTTCATCTACGTCAACCCGCGCCTGTATGCGGTGAGCGAAGGCGGCGTGGTCACATGCTTCGAAGCCGCCACGGGCAAGGTGCTCTGGCGGGAAAAGCTCGAAGGCCACTACGCGGCATCGCCCATCTGGACCGAGGGCCGGATCTACCTGCTTTCGGATGAGGGGGACACCACGGTGATCGAGGACGGGAACCAGTTCAAGGTGCTGGCCAAAAACAGCCTTGGGGAACCGTGCCAGTCGTCGCCTGCCATCGCCAATGGCCGCATCTATCTCCGAACCGAGAAAAACCTCTTTTGCATCGGCAAGTGACAAGTGACAGGCGCCTGCCGATCAGCACGATCCATTATTTGGCGGCGGGTTGTCCGCCTGGCGTGGGCTGGAAATCGCTCAGGTTAAGAGCGCCCTCCTGGGAGGTTTCCATGCGGACCGGGCGGTTGTTGATGCGCAGATACAGCACGCTCTTCAAGCGGTAATCCATGTGTTTGGATTCAATGATGGGCTTGATGCGGGTGACCAGCTTGAGATTGCGCAGATAAACCGTGGCCACCTGTGTGGATGACCCGAGCTTGGGCACGCGCACGGGCTCATTGGCCAGGCCCTTGCCCACATAGGTGCCGTTGAGGTAGATCTTGTGTTCGGAGCCTTCGAGCAACACGTCCTCATTGAGGCCGTTCTGCACGCGGATGGTGAAGGCCATGGCGGTCTCCAGGAGGGTGGCTGTGCCGCCGGGCTGGATGTTGGCGAGGCTGACCTCGATCTCCTTCTTTGCACGGTGTGTCACACAGCCGGCCAGAACGGCAACAAGAGGCAGCAGGCACAGTAACTTCAAAAAGGCTCGCGGTTTCATGCGCCCTCAGTGTGTGGAAAAATATGGCGCGGTCAAGCGCTCAGGAAACGACTACGCAAACAGATGCTTGTCCAGATTCGCCATCAGATCGGCCTTGGTGCGGGATCCGACGATGTTTTCCACCACCTGGCCGTTCTTGAACACCAGGGACGTGGGCACGGCCCGGATGCCGTATTCACGGGCCAGATCCTCCTCGTCATCGATGTTCAGACGGCCGAAGCGCGCCCGGCCGTCATATTCCTCCGCGATTTCGGCGATCACCGGTGTCATGTTCTTGCAGGGGCCGCACCAGCCAGCCCAGAACTCCACCAGCACCGGTTTATCAGCCTGCAGCACCTCGGCAGCGAAATTCGCCCGATTCAGTTGAATAACATCACCGGCACCCATAACCATGCCTTATCAAAACCTGCCGATTCAGTGTGTAAGCACCGAAGTGCAGCACCAATGCCTTTTTAGAGCATCAGCACGCGAACCAAAGCCAGTATGGCAGCCACAGCGGCGGCCAGACCCAACACCTGATCCACCATGCCGACGGTCGGCGCACCGCCACGCGCGATGGGCGCAGGGGCGGCAGCCTTGGGAGCCAAAGGGGCGGCTGCAGGAGCGGCGGCCTTGGGAGCGGCCGCAGGGGCAGCGTGGCCACCAGGAGGCGGCGGTGTCGGGATATTCGCAGTGGCGGCGCCTGTTGCTGCAGGAGCAGCTGCCTGGGCGGCAGCGGGGGCGGCGGAAGGCGTCGGCAATTTTATGGTCGGGGCAGCCGTGGGCTTCGGCGGCAGGTTAATGCGCACCGTTTCTTTTTTGGGCTGGACCTTGGACGCTTCCGGGGGCTTGGGCGCGGGCGGCACAGGAGGCACCGGCGCGGCGCTCGGTGGAGGCGTCGGAAAATTCGGCGTATTGGGCGTAGTCTCGGACATAATGTTTCGCAGCTCAGGCTAATTCTGCATCCGCCATGTGTCAAACCATTAAAATCGTATTGTGGACGGGAGCTGGCGGATGTGCATCCCCTTGGTTTCGTGGATAATGCCCATTTCCCAGAGGCCGGTGTCTTGCCAGGAAAGTCCTCCGAAATGTCCCCTTTTTAAACCGTTTCCCCACGATTGTCTTTAGCGGCTTGAGGTGGTCCGGTTGCCGGTTGATGCCGCACCCGGCACAACCGCCCGTCCATTCAGATTCACACCGCCATGGACGAAGTATTGCCTTGCGAGCATCTGCTGTTGGATCATGGGCGTGAGCACGGTCACACCCCGCAGTCCCCGGGAACCATACCCATTGCCCCCGCCCGTGTTGAGTCCACCCGGCACAACCACCCGGGCCATGGGTGAATAAACATGCGCCGCGACACCGGTGCCACGTCCGGGGGTGATCGTCTGTGCCTGAATCCCGACACAGGCAGCAAAAAGCACCGCCGCGACCCTGAAGGCAGGCCAACAGAATCTGATGCCGTATTTCATACCGTCACCAATCTACTCATCCTCTCCCTTGGCGCAATCGTGTTTGTGTCAAGGATGCCCATGCCGCCTCCTCCTTGGTCCCAAGCCATTATGCTTGGCAAAATTGAGCAACCACAGCATGATCCAGCGCATGTCACGCTCCACATTCTCGGTTTTTGGATACCTGGCTTTGTGCGCAGCACTGGCCATGACGTTTTTAACGGGTTGCGGCAAGCCCACCGCAGATACTCCGCCCGCAGCGCCGCCCGCCTCCAAGGCTCCCAAGTCGTCCTACACCATTGGCATGAGCCAGTGCAACCTGGGCGAGCCGTGGCGGGTGCAGATGAACGCGGCGGTCAAGGCTGCGGCCGACACGCATCCGGAGCTGAAGGTCGTCTTCAAGGACGCCCAGAACGACACGCTCAAACAGCGCGCCCATGTGGAGGAATTCGTGAGCGCGGGGGTGGACTTGATCATCATCAGCCCCAAGGAGGCCCAGCCGCTCACCGAGCCGGTGGCGCGGGCCATGGACGCGGGCATACCCGTGATCGTGCTCGATCGCCGTCTGCTGGGCGACAAATTCACCTGCTTCATCGGCGCGGACAACAAGAAGATCGGCCGCGCGGCCGGCGAGTGGATTGTTAAAACGCTTGGCGGCAAGGGCCGCGTGGTGGAATTGAAGGGCCTGATGACCTCCACGCCCGGCCAGGATCGCCACAGCGGCTTCCGCGAAGGCATCGCGGGCTCGCAGGTGGAGATCATTTTCGAGGCGGACATGAAATGGCTGGAGCCGGATGCCCGCAAGGAAATGGAGTCGGCCCTGGCGCGGTTTGACAAGATCGACCTGGTGTATGCGCACAACGACCCGGGCGCACACGGCGCGTACCTGGCCGCCAAGGCCGCCAACCGCGAGAAGGAGATGAAGTTTGTGGGCATCGACGCCCTGCCCCAGGAGGGCGTGGCCTATGTGTCCCAGGGTTTGTTGAGCGCCACCTTTGAATATCCGACGGGCGGCGCCGAGGCCATTGACACCGCCCTGAAGATCTTCAAGGGCGAAAAGGTGCCCAAGGAAATCACGCTGGGCTCGCGCCTGTTCACCAAGGAAAACGCGTCCACCGGCGGCGAGATTCTGAAATAGGGTGCATGGCACCGGACGGATAGGCTTCCGTCCCCTGACACGGTTTTGATTCGAGGCGGGTCCATTGTGACCCGCCTTTTCCTTTTCATCGCGCAGCTTCGTTGAGGGCGTTGAGGACGATCTGCGGCGTCAGCAACTCGGGCAGGACGATGGGCGCGGCCTGGGCCGAGCGGGGATACACCACCACCAGCGGGACACCGGCGCGCCCGAAACGGTTAAGCTCATCCGTGATTTGCGGCGGAGTGCGGGTGTAATCGCCCAGGAGCGCGACGGCGTTGAGCTCCTTCAATTTCTCGCGCACCGAAGCGATCTCGATGCTGGTCTTCTTATTCACCTGGCAGGTGGCGCACCATTTGGCAGTGAAATCGACAAACACGATGCGCCCTTCCGCCCGTGCGCGGGCCACCGCCTCCGGGCTCCAGGCCTGCCATGGAATGCCACCAGGATCGGCAGTCACAACCCCTGTCTGAGCAGCGGGCGCAATGGGGGATCGCCAGCGCAGTTCCTTTTCAAGGGCATGGAAATAGCCAATCATCACCAATGCCACCGCGATGCCCAGGGCCAGACCACGGCGCGCCCGGCCGCGTTGATAGAATTCCCCATACACCCAGGCCGCCAGGGCCACGATGACCAGGAACATGCCCAGCCAGAACACGCGATCACCAAAGGAGTCGGAGGCAATGTTGAACAACCACACCGCCGTGGCGAGCATCGGGAAGCCCATGGCGACCTTGAACCTCTCCATCCACGCGCCCGGTTTGGGTAAAAAGCGCAGCCAGGCCGGGTGCCAGCTCAGGGCCACGTAAGGCGCCGCCAACCCGAGGCCCACGGCGAAGAAGATCAGCACAATGATGAACGGATTGGACTGTGTGAAGGCAAACCCCAGGGCCGATCCCAGGAAAGGCGCCGTGCAGGGTGTCGCGAGCACGGTGGCCAGCACGCCGTTGAAGAATGCGCCCGCAGCCCCTTCGCGGCCCGCCAGGCCCGATGCCGCAGTCATCACCGAACTGCTCATCACCACCTCAAAGACGCCAAAGAGGTTCAAGGCGATCAAGGTGACCAACACGGTGAGCACCACCAGAAACTGGGGATTGCTGAATTGCATGCCCCACCCCGCCCGGTGACCGGCGGCCTTGACCGCGATCACCAGCGCCGCCAGCGCTGCAAAGGATGCCAGCACACCCAGGCCATACACCAGGCCCATCATGCGGACCCGCCGGGGGGCCTCCTTGCTCTGGGTGAC
>CAZIDG010000154.1:0-7315 GCA_964538065.1 uncultured Verrucomicrobiota bacterium
GACGATGCATGGAGCCATCCTAACCACCCCTCGGGAAAACTCAAGCTCCTCGGAACGAATGCAAAACAAGCCGGACTTCGGTCATTCTCGGATCTCCTTGGCTGAATGGCATCCTTTCTTGCCAAAGAACGGTTCAAGGAGCTTTTTTTCTCACGTGAGGATTCAAATAATCACTGGACGGGTTCGGCGGTATCGTTAACAATCATGCTCATGACGAGCTATATGCGATCCAAAGGATCTCATGTCCTTTACGCTACTCCAGTTTTTGTGCGCCACTGCACGATCTGCTCCATCCAGGGAGTGTTTTGGGCTGTGATGTTGTTATTGTTCTGCGGGATATCTCCCATCCAGGCTTTCCAAAGCAATGTGGAGATATGGACGCCATGGAGCCAGCCCCTAACAAGTTACAATATTCCTGCTGCGGCAACGAATATTGTGAGAATAACGGCCTCTGCCTATAGCATCCTGGCCTTGCGAGACGATGGCAAGTTGGTGGCCTGGGGGCATCCGCAAAATGCATCCCAAACCAATGTCGCATGGATTACGAAAAACGTGCTGTCGATGGATGCCAGTGTCCAATTTAGTGTTGCTGCATGCCAGGACGGGTCACTTTTGGCCTGGGGAGATGTGCAATGGAGCAACTTTGTCAGAGGAGTCTCCATGGACATCAAAGACGTCTATGCAGGACAGTCTTGTATTCTCACCCTGGATAAGGATGGCACCCCGACGATATGGAATAAATACCAAAGCAGATTAAGTAGCGTACCAGCATCTGTCAGGTCGCTGATAAGGGCATCGATGCCCAGGAGTTTTGTGTCATCCGATTACGCGTTGGGATTACGCCAGGATGGTCAGGTGGTTGGGTGGGGATACCCATTGGCCTCAGCATTGCCCGTGCCTTCCACAGCGACCAACGTCGTGGCGGTGGCGGCAGGCTCCAAGCAGGCCATCGCCCTGAAAGGCGATGGAAGACTCGTGGTATGGGGAGCCTCTTTTGCAAATCAAACGAATGCGCTTACTCAAGCCAGCAATATAGTGGCGATTGCGTGTGGAGAGGAATGCAGCTTTGCCCTGCGAAACGATGGCACCGTTATTGCCTGGGGTAGAATGAGCGTAAACAAACCCCTCCAACCCTCCTTTACGAATGGTATTCCCTATGCGATTACAACGGGCAGTGATTTTGTTGCTGCCCTGGTGTCCGAAGGGGAGCCGCGGTTCGTGGACATAATGGGCGACTTGACGGCCTTTCGTGGCGGTGATTTTCACCTCAATGCCCTGGCAGTAGGCGTTCCTCCACTGTCATATCAGTGGAGTCATAATGGAGTGCCCATTGAGGGAGCAAATCAGCCCACGCTCAAACTGGCACAAGTGGATGACACGGCGGCGGGTGAGTATTCCGTCGTGGTGGCAAACGCCCTGGGCCATGCACAAGCGGTGGTGGCGCGGGTGAGTGTTGAAGATGTCCCCGTAAAACCTGTTGTTGTGGCCGATCCCGATCCTCAAACGGTCGAGGCTGGGACCAGCTGTGTGCTGCAAGCCGTTGTAACCGGACAACCAAAGCCCTCCATTCAATGGCAATTGAACGGTACGAATATTCCAGGGGCAAACGATGCAAATTATGCGATTCCATACACAATGCCGAGCATGGAGGGAGGATACTGCCTGATTGCCAGCAACATCTGGGGTGTGGTCACAAGCGCAGTGGCTACGCTTACGGTGGTCTTACCGCAACGTCCGGTCTTTACCAATCTCTTAACAACCGTCGAGGCAGCCTGGGGCGCGCCCTTTACCTTGCGCGCCAAGACCGCCCAGGAAGACGCGCAGTACTATTGGTACCACGACGGCGAATTGGCATCCGATCTGTCTGGCCCCGCCATCTCTTTTGATGCTCTGACGCCTTCAAGGACAGGAACCTACCAGGTTGTGGCAAGCAATGCATTGGGGATCGCTTACAGTCCGGTTATGCAGGTGGCCAGCTCGCCTGTCATTGTCTGGGGAAAAAATACATATGGATTATTAAATCCGCCTCTTGGATTGACCAATATCGTTGGTATTTTCGCCGGGAATGACAACTCATATGCCTTAAAGGCCGATGGCACCGTGGTTGGATGGGGAGCGGGCAACTCCGGCATGCTCAAGATCCCCGAAGAGGCGACCAACATTCTGACACTCAGTGTTGGAGCGGACCATGTGCTCGCCTTGCGTGATGACGGTAGAATCATTGGTTGGGGTACCAACAAGGTAAGACAAATAAACATACCCTTCGCTGCCACCAATATCATCGCCGTTGCCGCCGGCGACAGTTTTAGCCTGGCCTTGAAAAGCGACGGCACGGTCCTGGCCTGGGGGACCAACAACTATAAACAAACCGTTGTTCCCAAAGGTGCCACAAATATCGTGGCGATTGCTGCCGGTAGTTCCACCTGTGGTGCCATTCGTGCGGATGGTTCCTTGCTCATGTGGGGGGGATCAAGCCAGACGCCAGTCCCAACCAATGAAGTGAAGGCGCTCGATATGTGGTATTCATCGCTGATCATGGGCGATGCCTGGGAATACATGCAATGGGGATATAATTTACGGTCTTCGATCAAGTATTCTGTCTCCACTTATGTTGCGGACATAATCAGGAACCTGGCAGCTGTTTCGTCTCACACCTCTTGGCACAGCGTTGCGCTGTTCAAGAATGGGACCGTAGCGGATTTATTCAACCAATCGTACCCATCTTCAACAGGCTTCGACCTGGACTGTCCTTCCTGGTGTACCAATATTGTGGCCGTGGCCGGCGGGGGAAAAGGACACATGGCCCTCGCACGCCCGGCAAATGGACTGCCCGTGCAACTGCGCAGCCAGCGTTGGGCCTACGCCGGGCAAAATGTGGCCTTCAGTGCCACCATTCCCGGCCAGCGGTTGGCGCAGTATCAATGGCTTTTCAATGGGCAACCGCTGCCGCAAGCCACGGGCCCTTACATGCTCCTCAAGGAAGTGACCATGGATGCGGCCGGGGATTATCATGTGGTGGTCACCGATTCCTACGGCTCAGTCACCAGCAGGGTTAGCCGTTTGACGGTGGCGATGCCCCCTGTGCCGCAAATCACAAAGCAGCCCATATCACTCAGCATCGGCAGTGCCAACACGGCGATGTTTAGTGTGGCCGTTGCTGATGGCATACCTGCCCAATACCAGTGGCAATTCAATGGGGCGGACATTGCTGGAGCGGTTGAATCCACCCTGGCCATCACCAATATCCAATCCTGGCATGCGGGAGAATACCAGGTGGTGATCACCAACTGGAGTGGCATGATTCAGAGTGTTGCTGCGTCGCTGGTCGTTACAGCCTCGCCCCCGGTCATCGTGCTTCAACCCATGAGCCAGTCCGCCATGCGCGAATATCCCATACTCCTGTCGGCGCAGGCCGTCGGCAGTGAACCGTTGGACTATCATTGGTTGAAGGATGGAATCGAACTCCCCAATGCCAACGCCCCCACTCTGGCGATTACCTCGATGACCGAGAGCCAGGCAGGGCGTTACCGCCTTGTGGTCAGTAATGAATTTGGTACGGCTTCGAGTGCGGAAATCACCCTGACAGTGAACGATCTGATGATCAGCGGCGATTTAAGCGCAGGCCAGGCCCAAATGCCCGCCGGTTTGACCAACGTCATCAGCCTGGCCGCGGGTGGCGGCCATGTGCTGGCCCTGCGCAACGACGGACAGGTGCTGGCGTGGGGCAGTAACAGTTGTAACCAGGCCAGTGCGCCTTCCATGGCCAGCAATGTGGTCAAAATTGCGGCAGGCGAGTTGTTTAGTCTCGCCTTGCGGAGCGATGGTTCGGTCATGGGATTTGGCAGCTCATACCTCAACGATACAAACCTTCTGGCCGGCCTCTCGAACGTGGTGGATATCACCGCTGGTGTCCTCCACTGGGCCGCCTTGCATTCTGACGGCAGGGTCAGCATTTACGCTAAATATAACCAGAACAATGAGTTCGCAGTGCCGGTGGGTTTGATCGACGTCACAGCCCTGGCTGCGGGAGCTTTTCACACGCTGGCCTTGAAGGCGGATGGTACCGTTGTTTCCTGGGGCTTAAGCACCCTTGTACCCGAGTCAGCCACGAACGTCGCGGCCATCGCCGCAGGTTACGACTTCAGTGCGGCATTGAGAAAAGATGGCACTATCGTGGCCTGGGGGACGATGAATGCAAGTAACAGTGTAACAACGCAAATATACTGTTCTGGCTATTCTTTGGGGAATCTTCCGGCAATTGCCACCAGTCTCCTGCCCACACCGCCGGAGGCCACGAATGTTGTCGCCATTGCGGCAGGACGGCATCACCTCCTGGCGTTGCGGGCTGATGGACAAGTCATTGCCTGGGGGGACAACAGCCGGGGACAGTTGAATATTGCGTCCGCATCGAATGCGGTGGCCATTGCGGCGGGAGGCTTTCAGAGTGTGGCCTTGACTGGATCTCGCGCGCCCGGCATGGGCATCACCAGTGGTTCGCCATCCGTTGGCAGTGGCATGCCTGTGCTGCTGCAAGCCTGCGCCGGAGGCTTGGCGCCGCTGCAATGGCAGTGGCAGTTCCAAGGCAAGGACCTTGAAGGTCAAACCAACCGCTCGCTCTGGCTCTCCACACCCAAAGCCCTGGATTCCGGGGTGTATCAAGTGTTGGCCATGAATTCCTACGGCATCGCCACCGGAACGGTATCGTTGGCCGTAACCGCTGCTCCACCCTCATTTCTTATTCAGCCAACGAACATGATAGCCTATGTGGGAGATGCGGCGCGCCTGACATGTCAGGCCATGGGCTCGGAACCGCTTTCTTACGAATGGCAAAAGAATGCAATCCGGTTGTCTGCGAGCGATCGGATCACAGGCGTTGATTCACCCCAATTAATCATCAGAAGCGTGACCAACACGGATGCCGGTGCCTATCGGGTGGTGGCTAGAAATCTCTCAGGTACCTGTGTGAGTTCAAACATGACGCTTGTCGCTCTGTGGCGGCCCGCCCTTGAAGAAGCAGCCGATTTGGCTGGCCTGGAGTGGCGAACAGGAGGGACAAGCGACTGGCATTTCCAAACCACCAACACGCATGATAACAACGATGCCCTGCAAAGTGGACCTTTCTCCCCAGGCTATGCAACGAACTGGCTCGAAACCACGATCACGGGCCCGGCCGTGATTGGCTGGTGGTGGTCCATGTCGGGGTGGGGCGTTGACCATACACTATTTTCGCTGGATGGGCAGCAGTATTACGATGTCAGACCAGAATTGGCGTGGACAAAGCAGACCATTGAAATCGGTCCTGGCCCGCATGTATTGCGCTGGACCCATCAATCCCAGAATCCGTTTAACAACTATATTTCTGCATCCTACGTGGACCAACTGCATTATGCAGAGAGCATTGCCCCCGTTATTACGACACACCCCACAGCAAAATTCGCACTGGTTGGCACCGATATCAGTTTCACTGTTGCTGCAACCGGAACGCTACCCCTGAAATACCAGTGGTATTCGAATGGACAGCCATTGGATGCAGAGACCTCATCAGCGTCGATCACGCTGTCCAATATTCAACCATCCATGGCCGGAGATTATTGGGTGGTGGTATCGAATCAGGGTGGAGCAGTCACAAGCAGCGTTGCCCCATTGACACTGGCAGGCAACTTGCCCGTGATCAAGTATGCCCAGTCAGCCGCAAGGGCCGTCCAAGGGGCAACCACCACGCTCAAGGCGCAGGTTCTGGGAAGTCAACCCATGGCTTTCCAGTGGCTGTTTAATGGCGAACCCATTATTAACGCCAATGGATCCAGCCTGGTCATTGAGGATGTACACTTGGAAAATTCCGGATTCTACCAACTTGTTGCTCGTAATTCTGAGGGTACCACCCTGGGTGCCCAGATTCCATTCTCGGTCATCAATGTCATCGTGTGGGGAAACGAAAAAAAATATCTGTATTCGTTGTCTCCGATCCTTCCCGTTGCCAAAAGCCTGGCCTTTACTGCGACCGATGCCATCGTCGTATCCCAGGACGGTATGATGTCCTGTGGAAACAGTGCTTTGCCAACGCCCAGTTGGTCGGCACTGATGGAAACCAATCTGGCAATCCTGGCTGCCCGCCAATACCAATTCATTGGCTTGCGCAGTGATGGCAGTGCGTTTTTTCAGTCGTATTCCAAGTCTGCGGTGGAGGAGGCCGGTTTGACCAATGTTGCAGCGGTCGCATGTGGATTCAGACACTTCCTGGCCCTGAAGCAGGATGGCTCGGTGGCGGCTTGGGGAACGGACACCTGTGGCCAGGCAACCACCCCGCCGGAGGCCTCGAACGTGGTGGCCATTGCCGCGGGAGCCAATTTCAACCTGGCTCTGCGCGAGGATGGCCGCATCATTGGCTGGGGCGACAACACCTGCGGCCAACTGGATCTGCCCGAGGGTCTGACCAATGTCATCGCCATTGCCGCGGGTGACAATCACAGCCTGGCGTTGCGGGAAGACGGCACCGTGGCCGCTTGGGGGCTCAACACCAATGGCCAATGCAATGTCCCTGAAGGCTTGAGCAACGTTGTGGCCTTGGCGGCTGGGGCCATGTATTCGATCGCCTTGCGTGAGGATGGTTCGGTCGTGGCCTGGGGCGGCAGCTTGAGCGATCCCACCAACACCCCACCTTATGTCCGCAATGTGCGCAGTATCGCGGCAGGATACCAGGCCGTCGGGGCGGTGTTGGGGGATGGCAAGCCCGAATTCGCCCTGCAACCGCTCATCCGCACATATTCCGATGGCACCACCCGGCTCCAGGCGCGAGCCGTGGGCGAAGGCGCGTTGACTTACCAGTGGTTTCGCAATGGCCTGGCCATTCCGGAAGCCACCTCGGGCATGCTGGACGTGCCGGCCGGCCAGGGTGGCGCCTACCAGGTGAGTGCGACCAACAACCTGGGCGCCGCGTGGAGCCGCGTGGTAAGCATGCCCATGGCCGCCCCTGTGCTTTTGGCCAGGAGGGATGGGAATGGCGGTTTTACGATCCAGCTCACCGGCAATCCCGGCCAGCGTTACACTCTCCTGAGTTCCACCAATCTCTTGGAGTGGACGCCGATTGCCGAGGTCACCAATGTGACGGGCGTGGTGGAATGGACTGATCCGCGCGGTTTCGAGGCGGAAGCCATGTATATCCAGGCCAAACAGACGGAGCCTTAAGTCGTCACCTTTACGGATTTACACTTTCGGCTGCTCTCCGCATTGTTCCGGAGAGCAGGATCATTGTGTTAAATGAAAAACGCGCATGAGGGTCCGCCACCCCCATGCGCGTCAATGGTTCACGGCCATG
>CAZIDG010000155.1:0-7214 GCA_964538065.1 uncultured Verrucomicrobiota bacterium
GGCAGCGGAGTGCCCGCCCCACCCCCTGGCGGACATTCCTGCGCCCTGTGCCAGAATCGTTCGCCCCACACAGGCGGATGTTCCAGGACACGGGCTCCAATGGCCCTATGCAAAAATAACATTTGGTTTTGGGGAGGAGATGTAAGTCGTTGAAGAATTGGTGCATCCGTCTGGAGTTGAACCAGAAACCTTCTGATCCGTAGTCAGATGCTCTATCCAATTGAGCTACGGATGCACCGTGGTCGCTGGCGTTTGATCGTCCTTGCGGGTTCGGCCTCTGGAGAGGCTGGATCACCCGGTGCCATGGACAAGAACCCATGCTGGACCGTTGGCACGGCTCAGTGCTGTCTTACCCTGCGCACCGGACGTCTCAAAACGTCAGTACGCGTATATAGTAAGGGGGGTGCAGGGCGGATGGCAAGTCCATTTGTGAACTGTTTTGCGATACCGAATGAACTTTAATGAGGGGGGAAGGGGATGCCGGGTAACCGTACTTTTGAGGCAATGGGTAACCATGTTCGGCTGGGGGGGCGTTTTGGGAGGTTTTGCGTTGCGGTCAATCCCCGCATGCCTTAAGGGTTTAGCCCGATGTTCCACGCCACGCAGCCAGATGTCTCTTTTATGTCATGGTCGGCCGTGAAGGGTGATGCCTTCTGGCGGAGGGCGGCGGATCGGCTTCTTGTGAAAGGAGCGGTGCAACCGTGACTTCTCCCAGCGAACTTCCCATTTCCAAGCCCGGTCCCAGGGTGGGCCTGTCGGTGCTGCTATTCAGTGCCACGGCCCTGGTTCTGGCTGCGGTGCTGGTCCGGCCTTCACTCATGGTTGAGGCGCAACAGCCGGTTTTTGTGGGCTCGATGCGCTTTTTCAACGGTTTTCTCGATTATCCCGGTGGTTTGCTCGAATGGGCCGCGGCGTATGCGCTTCAATGGCATGCCTGGGATTGGGCCGGGGCATTGATCCTGGCGGCGATCCTGGCAGGCATGTGCGGATGCGCCAGAGTTTATTATAACGCACTGGGCGGGAATAAGATGCCGGTGCATTTGCTGCCGGGCGCGGCGATGCTGGTCGTGTTGTCTCTCTATGAATATCCATGGGTGGACAGGGCGCTGGGCCTTGGGCTCGCCCTGGGCGCGGCGGCTGTTTACGCGCGTGTGGGGTTGTGTTGTCCCTGGCTGCGGCTGGGCCTGTTCACCGTGCTGGCGGCATTGACCTACATCCTCGCCGCCGGTCAGGTGCTCGTGTTCGGCGCCTGTGTGGCGGTGGACGAACTGCTCAGGCGGCGCAAATACTGGCTGGGGGTGGTGGTCGTGGTGTTGACGGCCCTGCTGCCCTGGCTGGCGACGCGGGCCTACATCATTCGCCTCGAGGATGCCTATTGGTTCAAGCTCGCCTGGGAACCGCAAGACCAGATCGTGTATCCCGTGCTGGCGGTGTTCGCGCTGCCGCCGGTGTTGGGCGCCTGCGTGGCCTGGTGGTCGGGTCGCAGCCAGCCTGCGCAAACCCTTCCCGCCCAAAAGCCTTCCCGGAAACGACTCGAGCGACCGTCGGCACTCCAGGCCACCTGGGGATACGTGCAGAAAGCCTCCTGGCATCCGGCCTTTCCCATGTGTCTGGCGGCGGTGGCAATCCTCGCCTTGTGGCGGCCCAATGACCGTCATCTGGTGGAGATCTCCCAATGTTCCTCGCGAAACGATTTTGATGGCGTGCTTAGAATTGCCTTGAAATCAGGTGCTTACAGCTCGGGTACGGTGGCGGACACGGACCGCGCCCTGGCCCACAAAAACCGGCTCCTGGACGAGATGTTCGCCTATCCGCAGACCGCGCGCTATCTCCTGTGGCTCAATCTGCACGAGTCCTACGACACCCGGCGTTGCATGAAGGCCAGCGACATACTTTTTGAGATGGGGCACATCAACAAGGCCGAACGCATGGCGGGGGAGGCGATGGAACTGAACGGCTACCTGCCCGCTGTGCTGGAACGCCTGGCCATGGCCAATGCCATTAAGGGCGAGACCGCTGCCGCACGCCTCTTCCTGAATCTCCTCGCCCAAGTCCCGTTCCATCATGCTCATGCTGTGGAACTTCTGAGTGCCCTTGACGCCGATCCCAGGCTCTCCAGCCGCGAGGACCTCAACCGCATTCGGGAATTCATGATCAACGAGGATTTTCTGGGCGATCACGATGCGGAAACCATTGCGCAGCAGGCACTGAATCGCAATGCGAAGAACCGTCTGGCCCTCCAATACTTTATGGCCGCCCAACTGATCGCCCTCAAGCCCGAGGCGGTGGCGGCCAGCCTGGATCGGCTTGAACTTGCTGGCGTGGAGGTCCTTCCGCGTTATTGCGAAGAGGCCCTGCTGCTCTGGAAGAGAATGCATGCCGGGGAGCCGTTGAAGCTGGGCCGTTACACCTTGAGCGCCAGCGCCTCGGCGCGGTTCGAGGCGTTTCATCAGCGGTTCATGTCGCATCGGGGCAACATGGAGGCCGCCCGCGTGGATTTGCTGGAGGAATATGGGGACACGTACTGGTTCTTTTACATGTTCGGTTGCAGCGGCAAGGCCATGACCGCCGAAAACCGGGGGGTGCGTCCATGAATCATCGCTTTCAAAACACACTTTGTAACTTATTGCTGGCCACAGCGATGGCGTTTGGATGGATGACCCCGGGCGCCCAGGCGGCCGGTCCGGCGCCGGAATCCGTCAACCGTGCGCCCACCATCGATCCCGACTACACCGGCCTGGTCATCCCGCCGAACATCGCTCCGTTGAACTTCGTGCTCAAGGAGTTGGGCGGGGCCGCCGTGGCGCGCGCCAGCGGACCGCAGGGGGAGGCGATCGAAGTGACCACCCGGCAGGGCCAGGTGCGATGGCCTCTGGCGGCCTGGCATGCCCTGCTCAAGGCCAACCAGGGCGGTGAGATCCATTTCGAGATCCGCCAGCAGGACACCCACGGCGTCTGGCGGCAGTACCAGGCCATTACCAACCAGATCGCCACCGAGGCGATCGACAGCCACATGGTCACCCGCCAACTCAACTGGCAGTTGAGCATGTACAACACCGGGACCATGGGCATTTACCAGCGCGACCTGACCTCGTTTAAGGAAACGGAACTCGTTCACATCAAACAACGTGGCTCCCATGGCGCCTCCTGCGTCAATTGCCATACCTTTGCCAATAACCAGCCCGATGCCATGGCCCTGCACTTCCGGCTCGAGGAAAAGGACCGCAAGCCCATGCTCATTTACAAAAATGGCATCGTGACGACCCTGGAACGGCCGGGGCAGTTGCTGTCCTGGCACCCCAGCGGAGAGGTTATCACGTTCTCGGCCAACAAGTTCGCCATGATTTATCACACCACCAACCGCATCAATGATGTCTATGACGATGCCGGGGACCTGGCGCATTACGACCTGACCACCATGACGATGCTCAAGCCGCCCGGCACGAGCCGGGCCGAGGTCTGGGAGTCCTGGCCCACCTGGTCACCGGATGGGAAGTTCCTCTATTTTTGCAGCACGCCCAAGTCGAGCATGGAGTATTTCATGAACATCCGCTACGACCTCAAGCGCATACCCTTCGACCTAAAGACGCGCACCTGGGGCGAGGTGGAAACGGTGTTGCCCGCGCGGGTGACGGGCTTGAGCGCTGCCGAGCCCCGGATCTCGCCCGATGGCCAGTTCATCATGCTCTCGATGATTCCCTACGGCAGTTTCCCGGGCACACAGCCCGGCAGCGACCTCTACGTGATGAACCTCCAGTCGAGGGAGTTGCGTAAAATGTCGGAGGTGAACAGCCCCTATTCCGACACCTGGCATTGCTGGAGCAGCAACAGCCGCTGGTTCGTCTTCAGCAGCAAACGCCGGGACGGCCTTCTCACACGCCCCCATCTGAGCTACTTCGACACCACGGGCCGCGCACGAAAACCCTTCATTGTCCCCATGGAGGATCCCACGGCCTACGATTGCTATCCCAAGCTCTACAACCTGCCCGAATTGATCACCGGGCCGGTCAAGGTCACCAAGCGGGAACTCTTTGAAGCCGTGTATGAACCGAAACACCGGGTGACGCCCAAGGGGGAATCGACGATGAGCCCCGTGCCCGCCACTCCGGCCAAAAAGGATTACCAACTTTTTCCTCAATAAGTTTTGAGGAACATCATTGCCAAGCGCTTCACCACCAGCCAAAATGCCCCATCCATGAAAGGCTGCTCGGTAAAAGAATTTGACGTTTTCTGCCTGCATGTCGGCGCGCCGACGCCCGATTTACGCTGGATCACCGTCCTGCTCAAAGGCCCTCAAACCGACACCCGCACCACCGCGAGTGCCATCTATCGGGCTGTGACGCAGGAACTTCCAGGCGATGGCTGGCATATTCTGCATGAACGCATCTTTGGCTCCCTCAAGGTGAGGACCGAGGTCGAGGAAGGCCGCGCCTCGGCCCTGGCCGGGACCTCCCTGCCCACAACCGGTCCGCTGACCTACATCCAGGGCCATCCCCTGTGGGGCCAGGGCCTGGCAGGCATCCAGATCCAGGCCTTCAAACCCACCCAACCGGAGGACCGCGTCTGGGATCTTGAATTCGAGGGCAAATCGTGCGGCCGTGGATGGCAGCGAGGTGGTTCGGCTTGGCTCCAGCTCCAGCAAGTGGGGGGCAGCATGGCCTCCGCCCTCGCCCCCAGGCAGGCCACCGCCATGATCGAACGCGCCCAGCGCATGCTCAAGGCCGCCGGGGCCTCCTATGGGGATGTGCAGCGCACCTGGATTTACCTCTCGAACATCCTGGATTGGTATACCGAGTTCAACCTGGCCCGCAACCATGCCTATGGCCAATTGGGCCTCATGCCCCAGCCCGGGGACACCCGGCCGGTGGCCTTCGCCCTGCCTGCCAGCACGGGCATTCAGGGGGATAATCCCCTGGCCGCTGCCTGCGTCATGGACGTCCTGGCCCAGGCCGGCGCCCCCGCGGCCCGCGTGCCGGTCCGGCGCATGACCAACCTGCGCCAGAAGGATGCTTTCCGCTACGGCGCCGCCTTCTCGCGCGGCGTCGCCATCCACGAAAAGGACTACACCCAGATCCAGATCTCCGGCACCGCCGCCATCGATGAATCGGGCGTGAGCCTCTTCCCCAACGACATGCGCGGCCAGGTCGAGCGCACCCTGGATAACATCCAGGCCCTCCTGGCCCAGGAAGACGCCACCCTGCGCGACATCGTCTCCGCCACCGTGTTTCTCAAACACGCCTCCGACGAAATCGTCGTGCGCCAGATCCTGGCCGAACGCGGCCTGGTGGACTTCCCGGGCATCTGCGTGCGGGCCGATGTCTGCCGCGACGACCTGCTGTTCGAGGTGGACGGCGTGGCCGCCCTGAGCCGCAACGGGGCCTAGCAAGGCCCAGACGCCAGGGCGCATCACACAGGCTGGAATGCCATGCCTTTGTGGAAGGAACACCCGCGCCCTCGCCGTGGGACGGGGCATGCGCCTGTTGTTGAACGTCCAGTCGCCCGAGAGGCGACTCACGCCCCGGCCTGGTTGGCCAGGTAATTCTGAATGCCCATCTGCTGGATCTGGTCCGCCTGGGCCTCCAGCCAATCCACATGATCCTCCTCATCGTGGAGAATCGATTCCAGCAGATCGCGCGTGCCCATGTCGCCCTGTTCGGCGGCGAACTTGATGTCCTCATTGTAGCGTTTGACCGCCTCGGTCTCCGCGGCGAGATCCTGAATGATCTGCTTCTGGACATCTGCGCCGATGCAAATCTTGTTGTACTGGGAGACGTTGGGCGTGCCTTCGAGGAAGAGGATGCGGGCAATGATTTTCTCCGCGTGCTTCATCTCCTGGACCGCGCGTTTCTCGATGGCCCCGTGGAGGCGCTCATACCCCCAGTTGTCGCACATTTCTGAATGAACCATGTACTGGTTGATGGCGGTGAGCTCCTCGCTCAAGCGTGCATTGAGCCGCTCCAATATCGCAGGTATGCCTTTCATAGGTGCATGCATCATAACACCAAAACAGCCAAAGAACAAGCCGGATATGCCACCCATCCTGCGCGCCGGCTCGTGGGACAAGGACACCGGAAAAAAGCGATGAAGATGAACATGCGTCGGGCATGCATCGCGCGATAAGCCATGGATCATCCACAGCACCTGTTTCGTTCCAGTTAAAACCAATGCCCAGCCGCAAGATAAATCATTGTCCCTTGGCCCATGCCGCGGTATAAAAAAACGTCACCGCCGGAGCTTTAAATAATTAAAACACAAACCCACATGAGAAGTGATCTCGGTCATGATCGGATGTCATGCATGAATGACATGATGCGTGTCTCAAGGTTCATCGCTTTCCATCATCACGTATAGAGTTCATGCGATGCGTCCCATTCGACCAGAGCCGAAAGAGTATGCGCGGATCAAGAAGGCGATGCGCGCAGCCCGTTTTATGAAATGGTGTGCAACCCCGGTGTCTGGGGTGGCCATGATTGTATCTGCAATCATCGGGGGCAACACGGCCTGGTATTTCGGGGTCCTGGCCTTTCTCACCATGTGGAGTGTGCTGTTCATTGGCGGTTTCCTACGGGCCCGATGCCCTCGCTGTGGACAGGTTTGGTGGTCCTCCATGAGCATGCTGACTGTCGCGCCGTGGTGGCTCATGGCAGGCGAGGCCGCAGAGGGAGAGGACGAGACAGAATCATTCGTATGTCGGCGATGCCACCTCGACATAGGGCTGGGATTGAGAAAATGATGGAAAACGAATGCCGGTTACACCGGAGGGTTTCGATGGTGCACCGCTCCACTGAGTCGTTGAATTGTTCAGAAAGAAGAAGCCGTGGTTGGGCGGCCATTGCATGTTTGCGGTCGCATCGTTGAGTTCGTAGAATGACAGACATGAATACACCGACAAAAGAACGCCTGCGATACGTTGCCTGGTGGTATTTCCTGGCGCTCGAAGCCCTTGTCGTGACAACTCAAATCATCTACCTGTTTTCATTGGATTCGCGGGGGCATAGTTCGCTCTTGCCTCGTTATGGCTCCAACATCCCTCATACGTTTTTTTATGCGTTAAGCGGCTCTTTTGTTCTCCTCCTCTGCTCCCTGCCCATTTTCTTTTGGGTCGGCAGGCGGATTGGCCGGATCGCGTTGGTGACTCTAATTGTGGTTGTTCTCGTCGGTCTTCTCACACCGGAATCATGATCGTGTCCCCCGAATGACATCGTTGCTGTGGC
>CAZIDG010000156.1:0-7196 GCA_964538065.1 uncultured Verrucomicrobiota bacterium
ACCGTCGGTCACCGGTTCAATCCCGGTCATTGGCTCCATCTTCAAAAGATATTCCCCATAAACAGCTTGCAAGGCAAGCACATGGTCTGGTGGCGGGCTGTTTTCAGCGGTTGAGGAGTGGTTCCGCTGGTGTCAGGATTGGAGATGGATCCGGCGGTCGAAGACGTGGGGGCTTGGCTCAGGTGGATCGGGGGGGCGCACGGTCTGAATGGCAATTTCCTCCTCAGAGCACGTCTGGTACATGGCGACTGACCATGTGATCTTGTCCTGGGTTGTGGACAAGGGATGAAAGTCACCTCTTTATTGATAAAGATTCGGGCGACATGGTCCCCCCAAAAAAACTGGCCTTGGGCGACAGCGGGCTAGTGTAGTGTCGGGGAACCAATGATCCCGTCATTCCACGCTATTGAGGCAGCGTTATGATGGGAATTGTTTCGACACCACACTAGACACCGCTCAACATCGGGTTTGGTTATCTCGTTGCGGGTCTGCGCTGACCAGCCTGCATGAATGGATTGCCATCCGTAAAGCCGCGCACGTAACCAATACATTGGGCGATTTCGGGTACCGAGTTGTCCCAGTTGTATTCGTACTCGAGTGAAATGTTGCCATCAAAGCCCTGGCGCCGCAGTTCCGTGAGGATGGCTTTGACGTCGGAGACTCCTGTGCCGTAGGGAACATCATGGGCGTCGCCACCGAATTTGTTGAGATCCTTTAAATGACTGCTGACGATCCGACCCTGAAGGATCTTCAAGGCATCGACGGGCTTGATGTTGGAGCGCGTCCAATGGCCGGTATCGGCAGCGGCACCGATGCGGGCATCGCGATCCTTGACCATGGAAAGGACATAATTGGGATCCCAGACTTTGTAGTCCGGGTTGTTTTCCTGTTTGGGATGGTTATGGATGCCCACCTTGATGTCGTATTCCTTGACCAGTTTTTCGATGACGTCCATGGCATCCATGGAGGGTTCGGAAGTGATGGCGCGGATGCCCATCTTTTTGGCGAACTCAAACACCTTGCGACACTCAGCCTCGTTATTGGGAAGTCCGACGACACCGTAATTCACGGCCAGAACACCATGCTTTTGGAGCTTCTCCTTGAGTTTTTGAACCACCTCATCCGAGGCGTTGTGATCAACCTTTAGATCGGGGTTTTCCTTGCTCAAGGTCTGGCCGGGGAAAAACTCGATGACCTTGCCTCCCGCTTGAGCTGTTTTTTCAATGGCCTCGAAGGCAGTGAAACGGTTGAAAGAGTACGCCTGGCAGCCAATGGCAAAGCCGCCCACGCGGTTTTCCTGTGGGATGCGCTCCGCGCCCTGGAGATGGATGTTGCCCAGGAGGGAAAGGATCAACAATCCTCCTCCCATGCCAAGAAACGATGTTGTCTTCTTCATGAATTAATGTCGTGTTACTTGTGTTTCGGCGCCGATCCGGGGCAATAGGAACCATACTCCACCGCCTGAGGGCGCCAGTGATTGGACTCTGCCATCGGGGTAATAATTCAAGTGCAATGCGTTGCTGCGGAGCGCGCCTTTGAGCAACATCAAGGGTGATCCATCCCTATCAACGCGGCGAGGGCAGCCTGGCTTTCGGCTTCCTTCTTGCTCCGGCCCGATCCCCGTCCCAATTCAACGCCCAGGTGATGCACGCGGCACACAAACATGCGATCATGATCAGGCCCGGAGACGGATACCAACTCGTATGTGGGGGGGCAGGGGGAGGTGGCCTGCAGGCGTTCCTGGAGCTCTCCTTTGGGATTATCCTGGTTGGTGATGATGGAGACCTTGCTCAGGAGGCCTTCGAACTGGTGCAACACAAAACGGCGCGCCTCTTCATATCCTCCATCAACAAATACGGCTCCGATGATGGCTTCAAAGGCATCCGCAAGGGATGAAGTTCGCTGGCGGCCGCCGCTCAGCTCCTCACCATGGCTCATGCGAAGGTATATACCCAGGTTGAGATGTTCCGCCTGATTTGCGAGTGCACGGCGATTCACCATCTGGGCACGGGCCTTGGTCAGCGCCCCCTCTTCCTCCTGAGGGTGTTTGTCATAGAGCTCCTGAGTCAGGGCCAGTTGGAGCACTGCATCGCCAAGGAATTCCAGACGCTGGTTGTTATACAACTCCCCTTTGTCTTCATGTGTCACAGACGGATGCTTGAGCGCAAGCCGCAAGAGGGATTCGTTGCGGAAGGTATAGCCCAACATCTTTGCCAGTTCACTGTGGTCAGCCATAGAGTGTTGATCCTGGATTAGCTTTGCTGGGCTGGAGTGTCATTTTCCCCGGCCTGCTGTGTCATGTCGGATTCACCTTCTGATGGGGTAACCGCAGAAGGGGGAGTCTCCGGTGTGGTTTCGGCAACGGGGGGCTCCGCCTGGGGGGCTGGCTCGGCGACCTTGTGGCTGGCATCGCCAAAACCCTCCTCCATCAGTGTTGAAACCTGTCTCTGCACGTCCTCCAATTGCTTCAATTGGAGGTTCGGATCAACGACAGAAAAGACATCTCCTGTTTTAATGTGTTCGTAGACGATTTGACGCTGGCCGTCCTGAGTCGTCTGTGCCTTCATCTTGAATACACGTTTGCGTTCGAGCATGACGGCCAGGATAAAACAGGCGGCGGCGTACTGAGGCTCATTTTGCTCCATCAGTTTCCGCAAAAGGGACTCCGCCGATTCCTTGTGGATGGGGTCCGGGGCCGTTGTGGAGACAGGCGTGGTGAATTGGCCCTGCCAAAAAGACACAAAACCTTTGCGGTCGTGAACACCGGAACCATACTGGGCTGCCCAGCATTTGGGACATACATCCAACCGTTCAAGTTCATGGCGTTTGTCAAATAATAGGGTGTAGTATTCCTGCTTGTCCTCGAAAGGAGTGGAGCAGGCCTGGCACGCATGAGAACGTGATTGTATTTTCCAGTCAATCATGAGACATCCTGCCCGCGTGTGGCGGGCCATGAGAGGGTATTATTGCCTAATCGTGAAGCTCTGCAATGCCAATTCCACGACGGCGGGTTTGTCCTGTTTCTAGAGGGGGGTGAGGTTCCCCTGGGCAACATGCCAGCGGAACAGCGTGCGCCCTAATTCCCGGGGCCAATTTTCCTCCGTGCATGTCATAAATACCTGTCCGTGTGCATGATGGGAGTGCTCCAGAAGGGGTAAAAATGCACTCCTTCGCCGCAGGTCCAATTCGCCCATGACATCATCGATCAGCAGAACCGGGGGGGTGCCCGTCAGTTGCGTGAGATATTCTGCCTGAGCCATCTTCAAGGCCAGGGCCACCGATCGTTTCTGGCCCTCGCTGGCGTATTGGGCTGCATTGCGCCCGTTGATCTGGATTTCCAACTCGTCACGATGCGGCCCCAGCAATGTGGTGCGCATGGCACGTTCCCGGTGGCGGGCCTGGGTCAGCTCAACAACATAGTCGTTTTTGATGCTTGGCAGGTACCGCAGGTTGAGTTCCTCGGTCTCATTCGTTATGCGGCGATAGGCCGCCTGGGCCAGCGGGACCAACTGGGGAATAAATGCATGCCGCCACTTGTACAATTGGCCTCCGAGCGCCACCAGGCTGCTTGTGAAGCCGTCCAACGCCGCTTCGTCCAGATGGTGCGCCTTCAACAGTATATTGCGTGCCCTGACGGCTTGGGCATACCTCTGAAGTGTCGGAAGGTATTGCGGATGGGTTTGGGACAGCAAAAGGTCCAGGAATCGTCGTCTGCCGCGGGCTGCTCCTTTGATCAACTGCATATCCTCGGAACAAAAAACCACCGCTCTCAAGACCCCCAGATAATCGGTCAACCGGCGCACGGACTGATGATCCAGCGAAAGGGTGCGTCGTTTGAGAGACCAGTAAATTTTGATCTCGCGCCACGTTTGCGCCAAAACCCTTCCGCCCACGAAAAAACCAGGAGCTCCCTGCCGCACCATGTGGGCATTGCCAACGCCGCGAAAGGAGCGGAGGGTGGCAACAAAATAAAGCGCCTCCAGTAAGTTGGTTTTGCCTTGCGCGTTGTCGCCCAGAAATACGTGAAATCCGGGGGCAAACTCGGCATCCAACTTCTGGTAATTACGAAAATCCCGCAGGCGTAATTGGGCCAGATGCACTCGTTCGCCCGCCTGTATCGCCCATCCGGGCTTGTTTGTCCAGCGCAAGCCCATAACCGCCTGCCTGGGGACGTCATGGCACGGGCTCCTGTCCTTTCATGCAGGAGCAGGAATGATCGACGATCATTCCCCCGTGGTGTTTGCGAATTGAAATACCTTCAAAAAACAGCGATAATCATGGCCGATGAGCAAGCCATCCGACATGCAGGTGATCGGGGTATCCCTGTACTTTCTTCCCATTAAGGTCCATGAGGTCCATGGACCCCTCAGGATCGGTTCGGAGATGCGCGATACGGCGACATGCTCTCGGGTGCGGTTTAGAGTTGCGGACAAGGATGGGCGAATTGCCGAGGGTTGGGGGGAGGTGATCCTGGATGTCGATCATGCCTGGCCGGGCGCGTTGACGCACGAGACACGCCAGACAGCGATGAAGACATTCTGTGTTCGTCTGGCAGAGGCATGGTTGCAGTTCAATGCAACGGGGCATCCATTGGAGTTGGGACATCACTTCCAGGAAGAGGTTCTGACCGACCTTTGGCAGGGCGCGAACAAGGCCTGTGGGGAGCATGGGGAGCCCATGCCATGGGTGACGGCCCTTGTCTGTGCTGCTGCATTTGATCTGGCTCTTCACGACGCTTTCGGGAATCTCCATCAGAAACCAGTCTATGAGATGTACGGGCCGGAGTGGATGAATCAGGACCTTTCGGCCTATCTCACGGCGTCCAGCGAGTCCGTCAGTTTTAAGGGCAGGCATCCGTCAGATTATCTCGTCCCACATCCCCCGAGCCGACTCAAGGTGTGGCACATGGTTGGCCCATTGGATGCATTGGAACCGAATGAATTGACAAAGGATCCATCCCAACATAAAAAAACGGAGTCGTTGTTGGAATGTATTGAGCGCGATGGGTTTAAGTGTTTAAAGGTGTGCTTGGAAGGTGCGAATGAAGCGTTCGACTACGAGCGGTTGGTGAAGGTGGCCAAGATTGCTTCGGACCATGGTGTGGATTGGCTGGCCGCCGGTTTTCAGGATGAGGTCACCGATCCCCATTATCTGACTCGAATCCTCGATCGTTTGCGCGATGAATATGCCCGGTTTTACGGAATGTTGCTTTATGTGGAGTTGCCCCTTCCGACTGAACTGGACCGCAATCGAATCGATATGCGATGCGTATCCGCTCGCAAACCCCTCTTACTGGATGGGAGCGCGTATGATTGGAAAATGGTGCAGAAGGGACGCGAGTTGGGTTGGACGGGTGTGGCCTTAAGCGTCAGCACGACGCAGACGGCTGCCATACTGAGCGCCTGTTGGGCACAGGCGCATGGGATGACGTTGATGGCTCAGGATCCGTGTGCCACGATACTGACCCAAAACCCTTTGAAACAATTGGCGGCCCATGCGGGAACGATGATGGGCATTGTCACCAACGGGGGGCATGGCCACGTTGCATCGTCCCATGCCTTGGTCGGAAAACCTCCAGGAATGTCACTGGGAAACGATGGCATGGTTGATGGGATGGGGACGGGCAGTGGTTTTGGATATCCGTTCGTTGAAATAAGCCGCCAACTGCCACCGGCTGCGGCCGAATTCAGCCGGGAACCGAGACGACCGGCCTTTCAGCCTACGATTGCCCTGTTGCGCAAGGCGAGGCGGCCATAAAAAAAGGCGCGTCCGTAATGAACGCGCCGTTTGTCTGAAACCTCTGCTTACAGGGACCATCCCGCGCGGTATTCGCGACGCAGGAATTTGTTGGCTTCCTCAAGGTTGGTGATGCGCAAGTTGGCTGCATCCCATTTGAGTTTGTCGAGTGTCAATTCCTGGCGGAGACTGTGGCGCAGGGCCACGTTGCCCAAAAGAACCGCCTCGGCAAGAGGACCCGCCCAATCGAAGTTGGATCCTGCGGGTTTGCCGCCTTTGCAGGCCTCAATCCATTCCTTGTAATGACCGATGGAGCGCTCGAGTTTCTTGGGAGGGCCTTGATAATCCTTGAATTTGGCCAGGGGGAGCGGGCGACTGCCCAGTATTTTGCCCTTCTCGCCCACAAGCATGCGACCGTTATCGCCCATTTCCACACCATCATCGAGGTCGTCGGGGCGGTCAGGACGCAGACCGCCGTCGTACCAGATGAGTTTGCACGGCGGCATGCCTTCACGGGCAGGGAATTGATAATAAACGGTGGAGGCCAGGGGGTAGGTCTCACCATTGACACGACTAGAGACTGCATAGACTGAGGTGGGCTGACCCAGCTTAAGGGCTCGGAATACGGGGTCAAAGGCATGACAGCCGATGTCACCCAGGGCCCCGGTGCCGAAATCCCACCAACCGCGCCAGCGGAAGGGGTGGTAAACAGGATGATAGGGGCGCATGGGGGCAGGCCCGATCCACATATCCCAATCCAATCCATCCGGAACGGCCGGGGTATCGGTGGGACGGTTCAGACCCTGGGGCCAGTATTCATCGAAAAGGCCCTTGGAGGGACGGTCGGTCCAGATGTGGACTTCATGCACGGGGCCGATAACATCATCCATGATCAGTTCACAGAGACGCCGCGTATCCTCCGAGGCCTGTCCCTGGTTGCCCATCTGAGTGGCCACCTTATGTTCGCGGGCGGCGAGGGTGATTTGCCGGGCTTCCCAAACGCTGTGAGTCAGAGGCTTTTCGCAATAAACATGTTTGCCAAGCTTAATGGCATGCATGGAGGCGAAGGCATGCAGATGGTCCGGAGTCGCCACGACAACCGCATCGATATCCTTTTGCTCATCAAGCATTTTGCGATAATCCTTATAGCGCTTGGCATTGGGATATTTGTCGAAAACGTGTTTGGCATGGTTCCAATCCACATCGCACAAAGCCACGATGTTCTCGCTTTCCATGTTGGCCAGATCATGGGCGCCCTGGCCCCCGAAACCGATGCCCGCAATGTTCAGCTTGCTGTTGGGGGAGGTGGCGCCATTGAGGCCCAGCACATGGCCGGGTAGGATGGTAAAGGCTGCCGTGGCAAGAGCCGTCCCACCTATGAATTTACGGCGCGAAATATGAGACTCCGCATTTGGTTTTTTCATAAAAACGATGAATTGGCTATAAGCTCATTCGACGAA
>CAZIDG010000157.1:0-7181 GCA_964538065.1 uncultured Verrucomicrobiota bacterium
GCGGGTCTCGATAGACAAAGAATTGGAGTTCAGCCGATGGAATCTGCTAAACACCAAAAAGGTGCTTTTTAAGCTGTCGGGTTCCAACGGCCGGGCGGATTACGTTTTAAGCGGGCAGCGTGGACCGTTGGGCGTGCTGGTCAACGGGGAATGAAGAATGGACTCGCCACGCCAGTTCATATATGGCCCGCAATGGAAAATCCTTTTTTACTTCTTTGTAGTGGGAATAGTGTTTCTCGCTCTTGCTGGTATTCGCGTTATTTCTCTGGCCGCCGGTTTCGGACTTGCCTTGTTGCCCTTAGCTTTCGCATTTGCTGGAACTCTACACCGGTTGGTTTCTCACAGATTCTTGGAACTGGGTCAAACTAGGCTTTCGATTTGCTCAGGATTTTTGCATGCCCGGATCGCGAAGATTCCGTATGAGGAAATCGAACAGGTTTGGGAATCGGTGAAAGGCAGGACGAGCATCCTTCATTTGCGAACCAAAGCCCGAACGTTTGAGGTTGTTTCGACGTTGCTCCCCGACATGGACAGCTACGTGGCGGTCAGGGATTTCGTAAACTCACACCTCACGCCAAAGGCAGGCGGCCATGGGAACCAGCCCCAGCCAAGGGAAGAGGGCAAATACTGTTTCAAGTGCAGCTATGAGGGAAACGGGAAGATTTTCGCTTCCAATGGGGAAGGTCTCTGGCGAGTCGAAACTCAGCATTTTGGCGGACAACGGCGGTATCCGTATGGCCTTGTTCGACTGCCCGACTTTGTTGTCTATGGCAAAGACAACAAGGAGGCGTTCAGGGTAAAGCTCGAACGAAAATGGGCACTTGCTCAATTTGTCATGCTCGAAAATGGGTCGCCCGTGTGCACCATCAAACTACGGAGCCTGTTACGAAACAAATACACCCTTGCTTTCGTGAACGGACAGCATTGGGTCTTCAAAATGCCGTTGTTCACCGTGATTTTCAGGGGCCGTTCGGATTCGGGCAAAGAAATACGCGTTCGCCTGTGGTCGCATAACATTTGGTATGTGCTCATTGACCCTGCGGCGGATAACCCTCAATTGGTCGCTGCCCTTGCTTTCATTCATCGCGAGCGTCTCCCGTTCAACTGAGGATTAACATGCGATATTTTCGCCACACGATTGCCGGCTATACATGCACGAAACATTGCGGCTACCACCGGTCGGTCATGTGTGCTGATATATCGCTCTTTCACCTGCTAGCCGCCTTAGCCGCGACGTTTCCGCTGTGGGTATTCTCACTTTACGAGGAGTTTCCGTGGTATTACTTCATCAGCATTCTGGCTGGTGAGCTCATCCTTTTGATCCTCGCAGGCTTCATCTCGAGTTTTCTACTGACGCCGTTCACTCTAAGGGGCACGACGAGATGCCCGAATTGCCATGCACTTGTGTTTCTGGCTGGTAGGCATTTTGATCCTGCAGGGTCATTACGACCGCACTGGACTGATTTTGCGATTCTTGTCGCGTTCATCGGGCTTAATGTTGTGGTCTGGATTGCAGTAACTGGTGGCTACAACGGTTAGCCAACAAGGCTGGTGCCGTTCTTCATCCCAGTATGCGGAGCCATTGAGCATCTCGCGGTTGCCTGAATCTGTTTCAAGGCAGACGATGATTTCCGACTGGCCATTGCGACAGCGCCAGGTTGTGCTGTCTGCAAAACTTACCAGTCACATCCATTTGCCGACATCAGGAAACGTTGGCAGACTGCTTCTTTGAGCTGAAGCGAAGATACGGTATTGCGGTCTTCGCGTCAGAACGGTATCAGAAGCGGGCAGTTACGGCGGGAAGCATCATGAACGAAACAAAAAGAGACACGGATAAGGTCAAAGGCATCGTGAAGGCACTGCTGCTGTGGTTCGCGAAGAACGCCCGTGACCTTCCTTGGAGACGGGAACCGTATTGCGGGGATCCTTATTGTGTGTATGTCTCCGAAATCATGCTTCAGCAGACGCAGGTGGCCACGGTGATACCTTATTGGACGCGTTGGATGGAGGCGCTGCCTGATGTGCGCGCCCTGGCACGCGCGCCGCTGGATCGCGTGTTGAAGCTCTGGGAGGGGTTGGGGTATTACCGCCGCGCGCGCCATGCGCATGAGGCGGCTCAGGTTATCGTGAATAAACGCGGCGGCCAGATGCCGGTGCATTTCGAGGATTGGCTGGCGCTGCCCGGCGTGGGACGTTACACGGCGGGGGCCATCTGCAGCATCGCCTTCAACCAACCCACCCCCGTGCTCGATGGCAATGTGATGCGCGTGCTGGCCCGGCTCATGGGTTGGCGGGAGGATCCGCACGCACCGGGAGTGGGCCAACGCTGGTGGGCCTGCGCCCAGGATTTGGTGACGGCGGCCTCACGGTTGACATCCCCGGCCGGCCAGCAGTGCGGAGCCCTCAATCAGGCGTTGATGGAGCTGGGCGCAACGCTCTGCACCCCGCGCCAGCCCCAATGCCCGCAGTGTCCGTTGCGACAGGACTGCGCAGCTTTTCGCCTCGGGCTCACGGAAGAGATTCCCGCGCCACGTGCACGCCCCGAAACGATGCGCCAGACCTGGTGCGCGTTTGTCATCGAACACAAGGGACGCGTGCTCGTGCGCCGCCGGGAGGGACAATCCGTGAATAATGGCTTGTACGAGTTCCCGTGTCTGGAGAGCAAACATGGCGAGACACCCGATGTGCTCGCGCAACAGTTGTTGGGTGCGAAGCGACTTCGATTGAAGGAACAGCCCGCCATCCAGCACAGCATCACGCATCATCGAATCACGTTGCGGGTGTTTGCGGTCGAAGCATTGAATGCGCGCATCCAATGCCCGAGCGGCGAGTGGGTCAGCCGCGCCGATCTGGCAGCCTTGGCCTTCACGGCGGCGCATCGAAAGATCGCGCGCCGCCTGTATCCTGATCACCAGTGATTCCCCTTATGGCGCGACCTCGACGCGGTAGAAGCGTGCGGGGCGGTTGGTTTCCACCGGGATGTCGAATTCAAACGGGGCGCCGTGGTTGGTGGCCACGCTTTCCCAATCCACGAGGTTCGTGGAGGCGAGCAAGCGATAGCTTACGCCAGCCACACCCTGGACCTGAAGCTTCAAGGACTCGCCTGTCTGGCGTGGCTGCCAGGCAAGGGTTGAGCCAGATGCCTCAGGAACTTCGAACGGCACAGTCTTGAGCAGTGAACCCGAGACCTTCACCGCCAGGACATATGCCCCCGGTTTGAGTGTGCCCAGAACAAGTGTGCCGCTGAGGCGGTTGGTCCCCTGGATGTCCCTGCCGGTCCATTGCTCGAGTGGCAGGTCCACCGTGGCCGTGGTTCCATCCCACACAGGAGCCGCAATGTTTTGAACCCGGCACTGGGCTTCGGCGAATTCAAAACCATACGCGACATAGGTGATGCCGCCGACGGTCACGGGTGAGAGGCTCAACGCACTGGGATCGGGCACAAGAGGGCCCCATTGACCCGGCGCGGCGTATTCAAAGGCCCCGATATCCACATGCGCCCCACTGATGCGCGGTTGCCCGAGGAGGTCCAAAGCGTTTGTCACGGCCTCATCATTGCCCGCATCGATGCACGGGGAATCCGCGCTCAATTCAAACGTGCCCGGCACAAGCATGGGGTTGTTGGTGATATCGCCCACGCCTTTTGGGGCGTAAAAATAGTTAGAATACACATGACCGAAAACACAATTGTTGCTCAAGATCGGTGGCTGAATGTTCTTTGGCTTGAAATTGAACTGGATGCCGCTGTCATAATTGTAGGCAATCAGGTTGTTGATCAGCAGACCGCCATTACTCGTATAAATGGCGGCGGTGAACTCGAATGTTTCCGAGCGATTCGAAACCACGGTATTTTGGATGATTTTGGCTTCAGGGCACCCCTTGAGAGTAATACCACCACCGGATTCCATGCCCCTGCTGGTGTTCGTATTGAACGCGACAATATTATTATAGATGGTTGGGGCGCTGGATTCACATATGATGCCTCCACCTTTTTCCATTCCCCGGTTGGCAATAATGCGATTAAAGGCGATCCATGGCGAACTGACCCGACACCACACACCGCCACCAATGACGGAGCGACCCTTGGTGATGGTGAAGCCCGACAACGCACTGTATGGTCCAGCATTATAAATGCTAACGACGAAATCACGCTGTTTGCCGTCCAGGATTGTGGGGTTGGCCTGCCAGTTGCGTTGGGCCAATGCTGTCTCCGATCCGTTGAATCCCCCGTACACATAGACAAAGGGCCCCATGTGGATGTTTTCCGGATAGGTTCCCTGTGCCACCCATACTTCGCCCCCGAAGCCAGAGGCGGCATCGATGGCCGCCTGAACCGTGCGTTTGGCCGTGGCCCACGTGAGGCCGTCCTGAGAATCTGCACCATTGGTGCTCGCATGGTAAGTGAGTCGAGGCAGATCGGGGATTGTGCCTGAAGATTCGATGGCGCCAATATCGACTCCCACCCCCGCCACACGAGGATTCCCAGCCCAGTCCAATTCATCACTTGTTACAAGGTTCGAACTGCCAGCATCGATGCATGGCGAGCTAGACATCAGATAGGGATATGGCAGACGTGCCAGGAACGGATTGACTGCGATATTGCCATTGATGCCGGTCGGATTCGTCATGCCTCCGTAATTGGTAACGGTATTGTCATTAACGCAATTATTGAAGATATGAATATCGACACTTGATTTGCTGTAAATGGCCGACGAGTTGAAATTAAAAAGATTATTTGCACACACTGTATTTGAGCAAGATTGCATGCTTACACCGCCCCCGCCGTCGAGAGTACCTAATGCGAAGTTTGCAATGAAGCTGTTGTTCCGAACTTCTGAACTTTTCTTGTCCGGGCTGGAACCATCCTGGGTAAGGAGGATGGCCCCGCCCATACAGGGATAACCGATTTGAGTGTAATAATTCGTCGTGATATTGCATGAGAAAAGATTGTTGTTGATTTTTACACTGCTCCTGGTCGCATTGAGCGCCGCCCCACCAGGCAGATAAGTAGTGGGCGTATTATTTGTTATAACACTACGGTTAAGAGTAAAGGTGTTGCGTGTCACAAGATCCCCACTGCCATCAAAAAGAGCTACGCCAGCGCCCACTTTACAGAAGTTATTTTCAATGATGTTATTCGAAATCACCACTGTGCTGTTGGTTGCACCCACACCACCACCGGCGGGGACAATTGAGGTGGATGCGTTGGTCGCAATATTGTTGATGATGCGGTTGTTCTCAATCATCGGGGAGGATGTTCTGGCATAGATCCCACCGCCAATGGTTGAACAACCATTTTGAATCGTGAAACCGTCCACGCAGTTCCATTTCTGGACCCCATAAAAAGACACAACGCTGCCAACTCTCTGCCCATCCAAAATGGTTGTGTGCGCCTTCCAGTCTCGTTGGGAGCGGTTCGTCTCTGTGCCAGCAAAACCACCGTACAAATAAACCGCGTGTCTCATGATTATGCGTTCAGGGTACGTGCCTTCGGCAACCCACACTTCTCCACCAGTCACAGCCGCACGGTCCAATGCGGCCTGCACGGTGCGCATGGGTGTCTGCCAGTCCGTTCCAGCATTTCGGTCGTCGCCGGTGGTCGCTACACGAAACACCGGCGCTTTCAATTCTGGTGTCGCGCGTTGAAAGGCATCCGCTCCAATATCGACAATCCGGTCCCACTCTCTGGGCTCGCCATCAATGTCAGTCCAATCGTTTGCAACAAATGATATCGATCCCATACTCCGGCACGGAGACTCAGGCAGAAGGTGCCAGTCAGGATACCAGGCATCCCCCGCGAGGGCGGGGTCGGCAAATAGATTCCCATTGGTTTCAGGTGGGATGGGGATATTGACCAAATTCGCAGTACCATTGTCGAATATGCAATTATTGAACAAAGGCAAGTCCAAGGCGCCGCCAATGCCCGAGGAATTGTAAGCGACAATGTTGTTGGCGATGACAACCTGATTGGTCTTTCCGTAAATTCCCCCGGTATCACCACCCCGGTTATGTAACACGGTATTATTAACGATTTTACCGCTTGAATTCTCGCCGCAATAAACACCAGATCCTCCCCGCGGTGCCAATGATGCTCTGAAGGTTATCGAGTTACCGAGAATGACATTGTTCGCGATGAGAACATTCGTGGCGTGCACCGCTGATATGCCTGCTCCACTATACGTAGAGGACGAGCCCAACACCATGTTAGCATTAACAATGTTGTTGATGACAACGGCATCGGTTGTTTTCCAGCAACAAATCCCGCCCGCAAAACTGCTCGCAGCGTTCGCATTGACGGTATTTCCTTCAATGCGAGGCGATCCGCCTTCGACATATATTCCTCCACCAACCTGTGCCATGTTACCAACGATGATATTGCGAATGATCAGAGCCTCTGTCGAATCGCATTTGATCCCGCCGCCGAGGTACTTTTGGGATAGTGAAGTGGAATCGAAATATGCAATACCATTATTGGCTAGCGTATTATATGTAATGACCGGCTTGCCACCAGAGCAATATACTGCCCCTTGGAGGCTGTTGCTCAGGCCAACAATCCGGTTATTGGCGATCCAGGGCGAGGCGTTGGTTGTGTAGATGGCGCTGCCGACGGTTAATGGATTCTTTTCGATGTTGAAACCGTCCAGCCGCGTCAAGGTGTTGGTGGCATTCTCAATGGTGACCACGTTGTTGGTGTTTGTTCCTCCATCCCCAAAAATCGTCGTGATGTTCCAGGTGAAGTTGCGCTGGTCGAGGTTGGTCTCCGTGCCATTGAAGCCGCCGTAGAGGGCCACGCCGTTCTTGAGGACCACAAACTCCTTATAGACGCCCTGCGCCACCCAGATCTCGTCCCCCTCCGTGGCCGCCGCCATCGCGTCGTCAATCGAGGTCCACGCCGTGGCCCAGGACTGCCCGGTGGGCACCGGATCGGTCTCCAAGCCCCCATTCACATAATGCACCGCAGCCTCGGATTTAAGTGACAACAACAAAAACAACAACAAAACGACGTTGTATTTGATGCAGGTATAACCAGCCCAGGTGCCCGCAGGTAATGGCGGACGCCCCGAATCATTTTTCCATCTAGTTTTCATGAAATTGAGTCAGTTGGTGTGCAAAAGTAATGGTTTGGTATTTTATGGCGCGACCTCGACGCGGTAGAAGCGGGCGGGGCGGTTGGTTTCCAC
>CAZIDG010000158.1:0-1462 GCA_964538065.1 uncultured Verrucomicrobiota bacterium
TCTACCGGGAAGCAAACCCATTCCCAAGAAACCTGAAACGGGCATTCGATGGCTGAGCCTTGCGGCCAATCGTGGTCATCGCCAGGCGCAGAAAGATTTGGGTTCTTGTTACGCCAACGGCAAGGGCGTCGCCAAGGACCTCGTCGAGGCCTATAAATGGTACAAAGTCTCCTCCCGTGGTGATCGCATCTGGGAGATGACATCCCTTGATCCATTGGCGCTTACCATGAACGCTTCGCAAATTTCCGAGGGTGAAAAGCGGGCGCGCGCCTTTCAACAAGGTGAACGGACCATGCCGGATTTGAATACGGGCAAGATTGCACTTAAAGGCATCATGGGTTCTGCGACCAATCGAGTCGCGCTGATCAATGGCGAATCACTCCATGTGGGTGAATCCGCACTCATAGCCATTGGTTCACGCTCGGTCCGCGTGCAGTGTCTCTCGATTGCTGAGGCTCGTGTTCAAATCAAAATCGATGGCGAGCCTCAGCCTCGTGAATTAAGGCTGGGAAAAGAGTAAATCACAAATATTCAAGGCATTGCCGTGTAGTTTGCAAAATAGGACAAGTTCAACGGCGCAAGTAGGTAGAAAGGCCTCTGGTCCCGGTCAGGCCGAGGAAACACGGCACAGCCAACGGCTGGGAAGGTAACTTCCTGCGACCTGTTTTCGTGTTTGGCCTTTCTGACCAAGTCCTACGGCCTGGCCAGATACTGGTGTTACTGTTAGCCCTGTTTGCATTTACCTATAACAGAGGCATTTGACTGCCAAAGTGGCATTATTCCAAAGCGTCCCGCCTGTTCTGCGTTAAAGGAGTTACTTGGATCAATCGTCGAAGGTATACACTCGATGATGAATGGGGTACAGATGGTCGTGATCGCCACTCCAGAAATCCGGGCGTTCCATTGCACGAGGGGTTTCATTTTCACTCAGGACTTTCCATTCGTCGTTGGGAGTAATGAGGTATTTATATCGGATATTGCTTCTCTCCACGCATTGTCTTAGGGCACTGGTACTGTGCTCAAAACCTACGCCATTGTCCTTAAGACAGATGTATTTCGGTGCGCGATGACGCAGCGTGAACAGGTTGGCGTAGACGGTGGTGCCGCCCAATCCGAAGTACCACAGGTTGATCATCCGTTTACTGTCGTTTTGCTGTAATTTCACCAAACGCCCCCATGGTTCAACCGATTCAACACCTTCACCAGGTTCGTTGAAGTTGATACCCAACAAATGCCTGGGTTGTAGAGTGGCAAGGAAATCCGGAGTAACACTCTGAATATCAGCAATACGAAGGTGATCATGCCCATGGGTGAGTTCCACGGAATCGAGTTCCTGCAAAAAACGAACAGGTGTTACACCGAGATCACAATAAATGAACTGGTCACAATCCGAACACTCCCGCAGTGGGAACCAATCCCATCCACATGCGGGATAGAAAAACACGCTATTGGAGGCTGTGTT
>CAZIDG010000158.1:1562-7000 GCA_964538065.1 uncultured Verrucomicrobiota bacterium
AACTCATCCTTCTGGACGGGTGGTGGTGTGTGTAGGAGTATGTTTTCCAATAACCTACACTCTTCATCTTGAATATTGATTGCCATGGCAGCTTGTTGGTCACGATCAGATAGACGGTACTTTTCAATGAGACGGCGTTCCAAGCAATACACATGGAGAGCCGGATCAAAGTATTGGAGGAAATCTTCAGCCCAGCGTCCGAGCCTATCGGTATCGCGTTCATTTGCGAGGCATGTGTGCAGATGTGCCTTAATACCATCCAAGGGCAGTCCCAGACGGGTGTAAAGATCCGAACAGGCAACCCATTCCTCCCAACACTGGGCTCTGTTGAACGCCTGTTCAGCGGCATCTCGGGCATGATCGCTTTGGGGGACAAGCTGATTCCAGGCTGAAGCGCATTCCGCATATTCTGAAAGTGAGTGGGCACATCGTTGAGCTTCCATCAAACAGTGTTCGATATCGTTCACATGACCATGGTCGCTTTTGGTGGCAAACCGTTTCCAGGCTGAAGCACATTCCGCATATTCTGAAAGTGAGTGGGCACATCGTTGGGCTTCCATCAAACAATGCTCGATATCGTTCGCTTGACCATGATCGCTTTGGGGGGCAAGCCGCATCCAAGCTGAAGCACATTCCACATACTCTGAAAATGAGTGAGCACATCGTTGGGCCTCCTTCAAACAACGTTCGACGTCATTCGCATGACCATGGTCGCGATGATACTGGCAACAAGTCAACCAGTGGTCTACCGTGGTCGCAGCGGCCTCCGCCTGCTCGACGCTCCTCGTCGTCTGGGCGGGACTGTTCATGATTTCTGACCAAAGCCTGGCAGCATCCAAGTGTTCTTGGGTGGCAAAAGCACCGGTCATTAGGGACTGTAAATGACTGGCTGCCTCCTCTTGAAATCCCGATTCATATTCAAGGATGATACATTTAACCTTGTCGGCACGATCTGTGGAAAGGGCCAAAGCTCTTTGAAAACACTCACGCTGCATCTCCGGGGACAACTCCGCATGGCGTTTCATGAAGTCGTAGAGCTGTGAAGGCGCGTTTGCATGCTGGACGCCCCTCAAGTGGCAACGATTCACATTTTCAAGGTCTTGAGCCACATCGCACCAACGCTGTGCACACCATTCCCAGGCATCGAGCGTGTGAGCCTCCCGCTCTGCATGCTCGATGGCGGATATGTCACATTGATGTGCTGCTTCCTCATCGTTAAAAAGACGGCGATAGACCTCAGCACATGACACCCAATCCTCGACCGAAGCGGCGTGCCTCTGAGCCTGGGTCATGGCATTTTTTGCGCACTTCTGCTCCCGGAAGGTGTTCAACCAGACGCTTGCCAATAACAGCCATTGTTTTGTCGAAGAGGCACGTAACTCCATGGCTTGCTGTTGGGCTCTTGCCCATGTCCAGTCATCCTTCGTCGTGAACCGGGCCACATACCCTGCGATACCCGGGACGACTTCATCCAGGTGTTGGGGTGGTTGCAAAATGGCCTGTTGCCAGCATTCACGTGCGCGATTCATATCACCGGCCTTCAACCATCCCATGGAGCACATTACCCAACTGTCAAAGGTGTTGGCCATGGCCTGGGCTTGCTGAAGAAAACCGTGAGATGCAGCGTTGTTATCTGCGGCGTTCGCCGCCTCTATAAGTTCTTTGAAAGGCATATAATACTCAAAATAGGACTGTTATAGACCATGCAGGGTCATAAGGACCGAGTCCCTGGTTGTGGAGATGAACCGTTATTTGATCAACACCGCCCGATAAAAGCGCTGGTTAAAATCCAGGGTGTCGGGATCGGTGAATTGCACCGAACCATCCGTGGCTGGAACCGTAGTGACAGAGACCCAGTCGATCAGATTCGTGGACGCATCGATTTGGATCATGGCCCCATTGCGTGCCGCAACCTCGAGGACGATCTGCCCTCGGCGGTCAAAGGAGGCACTGTTGAACCCAATGACGTCATGGAGAATGTCAAAACCTGTCATGGGCGCGATGCTGGCATGTCCGACCAGCACACCATCCTGATCCTGACCGGAACCATCCTTGGGTATCCCTGTGTCGAAGTTCCATTCGGCCATGAGACTGGATGGTGACTCTGTACATCTTTTACCCACCAGATCTCTGATCTCCTGTGAGCTTAAAGCCTTCTTCCAGAGGAGGATATCGTCCATCTGGCCCGTGGCAAAAGTACCCTGTAGAGGCGTGGTATCCCAAGAACAGCCGAACACCAAGGGTGAATGGTTCTGCCGCAATACTTCCCCCTTCAGAGAATACTGTCGGGTCACATCATTCGTCGTGGCATCGGCCAGAACCCCATTGGTATAAAGCCGGAACCAGCCGGAGGAACTATCAAAGGTGGCGGCAATGTGTGTCCATTGCAATTCAGGGATGGATGCAGCCAGCAAGCTCCATGTGGACACGCCGGTATAGATGGAAAAAAAGGCACGACGATCCGGGGTGTAACATAAATCAAAAGCCTTTGAACTGTCGATACTTAAGCCACCACCCTTGCTGATGAAATAGGTATTCCGATTGTTGGTCCCTGCAACAGGGTAAATCCATGATGCCACCGTGACGGCGTTACTGAACTGAAGCTTCGATGAATCAGCCACCGACAGGTAACCATCACTTCCATCGAGCTTTAAAAGCCCGTTGGGGGAGTGCAACAAGCCGTTGATTTCGCTTTCCGAGAGGACACGCCCATAAATGAAAACGTCGTCGACGGCACCGTAATAGTAATAATGATTCCCACTCGTGGTATAGGCACCGTTGTAATCGCCAAAGCAGAATTCACGATGCGACGCCCGGAATGCATCCGTCGCCTTCTCCATGGGCTGCTCACACGATGCCACAAGCTTCCCGTTTACATAGATTTGGCACACACCCGTTTCGTTGGTGGGTGCATCGAAAGTTACTGCTACATGCTGCCATTGGTCATTTTTAATAATGGGAGGACTGAACGTAGACGTCCAGTTGTCAGCCACATCCTCGTTCCAGAGTCCGACGACAACCCTGTTTTCATGAATATCCAGATAACCCGATAAACCCTGATTGCCTTCGGAATAAAACGTCTGCCAGGCTGACTCGGCCTTCGAAGGCTTTATCCAACCAGCCCAGGACCATTGATGACGGTTTTTAAAGTAGTCAACCACCAGAGAACCTGTGTAGCCCGACTGCGGGAACATCATCGCCTGGTGTGCTTCGCCGAACCTGTTGGCAACATACGCTGCCTTGTCGGCTTCGATGTACAACGCTGGATCCGTTCCATCCAATCGAAATGCCGCCATGAGACCCTCGGTGGAGGGGAGGGGATAGGTGCTGGCCGGTGGTTGATTGGATCCCCTGTTGGCGGGCGATAGGACCGTTAAAAGGACAGATAGATTGGTGTAAGCACCGGCGGTGTCGGCGATGCCAACTTGATAAGTACCTGATTGTGAGACTTGTATATTGGTCAAAGTCAGGCTGGATGACACGGCACCCGCAATGGGCATGCCGTCAAACAGCCATTGGAAATTCAGGGGATCCTTGCCACTGGCCTCAACGCTGAACGTTACCTCGCCACCTTCTGTCGTAGCCTGATTGTTCGGGACTCTGCTGATGGTCAGTGGAAGGTAAGGCGGCAAGTCCATGAGAACGGTTTGGGCATTGCCATAAAACACACCATCACGACCTTGGCCGGTGGCATCCGTGGCAGTGCCATCGTCGAAATTCCAGTATCCTGCCAAACCAGGTTCGTTGCCATTCAAGCGGCGTGCGTAATCGTTTCTGATTTCAGCTTGGCTGCGTGCTCTGGTCCAGATTCGGACTTCATCCATGTAACCAGTCGCGGTGGTTCTTAGAGCCGTATCCATGCCAAAACACAGAGGCAACGTTGTTTGACGCAAAGACAGCCCCGCCAAGGAGCCTCCATCGAAATCCAGGTTGGTGGAAGAGGCAAAGAGACCGTTGGTGTACACGGTGAATAAACCCTCCTGGCTGATGTAGGTCGCCGCAATGTGAATCCATTGGTCGCTGGCAGCAGGAATGGCTATGACTGCAAAATTCGTAGGGGCGTTGAAAAAGGCGTGGATGTAAAAGTAATTACTTTTCCAATGATACTCATACCCTCTTTGTGAACTCCTGCTTTGACCGTCGCCATTGCTCATCCACAATACGTTTCGCTGTTCTGGATCGTTTTTTGCGCAAATCCAGGCTTCCAAGGTGATTTCAGATGGATTTTGCAGGTTTGAGGCATCGGGAATCTGAACATAAGATCCATTGCCATCAAGAGCCAGCACGCGATTCCCTGCAAATGCAGGGGTTAAGAGGTACGTTGAATCGCATCGTGCCTGTCCAGTAAGAAGCAGAAAAAAGGAAGCGCAAAGGAGGATGATGGTTTTTCGGGCAATATTTAGGGTGTTCATATGTTTGGTTTGGATTGCGGAACACCGAACTACAGCCCTTAAAAAGAAGGGGCGCAAACCCAACGCACCCCCTCCCTATAGGCACCGCGAAGCGCCTGTCCAGAGAAAGCACGCCAAGCCGCGCCCGAATGAGCGCGTGCTGGCGACTTGGCCTCTGGACATAAAATTCGCGGTTTTATAGGGAGGCCGTAGCCGTAGCTACGCAAATCGTTATTTATTGTTAACCAGGTTTATTTCATCTTATTGAATTTAAGCGGAAAAGGGCTCCATCAGCAAGCGGTTTGTCCCCGCCCTCAAAGTTATACTTCGGTTGTCTGTGTAAATTCTAAAGCATTAATTTTCAGGTTGTTATTCGATCGCGGCCAATAATATCTCTGGCGTACGATCCTTAACACGCTCATAAAGAACTTCTTACGCATTATGTATCATTCCCGTGTTGAACCACCTGACCTTCAAGTGCCCATTTTTGAGTGTGTTATACATAATTGGGTCCTTTCGAGGGACACAGTAGCTCGTCTATTGATATTGTCAAATCTATGATGCAATTGCATAGCCATCTTCCTTCGTGTAGGATTTCAACCAATGGCGAAGATCACTAAGAGCACCGAGGCTATTGTTGAACCCGTTGATTGCCTGGCCAGCATTTTTACAGCTCGTCGGGACCTGCTGGAACCGATCCGCAAGGCGGTCATGCATGGCGTTTCACTTACGGTGGATGAGGGAGATACTCTGACCTTGCTGTATGGACTTTGTAAACTGGGTTGGACCGATGTCCCTGTTGGGCTCGATGGGTTTGTTGCTGTGGCTGATCTTCGGCGTGTCCTGGTTCATGATCCTGGCAAGTTCAGCCGTCGTATAAAGGATTTGAAGGAACGCGACTTGATTGAGGTTAAAGAACCCGCAGATCGTAAAAAAGGTGTTCGAAGTTATGTATCGGCGGTGAGAATCACTAATTCGGGAATCCGGATAACAGCCCCTGTTTGGGAGCGTTACAGGAAGCTGGCCGCAAATCTATTGGCAGGCGTA
>CAZIDG010000159.1:0-6958 GCA_964538065.1 uncultured Verrucomicrobiota bacterium
AGCCGTGAGACGGTTGTTGGATGCCTTCAAAGGGGACCACGACTGGCAGCATTTGGCGACCATGCAAGGCGTTACGGAGTGGGAAAAGTGCAGGGTGGTGGAGTTCCAAGAAGTCGACTATGTATTCATTGGCACACAAGTGCCTGTCGCATCTCTGTTTCAATATATTCAACGTGGATGCGGTATCACTGAATATCTGGCCAGTAATCCAACGGTGACCGAGGACCAAGTCTATGATGTGCTTGATCATGTGGTGCTCACATTATATTCCTGAACAGGTGACAATGCGCAAGGCCACCGATGCAAGCGATTCTACCGCAATACATGCCCGTTACAAGGCATATGGAACAGAGCAAATGCGTCGACAACAGTTCGGCAAACACCTCAAAAATGTCGCGAAGTTAATCCGTCCGTTTTGCGGTCGGACCGTGGAAAAACCACTACGACAGGAATCCGGCCATCCTCCATTATCCAGAAAATCCCAAACCGGTCGCACGCTACGACCACATCACGGCAATGAGACCACAAAACACGATGCCAAACAAATCAGTAACACGTCAACTGGCGCGCTCGGGAGTATTGGATCCATGAGCGTAATGGAACGTAGGACTTGCCTGCCCATGGTGGGCGCATGGGCCGTGAATCAGTGGTAAATTCGCAGTGTAACGAAGCAGCGGCGTAAAAAGCTCACCGAGGGAGCAGCGCCCTGGGCGAAGCTGAGGCTGGCGCGTTTGAGACGTCGTCTTTTCAGGGGAATCAAACGCGCCTGTCTCAGCACCGGGGGCTATTTCAACTAAATGTTGATGGAAATAACTTAATCAGTTCTTCGTCAGAAGGCTCAACGCTTGCAATATTTAACAGCTTAACGAGGATTGCCGCAAGGTGCTTGTAAACGGCGTCGCACGATCCCATGACCCCGTGAGCGGCACAGTTTATTGAAAATATCCCAGCTGTAAGCGTGTTCAGTTCGCCTTTCGCCAAGTCCACACCGACCACCACTGATTGCGCATATTCAGAGGGAAGCCCTACACGAACCTCGTCTCGCGTTCCCGCAAGATTGTCAGGAAATAACCTCTCGTTGGCAGAAGAGATGTTAACATCAATACTCACCTGACCTTTTGCGTCTGGCGTAAAGTGCCCTCCAAGCATCCCATAAATCGAGCGAGGGCCTAGGATCACGAATACTTCAACAGCAACAATCTTCAGCCCGCCTCCAGGCGATGGTCTGTTTGTCGCAATCGTGTGTGACAGCGTTTTTAAACACGGGTAGGTTGCGTCTGGAAGTTCTCCTATCCAGACTCTCGCTCGCCGATATTTCCCAAGTTCCAAGGTCCTCATTATTACTTTGGTGGAAGGTTCGAGTAATTTCTCCAAGCGTTGTTAAATACCCCCGGGTTCGCTTGGATCACTTGTTGTCAATCGCGGCCACAGTCTGCTCGCCCCAAGTGTCACCCGTTACATAAGGAACAATGCCGTTGGGCCCAGGAATCACGCCGAAGATGTTCATCTGTGCCACAGACCGGTAATCAAGACCCAGCGGATCAATTCGATTAACCGGATCGTTCCCCACAAAGCGGTAGAGGTTGCTGTCTGCGACCTCCCCCAATGGATCCGGTGTCAGCCAGCGTTGGAGACCAGGATCGTAGAAGCGGCAGGCATAGACATGCAGGCCCGATGGCGCATGGTAATACTGCGAGGAAAACCGGAAGGGGTTGGCATCGGCCCATGGACCGCTGATGGCGATGGAAATGGCGGAATGTCCAAGTCGGCCATTCATCATCGCGACAACAGCAGACTGCCGAAAAACAAATTTCCCCTCCGTTGTCGGGCCGCTCAGAAAAAAGAGCAAGGTCAACAGGCTGACGAAGATGCTTGGCATCATTTCACAAATTCACGTTGGATGATTTTTCCAGTTTCCAAATCAATTATGAGCATCCAACAACTCCAAGTCCATGCATGCAATCCATTATCTGTCATTTCAAATTCGACGAACGCGTCGGGTTGTTCGGGAAGCTCAGCCTTCCATACCACACTGCCATCGCGTCGAATGCAGAGAAGGTTCTCAAAGACCTCCTGTTTGTTTGCCATCCGATCCAATAGGACTAAACACTTGTTTGCATCCAGCGGCAAAGCATCTGTCACTTGTATTCCTTGGTAGCAGCCTTTGCAACTGATCGAACCGTCTTCCAATCGCAAGACGGTAAACTCATTATTCGGAATTGAAAATATTTCGGTGTTCATAGTATCAACGTGAAAGTGGAATACTTAGGCCAAAATTCACATTTGGGATTTGCTGCAAGAGTTTAACTTGAACACCTCCACCAGTGAGACCATTCGTACCAGCGGCTGTCCCAATCTGGTAGCAAGTGCCGACAGGAACGCGAGCAACCAGATCGAACGGTTCAGTTTCGACACAATCCTTTTCATTTTATCTTCACATCGTTAAGCAACTTTGAATTCGGTCAGGTCTTTAGGCCAAAGAAGGGTGTATTCGCTTCCCGCGACCTCGCGATAAGCAACGCGAGCATCAACCCAAAAATCGCGTGTGCCGAGAATGCCCTTAACCTCGCCGAAGGCACGCTTTGGATCGTCGGTTCGAATGAAGATGTTCACTTCGCCCGAGCCAGCGTCGTGTCCATCAACATCGTTAGCCGCAGACAGGTTTTCGGCCAAGGTATTCTCAACCTCAATCATGGCATCGTAGTCCTTGATTGATGAGGCTGGCCACTGCAACACAAGTTGGTATTTCATGGATTGTAAGGAGGCGGTCTCAGCCCCTTCTCGATTTGCTTTTGGATGTAAAACTTATGAGCTTCTTCCGGCCCAATGGGAAGAGTCTCATGCAGATTCCGTCCAAGTTGGAGCATCTCTTTGCGAGGTCCTTCCGTGAGGATTCTCAATTGGCCACCACCAAGCTCTTCTTGTGTGTAGCGCGTTGCCGGATTCTTGGTGATGCCGAACTTTAGGTGCTCGCCCTGAGCGCCAACCTTTTGGTAAAGGTAGGTTACGTTTTCGGCGGCGGTGGCTCCCGTCTCTGCGGCATTGACACCTCCCCGTGCCGCCATGGCGCTTCGCATGCCTCCAATGGCACTGCTGGCGGCACTAAAACCTCCGCCAAAGATGCCTCCCATGGCCGCTCCAGCACCCAGTTCACTGAAGCTGAACTCGCACCGCGTGCCCTGGACAAGGTCATAGCCTTGGTTGACCGCATCCGATACAGCCCCGGATACAAGGCCATTGATTGCGCCAGCCACAATGCCATTTCCAAAGATGCCGCTCAACGCGGGGGCTCCGAACCCCATGGTCAGGCCCGCCACGCCGCCCGCCAAACCTCCCCGCAGGGCGGCATTCATGATGTCGCTCGAACTGCCCCCCTGCCACCAAGTGGGCAGATTCTTGGCATCGCGCTCCTGGAGGATCGCACGCCCGTCATAGATGTAACGGTAATCGTTTGTGGAGGTGGCGGTGACCTCCCTGCGCACGCGCATGCTTCCGTAGCTGTCCGCATTAAAATGCCGTGCCGAAAACCCCGGCGAGGATTGCCAATACCCGCCTTCCAGACCGCCATTGTACACAAGAGCCCATGCCTGTCCTTGAAACAGACCGGTAAACAACAGGAGCAGAAACCAGGTGACAATGCGCAAGGCCATCAGATGCAAGTAATTCTACCGCAATACATGTCAGTTACAAGGCATATGGAACGGAGCAAAACGTCGGCAAAACTCCCCAAAGCGCTACGAGTTTAATTCGGCAAAAAGAATGATGCCAAATTAGCGAGTAACATCTCACCTTTTGTGTAGGCCAAACGGCGTCCTAGCGTTCGAGGAGATTTGCCGCGAACTTTCTGAACCACTCAGCCGCCTCATCGTTTCGGTTGCCAATCTCCCGTAACCTCGCGTCAACGAAGGCTTCTGCTTCTGTGCGTTTGCCGAGCAGATCGGCAGCGGCAGCAATGCGGTAATCGAGTTGATCAGGTGGAGTGCCGCGTTTGGAATTCAGCAGTGCGTTGTAAAGCGCTGCTAGCGTTACGTTATGTTCCATGAAGGGACGGCCATATTTCTCGACGGTGGCAACCAGGTCGGCAACCACAGCTTCGCAGTTAGTATCCTCTTGAAACGACCAGGGCGCGTATTTTTGTTCTGCCATCAAGTATCCGACGTTCATTCCAAGACAAGCAGTTGTGTAAGGCTCAAATCTCATCCTCATCAGATCGGCAACAAGGTTCTCAACCCTTTTGTTACCCACACTCACGACTGGGTTTATCTGGAGAATGCCCCCGCGATACAGCGCCTTGTTCAAGCCGACACAGCCGTATGCTTCTTCACTCAGATCCAGCGAAAATATGTTACTCTTCCGTTTTGTCCAACCGGCTGAGTGTAATGCCGCCGCAACAAGTTGGAATACATCTTTGATGAAACGCGGTGAAGCTTTCATGGATATTGGATCAACCTAACAGGCGTCGGCGGGATGGGGACTCCTGGCGTCATGACGCCGGGAATTTTCGCGTTCATGCCCACCGGCACGCCTCCCGATTGTTGGATAATGGGATAGAGTCTTTGCTGATTCGCATTCAGCGCCGCACCAAGGCCATTCTTCACTTCGATGAACTCACGAATGCCTTGCGCGTTCTGCCCGTAAAAGTCAGGTATGGTCCGACCGCCACCAGCACGGATGCTGATTTGTTCTCCCAAAACCTTGCCGCCAGAGGCTGCATACTCTGCTATTGCACGCGCAACTCCTTCTTGTCCCTTGAGCACTGGGCCGATTCCTCCCTTTGCCGCCTCCCTTGCCAGCCTATCCATGACGGGTGTCTCGCCCCGAGTTTCGGGCGGGGCGCTGGAATAAATGGTGCCGCTAGAGCATTCGGCTCCTGCACCCCTTAACGGCAGTTCCAACTGTGTGGGACCAATCTGCGCGTTGGCCAGGCCTCCGCGTGACAATAGGTTGTCCCTGGCTCGCACTATTTCCTCCTGCGGCATCTGACCGGACCCCCAGCGTCTTGGGGGAGGAGGCCGGAACTCAAATTCCATTTGACGGGCTGGACGCGCCTGCATTCCGTCATCATCAACAAAATTAACCGGATCGTTCCCCACAAAGCGGTAGAGGTTGCTGTCTGCGGCCTCTCCCAATGGGTCCGGTGTCAGCCAGCGTTGGAGACCAGGATCGTAGAAGCGGCAGGCATAGGCATGCAGTCCCGATGGAGCGTGGTAGTACTGCGAGGAAAACTGGAAAGGATTGGCATCGGCCCATGGACCGCTGATGGCAACCTGGTTCCCATAAGGATCGTACAGATACCGGGCCACCACATTTTGGTAGTCGTTGACCAGGGCTGCCACGTTCCCATGGGCATCGGTGTAGTAATAAGCATGGTCAGCATAACTGCGCCTGTGCCGGGAGAGGGCGAGCAACCCTGTGGGACCGCGGCTGACCGTCCAAGTGGGCAGATTCTTGGCATCGCGCTCCTGGAGAATCGCACGCCCGTCATAGATGTAACGGTAATCGTTTGTGGAGGTGGATGTAACCTCCCTGCGCACGCGCAAGCTTCCGTAGCTGTCCGCATTAAAATGCCGTGCTGAAAATCCCGGTGAGGATTGCCAATACCCGCCTTCCAGACCGCCATTGCACACACGCGCCCATGCCTGTCCTTGAAAGAGACCGGCAAATAACAGGAACAGAAACCAGGTGACACTGCGCAAGGCCATCAGGTGCAAGTTATTCTACCGCAATGCATGCCAGTTACAAGGCATATGGAACGGAGCAAAAACGTCGGCAAAACTCGCCGAAACGCTACGAGGTTAATTCGGCAAAAAATATGATGCCAAATAAATCAGTAACAGGTGACGCTCGGTCAGTTCAACTAGGTTGGCCCGAAAAAAGTTTCGGTCATGTCCTGCGGCTCGAAAGACATCCCGGCATGATTCGGCGATGACTTCAAAACACCCCACGCTGTCGAGATAAATCAAGTAATGGTGCATTTGCCATTTGTTGCGCCACATCTCTTGGGTATCGGCTCGGATTTCCTCAACCCACAATGAACTTCAATTTCAACCAAGGTGTCGTAAGCACCTTCAATGTGCCACGCTGTGCAACAGCGCTCGGCCCTGGTCCGCACAGCGGCTACCTTGCTGAACTTGATTCCACTTTGGTATATCGCCCCATCCTTCTCGTATCCAAAACGAATAGAGGGCGTAACTCCTTGCCCGTCGAAATAGGCTTTGGTTGTGAAGCTCGTCGAGGCAACCGGAACTGTGTGAAGTGGCTTCTTGGAACTCATGGTCAGCGTCCTGGTGTAACGGTAGGGATGCCTTGGCTTGTGAGACCGTTGCGCTGAAGCTGGCCAGTCAGCCGAAACTCAGTGGCGGCATCGTCCGTGATGCTGATTCGTCTTCTTTTCATGCCTTGGGGGGCTCCTTTTGTAGGTGCTTTTTGAGTGTGTCTAAGAACTGCTGGTCTTCAACATCCCAAATAGCCTGAGCAGTCGGCCCTTTAGCCCAAAAGGATATGTTTGCTACCATTTGGCCGAATCGCCAGTCCGGATAGCGGTCACTCATTTCCGCAAGTGCTTTAAAGATTTCCTGTCTCGTCGTAGTCATGGTCTGCCTGGTGTTCGTTCGCCAATCCTTGGAAGATTTCCAAAATTGATGGCAGGGTTTTCTTCGATCACTTGAACTGGAACGGTGGTTCCAGACGTCATAGCACCACGTGTTGCACGTGTGACGCCATCATTTATCATCATCTCGCCGTTCCCACCCCGCGTGACCTGAATTGGCGGCATCCCTTCCGTGGAAGTACCGTATTTCTTGATTTGGTCTGCGAGCTTGAAAGGATCAGCCCCTTCCGCTCTTGTTGGAGGAAGTCGTAGTCCAGCAGGATCAACATGCAGTGGCCCCTTTGCACCATTGGCACCTCCCCGTGCCGCCATGGCGCTTCGCATGCCTCCAATGGCACTGCTGGCGGC
>CAZIDG010000160.1:0-6849 GCA_964538065.1 uncultured Verrucomicrobiota bacterium
CCTAGATAATGAAGCCAAGGGGCCTTACACGGTTGATCAGCTTACTTCGATGTGGTGTAAACGCGAACGAGGTTTGAAGCCTTTCGTGCAAAGGTTTGAAGTTCACTTGGGCAATTTAACGTCCAGGCAAACGGCGTTTAAAGGATCACCAAAGGGCAATTGGGCAATGTAACGCGGCGAGGCGCTGTTTTCGCTCCAAATGACAGCCACACTTAGAATGTGCGCACCGGTTGTCGCTGGGACGGTACCAATCGGGACATGCTTTGCAGATCGAGGCGATCTGATCAATTTCAGCCTTGGTCCTCTCAACCTGGTCTCCCATTAGGACGCCCATCCCGACCACGGCCATTGATGAGGCAAGATTTGCCGCCATGCGAGGCAGGCTTGGCAATGGAGGCTCCTGTTGTGGTGATCTGACCACCACACCATTACCCTTGATGTCAGCCGAGCTTAACATGTCCCGTATTCCACCTTCTCTGTCCCGGTGTTCTCTGGCCGGACGCACATAGTAATGTCATGTGCTCCAGTTGTGAACCCCGTACAGGTCGCCAGAGGGGTGCCACAGGCGTTGGGTGTGCTCCTGGTTAGTTTGTACCCAGCGTTCTGGATGACCGGGCCTATGCTCATGAGAGACTCAAGGTACTGCCCATTAAACGAGCAATACGCCCCATCCAGTTGCCCCTCATAATAAAACGTTTCAAATGTGTTGTCCCCATTTGAGTCGAATGAGTAAAGCCTCCCCGAAAACTCTCTGTCCTGTTGCCACTCTGCCATTAGGCTCTCACTGGCACATGTGCTGGTCCAATAATAGTCCACAAGCGCTTTCACGTCGGCGTAGGTCCAAGGATCGGTCAGGGTCACCTTTGTCGTGAGCACCCCATCACCATCCCAATGCGGAGTCGTTGAGCAGAGGTCGCAGGGTGTCCATCCTGTCGGCAAGAAAGATGTGCATGGCCACGGTAGATTTTCAAAACAGCGTCGCTCGAGATAGGTTTGTGTGCATTGCTCTATGGTGTTGGAACCATCGACCCCGCCATGGTTTGCTCCTGTGCATGTGGGACATCCAGCCCCAGGTATGTATGGAGTGTCGCAATCTCCAGAAAAGCCATTAACCCACATGGGGCCGCAGGACGGATTCTCGGGCCTCGTGCCAGTGGTCCATGTGCGTTTGCTGACCACGCCGGTCCACTTGTTCATCTTTTCCTCCAGAAACTCACTCCAATTGTATGAGCGAATTGGGGTGGCGTCCCTGTGGTATTGGCCATCTTCACCCAATGACCAATTGTAATATGCCACGTCATAGGCAAATTCGGTCGTCCGCGTGAGATACTTGTCCTCGCAGGCACCGTAAGCGTTTGGGCTATCAGCTACGCAATCGCCCCCGGACGAGTTCTTGAATCCAGGGAAGCCAAACCAAGGAGCCCGGACCGCATAGGCGATATAACGCTTCAACGCCTCGGTCAGAACCAACATGGCAGGAACTGACGGCCATAACCAGTACTCGGTAGCTTGCGGCGTGATTACCTCCATGGATGAATCACTTGCGGTGTCCGAGCAATGGTCACCCGGCCAAGTTGTGGTGGTCAATGAATACGAAGCGGAGGCGAAAATAGGGTTCAGGGATGCAACCAGAGTTTTTGAAGCATATATGCGTTGTGCAGGCAAGCGTAGGGTTGTCCATGACCTCATGCCTTGGTATGTTGGTGGTGCCGTGTTCATCAGTCCAACGCACCCCGTGAATCTGTCCGTTTGCGTGATGTTTCCGCTCGCATCAAAGGCCAGATCGATGCCGCAAAAATACTGATAATTCCATTGGTAGGTTGCTGGGTCTGAGAGATACAAGTCCCGCCAATGAGTCAAACGCGCACGCAGATTGTTCCTGTTCACCAGTGCTGCCAGGGCATCGTGCATGGCAGTCATGTCCGCAAATGTGTTGGGCAGATCAAGAGTTCTGCTGACATTAAAATACCCACTCATGGACGCCACTTGTCCGTTTGTTGTGCAATCCAGAGTGTTGTTCGTCATGCCACTGAAATTAAAGGAGCAATGACAAGCTGTGGCAGTTGCTTTTGTTCCATCAGTCCCCCAACTACCACTAAATATCCCAGGAGGATTTGGAATTGGAGGTACTGGCATCTTCCAATCGGGCCGACATGATTCGGCGGGAGGATTGCCGCTTGTGACGGTTGTCACCTCACTTAACTCGCCTGTGTACCGATTGATGGTCCTGACCGTGGTTTGTTGCCACTCATTCACAACGACTACACCGTCGATTTCCCTGCTCCAAGCGATATCCGTGACAACCGTTTCACGCAGATACCGTGTCTCACAGACCGCAATTAATGGCGGGTCTGTTTGTGCCTGCAGTGCTGGAAAGTATTCGTCTACAGTCCCAAAGATTCGATTGTTTAGCACCCCCACCGGCACACCGTTCTCCAGGTATGGGTATGGGACAGTTTCGGTCCCTCCGTGAGAAAATACATAGGGCGCAAACCCAAAATGATAGACGACTCCGTAATAGGCTATGCTCCTATCAAGCACGTCAAAGCAGTCACATGTTCCAACGCCATCCATCGTTGTTATTTGGTATAGGGTTCACAGCCGAGCGCCATAAAATACTTTTGCACGCCACCCACGCAAATCGGGTATTCCCTGAGCTTGATATCCTTCCCAGCCGCATCTGCAGTCGAAAGGTCAATCGCCGTGTTGTTGGGTGCTACCATTTTGAACCGCCCCACAGGATTGTTGTTGGTGTCCTTGCCGGTGAAATCGATGACCCCGGTTGTGGTCGAATTCGCAGCAAACGTCATTTTCTGGTAGGCCGACCCACCACTGTTGCCGATGTTTTGAGGAACGTGTTTTCCTAAGCCGACCGAGTTGGACGACCGCTGGCTGGATCCCATCGCGCCGCTCGATGTGAAAACCAGACGATTCCGCGTGGCGCTCAATAATTGCACCATGTCAGCAGGAGCAAGTTGCTCAGGTGGGCCAACTGTGATCACCGTCTTGCCCCGGTCAACATCTTCGGACACGGTCTGAATCGGAGTCGCCATCGTCTCCCAGGCTGCATCCCGCCCGGTCATGTTCACGCTCCGCCCCATAAAGTTTATGCAAACCGTGCCATGTTCCTGCTCCAAGATGGTGATTGGACCGCTGTATTTCAGGTCCTTGACGGAATCGTAAATGTGCTGGGCGAGGCCGGGAGGAGACGTTTCCCCCTCCACATAGGATGCCAGTTGCGAGTAGCTTTTCTCGCCAGATATCGCATTCGTCCTTCGGATCGTCGTGGACATGATCCTTTCTTCAACGTCGCCAACCCCAAACTGCGAATTGTAGGTGATCTTCACCCTCGCCGTGATCGTGTCCTCCTCCACTTCCAATCCCATCCAATCGGCCACTTCACCATTCATCAACTCCCTCGGCAGCCCGCCGGTCCCAAGCGGGCTTGTTGCGACCTCTGGTTCAATCGCCGTGATTCGTGAATCATTGAGCCAAGGCTCATGCCGCTTCCAGAACGCGATGCGGTCCGCCGTTGTCGGGGAAAATGCGAGGATGGCCGCCGCTTCCGTGTAACCCTTGGCAAAAGACACGTTAAACCCAGCCAGATCGATGGTGGCCACGAGCGCATTAGCCTCGTTGCCTGTGGCTCCTGTTGGAGCGATGTCCTTTCCCTGGATGAACACTCGTTGCCCATTGATATCGTCGTAGCGCTCGTACTTGAGCACCACGGCATCGAACTGGAGGTCATCCCGTGGTTCCAGGTCCGCAGAAGAGACCGGCTTCCCGTAAAGCAACGAAATCGGTGCAAGACTCGCCGCACGCGCACAATGGAAAGTCGGGTATGGCTCGGTCGTGTAATCGAACCAGGTCACCACGTCCGGCATGTACTGCAGCACTCGCTGGATCACCTGGGCACAGGTCATGTCCCGCCCCTCATCGATGATCATCTGGATCGAAGGGTATCCCGATCCATTCGTGATCGGCGCTCCCTTGCCAATCGCCCAAGCAATCACACTTGAGAGCAGCTCATCCGTTAGCTGAATCTCGGCCGTGAAAACACCGGCCGTCTCCACCAGCTTTTTGCCGAGCATTAAATGGGTAGAGTAGACCGTTTCTTCCACCTGTGTCGTCGTGTTGACCGCCCTCCATGGCTGCTGGTATTCACGTCGCTCCAGGAACCACCATGGGCCGACGAGCCTGTATTGGTACACCCGCGAACTGGCATTCTTGGGCGACATGCTGATACCATAGAACCACCGCACACCATTGCGCTTGATAACAATCGTTTGCCCCTTGGCAAACAGCGGGGCATCCGTAGACAGTTTGATCGGCTGGTCGAATGTCACCTCGTCCACACCTTGGCTCACCAGTGTGCGCTGCAGCCCTTCCACACCCCATTCGATAAAGGTCTTCTCAACTCCCCCATAAACCAATGTCCATGCGATGCTCATCGGGAGCCCTTCATCCATCGGTCCATCTGATCAAGCCGCGTCTGATACGCCTGTAATGTTCGTTCAATGGAATCCAGACTCGCCACAACCCCGCCCAGCACATTGTTGAGCTTGGTGTCGATTGACACCGCGCTGTTCTTCATTTTTTCCATATCAGGCACAAGTCTGAATTCGTAAGCCTCTTCAGGGGTGACCTTCGGTGTGGGTTGTCCCGCTGAAACCGCCTTATGAAACTCTTCTGTCTTCTTCTTCCTGTTCTCAACAATTCGCGCTCCCTGCTCACCGGCGGCCTGTGTGTGCCTTGTTTCCTTTTCAACACCTGCCACCTCGGTTTCCGTATTTGCAGTCGCCTCACGCTGGTCCTCGTTGAAGCCATAGGTCAACTTAGCCTGGCGATTGGCATCGACCTGCTTTTCGTACATTTCTTCCAGCTTCTTCTGTTTGGCATTCAGCACCTCCATGGAGTCCTGAGTGGTTTTAACTTTCGACGCGGATCGGTTATAGACTCGTTGTGCTTGGTCTTTCCTTAATGCCAAGTCTTTGAGTTGCTCCTCAACAGGACCCAGTTCCCAGTTTCCAGCCTCATAACCGGCATCAGCACGAGCCAATTCATCTCGTTTTGCTAGTAAATCGTCATATTGTTGGGTTAATGTATCGAGTGCCTTGCGGTCCTTATCAGCCGCCCCCTTGAGTTGGTTGATTTTGCCGAGTTTGGCCTTTTCCTGCTTTACTGAGTCCAGTTGTTCGCGGAGGTCTTTTTCGCGTTCCAAGCCTGCATTGAGTTTGGCAGCCTCCAACGCGGACTCGTCTTGAAGACGTTTTTTGACTCGTTCAAGTTTTTGAGCCGAATACCGATCCTCAATTTCCAGTTTCCGCGCGGCAGCCTCTTGAGCCGACACCGCATTCATTCGAACCATTTCATTCAGAACAGCCAGTTCCTTGGCCTTCCGTGCTTCAGCCAACCGATCCTCGGCACTGTAGAACTGGCTCAGTTGCTCGGACATTGCAGCGAAACCCATGTCCTGATATCCAGCCTGGCGCTGGCTTTCCTTCATGCTAAGGTCAAATTCCTTGAGCGCTGCCTGTGCTTTGCCAAGACTATCCTTGATGTCGCGCGACGCGTTGCTGAATCCGCGCATGGCCCTTTCACCACCACCAATCTTCTCTGCCCAGGTCTCCGCGACGATACTGGCCGCGCCGAGCAGTTTTTGGAGTATGCCCGTTTGCGCAATCTGGGATCCAATAGACTCCAACAAATCTGAGGTGTTGTTTTTGAGCTCGCGGTATTTTCCCGACAGAGTGTTAGTCTCCGCCTCCAACTGTCCACCGCCACGCTTTGCCAGCTCCATATAAAGCTGGTTCAGCTTCTCAGTCTGGCTGGCATTATCATCGAGCACGATGCCATATCGGGAGAACATGTCGAAGTTGCCCTGCATCGCCCGCGAAACCATCATGGCAGCCGACTGCAGATCGCCGCCCAGGATCCCGGCCAGGTTCTTCACGGCATCCACATTCATGCCGATATTGTTCTGATCTGCGCCGAACTGGCTCAACCGCGTCAGCACCCCAATCCACTCCTGATTGGCGATTCCCGTGGTCGATTGCAGTTCCTGCGCCATCTCGCGCAGCCGGTCAACGTACCCCTGGCTAAACTGCCCGGTCTGGGCCAAAGCCTGCGCCAGCTTGTTCAGCCGCACCTCGCCTTCCGCAAACTCATCCAGGCTCTTTTTGGCGAGGCCGAGCCCGCCTGCCAATGTTGCCAATCCGGCCGCCAAAACACCCATCGGCCCGCTCACCAGCTTGGCCAATAGACCCTCGAATTTTCCGATACTGGGAAATGCCTTAACGAGCTCGTCATTGAACTGCCCGAGCCATCCCTTGCTTCCGGATCCCGGATTCGCCTGCTGGAAGTCTGCAATGGCCTTTTTGACCCGTTGAAGTTTCGTTTCAAGGGCACTGTAATCCTTCCCCAGCGCCTGCGCCTTGGCGATGTCCCGTTCCAACTGCGCCTGCGCGGCCTTGGCTCCCTCGAGATTCGCCTGCGTCTCGATCTTGATGACGATGTCTCTATCGCTTCCCATAGGTTACTTGACCTGGTACCAGATTAGACGGTAGTCCGCCGCGTTGATTTCCAAGGCCATAAACACTGCAACCTGGCCAGCGGATAAAACGAGGTTTGAGCCCGAGAGTGTTTTGATCCAAGTGCCATTGACAAATGTCTTGGTTCCCGATGTGCAGCTCACTGCAATTGTTTTTCCCAACACCCCGTTATTGAACATGTTTGTCGATGCCGTGGCGTCTGCGCAGGCAAACACGCTGCCTCCATTCACATTTGGAGCCGTAGAATCGGCCAGGGCGAGAATTCCGGAACGAGCACCAGTTGTGGAACTTGCTGCCC
>CAZIDG010000161.1:0-6792 GCA_964538065.1 uncultured Verrucomicrobiota bacterium
TGGGCTATCATAGGCCGCGCCTTCAGCGCTCCGGAGGGTGAATCGCATTCGTCAACACACAGGATTCAATGGAGGGTCCATGGTCAGCAGTGGGCGTTTCCGCACAGGAGGTATGAATGTTCGCCAGGAGGTGGGGCGAGGCAGTCCTCTGTCCGCCGCTGCCGCGCGTGCGCCGTGGCCTGTTTGTCCATGAAGAATCCCAAAAGAAATGGCCGCAAAAACGCGCAAAAAGGAAAAGGAAATCCGGCACACCGGGAGGTTGCGCCCTTAACAGGGCTTGGAGATTTGTTGTTGCGTGTGACCTGGGGCTCCGCGCTCGCCGCGCTCCACCCCAGGCTATAACATGCCGGCCTTACAGGCCCAGGGTTGTGTTTCAGTCGAACACCGGGCCATGGCTTGCTTGGTGCCTGATGGGTTAACAAAAGATACAAGAGAAACATCATTGTATTTAGTGGCGTTATGGCCTCATAATACGGGAATATAAGGTCAAATGATGAAACAAAACCCGGTCACCCTGGCCCTGGCGTTCATATTGCTTTTTATTACAACTGCCAGCGCGCAAACCTACGTTTCCATGTCTGAGCGCACCGTGAATCGGTTGCTGGCCGATTCCAAGCGGCCGTATGTCTATGCGCTGAATGCGGCCAATGGCCTCATGCCCGGCACGTTGCTTGCCCTCAATTCCACCAATGGGAGCATCAAGAAGGAAATCAGCGTGGGTTACAGCCCCACGGATATGTCGATCGATCCCGCCGGGGACGCCCTTTATGTCATCAACATGGGGAGCCGGACGGTTACCAAGGTCGATCTGGCCACCTTCACCACGGCCGGGGAAAAGGAAATCACCTTGCCCAACACCGGTAATCTGACCAACCTCCTGCATGTGGCGGCGGGCCTGGACGAGCTGCTGTATTGCACCGACGGCGCCACAGTGCCGACCATCACGTTGTATGATTTTGCCACCGGCGCCAGGGTGGCGGTCTTTGATGATGGATCCGGGGTGGGTGCCATGGCCTTCGGCAGCAGCCATCAAAGTCTATATGCCTGGCGGCAGTATGGCTGGGACACGATTCCCTCCAATTCGCTGCTCAAGCGCTATGATGCTTCGAACCGCCAACGTTTGACCCAGCTCGAGACGTCCAGCGTCTCCATGGAGCGCGATCCCCTGGATACGCCGGTGCTGCTGGATCGCAGCCAGCGATACGTGTTCACCAAGAAATACAAATTTGACGCCAGCGATGTCTCGGTCACACGCGCCACGTTTGCCGAGAATATCTATGCCATTTCACCCGATGGCGCGGTGGCCTTCGGCAACAACACCATCTTCAATGCCCTGACTGGGAACGCCATCACCAATATCGGTATTTCCAGTGTGGTGCAAACGATGTCAGGCGACCAGACCAGGTTCTTCTGCATGTCCCCGAAGGGATCGACCCTCCTGGAGGTTTATACGATAAACCAGATCCTGCCCGCCCGGGGCCCGGAGGTTGTCCCCACGCCCAGCGATGCCTCAGTGGTCAGCCTCCCCTTGACCAGCCTCGCGTGGACCGGTTCGCCCTACGCGCTCCTGTATGATGTGTACTGGGGTGACAACCAGGCGGAGGTTGAGGCGGCCACCACGACGTCTCCGCAATATATGGGTCTCGCCACCACGGCCCGGCAGGCCCTGCCCGGCCCATTGCAGACGGGCCGGACGTATTATTGGCGCGTGGACACGCATTATTTCGCCGTGACCAACACGGGACCGGTCTGGTCCTTCACGGTGTCTCCCATTGCGGCCAATCCCGGCCGGGTGACCTGCGAGACGATTACGGGTTTCAATGCGGCCAGCCTGCCGATCGATCTGACGGCCGCCGGTGCGGAGGCCTGGACGGCCCATGTGGCCGATGCGAGCTGGCTCGCCATCACGCCCGATTCGGGCGCCACGCCCTCCCAGCCGGTGCTCACCTTCCAGACATCGACCCTGCCTGCGGGCTCCTACACCAACTCGGTGGCCTTCACGGCCGGCGACCTGCAGCTCATCGTGCCGGTGGTTGTGAACATCAAACCGCTGAAGGTTGCCAAGATGGTGGCCGATCGCGAGCGCCCGTACATCTACGCCATCCAGACCGCGCTTGAGACGAACCAGAACGGCTCGGTGCTGTTCATCAACACCACCAATGGAGCCATCGAACGCTCCCTGCCCATTGGCGGCCATGCCGTCGACCTGTCCATCAACTATCCCGAAGCCAGGCTCTACATTGCCAGTTGGGGGGAGTCCGCGACCTACGTGGTGGATTTGCAGACCCAGAGTCTGCTCCCCTCCCTGGATTTGGGCCCCAATGTGGCAAGGATCAACGCAGGCCGCCAGGGCCGGGTGATGATTGAGGACGTGGACCAGTGGATTTTCGCCGAGCTGATTGATACGGCCACCGGCACGCGGCTGGCCAGAGGCTCTCTGTACCAGGGCGATGGTGAGTTCGATCCCACCGGCCGCTATTATTACCATGTCGAATGCGGCACCATGTCGGCCAGGATGGGGCGGTATGACTTCGGTAATGACAGCTTTGTCCTGATGGGAAAGGTCGATGGTCATGCCATCTATGGATCAACCAATCTGGTCATGAGCCTGGACGGCTCGTGTCTTTTCTGGACCGGGGCGGCCTACAGGGCGGATCTCGCCGAGTTGGGCGTCCTGGGCTCTGAGATTTTTTCCTGCTCCACGAACGGTGCGCTGGCCTTCGGCAGCACGCAGGTCTTTGAAACGGCCACGCGGAAGGCCATCTTCAACCTGCCCGTCCCCGCCTCCATCTCGGTCGTGGATGGCCGGAACGAGCGGTTCTGGTATTATGACACCAACAGCGCCCTCATCCGGAGCATGCCGCTCACGGCTGTCTGCGTTCCCAGCGTCACCAAACAACCCCCGGCCCAGACGCTCGTGGGCCTGGGCGGCAGCGTGTATCTCGCGGCCAACAGCATGGGCCTTTCGCCGCTGACCTACCAGTGGCTCAAGCAAGGCGTGACCCTCCCGGGAGAGACCAATTACTTCCTGTCCTTGAACAATATCCAGGTTACGGACGAAGGCGACTACCAGTTGGTGGTCTCCAATGCCTGGGGCTCCGTCACCAGCGCGGTGGCACAGGTGAATGTCCAGGCCCCGCCTGCCATCCTCGCGCAGCCGGATTTTACCAACGTCCTGGCGGGCCGGACGATCCGCCTCTCGGTCACCCTGGCGGGCACCAGGCCGTTCGCGTACCAATGGTTCTTTGAAAACAACATCCTCAGCGGCGCGACCAATGCCGTTCTGGAGATTCAGAATGCGAATGTGGCTCATGAAGGGCTGTATCAAGTGGCGGTGACGAATGTGGCCGGATCGATCACCAGCGCCTTGATGCGTGTGCGCGTCCAGCCCACCGCACCGCAGATCACTGCCCAGCCCGGGTCGCTCACCATTCCAGCCTCTTCGAACGCCCTGTTCACCACGGTCGCCGTGGGCAGCCAGCCGATGACCTATCAATGGTTCTTCAACGGACAGCCCATTGCGGGCGCCGTCACGAACTACTGCCTCGTGTCCGGCGTGCAGGCGGCTCAGGAGGGGGCGTACTGCGTCGTCGTTGGCAATGGCCTGGGCTCGGTGACCAGCCAGGTGGCCACGCTCACCGTCACGCCCCGCGCGCCATTCTTTGTCATCCAGCCCACCAACACAGCGTGCCCCGCCGGTTCGAGCCGGACCCTGGCGGGCCAGGCCGGGGGCTCACAGCCCATCAGCTACCAGTGGCGGCATGGCGGCACGGATATTCCCAATGCGACCCAAAGCACGCTCACATTGAACAGCCTCAGCACGGCCGATGATGGCGCCTACACGCTGGTGGCCTCCAACAGCGTCGGGGTGACCGTGAGCGATCCCGCCCAACTGGTGGTTTACACGATGGCCACCCTCGAAGCGGTTCTCACCAACCAGATCGTCGAGGTCGGCGCCACCGTGGTCCTCTCGGTCCACGTCGAGGCCGAACCCGCGCCCGATTACACATGGCAGTTCAATGGCCGAAACATCGAGAACAACGGCCCCACGCTGACGCTTTCGAATATTCAGCCCAGTCAGACCGGCTACTACCGCGTCACCGCCACCAACCTCTACAGCTCGGTCACCACCATGGCGCGCGTGAGCGTCCTGGGACATCCCGGCACGGTCGTGGCCTGGGGCGATGACTCGGCGGGCCAGGCCAGCGCGCACCCGGCATGGAACAACATCATCGATCTCGAGGGCGGCGATTACCATTCGCTGGCCTTGGACCGCAACGGCACCCTCATCGCGTGGGGAGACAATGGCGAGGGCCAGACCACCGTGCCCACCAACGCCCTGCGATATGTGGCGATGGCCTGCGGCGCCGCCCACAACCTGGCCATCCTGGAAAGCGGCGCCGTCGTCGCCTGGGGCCTCAACGAATCCAAACAATGCAAGGTGCCTGCCACGCTGAATCGCGAGGTCCTTGCCGTGGCGGCGGGCGATGCCCACAGCCTGGCCCTTCAGGCCTCAGGCACCGTGGTCGCCTGGGGCGGCAACACCTTCGGTCAGTCCAGTGTTCCTAACGGACTTGCGGACGTCGTGGCCATTGCCGCGGGCCGCAACCACTCCCTGGCCCTCAAGAGCAACGGCGCGGTGGTGGGCTGGGGCTTCAACACCCGCGGCCAGGCCTCCGCCCCTCAAATGCCCCCGGCCACGGCCATCGCCGCCGGTTACCTCCACAGCGCCGCCCTGCTGAACAACGGCACCGTCACCGTCTGGGGCGACAACACCTATGGCCAGCGCGACGTGCCGGAAGGCCTGACCAACGTCGTCGCCATCGCCGCCGGGGATTACCACACCCTGGCCCTGCGCGCCGACGGCACGGTGGTCGCGTGGGGAGACACCTCATGTGGCCAGACCGCGGTGCCCTCCACCCTGGCAGGCGTCACGCGCATTGCCTCCGGGTACTATCACGGCCTGGCGCTCATCTCCGTGGAACGCCGCCTGAGCATCAGCCTCCTGAACACCAAGGCGGTCGTTCAATGGACGGGCTCAGGCATCCTCCAAGGATCCGCCCAACCGGTCGGTCCCTACGAGGACATCCCGTGCGAAGGAGCCTCCTACACCAACGAGGATATGACGCTCCCGGCGCGATTCTTCCGCCTGCGGTGACCGCGATAGCCGCGCGGACAAGGTGCATTGGCACGTGTGAACATCCGCCAGGGGGGTAGGACGGGCACTCCGCTGCCCGCCGCGAGCCGCGCCCATGCCGTCGCCTGTTGGTTCATGAAGAATCCCAAAAGAGATGGCCGCAAAAAGGCGCAAAAAGGAAATCCGGCACACCGGGAGGTTGCGCCCTTACAGGGCTTGGGGATTTGTTGTTGCGTGTGACCTGGGGCTCCGCGCTCAGCGCGCTCCACCCCAGGCTATAACATTCCGGCCTTACAGGCCGAAGACAGGACAAGGCCATTCCATGCCACGGGGCGCATGAACATCCGCCAGGAGGCGAACGATATTGGAACGGGATTTACGAATGTCCGCCAGGAGGTAGGGCGGTCAGTCCCTTGACCGCCGCTGCCGCGCCCGTGCCGTGACACACGGCCTTTAATTAATACTCTCCCCTCGTCGCGCGTCATCATCAGAATGAGACCATTGATAAATACATCGATCCGGAATTGATTTGATTCGGGGCGTTCACCGCACATGCGCCCTTGCCTCCCGGCCGTGCCACATCGCAATCTCACGCCAGCAGTAAGAGGCTTTTAAAGATTCAGCGTGTTACGTCGTGTGCCCACACCAACGGCGGCCAGGGGACTGGCCGGCCCTACCACGCCTGCGGCGTTCGCGGGAGCTGGGGAGCCGTTGAATCTTACGCGTTTGATTTGGATGTTATTACGACTTGATGAAGGATGTTTCCAAATCCACAGCGGTTTTAATCTTAATCCAAAATAGCCTTTTCTTTTTTGCGCCTTTTGAGCTTCTTTGCGGCTCACAAAATTCCGGTGTTTCAAAAAGAGCAAGCACCCAAACATCGCTGTCTGGCACGAACAATATGATTGTCAGATGTAATAAAATTACAAAACATCATCAACATAATCGCGCAACATATATAAAAATATAAAATACAACCGGCATATCTAACGAAAAGAGATAACCAAGTCATAAACTCTCATAACCCATAACGTTACAATGTCACGTCATAACGTTACCGCCAAAACGTGTTCGCCGGACGGCGCAGAACCGCCCCCTGCAAATCACCCTATTGCAACATACGGCGGTTCCACTAAGGTAGGACCACATGTTCGTTTATCCGAAACAGTATGACGTGATCGTGGTGGGCGCCGGGCATGCCGGCATCGAGGCCGCATTGGCCGCGGCGCGCATGGGTTGCCAGACGCTCCTGCTCACGATCAACGCCGACACCACCGGGCAGATGTCTTGCAACCCCGCCATCGGCGGCCTGGCCAAGGGACACCTCGCACGCGAGATCGACGCCCTCGGCGGCGAGATGGGCAAGGTCACGGACATGACGGGCCTCCAGTTCCGCATGCTCAACACGCGCAAGGGCGCCTCGGTGTGGGCCCCGCGTGCCCAATGCGACAAGAAGGCTTACCAGTTCCGGTTCAAGTGGTTGCTCGAGCGCGAGCCGAATCTGGACCTGAAGCAGGCCCAGGTCTCGCGTCTCGTGCATAAGGATCGCGAGGTGCATGGCGTCGAAACCACGCTCGAGGTCCAGTACCTGGGCAAGACAGTCGTCATCACCACCGGCACGTTTCTGCGCGGGCTGATGCACATCGGCTTCAACC
>CAZIDG010000162.1:0-6685 GCA_964538065.1 uncultured Verrucomicrobiota bacterium
TTTTCAGGAGAACTTATATCATGAAACATGCCGAGGACGCAATTCTGTTCAGCAATCCAACCGCACTCGTTCAGATGCCTTGGAATTACTGCAACATTCTCCGCGATGCCAGTTTGTCCTTTTGCGTGGTTGAGGATCCGGAGGCAGTGGTGTTGGCCCGCCTCCGCCAATCCATTCTGCAGAATGCATTTCAGGCGGATGGGCTTTAGGCCTTCCCTTATCCTTTTAGCTTTCCCATCGGCGGGCGGGCTTGACAGGCGACTCGGTCAAACATAGTTTTACTGCGTGATCAAGACCATCACCAAGATTGGCAACTCGCAGGGGCTGATGTTCGATTCCGCCCTGATGGAACTGGCGCACATCAAGGTGGGCGACCAGGTGACCGTGAGCGTGCATGAAGGCGGGTCGATTGTGCTGACGCCCGTGCGCCCGGTCATCAAGCCGGACAAGGCGGCGGCCACGGCCAGGCGGTTGATCAAGAAGAACACCGAGTTGTTCCGGCGGCTGGCATGAAAAGTCCAATGGCGCATCCCACCGTGGAGGCCGTGGAGGCGATTCATGCGGAGGTTCTGGCCGCGCATGGCGGCGGCACGGGTCTGCGCGAGAAGGCCTTGCTGGAGTCGGCGGTGGCTGCCACGCAAGCCACGATGGCGGGCAAACCACTGTTCACCGATCCGGTGGAAATCGCGGCGGCGTATCTGTTTTACCTATGCCGCAATCATCCGTTTGTGGACGGCAACAAGCGGACGGCATTGGCGACATGCCTGGTTTTCCTGAGCGAGAATGATTTGCTATTGGAAGAAATACTTGAGGTCGAGGCCTGGGAATCGTTGGTACGGCATGTTGCCGACAGCCGCATTGACCGCGAGCAGACGACGAAGCGGCTGAAAAAACTTTTACATTTACGCACATGAGCACACCGAGCGCCCTGGTCCAAAAGCTTTGGAATTACTGCAACGTCCTGCGGGACGATGGCCTTTCGTATGGTGATTATGTGGAGCAACTTACGTTCCTGTTGTTCCTGAAAATGGCCGAGGAACAGTCCCGCCCGCCCTTTAACAAGCCCTCCATCGTGCCCAAGGGCTGCGATTGGCCGAGCCTGCTGGCGAAGGACGGCGATGAGTTGGAAACGCATTACCGGCATGTGCTCGAATCGCTCGGCAAGCAGAAGGGCATGCTCGGCGTCATCTTCCGCAAGGCGCAGAATAAGATCCAGGACCCGGCCAAGCTGCGCCGCCTCATCGTGGACCTGATCAACAAGGAGCAGTGGTCGAGCCTTTCCGCCGACGTGAAAGGGGATGCGTATGAAGGCCTGCTTCAGAAGAACGCGGAAGACGTTAAAGGAGGCGCCGGCCAGTATTTCACCCCGCGCGATCTCATTGCCGCCATGGTGGAGGCCATTGCGCCGGAGCCCGGAAAAACGATTTGTGATCCCGCGTGCGGCACCGGCGGCTTCCTGCTGGCCGCGCACGATTATCTGGTAAAACACCACAACCTGGACCGGGAACAGAAGAAACTCCTCAAAAACGGCACTCTTTTCGGCATCGAACTGGTGGACAGCGTCACCCGGCTGTGCGCCATGAACATGCTGCTGCACGGGATTGGCGCTGACTTTTCGCAATCTGAGAAATCCGAGAATGGCCTGCCGGTGACCACCAAGGATGCCCTGGCGGGCAAACACGGCGAATACGACATCGTTCTGGCCAATCCGCCTTTTGGAAAGAAGAGCAGTGTCACCGTAGTCAACGAAGCCGGGGAGCAAACCAAGGAGTCCCTGACCATCAATCGCGATGATTTCTGGGCCTCGACCAGCAACAAACAGCTCAATTTCCTCCAGCACATTTTCACCATCCTCAAACAGCATGGACGCGCGGCGGTGGTGCTCCCGGATAACGTGCTCTTCGAGGGTGGAGCAGGGGAGACCATCCGCCGCGAGCTGTTGAAACAGGCGGACGTCCATACCCTCCTGCGCCTGCCCACGGGCATTTTCTACGCCCAGGGGGTGAAGGCCAACGTCCTGTTTTTCGACCGCAAACCCGCCCGCGAAAAACCGTGGACGGAAAAGCTCTGGATTTACGACCTGCGCACCAACCAGCATTTCACGCTCAAGGAAAACACCCTCCAGCGATCGGACCTGAACGATTTTCTGGCCTGCTACAACCCGAAAAACCGGTTCAACCGCAAGGAATCAGAGCGTTTCAAAAGCTTCACCTACGACGAACTGCTCAAGCGCGACAAGGTCAACCTGGACATCTTTTGGCTCAAGGACGAGTCTCTCGAAGACTCGGCGAACCTGCCTGCCCCTGGTGTCATTGCCGCCGAAATCGTCGAAGACCTGGAAGAAGCACTCGAACAATTCCGCGCCATCGAGGAGGATCTGAAGGAATAAGGGCGTGCATGACCACATTCCGGTTCTGCGCATGCTCATTCGGGGACACATTGCCCTGCGAAAGTCGGGCGCTCTCAGATACGAAGGCCTTTATCTTTTGCTTCAAGCAGTGCGGTGGCGCGCACCAGTTGCAGTTCAAGATCGTGTGATTTACGCACTGCAGAGGTTAGTTCAGACTGGAGGGTCCTAACCTGTGCGGCGTGGGATTCCTGAGCCTCTGCGAGCTTCTCCAATGCGATTGCGGATTGGGTGGTCGCCTCGGCCAGCGCAGTTCTCGCTTGCTTCAGTTCGGTATCGGTCTGCATCCGCAATTCACGCAGTTCCGCCTCGGTTTTCGACTTTTCACGTTCCAATTCTGTGGCACGGGTTTGTCCAGCGATGGCAATGGCATCAAGACGCTCGTTTTCTGCCGCCAATGATTGGATGCTATCGCGAAGTTCGGCGTGGACTGCTTCCTGTTGCTTGCGGCCTGTATCGACCGCCAATGACCATATGTCCCTAAAGGCTTTAACCGCCTCAGGCGAATCTGACTTGGATTGGGCAGTTGCTTCGATTTCTGCCTTGAGCCGAACAAGCGTTGACATCGAACCTCTACGATTCAGGGACGCATAAATTGCGCCCAGCGTTGGTTTCTTGCCATTTTCGATCAAATCGTGAATCGCCTTGCTGACCTCGTCCTTGGTGATGATTTGTTTCATGATAAAATAATGATACTACGATATTACGATGCTACGATAAGCATATCAGTGCTCGTGCAATCAAACAGCCCAGTATTCCAAGATGGTCAAACAACGGTTTACATCTTGCGTCGTCTATGGATTGCACGCCCAGATTTGGAACATGTTTTAAAATATCAGGAATGTGTTGTGGTTTCATATGTATTGACTATTAGTAATAAAGATTATCAAGTATTATGTATGACGGCATTTCGAAGTGCGGAATTAGAACGTTGGGATCCTTCTGATTGCGAAGCGATAGAAATGAATCCGGGATTAGTTCTGCATGGCGTTGTCGGCTTCTACGTACAGCAAATTCTTTTCGCATTCCAGCACGCTTACTCGGATGTCAATAGAGTCACACTTAAACAAAAGTCCGATGAACAGTGGCCGATTCACAGTGTGTGGGAAGTCGGGATTCCACTGCTCATCGCGCATGGCTTGTAGCAGACTCTTGATCAGAAAATCGGTTCTTTTTGCCGAGGGTGTTGCTGAACCGCAACACAACCAATCCCAAATTTCCTTTGAAATGCTTGCGGCTCCCACAAACGCTTCAGAGAAATCTCCCGTGATCCACGCATTGTCAGGGATACTTGTTAATGCAATTAAGGGCGCACGTTTTCGGGGAAATGTGAATTTTGTCATAGTGTGTTGTTTTTGAATGGGTTGTTTTGGCGTCAGCCCATGTCGAATGGCCAAAAGGTGTGGTCGACATCTGTTTTCAATGATTACTTCCTGTGAAATGACGGGCAGATTCTTGGAAGGAGGCTTAACAACGGTTTCGCGCTATTGCACATATGGCCAACATTCGGGTATCATGTCTGCGTTGCACTTCACCTGGGTCATGTTCTGGATTTGGACGTTGTGCGCGGGTTGGGCATATGAGACGGTCCTATGACCCCGGCGGAGGGCCTGAAGGGCTCGGATGTTATAGCCTGGGCTGGAGGCTCAGGTGCATGGTGCCCAAAAATGTCGAGAGCCCTGTGAAGGGCGCCACAGTTCCATTTAGATTCAAATTGGATCAGAAAATAACAGTAAAAACATGAGCATGAAAACCGCCTTCTCTGGTTGCGCAAATGGGGAGCAACTCGCACTTTTAAAATGAACTGTATGTTCGACCTTACGCATGAATCTATTCTTTCAAATGTTGACTCAGACTCAGTCGACTGAAGCACTGCAACTGCTTCGGCTTCCTGCCGTATTCAACAGAGCTCCTCAAATCAAAGGAAGTGGACGAATGTCAACGGGGGGCAAAATTGCGTCGTTCAAATTCAATAGCGAGGAGGAACTGATTAAGAAGGTGGAGGCAAGGCGGTTCAATGAGCTAGAGGTGAAGTATGCACTCTCCTCCTTTGACATTGGAATAGCTGGGGGGGCAGGGGTGGTGGTAACAGGAGTGTTCAAACCATCGCCTAGCAATGACTTCTGGTTCCTTTCGGAGGAATGGCCCATGGGGGGAGACCATTCAGTTCGAAACCGGAAAATGAATGCGCGAGCGGCCGAATTGGCGCTTGAGCACTACAAGGTTAAGCAAAAACCATGCCTCTTCGAAGTGGTTTTCGAGGTCACTGCCAAGGAATCGGAGCATGACATTTTGGATGAGGTTGCTGAATGCTTGGTCAACCGTATGCCAGAAGCTCTTCGACAAACGGAGCCCTTTGGATGTTGTGATGCTGGGGATTCGGGCTTCTGTGTGCGACTGGAAAGCAACTTTCTAACAACGAGGGATGTGCAGATCATGGCGAAGCTCATGCCTCCCGCATATACCCAGCTTGGGCTTCAATTTGACAAATTGCACCCGCTCATGTTTGGAAAACGACAACTGTGCAAGGATATTACTCAAGCTATTGGTTCCAACGCAAAGCTGGTTTTGAGGAAAGGTAAAGAATCCCTAGCCGTTATTCGGCTTACCGCTGACTGTGACCTGTTAGAGGCAAAGAAGCGTGCAAGCAAGTGGCTTTTAATTCAGTAGCGGATATGTTGACACGACCGTCAATGCTTACGGTGCGGCGGGGAACATAACCAAAAGATGAGAACGAACTACATTGAAAAGCTCCTATCAATTGGCAGTGGTGCCACTGCTGACAGCGGGGTGGTCGTCAACTTTGATGAGTTCGACTCGTATGGGCGGCTTGCAGGAGAGTTGTTGCAAATGCTCAGGCTCAAAAACGGGTTCTATGCGTTTGAGTCAGCGTTGCAGTTGTATCCAGCAGCCCATTTTGGCGGACAGATGACACTGAGCCGATGGAATGCACACGACCTTTGGAAGTTCGAGTATGAAGGCCTCGCAGACAACAAACTGTTTTTTGCTCAGGAGGCATTCGGGAACCAATTTTGCATCTCCCAAGAGCGGATTTGGTTTTTTGATTCTGAAACCGGAAAATTGGATTATAGGGCTGACAGTTTGGATGGCTGGGCCGAAATAGTCCTGACCGACTATGGGATGCAGACGGGTTATTCCCTGATGCATAAGTGGCAGAAAGAACACGGTCGGATCGCATCGGGGCACAGGCTCATGCCCAAGATACCGTTTGTACTGGGAGGACAGTATGAGCTTGGAAACTTGTATTCACTGAATGCCGTTTCAGCGATGAAAAGCAGAGGGAACTTGGCGAAGCAAATCAAAGAACTGCCCGATGGTGCGAAGGTTCAGTTTCGGATTATCAACTGAAAACTCTTCTATTATTCACAGGCTCGACGGAAATGGAGGTGTCGCATATTTGTTTGGCGATCATGCATGATCGCCTGGGACGGTTGACCAGTGTCACCAACGCCCTGGCCAAGGTGACCCGGTATGACTACGACGAGCAGGGCAACATGACCAACCAGGTGGATGCGTTGAACCGTTCGACCAGATATGAGTACGATGTCATGGGCAGGCGCACCAAGCGGACGTTGCCGGGCCTGCAGGTCGAGTCCATGAAGTACGATATGAACGGGAATTTGCTGGTCCTGACCAACTTCAACAGTATCGTCATCACCAACAAGTACGATTCCATGAATCGTTTGCTGGGCAGATATGCGGGCGCCACGCCCTTGTTCACGAACGGCTATTCGGCCGTTAGTAATACCTGATGGGGTAGTTCGGGCATCTGCGCAACTGAGGCCAGGCCATAGATCCATTCTGGTTCCTTGGCCGGGGTTTGAAGCACGGCCAACTTCATTTCGATCTCTGTCAGTTCGCTGAGATTCTGAATTTGAGACGCATGTTGCATGTCTCCCAATTCACGCATGGTCCTCAACATATCGGCTGTTCGATTGGGTGATGTCACCAGCTTTTTGGCCTTTGGTGCAATATATAATGCCTTTTGAGAAGGCAGGTCCCAGAACTTCACAGACCGGGAAATAATTGGGGCTTTGTATCGTTCGCAGAGGTCTCCGACCAACTTGGCTCGCCGACCAATGTTGCCCTTAAATACGGTTATTTGGTCATTCAACGCGGTGGCAATATTGAGGCGAAGCCCCTCTTTGTTGGCCATTGCATACTTGAGATATTGTTGGCGCCTGGCGGCATAACGTTTGCGTAAGGACTCCCGATCCATGGTCCTCATGTGGTAGCAAAACTTGTCCAAACCATACT
>CAZIDG010000163.1:0-6668 GCA_964538065.1 uncultured Verrucomicrobiota bacterium
TAGACCCGGCGTGCTTCTAACGCGCCGGGTCACTTTTTAATTGACTATCCGAAATCCTTTTGCCGGTCAACGCCGCAGTTTATCTCGGTTCCACCTTCACATCGATCGACCGTATGTTCGGGCTCACCTTCGCATCCACCAGATCATAGCCTCTCACAATCTTCGAACTCCGGTTCATGATCCCCACCGAATACTCCGTCGTTTCATCCACCACAAATCCCGCCGCATCCAGGAACCGGATGTTGAATGTCCTCAACACCGGCACATCATCATTGTTCACCACCCTGAACTGATACGACCACCGCCACCAGGTCGAGTTCTGTTCCGTCGTCCTGGCCACGCAATCGGTCACCTGGATGACGGGCTCCAGCTTTTTCGATGGATACCTCCCAGCCATTTTTGGGAGGTCAACCACAATGACAGTGTCACTGCCATTCAATCGCAGCTTCAAGCTTCGGGCATCCTTCACGGCCTTCAAAACATCGTCATCGATCATGTAGGCTGCCCATTCATAGCAGAACAATTCCTTCATCATCTCGATCCTTGAACCGTGCTTGGCCGGAGTGGAGGGTATGGTCATTATGGCTCCATCGGCAACTGCCTCCAGCCCACCCTCATCCTTCAAGTAAAATCCTTCGGCGGTCCGTAAATAGAAAGTCAGCAGATTGAATGGTGTGTTTGTGTAGCTCACCTTGGCCAAAAACAGCGTCGCCTCCCACTTGGGGCCATGCGCCTGGGCCAGCCACAGGTCTGATGCGGCTCCGGTAAACTCATCCGTCATGGGATTGATCTGTGTGAATAGTGGCGTAGGTGCTGCGTTGGTCCGTTGCTGCTCCTGCCTGGACACCTTATCCCTTAATTCAGGAGGCAACCCGGCTGGCTTGATGAACTCCACCCCGTTGGTTGTCTTCACTGTCACCACACCGCCACCCTCGCTCAACACCTCCACGTCCTTGAAGACCGCCCCCGCTTCATTCGTTACGGTGATTCTTCCAGGTCCTGCGATTGCCGACATGGCCACGACAAGCCCAATCATGATGCCTGCGGTTATTTTCATACGAGTCCCACAATTCTATCCATCCACACCAGCCCTGTCTCCTACAATTCCACCACACTTTTATATCGCCTCATCGCACTAAGTACAAAACGGCAATAATTGCCGTTATCTTGACATGGTTGTCCTATAATTATAAGTGCAAAATATTTTGGATAAGCCTGTTTAATTTACGAGATATCAATTCCAAGTCTGTCTGCAATGGTTGCAATATCTTGACAAGCAATGATATTAAAGTCTATGTGGCCTTCGCTGAAACAACACGTTACTTATTCACATTCGTACCCTTGGACAACCTGTGTCCATGCACTATTGGCATACTCGCGACCATGATTGAAAAAGTTACTTGTCACGTCCGTTTAGAGCCCGAGTTGGAGCGAGTCGCGAGGAATTACAATGCCCAGATGTGTCGGAATTTGTCCGATGTGTTTTTGCGATGGTCACATCAACTTCGCGTGAAGGCGAAGGTAATTGACCTGCATTCTCGATCTTCGCCACGCCCGCGTTTGCGGCGGCTGTCAAATCAGATTCTGGAATCGAATTAGATTGGTTAACTGTTTTATTGGGTTCACAACGAAAATTCGTTCGTCTGTGATCCATGGTTCGGAACAGTTCCTCAAAATCAGGGGGAAGGATGGCCTTCCCCTTTTTTTCAAAATCTTCACAAAAGGCCATTGCGCATAGATTAATGATCTTGGCGCGGTCTGTGCCTAGCGTTTTTGCAATAGCATCCAACCGAGCCAGCAATGCTGGAGTCATTCGAATCGGGATCGGTTTTGTGCTTGCCACCGGATCATATTAACACCCTGACATCGTATATCAAAGAAATTTCGGCTTGGGTATTGACATCGTATATCAATGGTATACAGTGTGAGGCGTGAAACGAACTAAAACAGTTCCAATCCCAGTGCGGTTTGAACCGAATCTCCTTATCCGGCTTGAGCGCGCAGCTCGACGGTTGGGGTCAAACAGATCATCTGTCGTTCGGTTGGCCATTCTCACTCAATTGCCAAAACTAGAAGAGGGATTGCTCGTTTTGCCTTCGGAAGAATTACCAAACTAAGATCATGGAAAACTTACTCACCTGTCCAAAATGTGGCGCGACTGGCTTCATTAATTTGAAGTCGCATAGATGCAAAAACATCGCACGAATCGATGGTAACACAGAATTGATTACTAAGGAGAGTGATCATGAGTTGGGTGTTAGGATTACGAACCAATACAAGGCCACCAAGCAACGAATTGGCCAATGTTTGAGGGACGTTGTTGCTACCGGGGCCTTAATGCTCGAAGCCAAAAGCCGCGTGCAACGCGGTGGAATCCACGCATGGCTTTTAGAATTTGCTCCTGAAGTCCCTGAACGTACGGCTTATCAGTGGATGGCATTGGCTCAGGAATCCTTCAAGCTCATGCCTCAGATCAAGGACATCGATATCCCGGCCCATCAACTCCTGATCGCCGCTCCCGAAACGTTGAGCGCTGAGGAACGCGCCGTCCAGGGTGACTTCTTTGCAGTGCTCGACGGCAAAACCCAGAACGAACTCCTCTGGGGGTTCAAATCCCAAACCCACCGCGGTCAGGGTGGTGACAACGAATTCCTCACCTTCCTCACCGAGCGGCATCCCGACTTGCTGGTTGATGGCAACCCGCCCAAGCGCAACGCAGTCCCCAAGGACGTCCAGGCCGAATTCAACTCCTGGAAGATGTCCAAGTTCGACCCAAACGAACGCGTCGAAGCGGCGCGTAACCTGGCCAACGATCTGGCCGACAGAATGGTTTCCGGCATTCGACAACTCCTGGACGAGCAGGCGGCATGCGGACGCCCCATTGATCTCGTCCGTCGCGACATCCTCATCCAACTTGAGGCCGAGCGTGTCCGCCTCAACACCGTGATGAAAACCCTCAAGATCCGCTAACCCATGACCCACCCACTCAAGCAACAACAAGCTGTCGCGGCCCTGGAGTCCATTGCTGTCGATGTGGCCGGATTGCGGAACTACGTCCCATTCGCCTGCATTGAGTTGCTGACAACCATCACGTCTCGTCTGGCCAGCATCTCCGGCTGCTGTTCTGGAATGCGCCTGGATGAGTTCAGGCCCTCTGGACCGGATTACAAGCGCTACTGTCCAGTCTCCCCTGTGGGCAGCGCCAGAATGATCCCTCGCCCCACAGTCCTTTGGCTCGTTACAGATCTGAAAAATCTCATCAGGTTTTTGCCCGGCTCTTGCGCCGTTGAGGTGATCGAGTTGGCGTGCGACCTCGCGTCCGTCGCTGGGTATCTAGCCGCCGTTCCAACCACTCGATTCTCTTTTCAAGCTCCGCTGTCTTGCTTAAGAGACTGGTCACGCGATCCCGAAGTCCTCCTGCATCGGAATGTAATTCTATCCGAAGATCGCCAATCAATCGGCGCAATTCGGACATCGCAAAAAAACACTGATGGTCATCCATCCGCCCATGCTGCCAAGCCCACACGGCCAGGCAAACGCAAAAACGCCAACTTCTGAACACATCATGCTCCCCATACCCGCAATTCCCAATCCCAGCCAGGATGCCATGTTTGCCGCGTTGCCCGAGACGCCTGATCGTCCCGTCCGCACCAACGTGATCCGCACCCTGGATGCGATCCGGCTCATTGCTCGCATGGGGGGTGGCCAGGCCGCTTGTGAGGAGGCTGCAAGGCATTTCAGTGGGATTCGCGGTTTCAGTCCTGAATCCCTTGCCCGCAAGTTCCGGCTCTTCTGTGCCGGAGATCCTGCCCAGGGTTATGCTCCTGGAGATTGGAGACTCGTCCTGGACAAAACCTGCAACAGCAATTTCTGGCAGCGCACGCGCGTCACGCTCCCATCCGCCACCATTGCCTACTACCAATCCCTGGTCGCCTGCAACCAGCGTGGCAAGGCGGCCTCCGCGTGGACACACCTTGTCGCCCAGCTCGCCCGCTGGCGTGCCGGAGATGAGCAGGCCGCCATCCCAGGCTACGACACCCCGCCGACCAACGATCCCGGCACCGACCTCCCCAAGGGATGGACTGAAGGCAATTTCCGCCGCCATCGCCCCACAACATTCGAGTCGCGGTTGATCGCCCTCGGTCCCAAGGCCGCCGCCGCATACAGGCCCAAGCTCATCGGCACACGCGTCGGCCTCGAAGTCATGCAATACCTCCAGATCGACGACTTCTGGCACGACTTCATGGTCAATGTTCCCGGCGCACGCCAGGCCTCGCGCCTCCTTCAATTTCACGCCATCGACCTGTTTAGCGCCTGCAATGTCACTCGCGGCTTCAAGCCCGCCCTCGACAACGAAGTCACCGGCGTCCAGGAACGCCTCAAGGAACGCGAAGTCCTCTTCCTTCTCTGCCACCAACTATGCTCCGTCGGCTATCGCGCCGCAGGCACAACCATCCTCTGCGAGTCCGGCACCTCCACCATCCGCGATCGCGAACGCCAGCTGCTCTTCGACATGACCAACGGCAAGGTCACCGTCGAATGCGGCAAGGCCTATGCCCATCAGACCATCGCTGGCTTCTTCGGCGGTGAGACTGGAGGCAACCCCCGTTTCAAAGCGGCCCTCGAATCCTCCGGCAACCTCCTCCACAACCGCATGGCCGACATGCTCGATTTCCCTGGCCAGGTCGGCCTCAACTCCCGTACCGCAAAACCCGAGGAGATCGAACGCCGCCGCCAACACAATGACGCTCTCCTGGCCGCCATGACCGCGCTGCCCAAACATATCGCCGAGCGTCTTCAATTGGATTTCCTCTCCCTGTCCGAAGCCATCCTGCTAGTCAACAAAATCACTGCCCTCATCAACGACCGTCGCCAACACAACCTCGAAGGCTGGCGCGAGGCCGGGCTCATCGTCCAGGAATGGCGTCCAGGCACCCAGTGCGAGTTCAAACCGCTGTCCGAACTCCAGGCCCTTCCTTCAGGGGAACGCCAGGCCATGGCCACCTATGTGCGCCACACGCCCAACCTCACACGCGAACGCGCCATGTCACCACTGGAAGTGTTTGACAGCGCCCGTGGATCCCTGGTGAAGCTCCCAGCCCACTGCGCCGCCATCATCCTCTCCGACCTCGACGGCAGCGAAATCACCGTCCGCAACAACATGATCGCACTCTCCGTGCCTGAAATCGACCCCGACAAGGAACTTATTTTCGATCCTTTAATGCGCGATGGAAGGGGCGTTAAAGACCGCTTGCGCGATGGCTTCACCGCTATCGCCCGCATCAATCCCATGGATCCCGGCGAGCTCTTCCTCTACGACGCCCGCAACGGCTACCTCGGCAATGTCACCCGTGTCCTGGGTGCCAACCGCGCCGATGAGGACGCCATGCTCGCTGAATACAAACGCCTGGCCAAGGCCGAGTCCGAACTCACTGCGCCCGCCAAACGCATGGGAACACGGATCCTCAAGGACCGCATAGACCGTCTCCGCAACAATGTCGCAGCCTTGCAGGATCCCGAGGAAGCCGCCCTTGAAGCCAAGGTCCGCGAGGCACTCAACGCATGATTTGAAAAAAAACGCCGCCGTGGCCCTCAATCCACAGCGGCAAGCAAACAAGTACATATGGACGATAACAAAACCAATACCGACGTCAAACCCTTCAACGAGGAGGTGCGCTCCAGGCTCGCCGCCTACAAGGACCGCAATCGCCTTTCCCACAATGCCCTCGCAAAGGAAATGGGCATGAATAGCAGCTACGTCTGCGTCTACCTGCAGGGGCGACCCAACCCCTCCATGGACATTGCCCGCTTCGAGGCCATCGCCGAGGACCTGCTCCTCAACGAGTCCCGCCGCATCGAATCCAAAACGCGCAACTTCGACACCCCCATCAGCCGCGCCCTCGAAAAACAATTCGAGATCGTGCGCGAGACCAACGACGTAGGCCTCTCCTTCGGCCAGGCGGGCATCGGAAAATCACGCGGCATCGAGATCTACGTCGCCAGCCACCCCAACACCATTGCTATTACAGCCACACAGTGGCGAGCGGCCGCATCCGACATCCAGGGTGCCATCTGGCGCTCCATTTCCACCCGTGGCTACGACGGCCGCACCAAGCGCGGCGACTTCATCGCCTCGCGCCTCGCCGGATCCAACCGTCTGGTCATCGTGGACAACGCCCACCGCCTCAAGCCCGGTGGACTCCAGTGGCTCTTTGACTTCCACGACGAAACCGGATGCCCGCTCGCCCTGGTCGGCAACCCCGAAGTCCTTGAAGTCATCCGCAAAAACGACCAGATGTACAGCCGCATCGGCCACAAGAGCGACCTCGTCCTCGACAATGAAATGTCGGACAAGGAAATCCGCGAGGCATCCATCGCCATCATCAAACAGGTTCTTCCAGAAGCCGTCGAAGAACTGTCCGACTTCTGCCAAATCGTGGCCGAGAACAACGGCCACTTCCGAGCCGTCCACAAGCAGCTCCTCCTGGCTCGCAAAATCAAGGAAAACGCCAAGGGATCCCTGACCTGGTCGCAAGCCTTCCGCGGTGCCCATAAACGCCTCGTCCGTGACTACGTCCTGCAATAACCACCTACCACCACATACCATGCACACCGAAAACAAACACCTCGTCACAGCGATGCTCCTCTCCCTCGTGGACAGCATCACC
>CAZIDG010000164.1:0-6638 GCA_964538065.1 uncultured Verrucomicrobiota bacterium
CCACCGAAACCGCCACGACCGCCACCCGCGGGACGTTCCTCACGGGGACGAGCGACATTGACCACGATGTTGCGGCCATCCAGGGGCTTGTCGTTCAGAGCGGCAACCGCAGCCTGGGCGGCTTCTTCTGTTTCCATGGTGACGAATGCGAAACCACGGGAACGACCACTCATGCGATCCATCATCAAGCTGACTTCGGTCACCGTACCCTGTTGGGCAAAGAGATCCTGAAGGTCGTTTTCAGTTGTATTATAGGAGAGATTCCCCACGTATAACTTATTGTTCATGTTGAACTTATATGTTGACTAGCTGCTTCTTATCCACCTGTCCCCGATTTTCGGGTTTCAAATCTATCACTGAACACAAGTCCACCTGAAGATCTTCCAGTTCGTGAAATCAAATATCAAACTAGGCGGACGTAGTATCCCGCTCCCCCGCCCACAGCGCAAACAAATAGTGAAAATATCTTCATCAAGGGAAAACCGACGGCTTTCCATTTCAAAACGTATCATCCACAGCATTAGTTAGTTCCATGTATTTTGATCATCTCAGATGGAACGATTCGATTCCGGGCAGTTTTGTGCCAATATCCGGAATGCCGGAACGGATTCAGAGGTTGTGAACCCATTTGACAAAGGCGCTTGAAAGGCAAATTCGTCAAAGCCTCGGGTCTGCTTATGGATTGGTTTTCAATCGACCATCCTCCATTTCATGAATTCGGTCGAAGACATCCAATGCCCTGTGATCATGTGTCACAACAAGAACTGCAGCACCACTCTCGTGTGCAACCTTCCGGAACAATTCCATAACTTGCCGCCCTCGATGGCTGTCGAGCGCTGCGGTAGGCTCGTCGGCCAAGATCAGACTGGGCCGGTTGGCAAGCGCTCGGGCCACAGCCACTCGTTGTTGCTGGCCACCAGACAGCGCCTCTGGAAAGTTATGTGCCCGATCAGCCACCCCAAGATACGCGAGCAACTCCAGCGCGCGAACACGGGCCTCACGCTGCGAGACATCATTGATTTCCATTGCGACCGCAACGTTCTCGACCGCGCTCAGGAACGGAATGAGATTCGCCTTTTGAAAAACGAATCCAAGATGCTGGCGGCGAAATGCCCTTAAATCCATCAAGGCAGCATTCCCATCCATCACCAACTGGCCCCCGATGATTATTTTACCGGAAGTGGGTGGGTTAATGAGTCCAATCGCCGTAAGTAATGTGGATTTACCAGCGCCGCTAGGTCCCAGCAATGCCGCCACCTCTCCCTGTGCCACGCTCAACGAAACATCTTCCATGGCCACAACCTCCGTATTGCCAGAGCCATACACCTTGGTGAGTTTGATGGTCTCAACGGCAGATATGTCCTTGGCAATGTTTCTCATGACAGCACCTTGTTGGGTTCCACACTCATGGCCTTCCAGATGCCAAGCAAGCTGGCAAGCACCGAGATGCTCAGTACGATCGCCGCAAGGGACAACAAGTCATGTGTCTCGATCACCACCAAGCGCGGAAACAGCGGAAAGGCAAACGTTCCCAACCAATAAGCCAGCCCATATCCGAGTGCGCCGATGAGCAACGCCTGTTGGAGAATCAGGCCCACGATAACGCCATTACGCGCGCCCATAAGCTTGAGCATGGCGATATCGTGGATTTTATCCAGAGTCAACGTATAGAGAATGAGCGCCATGATGATGGCGGAAATGATGATGAGAAGAGCCCGGAACAAACCCAGTTGCCGTCTAGCTTTATCCACCATACCTGCGAGTAGCAAATCCACCTGCTGTTGGGTCGAATAGACAGTGATGTCAGGCCAGCCGGCAAATATTTCGGCCACCTGCGCCGCGTCTGCCCCTGGCTGAAGCCTGACCATTACCGCGCTCACCTGCAACGGGGCCAGGGCGGGAATCCCAGCATTGGGACCCACTGCACGCTCCAACAATAGAGGTTGTGTCTGGCCAATGTCTTCGGCCTCGGCTCTTGCACGTCTTGCCTGTCGTTCCATACGCACGGCCTCCCCTGAGACATCGAACTGGATGGCCTCGGCATCACTCACGGTAAAAAAACACAAGCCATCGCCACTCGTCCCAACCATTCCCTTCGTCAATCCCACAACTTCATAGACATCCCGACCCAGCTTGAGTTTTTCCCCCAACGTCAAACCGAGTGAGCGATCGGCAATCATTTCATAGTGTGCTTGATTCAACGGGAGTCCAGCAACCAATGGAATCCAACTCCCGCGATCTTCCGGCCATGCCAATCCCTGCACCACGATGCGAAGAGGTCTGCCGCAATGTTCGCGTTGGATCGTATGAGATACAAAACGGCGGGCACTGTCCACGCCAGGCACAGCACGGGCGCGATCTTCGAGATTCGCGGGCACACGGGATATTTCCGCGAATGGCCCCCGTGTGTTGCCTTGAACCAGCCAAAGGTCCGCGCCAATATTGTCAACGAGCAATGTCGCTTCGCGAATGAGACCGCGATAAATGCCGCCCATGCCCATGACAATCATCAGCAAAAGGCTAATGCCGAGGGTTGTCAGCGCAAAACGTCCGAAACTGTGGCGAATGTCTTTAGTGGCAAGATTCATGGTAATTTAATGCGCAGCCCGTCGCGAAGTGATGACTGTCTGGTTTCACGCGGTGCCACCACTTTATCACCCTGGGAAAGGCCCTCGGTAACTTCCATCAACTTACGCCCACTCAATCCAAGAGTGATTGAACGCCATGTCGCTCTGCCGTTATCGGAAACAAACACGCCAGGCCGGCCTCCACGCCATAGTATGAATTCTGGCGGAACCCCCAATACCTGTTGTTTGCATGCTGTCTCAATAAAAACCTCCGCACGCTGGCCTATGGTCCACTGTTTCGGGAGCACATTCACCCGCACGTCCACCAGAAACTCGTGCGTCTCACGATCAGTCTCCCGCCCAAGGCGGGAAACTTTGCCTGGATAATTTCTGTCTGGTTCTGAGCGAAACACCACCCGGACGGGTTGGCCTACAGCCAATCCCCCCATGGCCGATTCATCGACCCAGGACGAGATCCAGATTTCATTGGTCGAGATGATCTGCAGCAGGGAAGAGCCGGGTATCACCACACTGCCAGGATCACGATCACGCCGCACGACCAGTCCATCGTACGGACTGAGTAGCCTGGTGAAGGTCAACCGTTCCTTCTGATAGGCAAGATTCTTTTCGGCCATCACCACTTGGTCTCCGGCTTCAATATTGGCGGCTTGGGAACGTTTAACCTCGGCTTCGGCCACTTGCATTGCCTCGACAGCTTTGTCGAACGCATCCTGCGATGCAATTTTTGTGACCATCAAATCGGACACACGTTTATGATTCAACTGTGCCTGTTTTTCCACCGCAGCCGCGCGATCTCCTTCTGCCCGAACACGCTCTGCAGTGGATTTGGCCGCAGCGAGAGCGGCGTCGGCAACTTCGACCTGACGTTTGAGTTCGCCGTCATCCAATCGCGCGAGCAACTGCCCGGCTTTCACACTGTCGTTTTGGTCCACCAACACTTCATCCAGACGTTCCTGAATCCGCGAGGTAATGGTGGTTTTTATGCGGGCTTCAAGTGTACCCGTCCCCATAACCTCGGTTGTGATGATGCTCGGTTTGACTTCGTGGACCTTGACGGGCACTGGGGCCCTTATCACGCGATGAACGACAAAAACAACAATTGCCGCCATCACGAGCACCTTGGTGTATTTTCGGAGGACCGTGACAAAATGAGAGGAAGCAGTTTTCATGAATCGTTGTAATGAGGTATCCACGCCTACGAGGCCGTGTAGACAAGCCATATTCCACCAAGAATCACAAGAACGCCGCAAGCGTATTTAACCATCGTGACGCCTTTGGATTGTTCGTTCCAGTTGAGATACTTTTGAACCACTTCGGTGAAGGTCCCCGCCAGAACAATGACTGAACAATGGCCCATCCCGTAGGCCAGCAGAAGTGATGCGCCATAGAGAGGCGCGGTCTTGGACAACTTAAAAGTCATGGCGAGCATCGGAGCCATGTAAGCGAAGGTGCATGGGCCCAGTGCGATGCCGAACACCAAACCGAGTATAAAAGCGGCAAGCAGCCCTTTGCGTCTCATATTGACCTGGCCCGGTCCGGACCATGGCATGGAAACGACTCCAAGCAGATACAGTCCCACCGCGAAAAATATAACCGCCACGAGGTAATTACCCCATGCCCCCACGTCACCCATCATCCTCCCGGCTGTCGCAGTTATGGCTCCTATGACCGCAATCGTGATGAGAATGCCCACTGCAAACAAGGTGGCGATGCCACATGCTCGCCAGGCGGTAACTCGTCCCTGACCACTAATAAAACCAACAATGAGCGGGATGCTGGCAAGGTGGCAAGGGCTTAGAATAACACTCAGTATGCCCCATGCGAATGACGCACTCAGCGCGATGGCAGGCGCTCCTTCGACAGCATGACTCAAAGTGATGAAGACCTGTTCCATATGTTACAAATGGTCTGTTGAGAAAGGGACTCTTACACCGGTTGTGCAGACTGTCGTGGACTCGCCTGCCAATGGCACCTCACTACGCATCTGAACGGTTGCATTGCTGCGGTCATGATCCGCTTCGTGCAAGCGGAGACAAACTCCGCGCTTACCGAAGACAATTACAGACAGCGTCTTCTGCACCGGCCTGGCTAGAACGCACTGAACCAGGCACCTCATGCTTCAAGCATGCTTGCGGCCTTGTCCGCGACCAATTGAATGCGATCTGGAGTTGGCCCCCCCTGGCCTTTTTCCAACCCCAAAGTTTTCAACTGGAGGTGCTCAAATGTACTGATACCGGCCTGAAGCAGGGTGTTTTTAGCGCACTCGGCAGGGCAGCCATCAATTGCCAATATCTTCTGTGCCAGGCCGGTGTTACTGATGATATCAGGCACACGTCCCCCCACCCCAGCCAAACAGTACATCCTTCCCTTGCCTTCTACGGTTAGCAGGCGGGCAACCCGGTCGGTTATCTCGCCCACATCAGACGCCCCAGAACATGAAAAAATAAGTTTCGGGGCGGCCGCGCAAAGGCAAGCATTGGTAACAGTGTTATCATTCATGGAAAATCAACGGTCAATTGCATGCATGATGCCAGTTCTCACTTGCATTCGCCCAATTTGCAGGCCTTTGCAATTTGCTCCGCAGAGAGCTTCATTTTGTCCGCCAATGCCTGTGCAATGGATATTTGTCGTCCAGTCATCGAAGGACGTGCCTCAAGCCATTTCTTAAGGTTATCCTGATTGGAAAAGAATCCCTGTTTGAAACAACCAGCAGAGACCCATTTGCCATCCGGCATTTGTTTCTGGCCGAACCAGGCAATCGCGGTTGCTGGTTCCAGTGATGCAACCTGCCCATCCAGCGTCTTTACGCGAATGACTTCACCCGTCAATCCATCCTTTGCCTCAACCTCGATATCCTGCTTGAGTCGGGCGGCAACGCCCAAAGAACAGTGAGTGCAGCACGCATATCCATGAGTGTTGCCGAACCTCACCCCACACGCGTCTTCTGGATATACCGCACGATCACAAAACGCACACCGTGTGGCGAGCTCCTTGGAACGCAGCAAATCCCAGGAGAGCAGGTTACCGGAACTGTTCTTCTGTTCGTTGATGGCAGTGTCTTTGTCGGCGAATGCCTTGATAACAGGCCGCCCCCTGGCATCCATACCGTAAAGGTATGTCGCAGCGGTTGCCGGCACCCGACTTCCGCTGGCCCAATCCGTTACACTGACTTTGGTGGCTTCGGTCATTGGATCAGCCCCCACCATGCTGGAATAATAGATAAAATAGCAATGTGGAGAGCACAATATCCTCTGTTCATTTTGCCCCTTAACCACGGTCAAGGTCTTCAATTGAACATCTCCATCGCACAAAAAGCAGACTTGATCTCTGGGGCGGTTGTCCGGACTCACCGCCTCCTCACGCACAATGGCGTTGCTCACCTTGCCAGTTACATCCACGCCCAACTCCTTCCATTTGGCGAGGATGTCTTCCTTGCCAAAGAAGCCCGTGTGGCGATAGAGTTCCTTGCCATTTTCTTCGAAGAAGATTTGTGTGGGAATCACTTCAATTCCATAGATCTTGCCGGCCTCCGGATTCTTCCAGACATCGATGAATTCGACTTTCATCCTGTCCGCATATTCCTGCCTCAACTCATTCAGGATGGGAGCCATCATTTTACAGGGAATACACTTATCTGCACCCAGATCGAGAAGTCTCGGCAGTTTTGCAGCCATCACCGCATTTGTTTTGGAATCAGAAACCTCGGACCGTGTAGTAGTAGCCGGAATTGCTTCGCTGGCGCCGGTTTGAGTCGGGGATTTCCCCTTTTTGATGGCGACAGCGCCCATAACTGCGACGGCAAGCACAGCCAAAACTACAATTTTTATGGAGTTCTTCATAACTCGGCCTTTTTACTCATTATACCTCTGATTTACGGCTTGATCTTTTGAAATAGTGCTGGCAGCCGTGTTCGATACATCTCAGCCACTTGAGGTTCCATCTCGGCCAGCGGTTTGACTGGAATAAGATTCATGACTTCCGCAGGGCTCAAGCCCGATTCGAGCAGGGTCCGGGCCGCGCCGCACACCATGCGTTTCATGGCGGGGATGA
>CAZIDG010000165.1:0-6601 GCA_964538065.1 uncultured Verrucomicrobiota bacterium
ATGGTTCGTTGCGTTGTTGACGTATCGTTTGGATTAGCCTCAAATGCCCGCATGCCACCCAAAATGAGGATGGTGTTCCCAGGTGCTGTTTACCATCTCCTGAGCTGATGGGATCGGCGGGGGACATCTTCCACGACGCGCGATCCGGCTGGTTTTGCATGAAAAACGAACAATACCATATGCCTGCCCCTTTGCATTCTGGATCGTGCTTTCGGGGACTTTAGAGCAACAGGATATTCTATGTGTTTCACTCTATGCAGCTTGGGGTTTCTTGTTCTGTATTCTGTCATTCATTATTTTGTAAAGCAGTCACTCGTCAGGCATTTGTTGACGATTGGACTGGTGGCCGTGGTGGGCATTGCTGCTGGAAATGTGGGTGTTACTCTGGGCAGGAGCCTTTTTATCAACGACTACTCACGCGAGTTGGGGCAACTTGCTGACGTTCTGTATTCCTCATCAAAGACAAACGATATCAGAATTCTTCAACGGCAAATTGCTGTGTTCAACGCTGATATTGCTCCTCTGATAATGAACAACAAATCACTAATGCCAATGATTTCGAAGATCGAGGATGTTGGAATTAGGACTAATGTCCCGTAATGGCGTGGGGAAGCCCCCGTCATGCCTAATTGATCAATCGATACCAGTTATCCCTCTGGTGCGGCTCATAGCCCAGGTCGCGGATGAGGCGGCGCATGTCTTCGACGTGCATGTGGAAGGAGGCGCCCGCCTGGGAGACGACGTTTTCCTCGATCATGATGCTCCCCAGGTCGTTGGCGCCATAGGTAAGGGCGATCTGGCCCAGGGCCGGCCCCTGGGTGACCCAGGAGCTTTGCACATTGGTGAAATTATCCAGGTAGATGCGTGCCAGCGCCTGGGTGCGCAGGTATTCATGCGCGCCCACGGTGGGGACATGCAGATGGGTGTTTTCGGCCTGATAGGTCCAGCAGATGAAGGCCGTGAAGCCGCGGGTTTTGTCCTGCTGCTGGCGCAGGCGGTCGAAATGCTCGATGCGATCCTCCACGGTTTCGGCATGGCCAAACATCATGGTGGCGCTGGTATTGAGGCCGAGCCGGTGGGCAACGTCCATCACACGCAACCATTCGTCGCTCATCGCCTTGCGCGGCGAAACACGCTTGCGAACGCTGTCCACCAGGATCTCCCCACCTCCCCCCGGGATCGATCCCAGACCCGCCTTGACGAACTCGCGGATGATCTCCTCAAGCGGTTTTTGGAAAACCCGTTCGAAATGGATGAACTCGCTGGGGCTGAACCCATGGATATTGATCGTGGGGAACTTCTCCCGCATGTGGGATAAAAGATCCAGGTACCATTGCATGGGGAGGTTGGGATGATGCCCGCCCTGGAGCAACACCTGGGTGCCCCCCAACGCGAGCGTCTCCTCCAGCTTCCGGTCCATCTCATCAAAACCGATCACGTACGCCTCAGGATCCTTCTCAACCCGGTAGAAGGCGCAGAACTTGCAGTGGACGTTGCAGATGTTCGTGTAGTTGACGTTCCGGTCGATGATGTAGGTGACGATCTCGTTGCCCCGCCCGTCGAAATCGCGCGCCTTGGCAAGCTGGCGCCGGCGATGGGCCAGGGCCGCCAGTTCATGCAGGGGCATGTCGTACAAAAGACGGGCCTCGTCACGGGTGATCCGGTCCCCGTTCCATACCCTCTGCAGCAATTCATCGCCCACCGCATGCTCAAGCATACGCGCAACTTAGACACTCCCAACGGAAACGCAAGAATTGGCGCCATGGGATGTTGTCTTGCACACATGCGCCATCACCTTTATGGTGCCCCGCTGGACATCCCCGTCAGGCAGACTGCTCATGGTGTGTAAGGGGTGCGCATGGGGTCGTTTGAGACTCTGTGGACACTGAATTTACCCGAGGCTGGGACGTCTAATGGAATTATTTTGCGCGCATGAAGAAGTGGATTGTCATCATTGTGGTCCTGGTAGTAGGCGGCTTTTTTGGCTATAAGTGGCTGGCAGCCAACGCGTCCAGATTGGATACTCAGAGCAAAGCGCGTCCGACCACCGCCCTGGCCACCCGCACGAACATCCAATTTAGCATCACCTCTGCGGGCGACATTGGCCCCGCCGAGCAGGTCTCCGTGCGCCCCGAAATCAATGGCCGCATTCAGGAACTGCCCGTGGATATTGGCGATGTGGTCAAGAAGAACAACATTCTGTTCACCTTGGACGACAAGGAATTACAAACCGAACGCGCCACCACCGTGGCCGAAATCGATGGTGCGAAGCTCCAACTGGAACGCGCCGAGCGCAACTACAACCGCAGCAAGCAGTTGTTTGACAACAAACTGATCTCCCAGGAATTGTGCGAAAACGCCAAAACCGAGTTTGATCTGGCCAAAAACACCCTGGAACGCGCCCAGAAAAGCCTGAGCCAGGTCGAGGAAAAACTCACCAAAACCAAAATCCTGGCCCCGTTTGATTGTACGGTGCTGACGCGGCCTATTTCCGCCGGTCAGGCGGTGTCCGGTTCGGGCGGCTTTAACAGCGGCACCGAAGTGATGACCATCGCCAACCTCAACGACATGATCATCAATGCCCACATCAACCAGGCCGATGTCACCCGGCTCAAGGTGGGGCAGGAGGTGGATATCGAAGTGGAAGCAGTCCCGGGATTGAAGATCGTTGGAACCATAGAACGTCTTGCACCTCTAGCGACTGTGCGCAACGGGATCAAAGGATTTGCTGCGCGCATCACCTTGAAGAATGTCGATCCCCGCGTGCGCCCGGGCATGACCGCAAACATGTCCATCCCCGTGGCCTCCGCCGAAAATGTGGTCACTGTGCCTCTGGCGGCTGTTTTTACGGAACTGACTGATCGATATGTGCTTGTAAAGAAAATGGACGGCGCTTTTGAACGTCGGTCGGTGCAGGTCGGCATTTCGGATTTCTTCTTCGCAGAGATCCAGAGTGGCCTCGAACCGGGCGAGGAAGTCTCGCTCGAACAACCCCTTTACCTGGCCACCGCCGGTAAATCGAACCAGGTGGCCCAGACGAGCCTGCCCAAAGGCACCACGAACAACGCCGCCACGAACCGGGCTGCTCCCGCCACGAGCACGACGAATCGGGCCTCCACCACCGCGTCCCGCTAAACTCAACCCTTGCAACGCCATGGCCCTGGTCGAACTCAGAGAGGTCAGTAAAATCTATCGTGTGGGTGACGAGGAAATTCGCGCCCTGGACCAAATTTCGCTCGATATTGAGGGTGGTGAATTCATCTCGATCATCGGCCCCTCCGGCAGCGGGAAATCGACGCTGATGCACATCCTGGGCTGTCTGGACAGTCCCACGCACGGCACGATCAAGCTCGATGGCACCATGATCCAGGGTGCCAGCGCCAGACAACTGGCCGCCATCCGGAACCAGAAGATCGGCTTTGTGTTTCAGTTCTTCAACCTGCTGCCCAAGCTCAATGTGCTCCAAAATGTCGAACTGCCCATGATCTACAGCGGTGTCGGCAGCAAGGAACGGCGCGACCGCGCCATGGAAGCGCTCAAGATGGTGGACCTGGAAAACCGGGCCAAACACCGTCCGCTCCAACTCTCTGGTGGACAACAACAACGCGTCGCCATCGCCCGCGCCCTGGTCAATAATCCCAAAATCGTGTTTGCCGATGAACCCACCGGCAATCTCGATTCGCATACGGGCGAGGCGATCCTGGCGCTATTCCACGAACTGAGCCGCCAGGGACGCACGATTGCCCTGGTCACCCACGATCCGGAAATTGCCGCGGTCACCCCGAGGCGCATCGAGATCCGCGACGGCAAGATCGCCAAGACGGTGGATGCGAAACTGGCGGGGCTGGATCGGATCGTTCCAAGCCACTCCGACGCCCAGGCATGAACCTCTTCACGACCATCCTGCTGGGCTTCAAGGAGATCTGGGCGCATAAGTTCAGATCGCTTCTGACCATGCTGGGCATCATCCTCGGTGTGGCCAGCCTCGTGGGCATGTCTGCCCTGGTCAAGGGGATGGAAAACGGCATGAAGGAGGCCCTGATCGAGATCGGCGGGCTGCAAAAGATCATGGTGGAGTCACAAGCCATTCCTCCGGAACAAAAACACCTGGCCGACGAGGCGGTGGGGATCACGATGAATGACGTGTATGCGCTTCAAAACAGCGCGCCGCTCCTCAAGCTGGTGCAACCGGTCATGGGGATGCCCTCGGCACGGATCACCCGGCAGGGCCACACCTTCCAGCCCTGGGTATGCATCGGCACCACGACCAGCGCCCTCGAGATGAACGAACACGTCCTTGAACACGGGCGCATGTTCAACGCCATCGATGATGAACAGGCGCGCAATGTTTGTGTGGTGGGGACCGCCTTGCGGGATGAACTGTTTGGCTCGCCCGAGGATACCGGCCAGGAAATCAACCCGGTAGGCCAGCAGGTCAACATCAGTGGCCAGCTTTTCACCATCATCGGGATGTTCAAACATTACGAGAGCGAGTCCGATCGCAAGAAGCGCGAATTGCGCAAACAGGAGGGCGTCGTCGCAACGCCCCAGGCTGGCTCCACACGCAATCGTGGAGGTGGTGGGGGACGCCGGGGTGGCTTTGTTTTTTACCTGAAGAACGCCACGGTCTATATGCCCTTGAACACCATGTGGGTGAAATTCCGCTCGGCCGCCGGCACCAACGGCACCCCTGATCCCCGCCTCTCCATCCTTAACCTCAAGGTCAGGGACATCGACCAGTTTGAAACCGCCCTGCAACAGGCTCACAACGTCCTCATGTCCACTCACAAGGGCATCGAGGATTTCACCTTCCGCACCCAGGAAAGCTGGTCGGAAAACATCACCACCTCGATCCGCAATGCCCGGATGAGCGGGGGCATCATCGCCGCCATCAGCCTCATCGTGGGCGGCATCGGCATCATGAACATCATGTTCGCCAGCATCACCGAACGCATCCGGGAAATCGGCATCCGCAAGGCCATCGGGGCGACGACCTTTGCCATATTCATCCAAATCCTGGTCGAGAGCATCGTGATCGCGCTCCTTGGGGGACTGGCCGGCCTGGCCGCATCCTTCGGTCTGGTGCAAATTCTGGTCCACGTTTCCCCGACCGAAAACGCGCCGGAGATCACCTTCTCCTCGATGATGATTGCGTTCCTGTTCAGCGCGGGCGTTGGCATTCTGGCGGGATTGCTGCCCGCGCTCAAGGCAGCGCGCCTCGACCCCATTGAAGCCCTGCGTTACGAATAAACATGAACCTGTTCAATGCCATCGCGGTGGGATTCAAGGAGATCTGGGCGCACAAGTTCAGATCGCTCCTGACCATGCTGGGCATCGTGCTGGGTGTGTCGAGCCTCGTCGCCCTGGCCTCGGTGCTCAATGGCATGGAGAATGGCATGAAGGAGTCGCTCATCGCATTGGGCGGTCTGGACAAGGTGCTGCTCCAATCCCAGGAGGTGCCACCGCAACAGGAACACCTCGCCAGCATGGCACCCGGCCGCACCATGCGCGACGTGCATGCCCTCGTCCAGAGCGCGCCGCTCATCCGGCTCGTTTCACCCGAAATGAGCATGGGCAATGCCCCTTTGACCCGGGGGGATAAATTGGTCGAAGCCAGCGAACTGGTGGGGGTATGGCCTGCCGTGCTGGAAATGAACCTGCACACCCTCGCCCATGGCCGTTTCTTCACCATGCTGGACGAGGAGTATGCCAACCCGGTTTGTGTGATTGGCACGGGCATTCGCGATGAGCTTTTCGGCTCACCCGAGGAGGTGGGACAGGAGATCATTCCCATCAACCAAACCATCAACCTGGGTGGCCAGGCCTTCACCATCGTGGGCATGTTCGATCGTTACGAGAGCGAGCGCGACCGCAAGGAACGGCTGGCCGCCGCCGCGGCGCCGAAGGTCGAACCCACCGGTGGCGTGTCCCGGCGCAAAGGCTGGGGTGGCCGTGGCAACTGGGCCTTCCGTCGCAAGAACTACACCGTCTATATCCCCATGAACACCATGTGGGTGCGCATCCGTGCCGCCTCCGGCACCAGCGATACACCCGATCCGAAGCTCACGGACATCGATCTCAAGGTCTCCAGCCTCGACCAGATGGAAACGGCCATCCAACAGGCCCGCAACGTGCTTTTGCTCACCCATAATGGCATTGAGGATTTCACCTTCGGCACACAGGAAAGCGCCACCGAAAACATCAACACCGCCATGCGCAACGCACGCCTGAGCGGGGGCATCATCGCCGCCATCAGCCTCATCGTGGGCGGCATCGGCATCATGAACATCATGCTGGCGAGCATCACCGAGCGCGTGCGGGAGATCGGCCTGCGCAAGGCCATTGGGGCGACCAATGTCGATGTCTTCATCCAGATCATTGTGGAAAGCGTGGTCATCTCGGTCATGGGCGGCCTGCTCGGCCTGGCAGCCTCCTACGGCCTGGTGCGGCTCCTGGAAACGCTCACACCGGGCCAGAACGCCCCCGTTATTTCATTGGGCTCGATGCTCTTTGCCTTCGGTTTCAGTGCGGTGGTCGGTGTCTTTGCGGGCCTCTATCCCGCCTTCAAGGCCGCCAAGCTCGATCCCATCCAGGCCCTGCG
>CAZIDG010000166.1:0-6311 GCA_964538065.1 uncultured Verrucomicrobiota bacterium
GGTGTGTGGGATCATGTATCCATTAATGACGTTTTGTTGGGGAGATTTGTGCCGCTCCTAGCGGAGCTTGGATCCATTAGGGTTCGCGCGGCTATAGACATGCCGCTCCTAGCGGAGCTTCCCGAGGCATGTTCGTGAGGCGGTTTTACGGTGCATGGCATGGGCCCGATGACAATATGGTTCGCCCCCTGGCGGATGTTCATGCGTGCCAATGCGCGTTGTCTGCGTAGCTATACACATGCCGCTCCTAGCGGAGCTTGGATCCATTAGGGTTCGCGCGGCTATAAACATGTCGCTCCTGACGGAGCTTCCCGAGGCGTGTTCGTGAGGTGGCTTCATGATGCATGGCATGGGCCCGATGACAATATGGTTCACCCTCTGGCGGACATTTACACGTGCCAATGCACGTTGTCCGCGCAGCAGCCAATTTACACCACACGATTCGCTTCGCGGCTCGCTCGTTCGCATCCCGGACGGGTGGTCATGCGGCGTGGGTCATGGGGGTAGCAAAAAAAAAGGCGCCCGTTGCCGGACGCCTTTTTGTCTTTGTTTTGTGTACCGTCTATATCACGCGACGAACCACGTGGTATAAAGTGTCTGGACCAGGATCTTACTTTTCCTTGTCGCGGTCTTCGCGGCTTTCGTCCGCAGCATCGAAGGCGTGCTGCAGGGCCACGAGGTCTTCGCCCGGCTTGAGGGCGTCGAGGATGGCCTGCTCGGCCTTGAGCTGGTCGGGGGTGTAGTTGGCCGCCTTGATGGACAGACCGATGCGGCGCTCGCCCTTGTCGATCTTGATGACGCGCGCGGTGACGTCCTGGCCGACCTTGAGGAGGTTCTTGATCTTATCGACATGCTGTTCGCTGACCTGGGAGATGTGCACCAGGCCGTCGATGTCGTGCTGGAGGCCCACAAACGCGCCGAAGCTGGCGAGCTTGGTGACCTTGCCGGTGATGAGATCGCCGACGCGGTAGATGGTGTCGATTTGTTCCCAAGGATCGGTGGCCAACTGTTTGACACCCATCGCGATGCGCTGGTTGGTCTTGTCGATCTCGAGGACAATGGCTTCCACATCGTCGCCCTTCTTGAGGACTTCGCTGGGGTGGTTGATCTTGCGCGTCCAGGAGATGTCCGAGACGTGGATCATGCCATCCAGGCCATCTTCCAACTCGATGAAGGCACCGTAGCTGGTGAGGTTGCGGATCTTGCCGGTGACCTTGGTGCCCGGGGGATACTTCTCGGCGGCCTTTTCCCATGGGTTGGTCTCGAGCTGGCGGATGCTCAGGCTGATCTTCTGCTCTTCGCGGTTGATGCCCAGCACGATGGCCTCGACTTCCTGGTCGGGCTTGAGGACATCGCTCGGCTTGGCAATGCGCTTGACCCACGAGAGCTCGGTGACGTGCACCAGGCCTTCGACACCGGGTTCGAGTTCGACGAACGCGCCGTAGGGCACGAGGTTGACCACGCGGCCCTTGACCTTGGTGCCGACGGGGAACTTGGTCTCGATCTGGTCCCAGGGATTGGCCAGCTTCTGCTTGAGGCCGAGGCTGACGCGTTCCTTCTCGCGGTTGATGTCCAGGACGACGACGTCGATGTCCTGGCCGACCTTGAGGAGTTCCGAGGGGTGGCCGATGCGGCCCCAGCTCATATCGGTGATATGGAGCAGGCCGTCGATGCCGTTGAGGTCGATGAACGCGCCGAAATCGGTGATGTTCTTGACGGTGCCCTTACGGATGTCGCCCGGGACCATTTCGGTGAGCAGCTTGGCGCGGCGTTCGCTGCGTTCCTGTTCGATGAGCTCGCGGCGAGAGAGAACGATGTTCTGGCGCTCCTGGTTGAGTTTGACAACCTTGAACTCATACGAGTTGCCCACGAACCCGGCGAGGTTCTTGGGCGGCATGATGTCGATCTGCGAGGCGGGCAGGAAGGCCTCGACCCCGATGTTGACGAGCAGGCCACCCTTGACCACGGCCTTGACCTTGCCGGTGATGGTGCCGCCTTCGTTGCAGATGGTTAAAATCTTGTCCCAGTTCTTCTTGAATTCGGCTTTTTCCTTGGACAGGATGACGTTGCCTTCCTTGTCCTCGAGCCGCTCGATGAGGACGTCGATCTTATCACCGACCTTGGCGGTCTTGATGTCGTCGAATTCGTTGACGGAGATGACACCTTCGCTCTTGTACCCAATGTCCACGAGGACTTCCTTGGAGCGGATTTCGATGATGGTGCCGGGGACGATCTGGCCACTGGCAAAGTTCATGACACTTTGCTGCATGGCTTCAGCCATTGTAAGCATACTTTTTTACGGATGTTCAGGAGGCTTGGCGGGGGCACGGGGCCCGTACGAAGACTCCATTGCCTAACGGACCAAACGTTGTACGGACAACGGAGGGTTGATTGTTAGGTTACGCGTTAACGGTCTTTTCTCAGCCTCTAACGGATGTCCGCACACGCGGCATCCAGGCAGGTGTAGAAGCCTACACGCGCCCGCGCCCCGCGCAAGTGCCTTTTTTGGGAAATGGCGGACACGCCGCCAAGACTTCAGATCCGTCTGATCCCGTGCGTGTTACACTAGTTCGTGCGCAGGGGCATGAGGACGTAAATGAACGGGCCGTTGACCTTGAGGAGGCCCGGGCTCAGCTCGTCCGAGACTTCCAGGAACACCTCGTCGTCTTCGAGCACGCGCAGGGGGTCCATGAGGTAGCCGGGGTTGAACGCCACGGAGATGTCCTTGCCGCTGTAGTTGACGGCAATGCTTTCGCGGCCTTCGCCCACTTCCTGGGAATTGGAGGTGATGGTCAGACTGTTCTGGGTGAGATTGACTTTGACCGAGTTGTTCTTGTCGCTGGTCATGAACTCGGCACGGTGGAGGGCCTGGAGAAACTCCTCGCGGCCCAGGGTGACGCGTTCCTTGACGTCGGTCGGGATCACCTGGCGGTAGTTGGGGTAGTTGCCCTCCACGAGCTTGGTGGTCAACACGATGGTGAAGCCCTTTTCATCGCGCAGGGTGAAGGAGGCCTGGTTGCCGGAGCTGCGGATGTCCACGTCGCCCGCGGTTTGCAGGAGGCGGTTGAGCTCGTTGATCGCCTTGCTGGGGATGATGAACTCGACCTGGCTGTCGGCCGGCACCTCGATGTCCTCCTCGGCCAGGGCCAGGCGGCGGCCATCGGTGGCCACCATGGTGACCTTGTGGTCGCGGATGCTCACAAAGATGCCGTTCAGGACGTAGCGGCCTTCGTCCATGGAGACGGCGTAGCAGGTCTTGCGGAGCATGCCCCGGACCTTGTCCTGGGGCAGGGTGACCTTGGCCTTTTCTTCAAACTGGGGCAGGGGCGGGAAATCATCGGACGCCATGCCATGGATCTTGTAATAGGCAGCCCCGGACTGGATCTTGCAGGCGTTGCGGTCATCCACCTCCAGTTCGATCTCGGGGGTGGGCAGTTCGCGGGCGATGGCAAAGAAGCGTTTGACGGGGATGGTGCTGGCGCCGCCGGTGGCGACGTTGGCCTCCACGGTGCAGGAAATGGTGATGTCCAGATCAGTGGTGGCCAATTCGAGCTTCTGGCCGTTGCCGCGCACGAGGACATTGGCCAGCACGGGCAGAGGTGTGCGTGTTCCAACGATGTTTTGCACAGCTTGCAACCCCGCAAGGAGCTGTTCCTTCTGGATGGTGAGTTTCATGGCGCCAATACTAAGAGTATATAGATTAACTTAAAATCTTCTTATTATTATGCCCTGTGAATAAGGCGTGCCGCTCGCATTGTCAATGCGCTGACAGGCACTTACACATTTTTGACATGGTGAACAATTCCGGGAATGAATGCCAGCCAATTGTGCAAAATTCACTTATTTACCAAAACCTCGGGTTATTAACGGGTTATTGGTCCCTTATCGGACACTCTTCACACGATTAATCACAGCCTCCAGCGCCGCCAAAGCCCGCTCCACCTCCGCTTCCGTGTTCTCTCGACCCAGTGAAAAACGCAGGGCCGAGGAGGCCGTGGCCGCATCATACCCCATGGCTGTGACCACATGCGATGGTTGGAAAGAGCCTGCCGTGCAGGCAGATCCGCTGGAAACACAGATGCCCTCCATGTCCAGACCCGCCAGGAGCGTGGCGCTGTCGCAGCCTGTAACGCTAAAGGCCACCGTGTTCGCCAATCGGTCGTGCTCGGGAGACACTATTGTAATATCCCCGCACCCCTTGAGCCAGGCGATCATGGGCTGGGTCAGGTTCCGCATCCGTTCCTTGTGAGACAGACTGTCTCTCAAGGCCACCTCCAGCGCCGCCGCCAGGCCGATGATCCCCGCCACGTTCTCCGTGCCCGCGCGACGCTCATTCTCATGACCGCCGCCAAAGATCAGGGGATCGATCCCCAGGGGCGAACGCACATACAGGAGGCCCACGCCCTTGGGCCCGTGGAGCTTGTGCGCGCAGAGCGACACCAGGTCGGCGTTGAAGGCCTGGATCGAGGCCACGGGTTCCTTGCCGAACCACTGAACGGCGTCGGTGTGGTACACCACCCCTCGCTCCCGGCACAACGCCCCCAGATCGGCCACCGGCTGGAGGGCGCCCATCTCGTTGTTGGCGGCCATGATGGAGACCAGCACCGTGTCGGGCCGGAGTGCCCGCGCCAGGTCGTCCACGGCCACAAAACCCTCCCGGTTGACCGGCAGGACCGTGAGCTCGAACCCCTCGCGCCGGACCAGGTATTCCATGGCATGAAGCACGGCGTGATGCTCGATGGCGCTGGTGACCAGATGCCGCCCCTTGTCCCGGAGCCGCCGCGCCTGGCCGAAGATCGCCTGGTTGATGCTCTCCGTGCCGCCGCTGGTGAACACGATCTCGCTGGGCTTGCACCCGAGGGCCTGGGCCACCCGCTCGCGCGCCTGGTCGAGCGCGGCCCGCGCATCCTGTCCGAAGCGGTGCAGGCTCGAGGGATTGCCGAACGTCCCGTCCAGAAACGGCAGCATGGCCTCGCGCACCGCGGGATCCAGCGGCGTGGTCGCATTGTAATCAAAATAAACCGGACGCATACCGGCGCGCCGGGATCGCCCGGCCCGCCACGATCCACCCTGAACCAACCTCCCCTCCCCGCGCAAGCGGTTTCCACAAGAAGCGGACAGGACAGGGGCGTGGACGCACAGCGTGTGCCATGCATGTCATGCGTGTCATTTCTGAGGAGGGCTAAAATGCTTGCGTAATTTCCATGAATCACGATGAATACCCTTCAACTGCAGCACACCCCACATTTTATGAAATCCACATGCGCATGGCTGGCGGTGCTCCTGGCCGGGGCGCTCGCCATGTTGGGTCAGGACAAGGACACGAAACAGGCATCCGACAAATTGGGTAAATCGGACAAACTGGAGTTGACCGCGCCTGAATGCAGGGCCGGCTGGGCCAAGTATGCGGGCAATCCCGTCCTGGGCGGGAACCTGGGCACCATCTTCGACGTCAGTCTCCTCAAGGCCGGTCCGGGCGAGTACCGGATGTATTGCTCCTGGCGCGATAAAAAGAGCATCGCCCTGGCCGAAAGCCGCGACGGCCTCACATGGTCCAACCCGGTGGTGTGCCTCGCCTTTGATGACCACAGCCGATGGGAGAAGGACCTGAACCGGCCAGTCGTCCTGCGGAAGGACGGCCTTTATCACATGTGGTACACCGGCCAGGCCGGCGGGCATTCGTGGATCGGCTACGCCACCAGCACCGACGGCCGCCAGTGGACGCGCCGGAGCGCCGAGCCCGTCCTCTCCCCCGAGCTGCCATGGGAAAAGGTGGCCGTCATGTGCCCGCACGTGTTGTGGGACGAGGCGGAGGCTCAGTTCAAGATGTGGTACTCGGGCGGCGAGCAAAACGAGCCCGATGCCATCGGCTACGCCACGAGCGCCGACGGCCTGGTGTGGAAAAAACACCCGGCGAACCCCGTGTTTGCCTGCAACCGCCAGAACACCTGGGAACAGCACAAGGTGACGGCGTGCCAGGTGATCCGCCGCGAGCACGATTACCTCATGTTCTACATCGGCTTCCGCACCGAGGAGTACGCCCAGATCGGCATGGCCCGCTCGCGCGACGGCATCCATACCTGGGAGCGGTTCGCGCAAAACCCCATCATCCGCCCTGGCCCTGGCTGGGATGCCTCGGCGGTTTACAAGCCCTACGTGCTACAGGAGCCGGACCAATGGCGCCTCTACTACAACGGCCGCCGTCAGGGACATGAACAAATCGGCATCGCCCTGCACCAGGGCGCCGACCTCGGATTCTAGAGACCTGGAGACCATATCCCGCCCCCCGACAACAGGCCGCCGCGCATGAA
>CAZIDG010000167.1:0-6277 GCA_964538065.1 uncultured Verrucomicrobiota bacterium
GGCATTCCGGTGGTCTTCGCCCTGAGCGTGCGTTTTGAACCGCGCTGGGCGTGGTTTATGCCCATACTGATACCTCCTCTCATACTGGCAGGGTGCGCCCTGTTCATGATAAGGGGATATCTCATTGTGGGCGAAGAACTTCTGGTGCAAAGGCTTGGATGGCAGAGCCGGTTGAACCTCCGGGAATTGCAGTCGGCCGAGGTCGATCCCAACGCCTTCAAAGGAGTCATTAGGACCTGTGGCATGAGCGGGTGCTATTGTCATTGCGGATGGTTTTATAGCAGGCGGCTTGGGAAATTCCGGGCCTGGGCTACACATTCCGGCCATGGGGTGGTGCTCAAGGTGCGCGGCAAGACGTGGGTGGTCACGCCGGATGATCCCCAACGTTTCATCGAGGCGGTGAAGGTGTTCCTGCCCCGGGACCGCGCGGCATTGTGAGGGGGGTGAAGGGGGGGAAGTTAGGAGTAAGGAGTTGGAAGACAGGAGAGGGGAGTTCGTAGTTCTTGGTTCTTGGTTGTGAGACGGGAGTTGGGAGTAAGGAGTCAGAAGTCAGAAGTTGGGAGAGGGGAGTTCGTAGTTCTTGGTTCGTAGTTCGTTGTTCGGGGGCGGAGGTAGGAGACAGGAGTAAGGAGTAAGGAGTCAGAAGCCGGAAGTCAGGGGTTAGGAGTTATCTGGTCTTCGGGGAAACTGTTCTGTGGCTTGGGGTTTCGTATGTTTGGGGATCCTGGCAGTGCCTTTCATGATTGGACCGTAACAATTTCCAGAAATGTTGGCTCCCGGCCCATGAGATAGCGTCCCATCCCTTATTGCAAGCATCACAGTCAACCGGCTCCTTTGCTTCGCGCTCATCCGGAATGGCTCCATGCCCGGCACTGGCTCTTACGCCCGTAAGAGCCCTCCAGGGGACATTTTCAGGGAGTTATGAAGGCCAAATATTTTGTAGCCATTTCCTACCTATCAGTTCATAAAGGAACCATTCATTTGTCATGAGTGCTGCAATAATATCGTTAAACGTTGCGCGCCTGGAGGCTAAGGGTGACAACAATAAACCAGCGCATCCGAACTTATCCACTGGCCCAACCCTTTCTGTGTCCCATTCCTCAGTCATGCCCTGCACCTATGCCCAAGAACGGTAACAAATCTTCCAGTCTCGGTTTTGAGGCCACCCTTTGGGCCACGGCGGACAAGCTCCGGGGTAATCTGGACGCCGCCGAATACAAGCATGTTGTCCTGGGCCTCATCTTTCTCAAGTACATCTCCGATGCCTTCGAGGAAAAGCATGCCAAACTGAAGGCGGAAAAGGGCGCGGATCCCGAGGACCGCGACGAGTATCTGGCCGAAAACATCTTCTGGGTTCCACAGGAAGCCCGATGGACCCACCTCCGGGGTCGCGCGAAACAGCCGACCATTGGCAAAGATATTGATGAGGCCATGATCGCCGTGGAGAAGGTCAATCCCACCCTCAAAGGCGTGCTGCCCAAGGATTACGCACGCCCGCATCTGGATAAGCATAGTCTCGGCGGGGTTATTGACCTCGTATCCACCATCGGTCTGGGGGACAAGGAGAGCCGCTCCAAGGACATCATCGGGCGGGTGTATGAGTATTTTCTGAGCGAGTTTGCCAGTGCCGAAGGCAAGAAAGGCGGCCAGTTCTATACGCCCCGGTGCATCGTTCAGCTTCTCGTTGAAATGCTCGTTCCCTTCAAGGGCCGCGTCTATGATCCCTGTTGCGGTTCCGGCGGCATGTTCGTCCAGAGCGAGAAGTTTGTGGAGGCCCACGGCGGGCGCATCGGGGACATCAGCATTTTCGGACAGGAAAGCAATCCCACCACCTGGCGACTGGCCAGGATGAACCTCGCCATCCGGAGCATTGAAGGGAACCTTGGCCTCGAGCCTGCCGACAGCTTCCACCGGGACCTGCACAAGGACCTGAAAGCCGATTTCATCCTCGCCAATCCGCCCTTCAATATGAGCGATTGGGGCGGCGACAGGCTCCGCGAGGACGTACGTTGGAAATATGGTGTGCCACCTGCGGGCAACGCCAATTTTGCCTGGGTCCAGCATTTCATCCATCACCTTGCGCCCACAGGCATGGCCGGATTCGTTTTGGCCAACGGCAGCATGTCCTCCAGTCAATCCGGCGAAGGTGAAATCCGCCAGGCCCTCGTGGAGGCCGATCTGGTGGACTGCATGGTGGCGCTGCCGGGCCAGCTTTTTTACTCAACCCAAATCCCCGTATGCCTCTGGTTCATTTCCCGTGACAAACGGAACAACCGCTTCAAGGACCGGCGCGGAAAAGTCCTCTTCATGGATGCCCGCAAATTCGGCACTCTTATTGACCGTGTCCACCGTGAACTGACAGAAGCCGACATCGCCAAAATTGCTGACACTTATCACGCCTGGCGAGGGGATAAAGGGGCGGGAAAATACGCAGACATACCGGGCTTCTGTAAAAGCGCCGCGCTCGATGAAATTCGCAACCATGGCCATGTCCTGACGCCGGGGCGATATGTTGGCACAGAGGAAGTTGAAGAAGATGGCGAACCGTTTGCAAAGAAAATGAAGCGGCTGACCGCAAAGTTGGAGGAGCAGTTTGCCGAATCCTCCAAACTGGAAAAATCCATCCGCGCGCATTTGAAAGGGCTGGGGTTCTAGGAGATGAAGACCAGCATGTTCTCAGACACAGTCGGGCAAGCCCAGTGGGATTGGTGGAGCTTGGAATTTGAATTCAGCCTTTCAGCTATCGAACAACTCAAATCGGAAGCTTGCAGCCCGGATGCTAAATCCAAAAGGAGGCTCAAAGTGAATGGGGCTCGTCGTAGCCATTGGAAAGGATTAGCGTATGGCGGGTGAATGGGAAATAGTAAAACTTGGCGAGCTTTCGGAAGTAATTACGAAGGGTACTACGCCAACAACTCTTGGCTATCGGTTTACCGATTCAGGAGTCAATTTTGTAAAGTCAGAGTCGATCACGTTCGATGGATGTATTGACGATTCAAAGTTTGCGTTTATTGATGAAATAACGCATAATGCACTCGAACGATCGAAACTTCAAGAAGACGATGTCCTTTTTTCAATGGCTGGTGTCTACATCGGTAAAACAGCAGTTGTCCCGAAAAGAATACTTCCAGCGAATACTAATCAAGCTGTCGGAATTGTTCGCCTGAAAAAGAGCAAAGCCATTCCACGGTTCATTGATTACTTCCTACGCAATCCAACATACAATATATTTTTGAACAATTTGGTCGCCCAGTCAGCTCAGCCGAATTTAAATCTCGCAGAAATTCGGAATCTACCAATTACTCTTCCACCCCTCCACGAGCAAAAAGCCATTGCTTCAATCCTTGGCGCGTTTGACGACAAAATCGAGTTGAACCGGCGGATGAACGAGACGCTGGAGGCGATGGCGCAAGCGATCTTTAAAGAATGGTTCGTGGATGCCGTCCGGGGAGGGCTTCCCAAGGGCTGGCGTGCTGGCACGCTCGGCGAAGTCGCCGAAAATCCTCGCCGAGGAATCCAGCCTGATGAGATCAAATCATCCCTGCCCTACATTGGCCTCGAACATATGCCGCGCCGCTGTATCGCGTTGTCGGAATGGGGGCACTCGGACGAACTCGAAAGCAACAAGTTTGAATTTGAACGGGGCGAAATCCTGTTCGGCAAGCTGCGCCCGTATTTTCACAAAGTCGGTGTCGCGCCGGTGAATGGCGTCTGCTCGACGGACATTTTGGTCGTGCGCCCCAAATCGCCGGTTTGGTTTGGCTTTGTGCTCGGCCACGTTTCCAGCGTTGAACTGGTCAACCACACCAACGCCGCCTCCACTGGCACCAAGATGCCGCGCGCCAATTGGAACGACATCGCTCGCTTTGAAGTTGCCCTTCCGCCCGAACCATTGGCAGCCGAGTTCACTAACTTGGTCCGGCCAATGATCGACCGAATCATCGCCAACATCCACGCATCCCGCACGCTGGCCGAGTTGCGCGACGCGCTGCTGCCCAAGCTGCTGTCCGGCGAACTGCGCGTGCCGGGGGTTTCTGAAACATTTTCCACTGGAAACTGAAAGCACCCGAAAACCAGCATGGCTGAGAAAATAAAATTCAATCCGAGACAACTGATGGAAAAGGCCATCGCGGTGATGAGGCTATCCGTCAATGAGCCACGCGCCGACAAGAAGGCCAGCCCGCTGGTCGGCGCGGTGTTGGTCAAGCCTGACGGGACGGTGGATACGGCGTTTCGCGGAGAACTGCGGCATGGCGATCACGCGGAATTCACGTTGCTGGAGCGCAAACATCGCGACGAGCGGCTGGATGGCTCGGTGCTTTTCGCCACGCTTGAGCCGTGCGCTCCCGGCGCGCGCAAGCATCCCAAGCTGGGTTGTGCGGAGCGCATCGTCAATGCCCGGATTGCCGAGGTGTGGGTGGGCATCGAGGACCCTGACCCAACCGTGGACCGGCAGGGCATCCGCCACCTGGAGGAGAACGGCATAAAAGTTCACCTGTTCGACCTCGATCTGCAGGAGCAAATACGCGTGGCAAACAAGGAGTTCATCGCTCAGGCCTCCAGACGCGCCGCCGAGGTCAAGGCTGGGAAGCCAGGCAAGCCATCGCCACTTTCACAATGGGACGAACCGCTCGCTGGCGTTGGACTGTCCGACCTGGCGTCCGACGCCCTGGCCCGCTATCGCAAGCAGACTAACATTCCCGATAAAACGTTGTCCGACGGTTTTATGCAACGCCTGGAGCTTCAGGGTTTGCTCCGCCGTCGAGGCGCAAAACTGGCGCCCACCGGCTTTGGATTCCTGCTTTTCGGCAACCTGCCGCGCGAAGTCCTGCACCACGCCGGCCTCAACGCGACCATCGAGTATCCGGACGGCACGCACGAGATTCAGAATTTCGACGCGCCAGCCATCCTGATCCCTGATCTACTGGAGGATTGGCTTCGTCCCAAACTACCGAATGTCATTGACCGGAGCCGCATGACGCGGGAAGACCGGCCCGCATTGCCCTTCGACCTGGTTCGCGAGGCGGTCATCAACGCCCTTGTGCATCGCGACTACGACCTGATCGGCGCCACCTGCCATTTGGTGGTCACGGCCGACACGGTCACGGTTCGCAGTCCGGGCCCGCCTCTACTGCCCATTACCATCGAGCAGATGCAGGCCTTCTCGGCGCCCATGTACAACCGCAATCCCAAGCTGCAGTATGCCTTCAGCGGCACAAACCTGCTGGAAGGACGCGGCTTGGGCATGAGGACCCTCGCCACCGCCGCCACCCTGCATGGCCTGCCGGTGCCCAAGTACGCCTTCGATGGAGTCTATTTGAACCTGACGATCTACCGGCACACACAGGCGGCCGTAGCCGCTCTGGGCGTAGCCGTTTTGGACAAACTTAGCAAAACGGAGCGCTCCGGCTGGGAATGGCTCTCGACCACGGAGACAACGACCTCCGCTGATTACGCCCAAGCTCAAAGGCTCCCATATCGCACCGCAATGCATCACCTCCGGAAGTTTCAGGAATTGGGCTTGCTTGAGAGAACCGGTTCAGCACGAGCCACCCAGTATAAGGTTCGCCGCTCATGAGTGCACCTCCCCAGTATCCTGCCAATTATCCTGCCATTTGGCAGGATACGCTGCCCAGGGCCTCGCGACAAATCCCGCGACAAAGTGTCGCGAGAACCGAACTCAACTTCCTCGAGTCCCCCCAGCTACCCCGGCCTCCTATCCGGACATTATGTTCATGTAGCGCCGCTGCTGCGAGCGGTGGAGCAGGGCCCCGGGCCATCCCAACAAATATCCCGATCAAGTGTCGGGACTCGGCGTTACCAGCCAGCTTCCAGCCGGACGGGCCACAGGAGCCGAACAGCATCAAGAATCCCGTTGCATGAGCAAGAGTTTCACCGAATCCACCGTTGAAGACGCCGCCCTGAACTGGTTCCAGGACCTCGGCTACTCCCTCCTCCCCGGCCAGGAGATCGCCCCCGGCGAGTCCGCAGCCGAACGGACATGTTTTGGCGAGGCGTTTTTGCGAGACCGATTGCGGGCCGCGCTAAGGAAGCTGAACACCAAGATGCCTGTTGAAGCCCTGGACGATGCTTTCCGCAAGGTCACCATCGCGCAATCGCCCTCCCTCATGGCCAACAACCGCGCCTTCCACCGGATGCTGGTGGATGGCATCGCTGTCGAGTGCAGGCGGAAGGACGGTTCCAATGGCGCGGACATCGTCAGGCTGGTGGATTTCGAGGACCCGGAAAACAACGACTGGCTGGCGGTGAACCAGTT
>CAZIDG010000168.1:0-6254 GCA_964538065.1 uncultured Verrucomicrobiota bacterium
GGGCAGCAAGTTCCACAACTGGTGCTCGTTCCGGAATTCTCGCCCTGGCCGATTCAACGGCTCCAAATGTTAATGGAGGCAGCGTGTTTTCCTGCGCAGACGCCACGGCATCGACAAACATGTTCAACAATGGGGTTCTTGGAAAAATAATCGCAGTGAGCTGTACATCGGGAACGAAAACCTTTGTGAATGGAACGTGGATCAAAACACTCTCGGGCTCAAACCTTGTATTATCCGCTGGCCAGGTTGCCGTGTTTATGGCCTTGGAAATCAACGCGGCGGACTACCGGCTAGTATGGTATCAGGTCAAATAACCTATGGGAAGCGACAGAGACATCGTCATCAAGATCGAGACGCAGGCGAATCTCGAAGGAGCCAAGGCCGCGCAGGCGCAGTTGGAGCGCGACATCGCCAAGGCCCAAGCGCTGGGGAAGGATTATAGCGCCCTTGAAACGAAGCTGCAACGGGTCAAAAAGGCCATTGCAGACTTCCAGCAGACGAATCCAGGGACCTCCGGCGGCAAGGGGTGGCTCGGGCAGTTCAATGATGAGTTGGTCAAGGCGTTCCCGAGCATCGGCAAGTTCGAGGGGCTATTGGCCAGGCTGGTGAGCGGGCCGATGGGTGTTTTGGCGGCGGGATTGGCAACATTGGCAGGCGGGTTCGTCCTTGCCAAAAAGAGCCTGGATGAGTTTGCGGAAGGCGAGGTGCGGCTGAACAAGCTGGCACAGGCTTTGGCGCAAACGGGGCAGTTCTCCGAGGGGTACGTTGACCGGCTGCGCGAGATGGCGCAGGAACTGCAATCGGCCACGGGGATTGCCAATCAGGAGTGGATCGGTGTTCTCACGCGATTGAGCCAGTTCGGGGCGGATCGGAACACCATCGGCATGAATGTCGAGGCCGTGAAGAATCTGGCCGGGATCCTGGGCGGCGATCTGCAGTCGGCTGCCATGATGGTGGCACGGGCCATGCAGGGCAACTTCGACATGTTCTCCCGGTATGGCATCGTGCTCGATGATAATGCCAGCCAGACAGAGAAGCTGAACCAGCTCTATATGGAGTTGGCAAAGCGCGGCGGTGGACAGTTGGAGGCGGCTACTAACACTCTGTCGGGAAAATATCGTGAGCTCAAAAACAACACCTCGGATTTGCTCGAGGCCATTGGATCGCAGATAGCCCAATCAGGAGTGCTGCAACGATTGCTCGGCGCGGCCAGCGTCGTCGCGGAGACCTGGGCAGAGAAGATCGGTTCTGGCGAAAGGGCAATGCGCGGATTCAGCAACGCATCGCATGACATCAAGGATAGTCTTGGCAAAGCACAGGCAGCTCTCAAGGAATTTGACCTTAGCATGAAGGAAAGCCAGCGCCAGGCTGGATACCAGGACATGGGTTTTTCCGCGTTATCGGAGCAGATACGTCAGTTTTACAGCGCTGAGGACCAACTGGCTGAGGCACGCAAGGCTAAAGAACTGGCCGTTCTGAATGAAATGGTTCGAATGAATGCGGTGTCGGCTCAAGAGGCTGCCGCGCGGAAGCTGGAAATTGAGGATCGGTATTCGGCTCAAAAACTTGAACGAATCAAACAACGCCTCCAAGACGAATCTGCGTTGGAGGCTGCCAAACTCAATGCAGGCTTGGAACGCGAAAAAGACCTCCGCAACCAACTGGACTCGGTAAAGCAGGAGAAGGCCAAGCTCCGCGCAATCAACCAACTTAAGGGGGCGGCCGATAAGGATCGCAAGACACTCGATGAACGAAGCCAAGAGGTCGAAGACTTGGAGAAGGAAAAAGAAAGGTTGCTTGATAAATACAAAGCAAAGGCATGGTATGATCCGTCTCGATTTAACGCAGGGGAAAAGGAGCTTGATGATGCACGCTTGGCCGAAGTGAATAAAAAGCTGGAGGACGCCCAGAAACGAAAAGATCAAGCACAACGGGTCTATAACCGATCCGCATCGAAAGTTAAAACCACTCAGGACTCAATGGAGGTGCTGAATGCCAAACAGAAGAAGCTGGAAGAAATGCACGAAAAGCAGGTCGATGCCAATCGCCAGGCTGAATTGGCATTTGGCTTCAATGAAGACCAGCGTGAGGCGACTGCAAACACGGAAACCGAGGTGGCAGGTGTTGAAAAGGAAACAAGGCACACACAGGCCGCCGGTGAGCAGGGAGCGCGAATCGCTGAAGGCAGGAAGAAGAAAACAGAGGAGTACCACAAGGCTGTTTTAGAAGGAAAACCTACGCCAAAGGTAACCCCTGAAGAAGCCTATGAATTCCGACTGGTGCCTGATCTTGAAAAGATGAAGAACAGCGCGGGGTCAATCGACAATAAACTCAACAATGTGCTGGGTGGGGTTGTCGGGAGTCTAAACTCGATTGAGCGAACACTACAGGCGTATCAGACACGGCTTGATCAGATGGAGCGATGGCAAAAGGGCGCACGATGAGCATCGCGTGGACATTGGTTTATGGGGGAGTTGAGAAGACCTTTGTCGAATGGGGTCTGGAAGGGCTGCAGCGCACACTGGTGAGCCAGGGCGTGGATGAGGTGACATTCGACCAACCGATCAAACTGTCCACGGACACAGCGCTGTTTACCAAGGGGCAGACGGTCATCATTAAGCGCAACGGTGTGCGGTGGTATTACGGCCTCTGCATGTCGCCCAAAAATGCCAGTTCAAGGGCGTACCAATACAGGATCGTCGGCCCTTGGTGGTTCTTGGAACGTCGTGAATTCCAGCAGCCATGGAGGGCGGTCAACCCGACCACTCAGGTGGAGGAAACAGTATATTCGACGCATCTCATGCTCGGTAAAAAGCTGGTGGAAACGAACGGTGTTTTCACGGCCGAGATACAACTCACGGATGAGCTGCTCTCAAGTGTGATTGCGTGGGCCATCGGAAAGGGGGCGCCGATCACGAACGGATCGGGATACCCTTCGATCCAGATGATCATCCATGAAGAGCGGGATATGACCTGTGCCCAGGTGATACAACGCGTTCTGCAGTACATGCCTGACACGGTTACTTGGTTCGATTACACTACAGAACCTTACCCCACCTTCCACTGTGCGCGAGCGGCAAGTCTTGCCCCGATATCATTGCCTTACAGGAAGCCGATCATTTCTGCCCCCTTGGAACCTCGGGATGACCTGCAGTTCGATGCTGTGGTTCTTAAGTACGAGCGCTACGACGACATCAATGGGCAGAGGGTCTTCGTCCAGGGCAAGGACATCGCTCCAACAGGAGCCACAGGCAACGAGGCCAATGCGCTCGTGGCTACCATCGATTTGGCGGGGTTCAGTGTCGCCCAGGCTGTAGGGTTTACCAAGGCAGAGGATATCCTTGCATTCTCGACCATCATGGCTGACAGAGTGAATTTCTGGAAATATCACGAACCATGGCTCAAGGATGAGCGAATCAAGACGATTGAGCCCGAACTGGCCACCAGTCCACTCGGAGTGGACGGCCCCCCCAGGGAACTCCTCGATGGTCAGGTAGCTGATTGGATGGGACTGGTCGTGCAGGAGGACACCATCACAGCCAGGGTCAAGATAACGTACGACTCGCAATTTGGGGTTGGTGACGTCGAGGAACGGATCATGTCCACTTCGATACGCCGGACCGATGCCTTGTCGGGGTTTAAAAGCTATTCGACGACCACGTCATATGTGGAGGGTGAAACATCTCCGCCTGGACTGGCTCAGCATATTTACGATGCGGTCAAGGACGTTAAATACAGTGGTCCCATCACTGTTCAAGAGCAGGAACCTGGCACGGTTTGCACAAACTTCATGGGGCATTGCATGAACCTTACCGGACGGGATCCAGCATGGGAGACAATGAAGACGCCGGTACAGACGGTGTCCGAGGATATCGACCGTGGCACGACGGTAATCACGGTCGGACCACCCGAGCAACTCGCTCCAGCCGACATGGTGCAGCTATTGAGTGCCACGCGGAATCGTTTAGTCTTCACCTCAAGCGGAGCGATGGGATCCAGCCAGCGGGCATCCAGTTCGGTCGGTCTGGGCAAACATGTGCCACAAAACATCGCCAACAGCGGAGGGTCAGCTTGGCAGAAATCGACCATGGCAGCCAGTGCGACCGCCTATTTCAAGACCGATGTCACAGGAATTGAATCCACCAAGCCGGTTTTGGTGCAAAACGCGGTCAACGAAAACGTCCAACGCACGGTCGCGGTGCGGTCTGGTTCGCACAGCACCGATACTGTGGCCAAAGACCACATTTTATATGCTCGCGCTCTCACTCCAACAGAAGCCCAAGGCGGGGCATCCGAGTCCACAGAGATGGTCTTTTTGAGTGAAAAGCCAATATTCAGCTACTCGGTGTCGCGGGGCAAAGCAGTGGATGAAGGCATACCAGCGAACTCTTTCAGTATGTTCATGGACGATATCCAGACACGCGTCCAGACCTCTGGTATCGGTGCTGAATGGATGCTCTACGCATCGCCAAACACCATTTTAATGGAGCCATCGTGCGGGGTGAAATTCACCACCACCGAAGTCAAAACCGAAGCAACATTCGACTTGCTCACCGGAACAAGCAGCACTCGTGGATTTTACCTAAAATCAATTTCGGGCGAGACACTTTCGAGCACCTACTTTCTCAATAACTTCTGCGATACACTCATCGGTGAAAATTCCACCACAAACACGCTGTCATTCACGACGTCGGATGCGAAGCAAATTACGATTGTGAGTTCAACGACTGCGGATGGTGCAGGAGTAGCACTAACCGACGCTCGTGACACAAACAAATCCATATCCATCTCCACTTCTGACACGGACAAACCAATCAAGATCCGGGAAATGCCCATCTGCATCGATGGGGTGCAGAAGTATATCAAGGTTCTGTGCTCTGAGCCTTACACAAAATGAACTCAATTGGGACCTGTGACTGTCTGGCAACCCTGGATCATATCATTGGGATCCAAGCGGTTGTCCCACGGGGAGGATTCTCGGCTCTGAAGCTTAATGGGCAGTGTGAATTTAACTCCTTTTTATGTGTCCCATGCTCCACGACTTACCTGCGGTGCGTAACCGAGTTCCATTACGTTGTGAAACATTACGACATCAACATGGTGTGCCTCGCAACCTACGATTGGACAGAAACGGTCACAAAAACATCCACAAGGGAGGGCGTTGTCACAATTGGAGAGACAGTTATATCCGGAACAACTCCTCCCTCTACCTGCGCTTGCGGTTGGAGCGAAATGGATCTCTATGAACGCCAGGTATGCACTGAAACACAGATAGTGGATCACTGGTGGCACTGGGCTGGACCGTGTAACTGCAACTACGAGCCAAGCTGCTTCTTATGCGCGAACGTTGATTACGCTGGAGCCCAGATGGAGGTGACACAAACGCAAACGTTGTCCGAGCCTTACACTTTCAGTGAGTTTCTGGAACGACTAGATAGTATTTGGGCCACAATGACTTGCGAGGCTTTGATGGCAAAATTCTACCAGAACGCCTCGTTTGTTGGTGAAAAATGGGACTACACCTCAGGGGTTAAAGCTGTATCCAACGCCTTCTTTCCAACAGAGCTGGTTGGCGTTAAGGAGGTTGGTGAGGGGTGTAATTCAGACAACTTCTACCTGCAGGTGGTCGCGGGACCATTAACCCTGGGTCAGACGTACAGCCTCCTATACAACAGCAATCCGGGGTGCAATGGCAGTGGAACAACCACATGCACGCAGTTCATCGCCGAAGATGATTCGGTTTGCGTCCGACCAGACAATATTGGCACACAATCCATCACGCCCGGCCCATGCTGAACAGCAATCAAATCACAGGGGAGACCAAGATCATTGGGACCACAGAGCCACCATTGCCGAGTTTACCACGCATGGCGGCAAATTTGGCTGGATCCATGGCTGTGGTGGGCATGGGTGCTCTAATGGGTAGACAGGTGGAGAGGAGCAAGGTTGAGATCGAGCAGATCGAGTCAACCTGCAGAGCCTGCACTGAATGGTACCGACCCAGTGACAACCGCTGTGCGCATCCAAAGTGCGGTTGTCATCTTGAGCGAAAACAGCGGCTCGCCGCGTTACATTGCCCAATTGCAAAGTGGTAGCAGCCTATTTGCACACTCTGTGCAAATCCCATTCATGAGGAGTGCCTCGTGCCTTAAATTCTCAAACGTTCGCTACAAATTCTCAGACGTCGTGCGCGTTTACAAAACCCAGCTCAGTTGCTATGCCCTGATGTGCTGTGTTCACTCATCTCGATATCG
>CAZIDG010000169.1:0-6160 GCA_964538065.1 uncultured Verrucomicrobiota bacterium
AAAACCCGCTTGCTTTTGAAGCGGAACGCACTTCAAATATGGCTCATCTATGATTAGGAAGCACATTCAAGCATGCAGGGCTGCCATTGTGACGATGGCGTTTCTCGTGAGCCTGACTTCGTCTTTTTGCAGCACGTCCATCGCAGCGGAGAAGGGGAGGATTCCGGTGATCCTTGACTCGGATATCGGTGATGACATCGATGACACCTGGGCGCTGGGGCTGATGCTTAAATCCCCTGAACTGGATGTGAAGTTGGTCGTTGGCGACAATGGCAAGGGGCAATACCGTGCCTCGCTGCTTGCCAAATTTCTCGAACAATGCGGCCGCACTGACATTCCCGTCGGCATTGGGCCCGATGTTAATCACCAGGGGGGCGGCAATCAGTCCAAATGGATCGAGGGCTATGATCTCAAAAAATACCCCGGCAAGGTATATGAGGACGGTGTGCAAGCCATCATCGATGTGATCATGAAATCGACGGAACCGGTGACGATCATTGCCATTGGGCCGGTGCCCAATCTGGCTCAAGCCCTTAAGAAGGAGCCCAAGATTGCCAAGCGCGTTCGCATTGCTGGCATGCACGGCAGTGTGAGAATTGGTTACGGTGGCAGCAAGCAGATACATGCTGAATATAATGTCAAAGAGGATGTGAAGTCTTGCCAGACGGTGTTCACAGCCCCCTGGGAAATGGTCATCACCCCTCTGGACACCTGTGGTTTAGTGGAACTCAAGGGGGATCAATATGCCACACTGAAGAATTCCAAGGATGTGGTGGTGAAAACCATCCTGGAGAACTATGCGATCTGGTGTGGAAGCAACTTCAAGGACGACAACAAGACGATGTTTGAGCGTCAAAGCACCATCCTGTTTGATACAGTGGCGGTTTATCTGTCCTTCACGGATTCCCTGACAAAGATCGAGGAACTGGGGATCACGGTGGACGATGAAGGTTTTACACGCATCGATCCCAAGGGCAAAAAAATGGAAGTGGCTACCGAGTGGAAAGATCTGCCAGCCTACAATCAATGGCTGGTGAAACGCTTGACTTCGCCCATTCCCTGACAGATTTGGGCTTAACGAAAGTCCGGGAACAGATCGTGCGCCGGCCAGGATTTGACCTGGTCGGCGGCTTTGTTTAGCACCAGGTCGATGGCTTCATTCGGATAACGGTCGTCATCGGAACGCTGGTTGAAACAGGCAATCCAGCTGATCCCATCCCATCGCCGAACCCATAAGGAAAAGGCACCGGGAAGACTGCCGGTGTGCCAGTAGCTGGCTTGAGCAGTCCCCTTTTTGGGACGTACCATCCATCCTGCCCCATAGTAAGCATCGGCAAGGGCTCCATCCTTGTCTCTCCAAACTGGTGGTGGAGGAATTTGTTGAATCAGTGCCCGAACTTCCGGCGTATACGGCGAATTCATCTCTGGGCGATCAAGGTGAGCTGTCAGTCTGGCAAGATCCACTACGGAGGCGAGCCAACCACCATGGGCATCCATGGTTTCAATGCAAAAGCCGCCATATTGAAAGGGTGTTCTTTTGGGAACTTCGCCAGCCGCATTGCTCGTGGCGTGTTCATCTTTCAAATAGTAGTGCACTTCGCCTGACTTGCGATTTTCCAGCAAGGAGCGTCCCAGACACATGGAATGAATTCCCGCTGGTTCCAAAAGGTGTGTTTTTACGTGTTTTTCATACGACTGGCCGGATACCTTCTCGATGATGCGACCCAACAGGCAATAACCGAAATTGGAATATACATATCGACTGCCTGGATCAAAATCCAAGGGTTCACCAAGCATATAGCTGATGATGTCAGAGGCCTGGATCGGTCGCTTAATGCCAAGGACCCTGGCAATTCGAACTGAACCGAACATTGGATCGGAACTCTTCGTAGAATCCCAGCCTGCCGTATGGTGAAGAAGGTGCTCAATGGTGATTTCCTTCCAGCGGGCGTCCAACGTGCCGTGCCGCAGATTCTTCAGATCGAGATCAAGTATTCGAACGACACGGTCATTCAGAGTCAACTTGCCCTGGACTGCCAACTGGCAGATGGCCAGACCCGTAATGGGTTTTGAAAGACTGGCAATACGGAATAAGGCTTTCGGTGTAACCTCTTTTTTCCCCCTGCGATCTGCCAAACCGTAACCACGTGCATGAACCAACCGTCCCTCTTTAAGTACCGCCAGGGCACCGCCTGGGATGCCGCGTTCATGCATGAATTGGAGCATGGAGGCATCGAAGGATTCAAACGGGGTTTCGCCACTCGGGTTGGCGAGGGTGCGCATGGCGGGGAGGACGGTGACTCCCAACCCAGCACCTGCCAGAAGAAAACTCCGGCGCGATATCATGCTAAATCAAACGGGACTGACCGTTTCCTTTGGGACTGAAGCCCAATATCTTGTAGGCCCGTTCACTCACCACACGTCCTTGTGGTGTCCGGTTGATGTATCCTTCCATGATAAGATAAGGTTCATAGACCTCCTCAATGGTGTCTGGTTCCTCGCCTACGGCAACTGCAAGGGATGAAACCCCCACTGGACCTCCTCCAAATTTGACCATGATGGTTTCAAGAATCCTCTTATCCATTTCATCGAGACCATCTGCGTCGATTTCAAGCATGGCCAGGGCCTGGTCAGCAATGGAGAGATTGATCCGGCCATCCCCGCGTACCTGGGCATAATCGCGTACTCGTCGTAGAAGATTATTGGCAATGCGGGGCGTGCCCCGGCTGCGACGGGCGATTTCCATGGCTCCCGCTGGTTCAATCTCGATGTTCAGAAGATTGGCCGATCGTGTCACGATACGTTGGAGGTTTTCCGCCTGATAATAATCCAGACGTTCACGCATGGGAAAACGAGTGAGCAGGGGAGAGGTCAGCAAACCGCTCCGAGTCGTGGCGCCGATGAGGGTAAATCGCGGCAGATTGAGGCGCACGCTCCGGGCATTGGGGCCCTGGTCGATGATGATGTCGAGCTTGAAATCCTCCATTGCAGGGTAGAGGTATTCCTCGATGGTCTTCTGGAGGCGATGAATTTCATCGATAAAGAGCACATCGCCTTCCTCTAGGTTGGTGAGCAGGCCAGCCAAGTCGCCCGCCTTTTCAACCGTTGGGCCGCTGGTGCTTTTCATGTTTACTCCCATGGCCTTGGCCAGGATGTTGGCCAGGGTGGTCTTTCCCAATCCCGGAGGACCACTTAAGAGGATGTGATCCAGGGCCTCCCCACGTTGTTTGGCTGCCTGCACGGCAATTTCCAGACGCTCCTTGACCTTGGGTTGGCCCACAAATTCAGTAAAGAGCGATGGCCGCAATGTTGTTTCCAATGCGGCATCGGGTTTGGTCAAAACGTCTGAAATCATGCGCTCGGCCATATCAAGTCGAAGCATGGCTCATGGCTGTTGGAGCGACAAGGCAAAACAGAAAACAGCAAGGAGCGCCGTGGAGGTGAAGCATCCATCCATGTCGCTGCTTGACGGGTAAATGCTTCATGGTCAGCATGCCACAAAGACAATATGGATTTCGTACCCCTCATAACACGCCAGCGCACCTTTTTCCATACCGGTGCGACTCGTTCGCTGGAGTATCGTCGAGCCCTGTTGGGGAGGTTGCACGATGCCCTTGAGACGCACGAAGATGAATTAATGGCCGCATTGCAGACGGATCTGCGCAAGTCCGAGTACGAAGCATACACTTCTGAAATTGGCTTGGTACTCAGCGAGATACGGCACGCCATTCGCCATCTGCCTTCGTGGATGAAATCAGAGCGGCGTCGGATGCCCCTAATGACCTGGCCTGCAAGGGGATTTATCAAACCCGAACCACGAGGCGTGTCTCTCATCATTGGACCGTGGAATTATCCATTGCAACTCATGCTCGTTCCGTTGGTGGGGGCAATGGCGGCTGGCAATTGTTCCGTTCTTAAGCCTTCCGAATATGCCCCCAACACGGCTGCCGCAATCAGCCATCTCATTGAAGCCAGCTTTCCGGAGGAGTACATCGCTCTTGTTCAAGGGGACCAGTCCGTTGCCGAGGCCTTGTTGCAGCAAAAGTTCGATGCCATTTTTTTCACAGGCAGCACTCATGTGGGACGTGCTGTTATGGCTGCGGCGGCTCGGCACCTAACACCGGTAACCCTGGAACTCGGCGGGAAATGTCCCTGCCTTGTGTGTGCTGATGCGCCGATAGAGACTGCTGCGCGACGCATTATCTGGGGGAAACTCCTGAATGCCGGCCAGACATGTGTGGCTCCCGATCATGTTCTTGTCGATCGCCGGGTGTACGATGCGTTTCTGAAAGCCGCGAAACAAGCCGTGCGCACCTTTTATGGAGATGATCCACAGCGGAGCCCGGATTATGGCCGGATCATAAACCGAAGGCATTTGGACCGTTTGACCTCATACCTTGGTCATGGGCAAATCGCCTGCGGGGGCCAGCACGATGCCTCCGATCTGTATCTGGCTCCAACGATCCTGACGGGAGTTGCCTGGGATGCCCCGGTAATGCAGGAGGAGATCTTTGGGCCGATTCTGCCCGTGCTCGATTTTACTTCGATGGACGAAGTGCTTGTGAGGCTTCGTGATCAACCGACACCACTGGCGCTATATCTTTTTACTCAAAACAAGGATGAACAGGAACGCGTGCTCGCAGACACGCGTTCCGGAGGTGTTTGTATCAATGATACCGTCGTGCATATGATTGGCAGGAACCTGCCGTTTGGCGGATGTGGTGAGAGTGGCCTGGGCTCTTACCATGGAAAAGCGAGCTTCGAATGCTTTACGCATCGGCGGTCAATCTTGCGACAATCCTTTGCGTTCGATCCAAAGCTCCGTTACCCACCACCATCCGTCGCACTGCGCTTGTTAAAGCGTGCGTACCGATTCCTGATTGACGGTTGAAAGCGTTAAAACTCGAACCGGACATCGCTGAGCCGGTTTGCCACTTCTGCGAGAACGTGTTTTTCGTCAGCCTCGTTGCGAGCCATGAAGGTTACGCTGAAACGCAGGAATGCGCCGGCATCATCCCAGGGCACGGTGGAGATCAGTTTTTCGGTAATCAACCATTGAGAGACTGCTTCTGCATTTGCAAAAGCAATGCGTTCTCCGTTTTTCTTGATGGCCGCCTTGGGTGCCGCCACATAGAGGAAGAAGGATCCCTTTGGCTTGCGTGCTTCGAAACCCAACTGCTTGAGGGCAGGGACCAGGATATCCATGCGGCGCGAATATTTGGCTGCGATCTTCTCGGTAATTTCGGGATGATCGAAACAATAAGCAGCCGCATGCTGAATCGCCAGGAACTGGCCTGAATCCGTGTTGTCTTTCACGTCGCCATACGCTTTTACCAGAAGGGGATTGCCTGCCACAAACCCACAACGCCAACCGGTCATGTTGAAGCTCTTGCTGGTCGAGTGCAGTTCCACACCCACTTCCTTGGCCCCGGGAGTGGCCAGAAAACTCATGGGCTTCCCTTCAAAGACAAGCGCGGCATAGGCAGCATCATGGATGATCACGATGTTGTGTTTGCGTGCAAAATCCACCACTTTAGCAAAAAACTCAGGTGTGGCGCTGGCTCCCGTGGGGTTGTTGGGATAGTTCAGCACCATGACCTTGGCCTTCTTCAACACCTCAGCAGGGATGCTGCCAAGGTCAGGAAGAAAATGGTTGGCCGCCGTCAGGGGGAGATTATGAACCAAACCACCCAGATACTTGGCATGGGTACCAAACACGGGGTAACCCGGGGTGGTCATGATCACATAGTCACCAGGATTGATGAGCGCAGCAGGCAGAATGGACAACGCCGCTTTGCTGCCAATCGAATGCAGGACTTCGGTGTCGGGATCAATGCCCTTAACACCACACACCCGGTCCAGATAGCGGGCAGCAGCCTGCTTCAACACCTGATCGCCGTTATCGGCATAGCCACGATTTTCAGGTTTTTGAGCCTCTTTGTGAAGAACCTCAACGGTTTCAGCAAAGGCCATTTCGTCTGGCTCGCCCACCCCCATGTCGATGATGACACTGTTGGGGTTCGCCGCAAGGGCGGCGCGCTTGGCCCGTTTGATCTTCTCAAACTTGTAAATCGCAGTGGACTTTCCGTATTGCCTGCCACCGATTCGCTCCGCAAAAAGGTTCTGGATGTAGCTTTCTGACATAAATACGCGTGATGAA
>CAZIDG010000170.1:0-6096 GCA_964538065.1 uncultured Verrucomicrobiota bacterium
ACGATCTCGGCATCGAGGTCAACGGCACCAAAGGTTCGCTGCGCTGGCGCCAGGAGGAGCCTGAATGCATCACGATCATGCAGAACGGCAAGCCCGACCGCGTTTATTGGCGCGGTGCGGTGGCGCCCGATGACGGTTTCCTGCCCAAGGACCTGCCTGCCGACCTGATGGCCGAGCCAAACATTCCTTCGGGCCATCCCGAGGCGTTCCACGATGCCTTTGCCCGCCTGCATCGCTGCTTTGAAGCCGATGTGCGCAAGTACAAGGCCGGCCAGCCGTTCTCCTGCGACGGTTCCAAATACGCGAACGTCATCGATGGATGGACGGGCATGGCCTTCATCCAGACCTGCCTCAAGAGCAGCGCGGAGAAGGGTGCCTGGATGGCGATGCCCAAAACCATCTAGAATGGTGTGAGGCAGCCTAAGAGCTGCATGTTTATTCACGAAGGCGGCGGACGAACTCTGCCGCTTTCGTCGTTTTGAAAGCTCACGTGCAATAGTAACGTCCCCTTCTTCATCGGCGTCGCCCTTGATGCGGCTTCGCGCCACGGAAAAAGGTTTGGTTTTCGTTTGCCTTAAATCCATCCTCCATTATAATGGAGATGTCTTGCCAGTGTGCTCCGTGTTTTTCGTGGAAAAGGAATTTATTGGGTCCTTTTTTTGGGTTGGAGCCAGCAAGAGAGAAAGGCATATGACGAATACAATCATGAACCGGTTCACATGGGTGGCCTTGTTGGGCTCCTTGTGTGCGAGTGAGGGCAGGGCCGATTACCAGGCAACAGTTGTCAGCCAGGATCCCCTTGCTTATTTTCGTTTAAACGACACGACGCCATCTTTCCCTGACACAATTGTGGCGACAACAAATAGCGGCAGTTTGGGAACTTCGGCCAATGGCCCTTTTAGTGGTTCCTTCACACGTGGTGTTGCAGGGGCAATCGAAGGTGATTCGTCCACTGCAATTAACTTTTTCGGGGGCGGAGCTTATGTTCCCTATTCGGCCAGCCTCAATCCTTCCGGCCCATTTGCAGTTGAGTTTTGGGTCAAGCCAGCTGGTTTAAATACCGGCAGCACACTGACCTGCCCGGTCGGCAGTTTGAAGATCGATGGAAATGGACGATTGGGCTGGCTGTTTTACCAATCAGCCTCCGGCTGGAATTTCCGGGTTGGATCCACAACGGGCTACACGGGCAATTTGACCGGTGGCACTGTGAAGCCCAATGAGTGGCAGCATGTGGTGGGTGTTTATGATGGAACCAGTGCCTATTTATATGTCGATGGTGTCCAGGTAGGCACCGGCAGTGTTGCCTCCTTCACGCCTAATCCTGGCGATGCGTTGGGCATTGGCGCTCGTGGCGATACAGGCTTTCTGTATTACGGCACGCTGGATGAGGTCGCTGTATATGGCGCATCTTTGACAAGCGACGATGTTCAGGCTCATTATCAAAATGCGCGTAACGCCAACCGCACGACGTCGTATGCGAGCCTGGTTCAGACCAAAAATCCGCTGGGTTACTGGCATCTTGACGAGCCAGCCTATAATCCACCCAAGGCCGTCAATCTTGGCAAGGGTGGTTCCGCATTGGATGCGACCTATGTATATCCCGTGACCGTGGCCGCGGAAGGCCCTCGTCCAGCGACCTACCCACTATTCGAAGCGAACAACACGGCGGTGAGCATTGATGGAACCAACGGAAATGTCAGTATTCCGTCCATTAATACTGTGACCAACCGGTTGACCATCACCTGCTGGGTCAAACCTCACGATCCCGCCAGCTACTCGGGCATTGTATTTCATCGTGGGACCAGCGTTTGCGGCATGAACTTCCGCAGCAATGGTGAGTTGGGGTATCATTGGAATGATGCTTCCAGCACCTACAGTTTTTCATCGCAATTGTTTGCGCCGAATGATGTGTGGACCTTTGTGGCCCTTGCCGTTGAACCTGGCAAAGCCACACTCTACATGCACGACGGCAGCACGTTGCAGAAGGCTGAGAACATAGTGGATCACGGTTTGGCGACTTTTAATACGATCTTTTGGATCGGCCGTGACCAGGACGCTGCGCGCGTTCTGAATGGCAGTGTCGATGAAGTTGCGATCTTTGATCGGACCCTGACAGAAGGTGAAATCCAACGGCAGTATCTCAATGCTGTGGGCAGCACAGCACCGATGGTGATTGCTGAGCCTGTTGCCCCCACCGAAACGATCTATACCGGAGGCGCCTTCACGCTGAGTGTGGACGCTGCGGGCACCGATCCCGTCACCTATCAATGGTATCGCGATGGCGCACAGATCAGCGGTGCAACCAACAGCACCTACGTGGTGACGAATGCTTCGACGGCCATGGCCGGCACTTATACTGTCACGATTCACAATGCCTTTGGCGATGCGTCCACTTCCGGCGTGGTTGTTGACATATCGCCATCGACGCGACCGGTGATCACACAGCAGCCCTATGCGGGCACCCGTTATGTGGGCGGCCGCGTGACCATGTCCGTGCTTGCCTCGGGCACTCCGCCGTTGACTTACCAGTGGTCGCACGCGGGAACGGCCATTGCCGGTGCCACCAATGCAACCCTGACATTGACCAATCTGCAGTCATCGGATGCGGGGTCGTATGTCGTGACGGTTTCCAACGTTGTGGGGCCGACGCCCAGTGTGGCCACGACGCTCAATGTTCTGACGCCTGCGGTTGGCTCGTATGCCAAAACCATCATGGCCCAGAGTCCAATGGCCTACTGGCGTTTGGGCGAAACGGGTGAAAAAGCGATTGATTACGCGGGTGGTAACGATGGTCTCTACGTAAGCGTGACCCAAAAGGTCCCTGGTGCGCTGAAGGACGACTCCGATGGCGCGGCCTCCTTTGATGGGGCATCCAGCTATGTGACGACAGTGACCAACCTCCTTGGGAACCTGCCTGCCTTCACCGTGGCGGGCTGGGTGAAACGTGGTGAAAACCACTCCACCCGTGGCGGTTACTTCGGACAAAACGACCTGCTTGAGTTTGGTGATGCAAGCAGTGGAGCCAGTGTGGAAGCCTACATCTCCACCGGTGGCAGCATTACGACCCCCTATACCTTTGCCGACAATGAGTGGGGTTTGATCGTCCTGACGGCTGACGGCACCAACAACATCATGTACTTCAACGGCAAGGTGGTGAAAACGAGCACCCAGGTGGTAACCTCCTATGGCTCATCCCCCTACGCCTTCAACATTGGTGGCGGTGGTGTGTTTAACGCGACGGGCGATTTCTTCCTCGGTGATATCGATGAAGTCGCTGTCTTTAATCATGCCATCAGCGCCTCGGCTGTGACAGACCTGTATTGTGCCGGCCATTATGGACCCAATGCGGTTCCCGTGATTGTGGATCAGCCGACTGAGGTGACCCTGGTTTCGGGCTTCGAATTGCTCCTGCAGATGAACGTGGGTGGATCTCCCTCGTTTGAATATCAGTGGAAGATGAATGGCCAGTCGATCGAGGGGGCAACTAACAGCCAGTATCGTGTTCCTTCCAGTACAACCGCAAACAGTGGCGCATACACCTTGGTGATTAAGAATGCAAAGGGTGAGATCACATCACAACCTATTGCTGTCACCGTGCTTCCTGCACCGCAATATGCCAACATCACTAACGACCTTGTCCTCCACCTCAATTTTGAAGGGGATTACAAGGATACGTCGGGACGTGGCAATGACGGCACGGCAGTCGGTGCGCCGGAGTTTGTAACCGGCAAGGTTGGCGCCAAGGCCCTCAAGTATAGCACGGATACATCCAGCCAGACGTACAATTATGTCACACTGGGTGTGCCGGAAGATCTCCAGTTCGTCACCAACGACTTCACAGTGGCCCTCTGGATCCGCTACACGGGATCGCCTGGCGACCTGCCCTACCTATGCACCGCGGTGAATTCGTATGGTAGCTATGGACTCACGTTCGCACCTTCCTACCAAAGGGGAGGGTGGTCCTGGTACCTCAAGGATGATGCGAATGGCGTAGGACTTTATAGTCCTGATAACGTGATTAACGATGGCAAGTGGCACCACCTGGTGCATGCCTTCACACGCGGAGCGTTCGGCGTGACCTACCTGGATGGCGTGAAAGTCGATGAGACTTCCATCGCCACCATCACAGGCAGTCTGTCCAACGGCGAAGTGATGAACATCGGCCAGGATCCCACGGGCACCTATGCCGAAACCGCTACGGCTGAGGTGGATGACATGGGCATTTGGAGACGCGCCCTTGCCCGCTATGAAGCGGAGTCCATCTACACAGTGGGCGCCCAATATGGTCGCAGCTTCGATGTGCCTGCCCCTGACATGCCCAAGATGAGCATCGTGCGCATGTCCAGCGGCAAGGTCGAGATTCGCTGGGAATCCGGCACGCTCGAAAGCACCTCCACCATTGCCAATCCAGCCTCCTGGAGCACGGTGACCGGAGCCCAGGCTCCTGTTTATGAGGTGACACCGACCCCTGGCGCGACGTTCTATCGCGTGCGTCGCTAGTGGCTGGGCCTGAGTAGATTGGTTTGAAAACGAAATGCGGTCGTGTATTTACACACGGCCGCATTTTCTTTATATTGGGGTGCAGACACCAATTGACCACACGCGACACAATTATAATTCTGTGTATTAATATGAAATCGAACAACCATTTCAGCAGGCGGGTTGGGCATCAAAGCTTGCTGTGCACCCTTGAGTTGCGTTCCGGAACTGTGGGTTTCACCTTGATCGAATTGCTGGTGGTTATCGCCATCATTGCGATCCTGGCAGGCATGTTGCTGCCCGCGCTCTCCAAGGCCAAGGAGAAGGGCGTGCGCACCTATTGCGTCAACAACAACCGGCAGATCGGCATAGCGACTCAAATGTATTGTGCCGACAATTTGGATACCATGGCCTTTCCCAACTGGGGCAATGACGTTGTAGGATGGTTGTACCAACCGGTCTCGGGACGCCCGCCGCTGGTCACACCCGGGAATTTCGGCACCGCTCCGGAAACCAGGTATGTCATGGCCGGATTGTACTGGCCCTATCATAAAAACATCAAGATACTGCAATGCCCCACCGATAGGACCAACGCCACTTATTACAAGCAACGGGCCAATAAATTATCCACCTACGTCATGAATGGGGCGGTGTGTGGCTTTGGCAATCTCTCGAGCAAGCGCCCCAACGCTTACAAGCTCAGCGCCTTCAAGCCCCAGGCTTACTTGCTATGGGAGCCCGATGAGGATCTCTATGTCAAAACATGGGGCTTCAACGGCGCCTACAATGATGCCAGCAGCGAGCCCAACAATGGTTGCGGCGTGGGACGCCGCCATGTCAAAGGGGCCACCATCATGGGGTTTGGCGGCCATGTCGAGTTCATCAAGTTTGAAACCTTCAACAACGAAATGAACCGCAAACCAGGCCTGCTCTGGTGCAATCCAGGCTCAAAGACCGGCGAGTATAATTAGCGCAATGTCAATTCAAGCCCGGATTCGCCGACTCCTCATCAAGGCCCATTGAAGGGAGGGGTATCATCGACATTGCATGAACCCAAGATCCTGCACATGACCTGGGAGGAACCCAGTGGGTAAACGCCGCTCAATCAAGTTGTCAGTCAGTTCCTCGTGCCTTTCTTTTGGATAAGAAGGGCAGCTGGTGGCTCATCAAAACGATTTCCCAGAAGACAGACACTTCTGCCGCCATTGTTCAATAGCGTGGAAGAGCGGAGATCACTTTAATCGAACGCATGTTGGAATGCAGTTGCATCAGAAAGGCAGTCTCTAAAGGCAAATATGCACGGTGGGCGATGAGACGTGCCCGTGCAAGAGGGGATCAATAAAAAAGGCCGGGTGTTACCCCGGCCTTGTGTAAGTTAGGCGAAATTCGCGCTTATGGTTTGACCAAGCGGAAGAACTTCGCGCCTGAGGAGGCGGGCAGCGAGATGCTGCTGATGCCGTTGGCGGTGGCGACGGTGTCCTCCACGTTCAACCAGGCACCGGTTACCGCATCCGCGATCTGGAGCTTGTAGCCCGCGCCGAGGGTGGCATCCCAGGAGAGGATCACATTCGGCTTCGAGCGCACCACAGTCAATGTCGGAGGCTCAGTCACGACCAC
>CAZIDG010000171.1:0-6095 GCA_964538065.1 uncultured Verrucomicrobiota bacterium
GGGACGGCCCGTGGGGCCGTCCCTTTGTCTTAAAGGGGATCATGGATGCGATTGACATATACGAGGTGCTCGTCAAACAGCACGAGCGGATGCTCTTTGCGTATGTGCTCGGCCTGGTGCGCGACCCTGTTCTCGCCGAGGACATCGCCCAGCAGGCGTTCGTGATTGGCTTTCGCAAGCTCGACACCCTCAGGAACAAAGAGGCCTTTGCGGCCTGGCTGCGCAGCATCGCCCGCCATATTGCGCTGGCCGAATTGCGCCGGCGGCAGCGGGAAGTGGCCTGGGATGACACAACATTGCAGGGGATGGAGGATGTGTTCCAGGTCCTGGATCAGCCCAAGGCGGACGAGACGTGGGAGGATCGCTCACACGCGCTTGAAGAATGTTTTAAACGCCTGCCGGATAAAATGCGCGAAGTCTGCCACTGGCATTACTTTGAGGACCAGCCGCTGCGGGAAATCACCGAGCGCATGCGAATTGGTTTGGATGCCATCAAGAAGCGGCTGGAACGGGCCCGCGATGCCCTGAGGACCTGCATTGAACAACGGCTGGGATTGGAAAAGCCATGAACCCGCCTGAATCCAGGGAGTCCGAAAAACGCCGCGAAGGCCGCCGCATGGCCTGCGAGGCGTTGCTCGCCTCAAGGTTTGGCCAGCGCTCCACAACCAGCGGGGCACGCGCCCTTGCGCGTTTGCGGGCCGGTGATGGACGCGAATCCGTCATCCTCCGTCCCGCTCGCTTTGTCCGGCCATGGCTGGCGCTGGCGGCCGCTGTGGCGGTGTTGCTGGCAGGGGGATGGATGGTGTTGCAGAGGGTCGGGCGCACCGGCATGGTCCTGCTCGCGCAGGCGCCGGAGGGCGTGGTCGTGGAACGAAACGGCAAGGGCGTGGCTCCTGCGGCGGATTTTGGACTGTGTTCCGGCGATGTGGTCCGCACCCGGCCGGGGGCGACAACGCAGGTACGATTACCGCGTGACGCAGGTGTGCTGACGTTGAGGCCGAATACGGTCCTTGAAGTGCGCCTTCAAGGCCGGGACTGCCGCCTGATGTTGTCCAGTGGCACTATGGAAGGGGATCTGTCAGCGAAAGCGGCAGACTGCCTTATCATGACACCGCACGCCCAGCTACAGCGGCCGGCGGGTCAATTTGTGGTTGCAGCCCGGATGACCTCCACCTGGGTGGGAGTGGATGCGGGCAGTGTGGACATTGCGACATCCAATCAGGGCGTCCCTCTTCATTTAGGCTCGGAAGAATACGCTGTGGCGGTGCCGGGACTGCGGCTGGAAGCGCAGTCGTTGAGCCATCCCTGGCGGACTCCCTATGCCGGAACGCTTGTGGCCGCTGTGCACCCTCCGATGTGACATGATGGCCCAACCATGAACCCATCACAAAATCAGTTATACAGGAGATCGGCCTATCCAGCCTGGTTGACCCGTGGTCTGTGGCGCATGCACCTGATGTTTTTGATTCTTGCGGGAATGACCGTGGGCGTGATGGCAGAGGATGGCGGGTGGTTCACCAACAGCCTTGGGATGGTGTTCAAATCCATTCCAGGCACAACGGTGCAATACTCGATATGGGAAACGCGTGTGGGGGATTTCGCGGCATTTGTGGAGGCAACCCATTACGAACCCGAGGAGGAAATGCCTGTCTTAAAGGCGCCGGACCACACGCGCCGGACCTGGCGCAGTCCTGGTTTTGTGCAGGAGACGAACCATCCCGTGGTGCAGGTAAGCTGGCTCGATGCGCAGGCCTTTTGCCGATGGCTGACTGAACGCGAGCATGTGCTGAAAGCCATTGGCACCAACCAGGAGTATCGGCTGCCCACCGATGCCGAGTGGACGCGCGCGGCGGGGACCGGGCGCTACCCGTGGATTCATGTGATCTCGGACCGTGCCTTGGAAGGTAAAACCCAAAAGACATGGGATCCGGACCTTGCCTTCTTCCCCCCACCTCCCAGGGGGGGGAACTATGCAGGCGAGGAACTCCACGGGGAAAAGGCGTTGGCCGAGTTCAAGTATCTTCGCAATTATCGCGACACCTATACCCATACAGCTCCGGTGGGCTGCATGGAGCCCAATCCGCAAGGATTATTCGATATGGGGGGCAATGTATGGGAGTGGTGCGAGGATTGGTTCAAGGCTGACATGAACCCGCCCGAGCTGGCCGCCAAACTTCCCTTTTCGAACCAGGATGGCCAGGGCCGCGCCTATCGTGTGATACGAGGCGCCTCGTGGCTGGACAGCAATCCCGCCGTGCTGCGCACGGAGTGCCATTGCTACGAATTTCCCGATCACCGCAATGGTGCCATCGGTTTCCGTCCTGTGCTTGCCACCAGGGAGGGTGCGCCGGGACAAGCGAGTGCTGCCAGCAGCCGCGAGAACGCCAGGTGAACGCGAAGGGGGATTTCTTTCAAAGGGCTCGAAGGACTGGTGCTGCGAAATTGCTTCAAATGCCGGGTGATTTCGGCCAGATTAACCGGGTCCATTCCGGACAGCCGGTGCAGGAAATGCACGAATGCTGTTTGGTGGGCGATGTTATTTTCATATGGCAGTGACAATCACTCAGGATTCCAAAATATACGTGGCAGGGCATCGCGGCCTGGTGGGCAGCGCAATCTGGCGCGAGCTTGAACACCAGGGCTTCCGGCACATCATGGGGCGCACGCATGCGGAGCTGGACCTGCTCGATGGCAAGGCGGTGCGGGCGTTTCTGCAGCAGGAACGGCCCGATGCGGTGATCGTGGCCGCGGCCAAGGTGGGCGGGATTCACGCCAACGACACCCACCCCGCGCAGTTCATTTACGAAAACCTCCAGATCGAGAGTCACCTGATCCATGAATCCTGGCAGGCGGGTGTGCGCAAATTGCTGTTTCTGGGCAGCTCGTGCATCTATCCGAAAATGGCGCCCCAGCCGCTCAAGGAGGAATATCTTTTAAGCGGGCCTCTCGAACCCACGAACCAGTGGTATGCCCTGGCCAAGATCTCGGGCATCAAGATGTGTGAGGCCTACCGGCGGCAATACGGGTGCGATTTCATCAGCGCCATGCCGACCAACATGTACGGCCCCAATGACAATTACGATGCGATGAATTCGCATGTGCTGCCGGCCCTGATCCGCAAGTTTCACGAGGCCAAGGTGGCCGGCGCCTCCAGCGTCACCTGCTGGGGCACGGGCTCGCCCCTGCGTGAGTTTTTGTATTCAGACGACCTGGCGCGGGCGTGCGTGTTTTTACTGCAACATTACAGCGACGAACAGTTCATCAACGTGGGCTCCGGCCAGGAGATCACCATTCGCGACCTGTCACGCCTCGTGGCCGATTGCATCGGATTCAAGGGCGAGATCCGTTGGGATCCTTCCAAGCCCGATGGCACGCCGCGCAAGCTCATGGATAATTCCCGGCTGTTTGCGCTGGGCTGGCGTCCGCAGGTGGACCTGCCCACGGGCATCCGGCTTGCGTATGAGGACTTCAAAAAGCGCCTGGCGCGCTGACATGTGAGCAGGACTCACCGATAGATGGAGATGCCCAGGCGGAAGGACTCGCTGCGGTCGTTGTAGTAGAGGAGGCTCTCACCGTAGCCCAGGAAGTACTGGGCGTGCAGATACCATGTGAGGCCCGGGTGCAGCTTGCGCAAGGGGTAGGAGAGGTCCAGTTGAAGGCTGCCGTGGTCAAAGCCCTGCCCGGCGCGTCCCAGCGCCGCCAGTTGCACATTATCCACCCATCCCAGCGTGGCAATCATGTCCACGTAACCGCGGTAATCGGCCAGGTCGGGATTATCGCTCATGCTGCCCACGTAATAATAGGCCTTTGGGGAAAGGGTGAATTGGAACTTCGAACTGGCCCCGAGCGTGAGCCTGGGGCGAATGTAAACCATGTTCAGGCTGCGCGAACTGGGACCGTCGCGGCCGTTGGACTCGTGTTGGAACCCCGACTGAATGTCCAGCTTGAAGAAGCCGTTGGTCGTGGCGAAGAGCGCGGGGTGGTAATAGAGAATCTCTGGCTTGTAACTGCTGTCCATGAAGGGTGCGGAGGGCTTGTTCCAGTCCCAGAGCGAAATCTGGGAATAGCCCAGGTACAAATTGCTCACTGGTGGAAGGGTTCTGCCCAGTCCTCGATCCGCTTCAAATAAACGATACTTGAAACTCACCTGGAACTTCGCATTGGGCGACGCCGTGCCCGCGATGAAATAAAAGGGATCGTATCCGTAGATGTGGTCCTTGAAAAACTGGAGTGGATCGAACTGGTCGTCTTGTTTTTTGACCAGGCTCTGGTCGGACGGTGTGGCGGGCGCATTGGTGGACGGCGTGTTTGTCGTGGCCGGGGCGATCCCGGGGGCCCCGATCTTGAGGATGACCGTGTTGGCATTCAAGCCGTCCGCCTCCCAGGTGGCCTGGCGCGCAGGTGTCTGGGGGAGGTTCAATTCGTATTCGCGCTGGATGAATCCCTTGGAGGGTATGGATGCAGCGCCGCCAGCCTGGCCCGGACACAGGCGCAAGGATCGTGGTCCCTGGAGGGTGTCTGCCTTGAACTGGCCCGGAATGTCCTCTGGCACAGTGTATGACGCCGCATCGTTCCCTGGATTGAGGATATTGGCCACGATGACGGCCTTCCCGCCAGAGGGCACAGCCTCGGTTGGATTGGCAAAGAAGATGGAAAACGATTCCGCCGAGACGGACCGGATGGCCATCAGCAGGACCAGGAAGACAATGCTATGTCTCATAACCAAGTAATCCGTTGTCCGAAGAAACGATCAAGCACACGGCCACCCTGCCCCCAAAACGCTCTTTTGCCAAGAGCCTATTGCGCAAAAGGGGCAAAGGATTGATGCGGGAGCGATGTTTGGCGTGCTCCTGCGGGATGTCGTAAATGAACCTCGCTCATTTCCTGACGCCAAATGCGTACAGACTGCCATCGTCTGCCCCAATGATCACCCGTCCATCGGACACCGCCGGTGAGGCTGTGATGGGCTGCCCTATTTCGTAGGACCACAGTTCCTTGCCGTCCGCGAGGCTCAACAGGTAAAGCCGCCCATCATCGGATCCCACAATCACTTTATCCCTGCACACCACGGGTGAGCTATCCACCTTGCCGCGGGTATTGAAGGTCCAGACGCGCTGGCCATCGTCACGGCGCAGGCAGTGAACGCGTTTGTCGCGTCCGCCGACGACCACGCGGTCAGCCGTCAGGGCAGGGGAGGAAAAGAAGGGGAAGGCACGGTCCTTGTAGGACCAGGCGATTTTGGATTCCTTGAGGTCGATGCACAGGAAGGTGTTTTCATACTGGCCCACATAAGCCCGTCCGCCGGACAGGGCGGCGGAACCTGCAATGTACGCCCCGGCCTCGACCTGCTGGATTTGTTTGCCATCCTCGAGCGAGATCACATGCAGGATGGCGTCGCATCCGCCAAACACAGTCTTTCCCTGATAAACTGCCGGAGTGCCATTGATGTAATTGCCACTCTCGTAGGACCACACAGCCTTGCCGGTCTGGGCATCGACACAGTAAAGCTTGAAATCGTAGCTGCCCGCCAGGATCCATGTGGCGCCGTCCTTGGGGGACTTGACCCAGTTGGGCGCGCCCAGAATGCGGTCGCCCGTTTCGAACTTCCAGAGCGGTTTGCCGTTGGCGGCATCGAAGGCGTGGAGAAAACCGTCGCTTGACCCCGCATAAACGCGGCCCTCGAGGACGAGCGGGGAGGATTCCACGGGGCCGGCGGTCTGACTGGCCCAGACCTTCGCGCCGGAATCGAGCTTGAGCGCATAGACATTGCTGTCGTTACAACCCACATAGACCAGTCCATTGACAATGGCGGCGGAGGACTTGATGTCCGCCTGGCCCTTGAAGGTCCACAAAAGCTCCAGTTTGTTGGGAAGGGTGTCCGGGGAAAACCCCAGGAGGGCCTGATTGCCACGATACATCGGCCAGTCGGTGGCACGGATGCCCGGGGTGGCCCACATGAGAAGACAAAGCAATAGAGAGGCGCAGGCGCGGCCACCAGACTCCTGTCGGTTCGTTGGCATGTTTGACATCGTCGATCTTCCCGCTGAAGGTTGCATATGAATGCCCCAGCGTTATGCAGTCAGTATGCTTTAAAA
>CAZIDG010000172.1:0-6039 GCA_964538065.1 uncultured Verrucomicrobiota bacterium
GCGGAATAAGATCATGGATACAAACATCAATCCGGAATGGATATCATTCGGGGCGTTCACCGCACACGCGGTCTGTTGAATCAGCTCCGGCGGGGGGCCGAGGTATCCAGGGGCTTGCCAGCCCGTTCCCAGGCCTTGATGCCGCCATCGAGGTGGCGGATGTGTTGCAGGCCCAGTTTGTCCAAAATGGCTTTGGCCTTGGTCGACCGGTTCCCGCTGGCGCAGTAGATGAAGTACGTCCTGGATTTGTCGAGCGCGGCGGCCTTTTTCCGGAAGTCCGCATCGTAGTAGTTCAGGTTCAGGGCGCCCTTGATGCGGCTGGACTCATATTCCTCCGGTGTGCGGACGTCCAGGACCACGGTGTCCGGATGCGCGGCCAGGTAATGGTCGGCCTCATCGGCATTCAAATTGACCTTGCTGGAGGGGGCGGGCGCCTTGGCCGGGGCGGGCGGCAACGCGGCGCGGTCTGCCGCCCGGGTTCCGGGCAGCAGGGCGACAAGCGCGCACAAAAATATCCAGATCCTTCTCATGTTGCACTTTGGACCAATGTTCTTCCCAATCTATTCACCCATCGGCAAAACTCAAACGAAGTTTACAAATATTTTCCTCCCACGGCCGGAGCCGCGGCGCAGGGCGTCCGCTAGGTCGTTCCAGGCCCGTTATCTTTTGCATTTCTGTCCCGCATGTGCTAGTATGCAAACAGCATTTATGACGACCGTCAGAGTCAAGACACCGCGGGACAGCCGCGTCGAGGCGCGCTACATCGTGATGCCGCAGCATGCCAATCATTGCGGCATCGCGTTCGGGGGGACCATTGTGTCCTGGATCGACATGGTGGCGGCGATGGTGGCGCAGCGGCATTGCGAGTGCGAGGTGGTGACGGTGAGCATTGACAAGCTTTCGTTTCTGGAGCCGATCAAGATTGGCGACCACGTGCTGCTCATGGCGAGCGCGAATTTCGTGGGCCACACGTCGATGGAGGTCGGCGTGCGCGTGATGGTGGAGAATCCATTCACGGGCGCCTCGATCCGGGCCACCACGGCGTATCTCACCTTTGTGGCGCTGGGGCCGGACAAACGGCCGGTGACGATCCCGCGCCTGGACCCGGAGACGCCCGATGAGTGCCGCCGGTTTGAGAATGCGCGTCTGCGCGTGGAGGCCCGCAAGGAGCTGGTGCGCAAGCTCCAGACCAGCGCCCCCCGCCAGGACGCCTAGCGGAGTCCCGCCTGCCCCTGGCTACATCTTGATGGCCGGGGGCTCGCCGGTGTCGGCCTGCTTGAGGGCCATGTTGAGATAAGCCAGCAGGTTGCTCATGTTGACGGGTTTGTAGAGCACCACGGTGCGCGTGGTCTCGAGAAACGCCTTGAGCTTGGGATGCTTTTGGTGGCCAGTGAGCACAATGAACCGCCGGCAGAGGTGCGGTTTGATCTTCTGGACGGCCATGTAAAACATGTCCCCCGCCATGTTCGGCATCATCAGGTCGCACACAATGGCGTCGATGTCTTGTTGGGAGACGGTCTTGAGGGCCTGGATGCCGTCGCTCGCGGTGGTGACCGTAAAGCCATGGCTTTGCAGGAGGTCCTTGGTCAGTTCCAGGAACTCATAATCGTCGTCCACGAGCAAGATATGTCTCAGGGCCATAGAGGTCAACGAGCCTGCTGTCAGGGTACCTGTCAGGATATGGTTCTGCAAAGGCAAATTTGTTTGGACTTTTCTGGAGATGCGCTATGCTCGTCATCAACATCATAGAAAGAGTCTCATGGAAGTCATTATTCAGCCCGATGCGGAATCGGCGGCATTACTGGTGGCCCGGATCATGGCCAAGGAACTGCGTGCAAAGCCTCAGTTGGTGATGGGTCTGGCGACAGGCCGCACCATGGAGGCGGTGTATCAACACATGGTGGCGATGCACAAGAAGGAAGGTCTCGATTTCTCCCTCGCCCAGTCGTTTAACCTCGATGAATATGTGGGGATTCCGGCGACGCACCCCGAGTCGTACCGGTCCACGATGAACCGGCTGCTCTTCAGCCAGGTCAATATCGACATTCGTAATACCAACGTGCTCAACGGTATGGCCACCGACCTGGAGGCCGAGTGCGTCCGGTACGAGCAGGCCATCGTGAAGGCGGGCGGCATTGATATTCAATTGCTGGGCATCGGCCAGGATGGACACATTGGGTTCAACGAGCCGCTCTCGGCCCTGCGTTCCCGCACCCGGCCCAAGGCCCTGACCCCCATCACGATCAAGCAAAACACCCCCTTCTTCGGCAAGTCCGAGCTCATGCCCAAGCGGGCCCTGACCATGGGCGTGGGCACCATCTTGGATGCGCGGCGCTGCCTCATGCTCGCCACCGGTGGCACCAAGGCCGAAATCGTCGCCAAGGCGGTCGAGGGACCCATCACGGCGATGATCAGCGCCACGGCGCTGCAGTTGCACACGCGCTGCACGGTGGTGGTGGACGAGGCGGCCGGCGCCATGTTGCAAGGTTCTGATTATTATCGGTTTGTATTTGAAAACGAACCCGAGTGGGCCGACTTCCGTTAAACCCGCCCCCATTCAGATTCCTGCACAGCCATCTCATGAATAAACCGGCTCCATCCCCCGCGCACGTGGCCAGCGTCGATCTGCTTTCGGTGCGCATGCACAAAACGCAGGAGGACCTCGCCCTGGACGCGGCGTCGATGGCCCGGGAGTGTCTGTGTGAAGCGATTGCCATGCGCGGGCGGGCCTTTGTGGTGTTCGCCTGCGCATCGTCGCAAATCCGTTTCCTGGAAGCCCTTGTGGCTGAAGAGGGTGTGGATTGGTCGCGCGTGACGGCCTTCCACATGGATGAATACCTCGGGATCAGTCCCAACCACCCCGCCAGCTTCCGCAGGTTCCTGCGCGAGCGCCTGGTGGAGCGCGTCAACCCCGGCCAGACGCACTATCTGCAGGGGGATGCCGCCCAGCCGTTGGCCGAGTGCGCCCGGTATGCCCAACTGCTCGCGGCCCAGACCATCGATCTGTGCTGCCTGGGCATCGGCGAGAATGGGCACATCGCCTTTAACGATCCTCCTGTGGCCGATTTTGCAGACCCCCATGCGGTGAAGCTGGTAAAGCTCGACGAGGCGAGCCGCCAGCAGCAGGTGGGAGAGGGATTTTTCCTGGATCTGGCGGCGGTGCCCCAATATTCCTACACCCTGACCATCCCCGCCTTGTGCGCCGCGCACAAGATGCTGTGCATCGTGCCGGAACGGCGCAAGGCCGAGGCGGTCCGGCGCACCTTGAACGGGCCGATCTCAACCATCTGCCCCGCCACCGCCCTGCGCCAGCAATCCCAGGCCACCCTGTTCCTGGATGCCGATTCCGCAAGCCTCCTGGACTGGGATCAGCTGGACTAGCGTTCCTCTGGCCGCACGACGGTCACCCAGGGGCGCTCGCGGATCGGTCTGGCATTGGATTTTACCCCTCAACCTGGAGCCGGGTTTGAACAACCTCCGGGCGGGTTCATTTTATGTTGTCGAAAGCAATCAATGCGCCGCGTCGCGGCGACTGGAGGGCGGTGCGCGCCCTGGTGAGCTGGTGCTGTGTGGCCCTGCTCGCATGGACTCTCGTCCTGGGCACCACCCTGGCGGGCGAACCCGCCCTGCGGTTTGCCTGGCTGAGTGATACGCATGTGGGCTCCAATGGCGGCGAACCCGCCCTGCGCGCCTGCATCGACGATATCAACGCCATGACCAACCTCGATTTCGTGGTCATCTCGGGCGATCTGACCGAGGCCGGCACCCTCGATCAATTCCATCTCGCCAAGGAGCTTCTGGCCGCCCTCAAAATCCCCTGCCACATCGTTCCCGGCAACCATGACACCAAGTGGTCCGAGTCCGGCGCCACGGATTTCGCCCGCGTGCTTGGGGATGAACACCTGAGGTTCGAGCACGGCGGTGTCGCGTTCCTGGGGATCCAGGAAGGGCCCATCATGCGCATGGGCGACGGCCATTTTGCCCCCAGCGATCTGCACTGGCTCGATGACGCCCTCAAGGCCCTGCCCGACCGGGACACGCCGGTGATCTTCGTCACCCACTATCCGCTGGATGGCGGCGTGGGAGGGCTCGACAACGCGTTCGAAGCCGTTGATCGGCTCAAGAAGGTGAACACCCAGGTCGCGCTCACAGGACATGTCCACCACAATGGCTCGATGGATTGCGAAGGCGTGCCGGTGCTCACCGGCCGGTCCATCCTGGTAACCAAAGAGGCTGGTGCCGGTTTCAACCTGGTCGATATCCATGAAGGCACTTTGACGGTCTCGGAGCGTCTGGCCGGCAAGGAGACCCTTCCCGCCTGGCACACGATGAAGCTGGCCGCGCACCGGCCGGAGAACCCCCAGCCCGCCGGACCGCGCCCCGATTTCTCCATCAATCAGAAATACCCCGCCGTGCACCCCGCCTGGCGGGTCAAGACCGGCCAGACCATCGCCTCCTCCCCTGTTCTGTGGAAAAAGACGGTGATCGTGGGCGACGGAGCGGGCGTGATCCATGGGCTGGATGTCGCGACCGGCCGCGAACGCTGGCGGTATGCGAGCGGCGGCCCGGTGTACTCCACCCCCGATGTCGCCAATAACACCGTCGTCTTCGGCTCCACCGATGGCTCGATCCATGCCCTCCGCGCCTCCGACGGCGCCCTCCGCTGGAAATTCGCCACCGACCGCCCCGTGGTCGCCTGCCCGCGCATTGCGGACGGCAAGGTCTTCGTGGGCGCCAGCGATGAACGGTTCCGCGCCCTCGCGCTCGACACCGGCAGGCTCCTCTGGCAGGCCGAGGGCATCCGGGGCTTTGTCGAATCCCGCCCTGTGGTCCACCAGGACCGGGTCATCTTTGGCGCCTGGGACGGCCACCTGTACGCCTTGGATGCCAGGACCGGCGCCCGGGCCTGGACCTGGCAGGGCGAAAACACCGCCAAGTTCTATTCACCCGCCGCCTGCTGGCCCGTGGCGGTGAAGGACCGCGTCTTCATCGTGGCCCCCGACCGGAAGATGACCGCCATCGACGTCGCCACTGGCAAAAACCTCTGGCGGACCAACGGCTTCGAGGTGCGCGAATCCCTGGGGCTTTCCGCCGATGGACGCCGCCTCTATGTGCGCGCCATGCATGACCGCGTGGCGGCCTACGACACCGAGGGCGCCGAGGCCCGCCAACTCTGGGAACTCAACGCCCATTTCGGCTTCGATGTGAACCCCGGCTGCCTGGTGGAAAAGGATGGCGTCGTGTTTCACGGCATTCAGAAGGGCATCGTGCTGGCCATCGATGGCCGGACCGGCAAGTTGCTGTGGCAGCACCGGGTGGGCGCCACGCTGCTCAATACCGTGCTCGCGCTCAATGGTCATTCGGTGATCACCACCGATTTCGAAGGGGACATCACCCGGATCGACGCCGCTGCGGAAAAACCTTGAGCGTGACGGGCGCGATCAGGATTCAAGATTCAGGATTGGGCGTCGGCGGTCTGAACCAGCCCACCCAGGCCAGACATCCCAGCCACGAGGCCCCCAGGCAGGCCGCGCCGCACCAGACCCAGTCCGCCGTCGTCGGCACCGGGGTGTCGAGCACCAGCCGCGCGCCAATGCCCACCAGCAGGACATCCGCCACCGCCAGCGCCAGGGCCACATGACCCGGCATCGGCGGGGAAATCCGGGCACGTGTTTTGGACTCTGGAGCAAGTCGCCTGGCCGCCGCCGGGGCTTCCACCGTAGCCGTCTCAAAGAGCGGTCCCGGGGTCGCAGCCTCGCCATTGCCCTGGAGCAACCGGCCCAAACCGGGCGTGATGCCCTCCAGGTTGAGCTGGGGCTGTTCGCCCGACGCAACCGGAGGGGGGGACGACGGCTCGACCGGGCCGTTCACGCGAACGCCCTTCAACAGAGAATGCAACCCACGACCCAATGCCGGTTTCATCGCGCGTAACGTTGAAGCAGCGAGCCCGGCCCGGCAATCCCAAAAACGACGACTTGTTCACAAGAACATCCAAACCTCCTGAACGCCAACAAAATAAGCATGCGGCAGAAGCCCCCC
>CAZIDG010000173.1:0-5994 GCA_964538065.1 uncultured Verrucomicrobiota bacterium
GGGCGTACCCGTGATTGAGCAGCCAGCACAAATCGCCCACAGCCTGCCGCATGCCGTCGCAGGCCTGCGGGGCAAAGAGCTGGGCATCCTCCGGGGCGGGCCCGCGATGTTGTCGCTTGTCGGCCATGCCCCAATGTGGACCCGTTGCAAGAGATTCGGAAGGCTGTTTTTTAAGGGCGTGGGATGCGATCCAAATATCCGATCGGTGGTTAAAACATGTTTTTAGCCGCAAAGAGGCGCAAGAAGCGCAAAAAGAGCGGTTTTAAAATACGCCGTGCAGGAGTGCCGGGTACAGGCGATGCCTGGACAACGTGATGGTCGAACGACTGTGGCGCACGGGCAAATACGAGCATGTCTATTTGCACGATTACGGAACAGTACCGGCGTTGCGGGAGGGGTTACGGGAGTTCTTCCCCTTCTACAACGAACGGCGATGAAATCAAGGGCTTGCCAACCGGACGCCCTTGGAGGTATTAACAAGTGATCCTAAAACGAATCCAAGAGAAATCCGATTTGACCCACAGATCCCTATTCTCCTTGGTTCAAGATGGAAAATACAGCAGGACAAGTTACTAACATAAATTCAATACAAACTGCTCCAAAAGAGGGGGAGCACCTCATTATCCATAATTTTATCGATCGAATATTGATTGAGGATGTGCTTTCCAATTTAGCGGCGAAGAATTTGCCGAAAGTTGAACCATACAATCCCCAGCCCAAATGAAATGAAACCCACCGATCTAATGAAACACATCGACTGGCTTCAGCACAAAGACATTCGCGCCGATTTAGCGTGCGACAACGTGATAAATCCTTGGTTTCCAGCGTATTATTCCACGGAGTCAGCGGACTGCCACTTGACGTATTTTTCTGCTCTCGTTCCGCTGGCACTGGTCCCAAACCTTGTGAAGAACTCTGACGGCTGGGATATCAGCATTGGCGACGGCGGACCATTAGTGTGGACAAGTTGGTCAGGCGATGTTGCAAAGCACTCATACTATGCATTTGGGAACGACAAAGGCTTCGAGCCTCTTGTTATTCATCGATATTTTCATGGGATGCGAGACGATTTCATAGAAATCGTTCAGGAGTTCCGCCTTTATTTCAATTTATATCCGGAACCGTCTAAAAAACGATTTCTGCTCATTGATTCGAATGGCGATGAATCAGAAGCTGCAAAATATGGTGAGGACTTCTTTTATATACGAACCGACTTGGTGCTGAAGTTCTGTGCTGTGAAGCAGATGGCGTTGGCCATCTATGTAAGCAGCAATCGATACAGCACGAAAACGTTGGTAGAACTTGGACTTAAGGACACACGCACGAATCACGAGGGCTCAAGACATGAATACTTCCTCTCTGTGATTGCCAATGACCCCATTTATAAGAATGAGTATTTAACATGCGGCAGCATCATTGGAAAGAAATACGTGCTGCCAGGATCGAGGCCCACCGAAAAGGACGAAAAGCCCGAAAACTATCAAGACTTCATTATTGGTACTGACGAAGTGGGAAAACAAGTTCGCCACACATGTAATCCAGAGAAGCTGTCAAATAATTTCGGAATGAGGCCGAATGCGCCGCACTATCTGACACCTGTTTTCTTCCGCGTTGACGTTCTCAGAAAATACTACGAAGAACCCGGAAAGTATTCTGTCGAGGATGGCTACCTCCGCTGCGGTAGCTTGTGGGGATTGCGAATGGACAACGACCACACTGAATACGTCATCGTCTTTCTTGGAGATTTGGGCCGCGATCTTTCCGAGACTGAAAGGAATTACTGGTTGAGTTTCAATATTGCACCCGAGGGTCGCGGGATCAGTGAAACCACTTTTAAACGGGGGTTTTTAGGTGAATTTGCCGACCCCATGAAACCTGACCTCGTATTCAAGCGTGAATACAAATACTTCAATCGGGATTTCTACAAATCGAACGGTTGGAACTTTTTTCTGCCGCTTCATCATGACGATATGCATTTTCTAACTGGTCTTCGTCTTCTCTCGAAGGACAATCAGGCAGAGTTCGATCCCCAGCTTATCGCGCTGACGAAAGTCTTGGTCGATTCGCTTAATGAGAAAGAAATCGCCACTCAACTCACAACCTTGGCGGCAAATGAAAAGGGCATTACGAAGCTGGAGAAGTTCTTTATCAAACATGGCGCACGCGGTTACGAACCACACATAAAGTTCCTGCGCGTTCTCCAAGATTTGCGATCAAAGTCGGCGGCTCACCGTAAAGGCAACAGCTACGAGAAACTGATTGAGGAAATGCAATTGGCAGACGAAGGACAGCAAAAAGCCTTTTCAAAACTATTAACTGCCGGATGTGAACTTATCCGATATCTCCGTACCACTCTACTTCCGAATGCCAAGACCTGATTTCGATTTTTAATGACTTGCAGGTATCGGCGGATGGGGGAGATTGGGGGGATATGAAAGGAGTCATGGCTGTTTTGTTCACGGTTTTTGTGGCTGTTGCCGGGATGGGCGTTGGAGACGTCCTGGGCGCCACGCCGGTATCTTCCACTCCTGCGAAACCGGGCATCGCCACGAACGCCGCGGCGGTCCGGCCGGCGTGTCCGGCGGGGTGGACGGCGTTTCAGAATCCCCTGATCGGCATGCAGGCCCACGTGCCCACCAACTATTGGGTGAGGCTGCGCGGCGGCACGATGCTGACGGTGGAGAAGCAGGAGCATCCGGACACGCTGGCGTTTCTCCTGCCGTTCAAGCCCAAGGCGGGCGTGAAGGCGGCGGAAATCGCGGAGCGTTTCAACCAGTTCGTGGCGGAGTCGGAGCCGCGCTTCAAGGCCCAGGTGGCGCCGGGGGGCGCGCCCGACCTGGCGCGGGCGGACTTCAAGAGCGCGGTGGGGGATCGACCGGTGGAGGGCAAGTATTCGATCATCGTGGCCGCGGGCGGCACCATGGCCTACGTCATCGGCGTGATGGCGCCGGAGGGCCAGCTTGCGAAGGAGCTGCCCACGCTCAAGCAGATTGCGGGCAGCTTCGCCTTCGTGCCGCCCCAGGGCAAATGGGTCGATTACCAGTCCCCCGCGGGCGGGTTCACCATGACCGTGCCCCAGGGGTGGACCGTGGAGAGCGGCGATGGCCAGAGCGGCAAGGACAATATCGACTGGGCGGCCAGGGACCCGAAGAATCCCTTGAGCCGGGCGTTCCAATACTGCCCGCGCTACTGCTCGCCGGCATTGATGCAGGACGTGCTGCACCAGATTCGCGGGTATCAGCCAGGCCAGTTCCAGAGTCATGAACAGCTCACCACGCACGCGCTGGGACAGATTTCGCAGGATGTCCAGTTGCTCAAATTCACCGTGAACCAGCCGTTGACCCAACTGGTCCGCAAGATGAACGAGCGGGTTTCCCAACTGCTGGCCGGGCTGGGCGCGGGGCGGATGGATGTGACGGTGTACGATTGCCTGGCGCGGGCGCGTGTGGACGGCAAGCCCGTGCTGGTGGCGTTTGTGAGCGGCATCCAGACGATGGCCCTGCAGGGCGGCTTTTCGGGCACGCTCATGGATTACAGCGCCACGCTGCGCGGCTGGTGCGCCGAGCCGGGGCAGTTCGTGGCCGATTCCCCCGTGCTCGAGAAGGTCTGCGCCTCGATGCAGCTCACCCCCGCGTTCATCCAGCGGATCGTCAAGGGCAACGAGCACGCGTCCCGCACCATCCGCGAGACCTACGATTACATGAACAAGATCGACGACCAGATCCGCCAAAGCCGCTGGGACACCATGGACGCCATTGCCGAGATGCGCTACGACTTCATGCGCGACACCGGCGGCTATGTAAACGAATCCACCGGCCGCATCGAGCAGATCGCGCCGGAGAAGGTCGTCAAAAACAGCCACGGCGAACTGGTCTCACGGGAGGAGGTCGAACGCGGTGTGAGCCCCGACAGCGCGACCGTGCTGCGCGACGCCCATTCCGCCGACTACATGCGCGGTGTGTATGGGCGGATTGAGTTTTAAAAGGCGGGGAGACGCGTCCCCGCAGGCGGCTCAAGCCAAGACGCCCAGTTCATCCAGGTAGGTGTGAAGCTCGGCGGCGTCGCGAAACACGCGGAACGCGCCCGCGCGGATCAATTCATCATCGCCATAGCCGCCGCTCAGGAGGCCGATGCTCAGCATGCCCGCCCGGCGCGCGGCCATCAAATCCCAGACCGCATCCCCGACCACGTAACAATCGGTCACCTTCACGCCCAGGCGTTCCTGGCATTCCAGGAACAAGTCGGGCTCGGGCTTGGCGCGCGCCACATCGCCGCGCTCGACCACGACCGTTTCCGGCCCCACGCCCAGGGCCTCGAGCGACGAGTTGATGTGGGGGCGCTGGTTGGACGTGGCGATGCCGTGGGCGATTTGCTCCGCGCGCAGGAACGCCAGCAGCTCGACCGCACCCGGCAGCGGACGTGGAGCAGGCAGGAACTTGTGAAACAGGGCGGCGTGGCGCTCATCCAGCGCCTTCAACTGCTCCATGGTGATGGTGTGACCCAGCTCGCGCATCACCGCGCGCTTGAACAAGCCGCCGCTCATGCCCATGCGGCGGTGGAGCCGCCAGCCATCGATGGGCATCCCCTCCTCCGCAAAGGCCAGTTGCCACGCCAGCACATGCGCATAGACCGAATCCACCAGCGTCCCGTCCAGGTCGAAGATCAAGCCTTTCATCAAGAGTACGATACCATGCGCAGGCCTTGATTGCACGCGGGAGCATGAATCTACATGGGGGAGAATAAGGCCAAAGGGGCTGCAAGAAGGCGTAACAGTTATGGTTCGTGCAATGAAGTAATTATTACGGATTGGCCTGGGCCTTCATGGTGCATGGGGTGGATCGGTGTCATGTGCCAAGCTGTTGTCACACGCGAGACCCAGCCTTAAGGAACACTTGGATTGATCGGGAGGGAAAACATCACAAGGTGTTGAGTCCCTCAACAAGGGTGCGGTATTTGAGGGCAGGCAACAATTCCCGGCGCATGCGCGTGGTGTCGCCATAATAGGAGACTCTCCCAATATCAATAAAGTCCCGCGTCAGTGGCGACACCGAACCCGTGAGATGCGAGAATTTCTCGCAAAGCCATGCAGCAGTATAGATCAGTCCCAATGGCATGATGATTGGTTTGTGGCAGCCCCATTGTTGACATGCCAGGGAGAGGAATTCCTGGAGTGTGTATCGGCCCTCGTCTCCCACATGATAGATACCCGTGGCGGACTCCAGGGAAATGGCCGATGTGCATGCGGCGCAGAAGTCCTCTGTGGAGATGAGATGAATTTGTGTGGATTCCCGCCAGACACCGAGCAGATGATGTTTCGCCAGCCAGTGGGCAGCTTCAATCATAAGAATGCCACGCCCATAGACCATGCCAACCCGAAGAGACACCGGATTTTTGACCTTGGCAAAAAGATACCGTTCCTCCTCCAATCGCGTCCGGGCGTGATGCGAAATGGGTGTCTGATCCAGTCTCCCGGTCGCGGGAGCATCAAACGAAGTCGGTCCCTCGACATGGGGAAAGCTGATGAGGATGATCCTTCGCACACCCGAAGCCTCTGCTGCATCCACCAGGTTCCGAAAATATCCGGTGTTTGTTACCGGCAAGAAACGGTTTGGATTGGCCCGAAAAAGGACACCAGCAAAATGAACGATTACATCGATGCCTGCAACAGCCTTGCTGAGTGTTTCGGGACGACCCAAATCGGCATGAACCACTTCAGAGCGCCCCGCCACGACCAGTTGCTCCGACACGTCGCGTCGATGGACCATGAGGCGCAGGACATGGGTGCCATGTTCCAAAAGGTGTCGCGCCAAAAAGCCGCCCAAGTTACCCGCCGCTCCAGTGATGAGAACCTTCATGGCACATCACCTCCTTAATGGCCGTGCGACGACGCTTTTTCCTCCGTGCATTCCTTTGTCCAGATCGAGTTGAGCGGGTACAGGTGAAGCGATTTCACGGTGGCGGGGGCACCGTCGGCCTTGACCGAGAGGCCGTTTT
>CAZIDG010000174.1:0-5956 GCA_964538065.1 uncultured Verrucomicrobiota bacterium
GGGGGCGAAAAAAACGAGAGCTAAAACATATGCACTAAGCTACATGCTGAATAGCTTGATGTGAGGTCAAAAAATGCCTTTCGTCTCGAAGGAGATAAGATACCCTGAGCCCGACCAAATGAAGTGGGGCTTTCACATATTGAACCGGCGTTTTCTGTATTCGTTATTAGGAGTGATGCTGATGGTTGCTGCCGGACTGGTGGTCATTGTTGCATATTACAAACCAGCTCCCACAGAGGTTGTTCTGGTGGGTGACAGCCGGGAAATGGGGATGCAATACGGTCGCCGTCAGTGGATCCCCATGAAGCTACTTACCAGGATCTATTTGGATAAAATCGTTTGTCGAGGTAGTCCGCAATTAATCAAAGCCTGTCGTGAATGTGCTTTGGCATCCACCAATAGTTGGCCGAGGCCGTACGTAGAAGAATTGGAAGCCATCGCAAAGGCCGCCTCAGTGGACATAGGTGCTCTGGCCTATGGGAACACCTTTCTGGATTTTGGAGCCATTCGAGCAGGGTGCCGCAGTGCGGTGATTGTTACCAATGGACTGTTGCTTCATAGTCATAACCTCGATTGGGATAATCTGGGTGGAATTGGCCGCTGGACGGTGTCCATAATCCGTCGCAACCCTTCCGATCAACGATTCAAAACGGTGACGGTGACCTTCCCTGGGATGGTTGGTGCCCTGGATATCGTCAATGAAAAGGGAATTGCCCTTTCCTTCAATCAATTGGGATTCGGCAAAGGAACCGTGCATGAGCCCGTCTTTATCATGATGCGCCGCATTGCGGAAACATGCAGCACTTACGAGGAGGCCTGCCGTGAGATCCATAAGGCGGCACCGGGCATGCCCTTCATCATTACCCTCTCGGATGCGCATTCTGGAAAGGCAGGAGTATTCGAACGAACACGAGACCAAATTGAAGAACGCCTCGCCTTACAGGGGTGGGTCGCAGCCTGTAATGCGGTCCAGGGAAAGCAATCCGGTTTAACACCCCTGGATCAGCTGCTTTCCAAATCGCAGATTCGTGAAGTCAACGATCTGAAACAGATCCTTTCGAATGACCAAGTGATGATGGCATGCAATATCTACAGTCTTGTTGTCGATTTTCGAAACAACTGCCTGTATTTGGCATCAGGGGATGTTCCTGCCGCCTGCATGCCCTACAGAAAATACGACCTGTTTAAATGAAAAGGATTAGACTGATTGGGCACACTTGGCTTTAGGTGGGGATGACCTTCTTGATTCCATTCATCCTCTTAATTGTATCAGGAGTCGGGTGCCTTTCTGCATGGGGCATTTATTTAGACATGGCCAAACCCAGACCAGACGTCAGGTTTTGAGCAACAGGAAGCCATGCAAGAGGGCATGGTGTTTTTGTTAACGTGGCATATGACTTAAAAAAGGGGCATGGGTAATGCCCTAAGTAAGGCCCATCTCGGGCTTGTGTTTTGAGGATACCAAGGCAGCATTTTGGCCAACACAAGCGAACACCGGCAAACAACAGATCGATACAAAATGTTAGATATGATGATTCGTTTAAACATCATCAAATGGGCCATTCTCGTTGTCCTGGCAGTGATGCCAATTGCATGCCATGGTCAGGGGACAGCGGCCGATTATGCCCGCCAGGAGCAACTCAAGAAAAACGCACCTGGCACCGTATATCGCAATCAGATCAAGCCGAACTGGTTTGGTGGTAATCGTTTCTTCTGGTATCGCGTGGCGACGGGGCGGGACCATCATGAGTATGTTTTGGTGGATGTCGCTAAAGGCGAACGACATCCTGCTTTCGATCATGCACAGCTCGCGCAAGCCTTGCTCAAGGCTGGGGTGTCCAATGCAACACCTGTCAGGTTGGTCCTGGAGGGATTGTCTTTTTCTGAAGATTGTGCCACTGCGGAGTTCCGCACTGCTGGCAGGGCGTGGAAGTACGGCATTGCTGACAATACATTGAGTCCTGTTGAAATGGGCGACAAAATGGTGGCTGCCGCAGGTTTAAAGGAGGTACCGCGTGCCAGCAGTCGTACGGGTGAAGAGGTCAATATCACTTTTTCAAACCAGACCAAGGACACGATGGAACTATTCTGGCTGGATGATCAAGGGGAGCGTCATGGTTATGGCAAAATCAAACCTGGCGAAGAGCGTCAACAGCATACCTTTGCTGGGCATGTCTGGCTGGCTGTGAACCAGGAGAACCAGGTTCAGGCTGCTTTCGAGGCGAGCGAGGATGCTCCGTTGTTGAGTATCAAGGATGGGGAGAGACCGCAGGAACACGTCCGACATGAGCGGTCGTCTGCCCCTCGTCTGCATCCGTCACCCGATGGGAAATGGGCTCCCTTTATCAAGGACCACAACCTGTGGGTGCGCGAAAACCGCGAAGGCGGATCAGAGTTTGCCCTGACCACCGATGGCAACGATAAAGACGAATATAACGAACCGTTTTACTGGTCACCGGATTCCACGCGCCTTGTGGTGATGAAAACGGCGGAGGGTGACAAACGCATGGTCAGTATTGTCGAATCCTCGCCCAAGGACCAATTGCAGCCCAAGTTGCACACCTTCGAGTATGCCAAGCCAGGCGATCGGTTGCCGGTGCCGCGGCCGCATCTTTTTGATGTTCCTAACAAGCAGGCCATTACCGTGGCCACCAATTTGTGCGTGAATCCCTACAGCGTGAGCGATGTTCGCTGGGCCCCCGATTCAACCCGGTTCACGTTCCTGTATAACCAACGAGGCCATCAGGTGTTCCGTGTGATTGGTGTGGATGCTCGCAACGGTGAAACCCGTGCGCTTGTGGATGAACAGAGCGGCACGTTCATTGATTATGCCCAAAAGAATTTTGCCCATTTCATCGATCCCTCCGGTGAGCTGATTTGGATGTCCGAACGCGATGGTTGGAACCACCTCTATCTGTACGATCTCAAAAGCGGCCAGGTCAAAAATCAGGTTACCAAAGGCGCCTGGGTGGTGCGCCGTGTGGAACGAGTTGACGAGCAGGCGCGCCAGATCTGGTTTTTTGCAGGAGGCATTCGCCCTGACCAGGATCCTTACTACCTGCATTTCTGCCGTGTGAATTTTGACGGCACGGGCCTCGTGGTGCTGACCGAAGGGGACGGCAACCACGCCGTCGATGTGGCGCCGGACCGCCAGACCTTTATCGATACCTGGTCCCGCGTGGACCAGACGCCGGTGATCGAGTTGCGTCGAATGAGCGATGGGACGCGTGTTTGCGAACTGGAGCGCGCGGATTGGCATGACCTCCTCGAAACGGGCTGGCGTGCCCCTGAACGATTCGTGGCCAAGGGGCGTGATGGCACGACCGATATTTATGGGATTATCATTCGTCCCTCGAATTTCGATTCTGCAAAGAAATATCCTGTCGTTGAGGAAATCTACGCAGGGCCTCAGGGCTCCTTTGTGCCGAAAGGCTTCGGTCTGCTTTTGCGTCAGCAAGGGCTTGCGCAACTGGGATTCATTGTTGTCCAAATCGATGGCATGGGGACGTCCGATCGCTCCAAGGCATTTCACAATGTGTGCTGGAAAAACCTCGCGGATGCCGGTTTTCCGGATCGCATCCTGTGGATGAAGGCGGCTGCCGCGCGGTATCCCGAGATGGATCTGACCCGCGTGGGCATCTATGGCGGTTCGGCGGGAGGACAGAATGCCTTGGGAGCCCTGTTAACCCATGGCGAGTTCTACAAGGTGGCTGTGGCGGATTGCGGGTGCCATGACAACCGGATGGATAAGATTTGGTGGAACGAACTCTGGATGGGCTGGCCCATCGGCAAACATTACGAAGAGTGTTCCAATGTCACCCTCGCGCCCCGCCTCCAAGGCAAGCTTTTGCTTATCGTGGGCGAGATGGACCACAACGTGGATCCTGCCTCCACCATGCAGGTGGTCAACGCCTTGGTGAAGGCTGACAAGGATTTCGATCTTCTCGTGATCCCCGGTTCAGATCATGGAGCAGCAGAATCGCCATACGGACAACGTCGACGCATGGACTTCTTGGTGCGACATTTATTGGGTGTCGAACCAAGAAGCTGAAGTTCGGACGGTTGCCGTGTAGGGTCAAACACTCATGGCACTCGAAGGAGTTTTACTGCCAGATCCTTCTCGATCGCGGGGAGGGGGATCTTTCCAACCTCATCCGCACCACATTCGATGGTGGTGTCGGTGCGGGACTGGCCAGTCCAGGTGTCCCACAGTTCCACACGCCATTTTCCCTGGCCCAGTTTGGGCAGGACCAATATCGAGGGCTCGGCGGGAGGGATGACGGCCTTGTCAACGATGACCTTCCGCCAGGACCGATCTTTAAGCCGAATCCAGGCAAGGGTGGTGTTTTTACCTCCCAGGGCCCATGACAGCAGGGGTGGGGTGTTGGTGGTCGCATTTCCAGAAGCTGATTCCACGCAGGCATCGAGTGATGCAAAGGCTTCCGAGGGCCAATCGATGCCTTTGAGGTAGGCATTGAGCGCTGCATAGTGGCCGTAAAGATTCCTGGGATGAATCAAATTATCCCACCACCAGGAGGCGGCTGCACCGGACCCTCCGGCAACCACACTGATCCAGAGGGAATCATGCACCTGCAAACCTTGGGGATCGTCCTTTTCACGAGGTCCTCCGGCGTCTGCCCCAATTTCCCCGATATAGTGGGGTTTGCCGTAGGCTGCCTTGCGTTTTTGTTCGCGTTCGATGGTCAAAACAATATCCGGGCTGTTGTAATGATGGGTTTGGACATAATCGATTTCGGGTAACCGATCGATGCTCTCAAAACCAGGGGAGTGGGCAAAACTGGTTGTGATGAGATGTTGGTAAGGGTCCATCGCACGCAGTGCCCGGCCCATCCGTTCATGCCAGGCACGGGAGTTGGCTTCGGGCCAGTTCGACGTGATGTCGACTTCATTCCAGAACTCCCAGGATAGGACATTGACTGAGGCCCCATATCGGGCGACAAGGTAACGCAATTTGTCCCGATAAAGCTTGTTCATGGCTGGACTGGTCCAAAACTCTGTGGACTCCTTCAGGGGGCCGCCATGGACGGCATTATGAGGTGTTTCATCCCATTGTGGGTAGGCATCTTTTACGCGGAGAATATTGTAGGAATCGATGCATAACATGAGATACAGACCCTGTCGTTGTGCAAGATCCATGACATAATCGATTCGCCAGGCGTTGCCCAGGTCATATTGTCCCATGCCAAGTCCGTCGCTCGTCTTCCCGGATCGCTCCAACGCAAAAGTGGACCAATGCGGAGATAACCAGAGTCTGGCGTAGTTGCATCCGGCCTTGGCATAGGCGGGGAACCAGGTGTCATAGTCCCTGGTTCCAGATGCATAGCTCCAGCAGACGTTCGCGCCGACTGGAAAATAGGGTTGGCCATTATCAAAGGCAAAGAAACGCCGATCCTTCGTGCTGATCCTTACGAACCCCGGATTGTTGGATGACTTGATGTTAAGTTTGACGGGTTCGCCACGGACTTCTCCCGTTCGGTCCTTGCCCTTAAGTGTCATGACATGGATGCCAGCTTCCGTGGGGCAAAAGCGGATTCTCCATTCCGCAGCCCCGGTGGGTTTAAGGGATTCACGGCCGTCTTCGAACAGGCGTTCGAAAGGACGATAAAGAAAACCAGGTACGGAGAGCGTTTTTCCAGAAGGTGTGGCAATCGACGCATCCAGGGTGACTTGTGATGAATCGAAGGGATTGTTCCATGAACCATGGAAATCGACTTTGAACTCTACGCGTTCAAATTGTCCTGCCTCGGTTGTCAATGGAGTCACAGCACCCAAGGAGAGGGTGTTTTCCTGGTGAAAGGGGGAGACAATGGATGTATCCGCGGATTCAACGGTTGTGGCCAATAAGAGTATGGCCAGCATGCCCGGCAATATGACGCCTGTGAGTGTTTTCATGAACGGTGTTCTGATTGATCCGATTACAATGCAATTCATTCGG
>CAZIDG010000175.1:0-5737 GCA_964538065.1 uncultured Verrucomicrobiota bacterium
GCCTTTTCCACCAGCCGTCCCAGGTACATCACGGCGATGTCGTCGGAGAAGTGGTTCACCACCGAGAGGTCGTGGGTGATGAAAATGTAGGTAATGCCCGTCTCCCGCTGGATGGTCTTCATCAGGTTGAGGATCTGGGCCTGGATGGACACGTCCAGGGAGGATACAGGCTCGTCGCAGACGATGAACTTGGGGTTCATGGCCAGGGCCCGGGCGATGCCGACTCGCTGGCGGCGGCCGCCGTCGAGTTCATGGGGGTAGGTGTTGATGAGGCGATGGGCCAGCCCCACGGTATCCATAAGATCCAGCACCCGCATGAAGCGCTTGTCGCTGTCGGGGATGAGTTTGGCCAGAAGGATGGGCTCCTCGATGGTCTCGGCGATGGTCTTGCGCGGATTGAGCGAGGAGAAGGGGTCCTGGAAGATGATCTGCATCTCCCGGCGCATGTAGCGTAACTCGTTTACGTCCAATTTGCGGACGTCCTTGCCGTTGAAGAGGATATCGCCGCTGGTGGGCTCGATGAGCCGCAGGATGGCACGCCCCATGGTGGTCTTGCCGCAGCCCGACTCGCCCACGATTCCAAGGGTGTGCCCTTCCTCGAGGGTGAAACTCACGTCGTCCACGGCGTGGAGCGTTCCCGCGGCCACGTGGAAGTATTTTTTGAGGTTCCTCACCTCCAGCAGTATCTCGCCCAACGAATTCACCTCGTCTGTTAGAGCATTTTCGCCCAAAAGGCTGCCTGGACCGCCCCTGCCGTCCTACCGGAGCAGCATGTTCTCGACCGTTTCGTTGTACAGGTGGCAGCAGACATAGTGCGTATCGCTCAACCACCTCACCTGGGGGAGGTCTCGCGAGCATTCCGGCTTTACGTAGGAGCAGCGGGGATGGAAGGCACATCCCGGCGGCAGGTTCATCGGATCGGGAATCAGGCCCGGGATCGGCTTGAGTTCCGCCCGCCTGTTCTCGATGTCGGGCAGGGAATCAAAAAGGCCCCGGGTGTACGGGTGGCGCAGGTTGTCGAAGATGTCGGCCAGGGTGCCGCATTCCACGATGCGTCCGGCATACATGATGCCCACGGTATCGCACACCTCGGCCACGATCCCCAGGTCATGCGTGATCATGAGCATGACCATCCGGGACTTCTCCTTGAGTTCGTTGATGAGCTTGAGCACCTGGGCCTGGATAGTCACGTCCAGGGCCGTGGTGGGCTCGTCCGCGATCAGGAGGTTCGGGTTGCAGGCCAGGGCGATGGCTATGACCACGCGTTGCTTCATGCCCCCCGAGAACTGGTGCGGGTACTCCGACACGCGCTCACCCGGGATTCCAACCATCTCCAGCATGTTCATGGCCTGGAGCAGGGCTTCCTTGCCGCTCACTCCGCGGTGGATCTTGATGCCCTCGGCGATCTGCTCGCCCACGGTCTTGATGGGATTGAGCGAGGTCATGGGGTCCTGAAAAACCATGGCCACCTGGTCGCCGCGCATCGCCCGCAGCTGTTTGGGGGACATTTTGAAGACATCCTGCCCCTCCACGAATATCTCGCCGGAAACGATTCTGCCCGCCGGTGAGGGGACCAGGTTGAGAATGGACAGGGCGGTAGTGGTCTTTCCGGCCCCGGTTTCCCCCACGAGGCCGAAGGTCCTGCCGGCGGGAATGTTGATGTTCACCCCGGTAACGGCGTGCACGACCTCGTTGTCGACGACGTACTCCACCGTGAGGTTTTTGATTTCCAAAGCATTCTGTTGTGCATCCATCGCGACGCTCCCGTTAATGTTTGAGCCTGGGATCGAGGGTGTCCCGCAACCCGTCGCCCAGAAGGTTGAGCGCCAGGATGGTGAAGAAAATGGCCAGGCCGGGGGCCACGACGATATGCGGGAAATCGCGCATGAAGGTGCGCCCCGAGGCGAGCATGTTGCCCCATTCCGGGGTCGGAGGCTGGATGCCCAGTCCGATGAAGCTCAAGGCGGCGATGGTCAGGATGGCGTTGGCCACATACAGTGTGACCTGAACGATAATGGGGCCCATGCAGTTGGGCAGCACGTGGCGGGAGATAATGCGATAGTCCCGCGCCCCGATGGAGCGTGCCGCCTCGATGTACTCGTTGTCGCGCACGCTCATGACCGCCGCGCGCACTACCCGCGAAAACTTGGGTGAGAAGGCCAGGCCGATGGCGATGATAAGGTTCAGCTTGGTATTGCCGAAGGCGGCGATGATGGCCAGGGCCAGCAGCACGTCAGGCAGGCAGAGAAAGACGTCCATGGCGCGCATAATGATGCTGTCGATCTTTCCGCCGTAGTATCCGGCCGCCCCGCCCAACACCAGGCCCACTATGAGGGACACGGATATCGCCGAGATGCCGATGAGCAGGGACACCTGCGCGCCGTGCACGATGCGGGCCAGGATGTCGCGGCCCAGTTCGTCGGTGCCGAACCAGTGCTTCATGCTGGGGTGCTGAAGGCGCTCGGCGATGTTGATCTTGATCACCACGGTGTTGTAATCGGCGATCCAGGGAGCGGTGAGAGCGACGGTCACAATGATGCAGAAGATGACCAGGCCGATTACGGCTGTCTTATTCTTCAAAAAGCGCAGCCACAGCTCATGAGCGATGCTCTTTTTCTTGAACTGCGCGTAGAATTCCTTTTTGGTCGTGAACGGCCTGCCCGTGGATGAGGCTTGCATCAGGCTTTCCTCGCTTTCGCACCATACTGAGCGCGGATTCTGGGGTCGATGTACGCGTAGATCAGATCGACTATCAGGTTGGACACCGCCACGCAGATGGCCATGATCACCAGGGTTCCCAGGACGCAGGGCGTGTCACGCTGGTTAATGGCCTCCACCAGCAGGCGGCCCGTGCCCGGAATGGAGAACACTGTCTCGGTAAGCACCACCCCGCCCAGGAGCGTTCCCACGTCCATCCCGATGATGGTGATGGTGGGCATGAGGGCATTGCCCAGGGCGTGGTCGTAGATCACGTTATGTTCGCTGACCCCTTTGGCCCGCGCCGTGCGGATGAAGTCCTGGCGGATGGCTTCCATCATGGAGGATCGCGTTGTCCGCATGATGTTGGCCATGTAGTTGAATCCCAGGGTGATAGCGGGCAGGATCAGACTTTTCGCGCCGTTGTCCAGACCGCTGGAGGGCAGCCAGCCCAGGTGCACCGAAAAGAGCAGGATGAGCAGAAGGCCCAGCCAGAAGATTGGCATGGAAACGCCCATGAGGCCGAAGACCATGGTGCCCTGCGAGAAGAACGAGTTGGGCTTGGTGGCCGAAAAGATGCCGATGGGGATGCCTAAAGCCACGCAAAGGATCATCGCGCAGGCAACAATCCAGGCGGTATTGGCCAAACGAACGCTCAACTGGTCGAGCACCGGAGCGTGCATGACGTAGGACGTGCCGAAGTCGCCCCGCATCAGGTTCGTTACATAGTGAAAATACTGCACGATGAGGGGCTGGTCGAGGCCAAGCTGCGCCCTGAGCTGCGCGCCGAGTTCCTCGTTGTATTCGCTGCCGAGGATGATGGTCGTCGCATCGCCGGGGGTCATGGACAATATGGCGAAGACGATGAACGTCAGCACCAGGATCACCGGGATCAATGCGAGCAACCGTCTGATGATGTAACGGATCATGCGGGCTTTCCTCTCACCGCGGAAGAGGCCATGCGTAACAGTTCCCGCGGGGCCCCCACCTGCCGGGGGACCCGCGGGAACGGGGTGTGGCCTTAAACCGGCGTTGACGCCGCCCGTGGCCGGGCGTCAGCCGTTAGTAGTGCAGTTTATAGTAGTTAAAAGGCTTCTCGACGGTCATTTCAACGCCTTTGAGCTTGTCGTTGCTCAGGGCGTACACCTTGGTCACGTACAGGTCCACCTCGGGGGATTCCTCCGCCAGGAACTCCTGGACTCGCTTGTAGGCCTCGACGCGCTTGGCCTCGTCGAAGGTGCCGCGGCCTTCCTTGATCATTTCATCGAGCTTCGGGTTTTCATACCAGACGCGATTGACGCCGCCGATGCCGTCCTTGCTGAAGCGCCGCGACAGGAACATGTCCGGATCCCAGTAGCAGCCCCAGGAGGTCACGAACATGGGGGCCTTGTGCCCGGCGATGTGGGCCGGGAACACCGCGTTTTCGATGCGCACGATCTCGACCTTGATGTTGATCTCGGCCAGGTAGGCCTGGACCGCCGATGCAATACGCTCGGCCTCATCGCGGAACACCACGAGCTGGGTGGTGAAGCCCGGACAGTTGGCCTCCTTCATCAGGGCCTTGGCCTTTTCCGGATTATAGGAGTACTTGTTGAGGGGGTTCTGGATGGCCCCGAGGACAGTAGGGGCGTGGGCGAAGGTGGCGCTGTTGTACAGGACCGCTCCCCTGCCGTCGTGCCCGACCTTCATGCAGCCCTCGCGGTCCACCGCGAACGCCACGGCCTGGCGTACCAGCTTATTCTTGAACCAGCCCAGGGTATTATCCATGCCCAGGTGCCAGACCAGCGCCGAGGGCTGCTCCCACAGCTTGAGCTTGGGGTTCTTCATGACGCGATCATAGTCGGTGGGCACGAATTCGGCGTTCAGGTCGGCGGCCCCGGTCTCGACGGCGATGGTCCGGTTGGTGCCTTCAGGAATGACCTTGATGGTCACACTCTTATTCTGGGCCAGTTCATCCTTATTGAAGTAGCCGTCGAAGCGCTCAAACTTCACGGAGTCGCCGATCATGCGGCTGACGAACTTGTAGCGGCCGCTGCCGACGGGCTTGGACCAGTCCTTGGTCTGCTCGGCCTTCTCGGCGTAGCTCTTGGGCACGATGCTGGTGGCCGCGTGGGTCAGGGCGGAGGTCATGGCCGGATAGGGACCGTCGGTGGTGATGGAAAGAGTTTTGTCGTCGACCTTCTTGATCTCCTTCACCGGCTTGAACAGCGCACCGAGTGCCGTGCCGCCCTTGGCCCGGTTCAAGGAGTACACCACGTCGTCCACGGTCAGGGTGGTACCGTCATGGTACTTGACGTTATCCCAGATGGTGAAATGCCATTCCGAGTCGCTCACCCGCTTGAAATCCTTGCACAGTTCCTTGACGTCGCCGGCCAGCCTGTCGTTGGGGAAGGTGAACAGGCGGCTGTAGATGTTGTAGAGCACGTACTGGTTGTTGAGGTCGGAGGTGGCGATGGGGTCGAAGCTGATCATGTCCAGGGCCTGAACGACAGTGATGTCGCCATCGGGCCCCGGCTTCTGGTCAGCGGCGAAAAGGCCGCCCGCGAAGAGGGCGAGGGCCAACAAGGAAAACAATACTACCGCGGGGAATCGTCTCATCCTATACTCCTCATAGTGGTTGACGCCTGTTCGGGACACACCGCGGTGTCCCACACATTCTACAATAGACTATGCTCTGTATAAAAGCAGCCTCGAATGAGAATTCCGCGACGGGATCCCTGGCTCGTTTCCGCCAGGAAGGCCATGCAGCCGGGACAAACTTCAAAACGTCCGCAAAGTCCTCCGAAGCCATGATGGGCTTCAGATCCTCGGTACCGCGTCAGGTGCGGCCACGGCCTGCATGTCCGGAGTCGTCTCCGGCCCAAAATCTACCAGGGGCGGATAGACCCGCTTGAAGGAGAATTCGCGGGCAGAGCCGGCGGCCCGGCACGGCCCGTCCAAAATGGTTTGCTTGCGCTCCTGGTAATAGGAGGTTGCCTTTTCGAGGGACTTTCTCTCATAACAAGCGGTGTCGATACTGTCAAGGGCGTCCTATGCCGAT
>CAZIDG010000176.1:0-5684 GCA_964538065.1 uncultured Verrucomicrobiota bacterium
GCGCTTCCGGGGGGGTGCGTTCCGCCATTGCCAAGCAGGAAAACGTTGGTATATTCGGTCACTGTCTGTTGCCAGATGGGAACAGACGTTTTAGACATGGCCAACATTTTTAACATCATCTATGTGGTGGCGGCAGTTGTCCTGCTGTTCGGCACCGCAATCTTCGTCCACGAATTCGGTCATTTCTGGGTGGCGCGGCGACGGGGATTAAAAGTGGAGGCCTTTTCCATCGGGTTTGGCCCCAAGATCTTCGGATGGAAGCGTGATGGCATTGAGTATACCCTGCGGTGGATTCCTGCCGGGGGGTACGTCAAGCTGCCTCAAATGCAGACCTCTGACGCCCTGGAAGGTTCGTCGGAAGCCGCGAACATCCCGCCCGCTTCGCCTTTGGATAAGATCTTCGTTGCGGCGGCCGGTCCCATCATGAATGTGGTCTTTGGCTTCGCCATTGCCTGCCTGATCTGGTTTGTGGGGCTGCCCATGCTGGTCAATCCCTCGATCATCGGTTACGTGAGCCCGGATTCGCCCGAAGGCAAATTGGGCATTCGCGAAGGCGATGTGATTGTGGAGGTCGATGGCCGCTCCGCCAAGTCCTGGCAGGAGGTTCAGATGGCCACTGTGTTGGCGCGCACCAACGTGATTCCCGTTGTCATTGAACGGGATGGCAAACGCTCCAGCTACTCGCTGACAGCCGAGCCGCATCCCATGCTCGGCAAGGTGCTTAATTTGGAACCTCGCGATCACCCGGAAGTCATCGAAGTTTTGCCCGGGGGGGCTGCCGAAGTCGCCCAACTCAAGCCCCGGGATGTCATCATGGCCTTTGACAACGTACCCGTCGCCAGTCGCGAACAGTTGATCGACCTGATCAAGAAGAGTGGAGGCAAAACGACCTCCATTCGTGTGGAGCGGGAAGGGCAGAAGCTCGCCCTGTCGATCACCCCCAAGGAAGATCCCTCCACAAAGGTCGGGCGTATTGGTGTGAGCCTGGGCAATCGTTCGGGAAATGTTTATGTGGTGCAGCGTCCTGGCCCCCTGCCATGGGCCCAGATTGCTGAGGTGTGGAATCAGACCGTGGACACCATCAGCGCCTTGGTGCATTCCAAGCAGACCGGCGTGGGTGCCAAGGATCTGGCTGGTCCTGTGGGGATCCTGACGATGCTCGCCGTGCAGGTGAACACGGATTACCGGCTGGCCCTTAAGTTTCTCGTTCTGTTGAACATCAACCTGGCCATCCTGAACCTCCTGCCGTTCCCGGTGCTCGATGGCGGCCATATCATGCTCTCCACGGTGGAGGGGGTCCGCCGCCGTCCGCTTAACGCCCGGTTCATCGAATATGTCCAGACGAGCTTCGCTGTGCTGCTCATCTCGTTCATGCTCTACGTGACGTTCTTTGATTTCAAACGCATGTCCCTGTTCCGCGCGATCTTCAAGCAGCCCGCACAAATCGAGCAGCAGGAGAAAACACCTGCTCCTGCAGAAAACGCCGCACCTGCCGCCCCCGCTACGACTCCAGCACCCCAGCCGGCCAAATAATGGGTTCATGGGGATGGGGTGGGCAGCGGCAACACGCGGGGTGGCGTGTTCGTTCAGAATTTTTGGCGGACTCATGGAGCAATGCTGAACCTGGGACGTGGTTTCGCATTCGATGCCATAATTTGAGGAATCATCATGAAGTATAGCGAATCCGGTTATAGTTACCGACGGCGTGCCACCCGTGAAGTGGTTGTGGGCGATTTGCGTCAGGGCGGTGTGATCATGGGTGGACAGCACCCCGTGGTCATTCAATCCATGATCACCTGCGATACCATGGATACCGCCGCGTGTGTAAAGGAGACTCTGGCCCTGGTGGATGTCGGCTGCCAGATGGTGCGCATCACCGCCCCCACGGTCAAGGATGCCGCCAACCTGTCGAACATCGTCTCCGAATTGCATGCCCGTGGCTGCCACACCCCGATTGTGGCCGATATTCATTTCAAGCCTGAAGCCGCTGCCGAGGCCGCCCAATGGGTGGACAAGATCCGTGTTAATCCCGGCAACTTCGCCGATTCCAAGAAATTCGCCGTCACCGAATACACCAGCCAGCAATACGAGGCCGAACTGGCCCGGCTCGACGAGAAGTTCTCCCCGCTGGTCCTTCAGTGCAAGAGCCTGAACCGCGCCATGCGCATTGGCTCCAACCACGGCTCCCTGAGTGACCGCGTGATGAACCGCTACGGGGATTCCCCCCTTGGCATGGTGGAAAGCGCCCTCGAATTCGCCCGTGTGGCCCGCCGCCACGGTTATCATGCCCTGGTCTTTTCCATGAAGGCCAGCAATCCCAAGGTGATGATCGAAAGCTACCGCCTTCTGGCAGCGCGTCTGGCCGAGTTGGGGGCGGACTGGAATTACCCGCTTCACCTCGGAGTGACGGAGGCTGGCGAAGGTGAGGATGCCCGCATCAAGAGCGCCATCGGCATCGGCTCGCTCCTGGTGGATGGCCTGGGCGACACCGTCCGTGTCTCCCTCACGGAGGATTCCCCGCACGAGATCCCCGTGTGCCGCGATCTCCTGGCCCAGATTCCCTATTTGACGGGCAGCATTCCGGGGCTCGATCCAGCCACACCGCTTCCGTTTGATCCTTTTGTTTTTCAGCGTCGCGCCTCCACGGAAACGGGCCTCATGCCTGGCGTGCGCGCGGGCAATGGCCAGACAGTCAGAGTCGTGGTGACTCGCGATCAGCAGGCCCGGCTTGCGGCCGTTCTCAAGCCCAAGGACGATCTCAAGCCCGAGGGCGTTTATGAAGACCTGAGCGTCGTCGAGATCGATCCCGCCAGGCCGTTCACTGTGGCCTCGCCGACGCAATGGGTCACGGTGAAGGACGGTCTTGCGTATCCGCCCATCGCGGCGTTTCGTCTGCTGGCCCTGCGCCTCAAGGAAATGGGCTGCGCCAATCCCATCCTGCTTAAGGACACTCTTATGCCTTCGGCTGCGCCGCTCGAACCGCGCATCGCCTTGCTACGCTCGGCCATTGTGGTGGGTGCTTTGCTGGCTGATGGCCTGGGCGATGCAGTCCTCGTGCGCAATGAGGCGGATCCCATGGCTGCCTTGCGCCTGGCCTACAACATCCTCCAATCCATCGGCTGCCGATCGTTCAAGACCGATTACGTGGCCTGTCCATCCTGCGGCCGCACGCTATTCCATCTGCAAACGGTCACCGCGCGGATCAAGGCCCGCACTCAGCATCTCAAGGGAGTCAAAATTGCCATCATGGGATGCATCGTCAACGGTCCGGGTGAGATGGCGGATGCTGATTTTGGCTATGTCGGCGGTGCTCCGGGCAAGATCAACCTCTACGTCGGCAAAAAGGCTGTGAAATTCAACATCCCCGAAGCTGAAGCCGTGGACCGCCTGGTGGACCTGATTCGCGAACACGGCAAATGGGTCGATCCCGCGGTGTGAGAAGCGTCTTCGGTCGCCCAGCCTCAAGGTCGGCCAGGGGAAAACGTTGATGCCAAATGTCATCTGAGGCGGTGCTGAGCGCATCGCCCCAGATTTCAGCCTGTTGAGCTTGCCACCCGTTGAAACACCATGATGGCGTAGTGGGTGGCCTATGTGTTACGGAAGCACGATGGTCAGCGGCTGTTTCGTGTTCCACGTTGTTTTCTTTTCATGGCCGCTGGCCGTTTTTACGGTCACCATTTCCTTGGACCCGCGGCGTCGGACTTCGAGGTCGAAAGTGCGGTCGAAGGCCTTGATATTCTTGAGGCTCATGCTGTTCCAGTTTTTGGGGAGCCAGGGGGTCAGCGTGAATTTGTTGAAGCCTGTCGGGGTGATGCCGAACAGGCCTTCGGTCACGGCGCGGCAATAAAGTGCGCTCTCGGCGGACAGGTGGCGCTGGTTTCCTTCCGGCCACGCTTCCACGGGGTAGGGGACATGTTCACCCAGCAGGCGCGCGTTGGAATAGTAACTGAAATACTTCATCCCTTCATCGGTGGCGCCCGAGGCGAGCAGGCCCCGGAGGGCATACAACGTCGAACGGTCCCAGAACGTTTTGCTGCCTGACTCCGTCAATATCCCATCAGCCGACCAGAGATGCTTGGAGAAGAGCGCCTTGATGGTTTGCTCCTTCCGTTCGTCAATGCCCATGACCAGGGGAAGGCATATCCAGGACCGCAGTTTGTCGTTGCCGTCATAGTACCGGTAGGTGTCAAATCCCTGCACGCTGGCCCCGAAATATTTGTCCATGGCGCTCCGCAAGGCGCGGGCTTTTTCCCGGCATGAGTTCGCGTATTCCTTCTGGCCCAATTCATCGGCCAGACAGGCTGCGCTGACATAAGCGCCGTAGGACAGAGCGTTGGCGGACAGGTTGATTTTTCCAGCCGGAAAGCGCCCTTCCAGCTCGTCGCTATCGGAGGCGATGACACCTTCGGGCGTTTTCTTGCGCTCAATATATTGGAGACACCAATCGATCAGGGGCCACAATTCCTGAGCTGTCTCCCGTTTTCCGTAAGCGAGGGCAAACCTTGAGGCGCCATAGGCGATCATGGCCATGTCGCCGCGGTCGCCCGCCCCGTTCCAATAATCCGTGCCTTCGGCGATGATCGAGCTGGGAATGGGTTTGAACTCAGGATTCATGTATCGGGCAAAAAGCCTGAAGCTGTTGATGGCCGATTCATTGCCGTTAAGATTGCCCTCAAACGGGAAGAAGGGATTTGCATACTCGGCCTGGTCGTTGGCCCAGATCGCGGCATAATACGATCCGCCGCCCGGTCCGTGCAACAGCCCGCCCTTGGTGTCATAAATGCTTTCGGTGGCACGGATCTTGGCAAACGCGAACGCACGGTTGATGGTGGCATCGGGCGTTTCAAGCACCAGGTTGTCGAGCAGCCCGGCTATGAATGCCTCCCGCTTGTTTCGTTCAAAAGCCGGTGAGTAGGCATAGTCCTGCTCGCATGATTTGCGGCCGGAATAGACGACGGCAAAATGAAACATCCCGTGGGGGGCGATGACATTCGTGACCCCATCCTGGACTTCCGCGTTGACCACCAGTTTTGCGCCGATCAGGTACTGCCCATACACGCCTTTTTCAGGATCGGTGGCGATGACCTTGCTGTTGTTTTGGATCCGGACCGTGCAGGGGGCGTTTCCCTGGTTGTTCAAGCTCACCATTTCCACGAGCGCCGGTTTGTCGGTTGATGGAAACAACACCCTGGTGGCCTCCAAGGGTGTGCGGGTATCGCTGGAGATTGTCAGCTTGCCGTCCAGGGTGAAAGCCTTTGGATATTCCTCCAGCGGAACGCCGTCGACTGTGATTTGGACCGCGTGAGGATCGGCAAAATCCACCAGGAGGCTGGCATGGGTGTCGTTGGGGATGCGCCGAAGCATGGGGAACACCAGCTTCTTCTTGAGCCCCAATTTACCCTCGTTCGACACCCCATACTGGACAATGGCTGATACTTGAAGCCCACTCATCTCAATCGTATCCATGTGAGCTTTCCCCTCCCTGACATCCCAACGGATGCCAGCCCCTTCCAGCATGCTCCATCGATTGGAGCTTTGCCCCCACAAGGCTGCCTCAAGCATTGCCACCTGCAACAAAACCAACACCCATTTCATATCGTATATCCTTAATGATACGGTCCTTTGACCATGCGGAACCGTTTCTGCCAGAAATAGCCATTTCGTTGATGAAAAACCAGCTTTTC
>CAZIDG010000177.1:0-5607 GCA_964538065.1 uncultured Verrucomicrobiota bacterium
TTTCGTAGAGTTTTTGGGCTGCTGCCAGATGGGCTACATAGACGCGGATCGTAGCTTCCTTGATTCGTTTACCCGGCGCACAGATGCCAAAATAGCGCCGCCCCGGATACTGCTCACTGGGTGGGCGTTGAACAGAGAAGAAGTTGTCGCGCACGTCTGTCCCCTGTGGCGGAAAAACATCCACCTTCCGCAGGAAAAGCTGTTGGATTTGAGTCGCCGCCCTCCGAATGGTCGCCGTGGAGGCGATGACCTTGGGCCTTACCCGCTTGCCGTCTACAATCCACGAGGCCAATTCATCCACCGCCGTTTCATACAGGCCGACCAAGGTGCCCAGTGGGCCGCTAATCAAGTGGAGTTCATCCTGAATGATGAGGTCCGGTGGGCGCAACGGGGCGTGAGGCTCGCTCTGGACGGCGGGCAGATCACCCCGCTTGTTGTGGCTCAGGGTGTCGTCTATCTCCGGCGACCGGAATCCGTGGCGGGGGCAAACGCCGTTCACCTGGCCAAACAACATTTGGGTTTCCCCCTTCCACGGCATCTGGGCGAACTTGTCCACTGTGGCAATCAGGAGCGACGGCAGCTTCCGATAAATCTCGTCGTCCACCACCATGACCGGAATGCCTTCGCCCGGCGACTTGGCGCGGCTGAACAGACACTGGCCCAACGGATCGCTGCAATACTGAATCGTCCGTCCACGGCCACTGCTAAACGACTCCACAACGATGTCTTTGCCAGCATCCACCGGTTTGCCGCACCACGGACAGTTCTTCAACTGCGCCGGGGAACCACTGCCTGCCGCCATGCTGCCCTTCGAGTGGTGCCCGTGATCCTGCTTGATGGATTCCTCGCTCTGGTCGGTGGTGTTGGGTGTGGTTCGCTGGCCTACCCAGAGACCGACCCGGAACGGTTCCGTGCCCAGTCGCTTGTCACCGTTGGCCAGTCTGTCCCTGCGGATGGATTCACAGGCGCACATCAGGGCCGAAGCGCGTTGGAACTGCTGCAAGGTAAGCAATCGGAGTGTGTAGCGCATCAGCACCGTCACACCGTATTCGGCGGATCGCCCGGCGATTTCGCCCTGTAATCGGCGCAGACCCAACGTGTAGGCCGTAAGGCCAAGGTACGCCTCCGTCTTACCGCCGCCGGTCGGAAACCAGAGTAAGTCCGCCGTCGCCCAATTTTCATCGGTTCGGTCCGGGTGTCTCAAGTCCGTGATACCAGGGAGGTTAAGCAGAATAAAGGCAAGCTGGAACGGATACCAACTGCGGTTCGACTCCACGTCAATAGCCACCATGTTCGGCTTCACCCCCCGGCGCGCCTGCTCGGCGAAGATGGTGTGGATGCGCTGGAACCACATCGCCTCGTTGGTGAACCGGAATGCCTCGGCGGCCATCGAATTCGAGGTCAGCAGGTCGATGCCTTCCCGAATCCGCTTCAAAGCGCGTTCGCAGTTCTTCAGGGCGGCAGTTTTTTCGTTGGCAAACTCCTTAAGGGTCGGATCAGGGTCGGTTTTCCGAGCCTCAATCCAAGCTGCATACGCCTCCGGCAACGCCTTGAGCTTGGCCGGGAGATCGCCCGGCTTCGCTTCGGCCAGTGCCTTCATGTCGAGTACCAGGTCCGCTAGCGCCGGTATCTCCTGTTTGGTCGGCGGGGTCTGCATCGGCACGTCGTATACCGGCACCGACCGGGTGCAGACGCGCAACGCACGGGCGGGATCGTCCAGCGAAGGTTCCACATGGACCGCAACATTATGCCCAACGGCGAACTCACTCTGGTGCCGGTACGCCATCGCCATCATCCGTTCCTCACTTAAGGACACCGGATCTGCCCTCTGCGGATCATGAAAATGTGTCCGTTTCACGAACGCAGCACTGCCGTCCATCGACTCGACCATCAACTCAGGCTGAAAGAGCCATTGTTCGTCATTCAGACGCTCCTGCTCCTTCTGGCCGTTGACCAAGAACAGCGTAACGATCCAATCCCCAGCGTTCTTGCGAATCAGCCCGCGCACGATGACCTCTGGCTGATCGTCGATGACGACCCAGTTTTTGATCGGCCCAGGCACAAGCGGAATGGGAACAGAAACGCCTTGGCGCTGGATGCGTTTCCAGACCTTTTGGGGATTACCGTTTTTCGTGGTCAACGTTTCGCTGTCGGTGCGGAGGTAATGGCCCCACTTGGCCGTGATCCTCAACGCCTTGGCCCCCGCTGATACTGCAAAGGTTAGGCCAAAGGACGATGGAATCAGGGATTCGGCCTGTGGTGCCGCAATATCCACCTTGCCTTCCTCCTCTGTGCCCTTGCCGCCGACCGCCAGTTCGTCAAACAGGTCCACGATCGCCGGGTTCCTCTTGGGTGCCAGCATCCCCACCAGATAGCGGTCGCTGACACTGGCTTCGTCCAATTCCTCGTCTGGCCCGCCTGCCGGACCGTGAAGATCGGCCAGCACAAGCTTTTCAAGTTCGTCGCGGATCATACTTGGTGCTGGTATGGTCAGTAATTCATTCATTTTTATACCCCTCATCTCCCGACTACCCATCCTCGGACATCGCGCACAAAACTTCTACGCCCCCCCAAACGGGCGCATCCTGTAACATTGCAACCTACTACCCATCAGTGGGATACCACTCTATCAAAGCCGCGTTTGGCGTCACCGTCAGGCTAACAATCTTGCTTGACGGTACTTGGCCTGTTTCGCAAATCGTGATACTTCCAAATTAACGAACAACTGCCCTTTTGAATCGCGCACAACCGGCAACCCATCTGCCTGGGCTTCTGCTTCAAACGAAGGGTCCGTAAGAGCCGCCACCACGTAATTATACGGCCTCAATTTAGCCGCAGGCACCTTACCAGGAGGAACATCAGGATGGGTCATGCAAGGCAATTCATGTTCATGCCACATGCATGTGCGATTAGGCCGAAAAGGAACAATCGTCGCAGAATACCCTTCCAGGTCTTTTTCGGCCATGGCATAGCCTACACACCCTTTTACGATTTGCCCTTTGGATATTTTCCCCCCTTCGGTGAGGTCGTTGTCGCGGCAGTTGTATAAAAAGGCAGAAATAATGGCCCTGTCCACCTGATACCAATATGTTTCGTATTTCATAGCCATAGGTATTCGTTTAGTTGAATACTATGGCTTTTTCATTCCAGTGTAAATACCGGTTCTACAACGTTTTAGCACTCCATATGCCGCTAATCTTTTGCATAAGTATGAATGCTATTTCTCTCATTAGGGCAACTCTACAGCCAATATGCTTTCCTCACCCGCGGTATACATTTTCGCCACTAAGGCCTTGTCTATTTCCGGAGCGTATATTTCTCGATCAACGTATTTGTGGATGGGGAAATTGTTGTCGCGCCAGGTGTCCGGATTTAGCAATACGGGGCGTATGCCAGCAGCCCGTAACTGGTCTTTGTTCTGAGCTTGCTCCATATATTGAGCCATATTGCTCCGAATTCGTTCCCACCCAAGTTCTTCCATGCTGATGGGTTTCTTTCCCGTGCCGAATTCGATGATCCTCAATGGCCCATCTTTTTGTGGCAGGACAAAGTCGACACCCTGCCGTACACTTTCCCCCATTTCGTCCACGTTCGCACCCTTCGAAATATGCCCGCTGAATAGCTGGGTTCCTTTCGGAAAAACTTGAGGCATCCTTCCCGATTTTACCTGGTTTTCAAACAGGGTCTCGCAAAAATCCCTCGATACTCCACTGTTTTTTCCTGCCAGGGTTAGTTGAATTCTTAATTCTTTCCAGGAACCGCCCGTCCCCCTAACAAGCCGCCATGATTCTTTGATGATGGCTTCGCTGTCTTCCCCCAAACAACTACTTTTCTTTAAGGCCTCATACAATTCAGGACGGCTTACAAAAAACCGCCCGGCCTGGCCGTTTTTGATTCCGAAAACGATCGCCTCCTCGGAAAATCCAGCTCTCCTATAATGCCGACCATAATACCGCAATTCATGCGCTATTTGTTCTTTGGGAATCCCCGTGGTGTAAGCTATGCGGCCTATTTTTCTGACCACCTCGTCCCCATATTTGGCTGCAATATGTTTTATGTCCTTTTCTGCCTGAACAATTGCAGCCTTTCGAAGGCTTTTTTTGCCGACTGTTTTAACGGTTTTTTTTCCGACCCATATTGCTGGCTTGCTGATAATACCCGCATGTAAGGATACAGCCATGTTCCCCATGGCAATACTCCCAGCCAAGAGGAATATGCACGTTATTTTTGCCATGCCAGATGCCTTCATAGACGCTCCCTGGTTAGTTTCTGAACCGCTTTTGAGGGCTCAAATTGCTTTCTGCATTCGTTTGTCACATCCTCAGGTTTTGGTTGAATATTTCTGATTTGTATCAAAACGGCATCGCAAAGTATCGTTCCCTTTGCACGTGTGACTTGTCTGGCCTGTATTTTGGCGTTTTCCAATCGTTTGTCGTACACAAACGCTTTATATAAATCGTAGGCATCTCCTAATATGGGTATCATGCCAACTGCATCATCGGCTATTTTACCGCCAGCATCGCCACTCATTTCCTTGCAGGTAATATCATGTGCATGGCCTGTTTGTATTTCGTGCAGGAGTTGCTCGCGCATTTTTTGAACGCGATCTCTCATCCCGGTCTCAACAAGAAGGCACATTTCCATTCCTTGGATGTTTTCACCATATAGTTCGAAGTATTTGTCAATCGCTGGGACGATGTATTCCTCGATATTCTGGTGCATCCATTCATCCACCATCATGTCCCGGGTGGCGTTGCCCTTCATCCGATTCCAGTACCCGTCCAACGTCTCCACAAAAGGGCCAGCCGATTCGACCATCCCATCAATTCCATGGTTAAGATCCTCCTCCAACACAGTTATGGCATCCTCCATGCCGTTGCATAGGTCTCCAACGGCCTCAGGAAGTGCGGTATCGAAATCACAGGCCATTTGCTGGCTGGTTGATATCACCTTGACCGATGGCCCCTTGCTCCACATATGCTTTCTTGAATCAGACTGGCTTGCACAACCGGACATCCAGGCCATCAACAGCATCAAATACACTGCCCCCACGCAACGAACGACGATCCTGTTTTTCTTCTTCATAATGCCTTCCATCCTTTATGCTTGTCTGTGGTTGTGCCAGTCGTATTAAGTGCCATTGTGTGGCCAGGCATACCGGCCACCACAACAACCTTCGCCATAGGTTTCCTTTAACCATCCCAGGTCACCTTCCCGTCCCTGATTTGCCATATGCAAGGCACTCTCATCCCCGCTTCGGGTATTGCGACAATATACAGCCATGAACCCCGCCATCATTTAAGCGTTTACGCGGTCTACTGCCTCACCCCCGACTTGAAGGGCGGCGGCCATCGCCATTTTTTATCCAAAACCTCCTACACCCCTCCAAAATGTCAATTCACGGGCATTCGTGTGTACAGTTTCCTTATGCCGAAGCCGCCTTAGGGTAACATTTTGTATAAAAAAGGCCGCAAATGTCCCCAACTCTGCTTTCGCCAGTGTTGGCCCTCTTCCCGCCCATTGACGACGCCGATTTTCTGAGGCTAACCCACATTCCTTTGCGGTTTTAGGACTTTATCGTGCCAGGCACCGTCTGAATGTCCATTG
>CAZIDG010000178.1:0-5559 GCA_964538065.1 uncultured Verrucomicrobiota bacterium
TCCGCCAGGAGGTGGGGCGGGCGGCCTGTTACATGAGGAGGTGGAGGTCCAGGCCGGCGTATTCGCGGAAGTCGGTGTCGTAGGTGACGAGGCGGCAGCGGCGGCAGATGGCAAAGGCGGCCAGGTAGGTATCGTTGACCCGTTTGGGATGGGTGCCGGCGGCCTCGCAGAGGCTGCGCCAGGTGGTGTCCAGGCCCGGGGGCTCGGGGGCAAAGCGCGTGCCCGGGGCGGCGGCCAGGCGGGTGGTGAGCACCCAGGCGTCGAGCATGCGCAGGGCGGATCCGTGCATGACGTTCTCGCTGGACATGAGGCGCATGAGGCTGAGCTGGCTGTGGCGGCACAGGAGCATGGCGTCGCTGGGCGTGAGGCGGCTGAACCACTGGCGGGCGCTTTTGTGGTGTTCGTGGGCCTCGTCCACCAGGGGGAGCAGGACGGTGCAATCAGCCAGGTAGTCCATGCCACTCGGTCTCCTGGAGGGTCATGAGGCGGTCCAACTCATCGGACGGGAGGACGTAGGTGGTGCGTCCGGAACGGGGGATGATGGGCAGGCGCAGGGGATCGGGCTGGGTGGTCTGATCGGTGTCGGTGATCAATTCGCGTTCGAGCGATTTGATGACCAGCTCCTTGAGGGTGGTGCTGCGTTCGATGGCCGCGACTTTGGCCCGTTTCAACAGCTCGTCAGGCAACTCGATCGTGGTGCGCATACACCCATATTGCTGTATGCGCACGGCGATGTCAATGCATTATTGCGTGTTGATGCTTTTGACACAGAATCACATGCGACATCATGCCCCCTCCCGACGCCGCACCCCCCGGCCGACCGCCGGGACAAGTTCGGCGGATTTTCTGTTCGTCGTCGCCCCCCTTTGGGGTATATTAGGGGCCGGGATTGCGTGGGAGGGGGGGCAGGTCCCCCGATCCCGTCCCAAAGGTGTGATGGCTGGCCAGTCGGGCCGGGATGCGTGGGGGCGTCCCAGGGTGCAACAGGTTAATCCCCACCAGTTTAGCAACAAGCGCAACATTATGATGGAATGGAGCATGAGTCCGGCCCAGGGGGAGCGGGTTTTGCGGTTTGTGGGGGATACGGTGCGTTTTTCCCTGGGTCTGACGAGCCAGGCGCCGCTGCCGGAGGGATGGCGTGGGTTTTTACGCACCAATCTGGGCCGGGCCGGGGCGCAGCGGGCGGAGATCATCCGCGCCCATACGGAGGCGGTGCCGGTGGCGGGGGCGTCGTGGCGGGACATTCCCCTGCGGCGTCATGGACATGAGTGGGTGGTGGAATTGCCGTTGACGGAGGTGGGTTATTTCAAGGCCAAGGCCTATGCGGTCGATCCCCAGGGGCGCCAGTTCTGGCCTGAGGGGTCGGATGTGGGGGTGGCCATCCACCCGGATGCCTACCGGACGGGCAACACGATTTACTGCGCCTTTACCCGGATGTTTGGCCCGGCCAAGGGCAGCGCCGCCACGCATGATGCGAGCCGGGAGGCCCAGTTTGCCCCGCTGGATCAGGAGGGGTATGCCATCATCCCGCCTTCGGGCAAGCTGCGCGATCTGACCGCCCAGGTGCCGCACATCACCGGCGCGCTGGGCTGCCGCATCCTGCACCTGCTGCCGGTGAACCCGACGCCGACGGTGTATGCGCGGTTCGGACGCTACGGGAGCCCGTATGCGAGCCTGGACTTCACGGCCATCGATCCCGCGCTGGTGGTCTTTGACCGCCGCACCACGGCGGTGGACCAGTTCAAGGAGCTGACCTGGGCCATGCACGCGCGGGGCGGGCGGGTGTTTCTGGACCTGGCGATCAACCACACGGGCTGGGGATCGGTGCTCATCGACGAGCATCCGGAGTGGTTCCTGCGCAACGACCAGGGGCAATTTGTCAGTCCCGGCGCCTGGGGAACGGTCTGGGAGGACCTGGTGGAGCTGGCGCATCGCACGCCTGATTTGTGGGACAACCTGGCCGAGGCGTTCCTGATCTGGTGCCGACGCGGGGTGGACGGTTTCCGGTGCGACGCCGGCTACAAGGTGCCGCTGGCGGCCTGGCAATACATCATTGCGCATGTGCGGCGCGAGTTCCCCGAGACGCTCTTTCTGCTCGAGGGGCTGGGCGGCTCGTGGGAGGCCACGGAGGCGTTGCTGACCGAGGGGGGCATGCAATGGGCCTATTCGGAGCTGTTCCAGAATTACTCGGGCCACGACGTGGCGTCGTACCTGGATTACAGCTTGCGCCAGAGCAGCCGGGTGGGGTGCTATGTCCATTATAGTGAGACCCATGACAACCAACGGCTGGCGGCCCAGGGGCGGGCGTGGTCGCTGTTGCGCAACCGCTTGTGTGCCCTCACCAGCGCCAGCGGCGGCTACGGTTTCACCTGCGGCGTGGAATGGCTGGCGGCGGAGAAGGTCAACGTGCACCGCTCCAGCGGCCTGTCCTGGGGAAATCCGTCCAACATCATCAACGAGTTGCATCGGCTCAACCACCTCCTGAGCGAGCATCCGTGCTTTTTCGATGGCGCGGTGATCACGCGCCTGAGCGGGCCCGATTCGGCCGTGTATGCCCTGCGCCGCGAGGCCCCGGAAAGCGGGGACCAGGTGCTCGTCCTGATCAACACCGATGCCGGGGCGGCCCGCGATTATGTCCTGGCCGCAGGGGCCATGGCCACGGGGGGACGCGCCTGGGTCGATTTATTGGAGCAAGCGCCGCCTGAAGTGACGCTGCAGACCGATGGCGCCATGGTCTTTCGCCTCCCGCCCGCAGGGGCATTCTGCCTGAGTGCCAACAGCCAGCCGGCGGGATTGACGGGGGCCGAATACCGCCGCCTGCGCGCCCAGGCCGCAGGCGCCATTACGGCGATCTGCCAGGTGTTTCCCGCGGAGCAGGTGGGCCGTTACGACTGGCGCGCCCTGGCCCAATGGATGGAACAGGTCGGGCCCCGCGCCTTCCTGACCGCCCTGGGCACGCTCGATGCCGACAAGATCGCGATCGATCCCCTGGCCGCGTTGCGCGAAGCCGCCGCCAAACCGTCGTACCCCACCGTCGTCACCTGGCGTCTGCTGGACCGGACGCGGCAATTTCTGGTGCCGCCCGGCCACTGGCTCCTGGTCGAGGACCCGCAGCCGTTCCGGGTCACCCTGCGGCGGGCTGGGGGAGACCGGGTCCGCCATGCGGAGTCGATCCTGATCGGCCAGAATTACTACGCCGGGTTTCCGCCAGTGACGATGCGGGCCGAGGGCACCCTGGAGCTGGAACGCTACGCCGCCCAGGACCAGCATGTCACCGCGCCCCTGAGCTTCCTCACCGCCGATCCGGACTGGGTGGGTGGGGCGCCCGTGGCCGATCTGGATGCCACCCAGCCGCCCCAGGCTGCACGCCTCAAGGCCCTGCAACCGCAGGCGACCATGGCCCTGCTCACCAACGGCCGCGGGGGCATGGCGCGGCTGGCGGTGGATCTCGGGCAAATTCATTCCAAATACGATTGCCTGCTCGGGGCCAACCTGAATGCCACCGTGCCCGTGGACCGCCACATCTTCGCCAAGCGCGTGCGTGTATGGGTGAATGCGGATGGCTTCCTCTCGCCGCTGGATGCGCGGAACCTGGTGGACTTCACGCCCGGCCCGCCCGCGGTGTGGCGGTTTGTGGCCAACGCCGGCGATGGCCGCACGGTGGAAATCCACCTCGTGGCCGACATGCTCGACCAGCGCAACACCACGGTGCTGCGCTTCACACGCCCGCCGGGCCCGCCTGCGCGCGGACGGGATCTGCCCGCCGGCTGCGACACGCGGCTCACGGTGCGGGTGGACATCGAGGATCGGGGCTACCATGCGGAGACCCATTTCAACGGGGCGGCCGACCACCATTTCCACAGCCATTCGCGCCCCCTGCCGGACCGGCCCGGGTTTGAGTTCACCCCGGCGGCCGACCGCCATCTGCGGGTGGTGGCCAGCGCGGGCCTCTATCATCACGAAGGCGAGTGGAGCCAGAACATCGGGCACCCCGTGGAGCGGAGCCGGGGCCAGGTCGAGGCCGGCGACGCCTTCAGCCCCGGCTGGTTCGAGATCCCCCTGGCCAAGGGCGACACGGTGGACCTCACCGCCTCGGCCGACACCGACATGCCCTCCGAAGTCGAGTTGCGCCGTTTTGCGGACGCACGGCTCGCCGCCCACTCCAGGGCCTGTGAGGACGCCGGGGCCACGGACGCCTTTGGACTCCAGCTCGTGCGCGCGATCCAGGCCTTCTTCGTCAACCGCGCCGGGGGCAGGACGGTCATTGCGGGCTACCCCTGGTTCCTGGACTGGGGCCGGGACTCGCTCATCTGCGCCCGCGGCGCGCTCGCGGCGGGCATGACCACCGAGGTGGCGGACATGCTGGCGCTCTTCGGACGCTTTGCCGAGCAGGGCACCCTGCCCAACTACATCTGCGGCAACGACGCCACCAACCGCGAGACCTCCGACGCCCCCCTGTGGTACGGCGTGGCCTGCGAGGAAACCGCCGAAAAGATCGGCGACGCCTTTTACGCCCGGACCGTCGACCCCCAGGGGCGCACCATTGCCGAGGTGCTCCGGGAGATCGCCCAGGGCTGCGCGGGCGGCACACCGCACGGCGTGCGGATGGACCCCGCCACCGGACTCATCTGGAGCCCGCCGCACTTCACCTGGATGGATACAAACTACCCCGCGGGAACGCCCCGCGAAGGTTACCCCGTCGAAATCCAGGCCCTGTGGATCCGCCTCCTTCGCCAGTTGGGACAACTCTTCGCCTCGGGCCGGTTGAGCGGCAAACCCGTCCTCAACACACCGGCCGGGCCTCACGACATCCTCGACCTGGCCGGCCTCGCGGCCCGCTCCTTCGAGCGGCTCTTCTGGCTCGAAGAACGCGGCTACTGCGCCGATGTCCTCCTCGCCCCCGCCAACACAGGCGCCGACCAGGCCACACCCGATGACGCCCTACGCTCCAACGGCCTCCTGGCCATCAGCCTGGGCATCCTGGACGGCCCGCGCGCGCAACGTTGCGTGGACGCCGCCGCCCAATACCTCGTCACCCCCGGCGCGCTGCGCTCCCTGGCCCCGCTGCCCGTCAGCGTTCCCCTGCGCATCCATGCACCCGATGGCCGCCCATTGAACGATCCGTTCCATCCCTACTGGGGCCGGTACGAGGGCGACGAAGACACGCGGCGCAAGCCCGCCTACCACAATGGCACGGCCTGGACCTGGACCTTCCCGGTGTTTTGCGAGGCCCTGGCGCGCGCATGGAACTTCTCGCCCGCAGCCGTCAACGCCGCCCGCGCCTACCTGGGCAGCGCCGAACGGCTCCTCACCACAGGCAGCCTGGGCCACCTGCCCGAGATTGTGGATGGCGACTACCCGCACCAGCAACGCGGCTGCGACGCCCAGGCCTGGGGCGCAACCGAAACGTTCCGCGTCTGGAAACTCCTGCAAAACCGTTGAATGATCAGGATGCGACAGGGTGGAAACTTATGAGCCCTGTGGCCATATGGATCGCCCCCTGGCGGATATTCGCGAGCCCTTTTTTGAAATGCACGTGCGGTACACAAAACACACCAC
>CAZIDG010000179.1:0-5532 GCA_964538065.1 uncultured Verrucomicrobiota bacterium
GCCATGGGATATCGTCACCACCCAACACGCAACCCATAGAAAGCATACAATGGATAAGCGGAGGTGGTGTGCAATCAATAGCATCCTTTGAATTGTTTTCGAACTGATTAGCATTATCTTGAGACCAAACTATTTCCTCGTGTCCCCTCTCGCACTGCATGCGCCCTGACACCCTATAACTGGCACATCAAAACGCATTGCATTTTTAGCTGTATCACCATACCTCCGTTTGCTGCATCCATCAAACCGCCTCTGCCACGAAGCGTTAGATGGCGGCCTTGTGTTCGCCAGGAACAGAGGGCCTCTTTGTCCCTGCACACAGCGAACATCTCACAGGCGTTTTGCCGGACCGTCATTCCGGAGACTTGGGCGAACTGACCCGTTCTTTTAACCATTGGAAATCAGTTTGTGGCCTGGCATCAAATCCACCCCCTGCCCCACCCTGCTGGGCAGGGCGGACGGTATCCGCCACCGCCCAACGATGCGACTCCACATGGCCATCCACGAACGATGCATTCACGCCCCCATTGTGATACGATCCTGGCAGATTGCCCCATTTGAACTCATCCCAACGGTTCATGAAAAAGCCATCGTTAATGGTGTCGGGATGCTCATCCAGAAAGGCAAATGTCTTCGTGGGAGCCACCACCTGGCTGGATTTGTAGTTTTGTACCAACGTGGGATTGAATTGACCCGCCACAATGCCCGGATTCCCCAGCAGGGAATTGAGGGCCACACTTCGAATACGGGGTCCGTTGGAAGCCCTTGATGTGTCGCTGGGACATTTAAACACCCCCACAGCGCCGCTGACGTACGGGGAGAGCTTGCCGCTCTTGATGTAGGCGACGTTGGTGTTGTCAGGCATGTAGCCCCAGTCCAGCACGTTGTTCACCCAACTTTGCCGCCGCGCCAGGGTCTCTTCCCGGCCCAGGTTGTTCACGAAATATTCCTGGTGATCGGTGGCATACATCAGAAAGCCTGTCTGTAATTGCCTGATGTTGCTGGTGCAGGCTATGGCCTGGCCCTTGGATTTGGCCTTGGACAAGGCCGGCAACAACATGCCTGCCAGAATGGCAATGATGGCAATCACCACAAGCAACTCGATCAACGTAAAACCTGAGGGGCGCTTCAACATGTCGCTAGAGATACTACACCATCAAGGGTTGTCACTGGTTATTCCTGAATTTCGACAAAAAAACCCGGCCCAGAAGGGCCGGGAAAAACCAATACTACTGATAAAAACGAACGCAGGGCTTGCATGCCCGCAAAAGCCATTCACCCAACTGGCGGCGTCTCAGAACTTGGCGACAGGCTTGGCCAGTGAAGACATCAAAGGAACAAACACCGGTTGAGCGGCATGTTCCCTTTCTGCATTCATAGGCAGCTGTTCCAATTCGAGCTGTTCGGCAGATCCGTTGATCGCAGGCATCCGCTTCCGCGCTGCCACACACAGCGCCAAGACAAACGCCAATGATAACATCCCCCATGCGCCAGCTATTACTAACAGGATCGTGATCATCGGCACCGCATAAAGCAGGGACCGTACCACCCCATTCAATCCTCGTAACCCCATGTAAAATGAACTTTATCGGCGTTAAAGTTGCAAAACCACTGTCTCGCTCCAAGACACCACTGTCTCGTTTTTAACCTAGACACTCCCCCTTTGCAGCCCTCCAGGCGTCCGAACGGAAGAAAACGCCCCAAGGTAACAATTGTGTTTCATTCGCCAAGCCGGTTTGCAAAAGGCGACTTTTTCATTATAGTGTTTTTATGCAGTCCCGGGACTGAAGATAAAAAAGACGAGGGTGATGCTTTATGCTGTTGAAGAATATCAAAACCAAGGTGGAGTTTGGAATCACGGCCCCTGAAGCCAAACAAGTCTTCCTGGCCGGCGATTTTTCGGACTGGCAACAAAAGCCCATTGAACTCAAGCGCCAAAAAAATGGTCGATGGAAGACCTATGTGCCGCTTGATCCAGGAACCTACCAATACCGTTTTCTGGTGGATGGCCAATGGGTCAATGATCCTGAATGCACCAACCTGACCACCAATCCATTCGGTGACAGTAATTGCGTGCGGGTGGTATCCTGAAGCAGCAGGCCAGACCATTGGTGCTGCCACTTCCGCATCATGCCGCGGGCTCTCCCTGGGGGAAGAAAAGGGGTCCAGTGTGGAAAAAACCTTTTCTAGCGTTCCTCCAACCGTTACCTTGCAAGGCGTCATTGCCGGTTGGATATGGAACCTGCTCTCAAACTGTTGCGAGAACTGGTGGCATTGCCGAGTGTCAACCCGGCCTTTCTACCCGAAGGGGATACGCGTGCGGGTGAGAAAGGGGTGGCTGACTTTTTAACGGCGTTGGCCGCCCAATCCGGCTTGGAAGTCGAACAACAGGAAGTTCTTCCAAACCGACCTAACCTTATTGCGCGTCTTTCACCCCCTGGCCGCCTTCAGCATCGGATCATGGTGACCGCCCACATGGATACCATTGGCGGATCTCCCATGACCCCGAAAATGCTCAACCCGACACTCAAAAATGGGCGTCTCCATGGGCGGGGTGCGTGTGACACCAAAGGCAGCTTGGCAGCCATGTTTACTGCGGTTTCACGGATAGCCCATAATGGCTGCCGCCCCCAACATACTGAAATCCTGTTTGTTGGGTTAATTGACGAGGAGGACAGCCAGGTTGGGTCGCATGCCATTGCCAGACAGAACCTTACAGTCGACCTTGCCATTGTGGGCGAGCCCACCTGTCTCAAGGTGGTCACGGCACATAAAGGGAATCTCTGGCTCAAGGTGGAAACGCAGGGCAAGGCGGCCCATGGCGCAACGCCCCAGTATGGCCATAACGCGATTAAGGACATGGCCGCCATCGTCAACATCGTCGAGGGCGATTATGCGCGCTCGCTTTGTTCCCGCCAGCATCCGATTTTAGGACATCCCACTGTCAATGTGGGAGTTATCCATGGCGGATTACAGCCCAATGTGGTTCCCGACACCTGTTCCATCACCCTTGACCGTCGCACGTTGCCAGGAGAGACCGATGCCGGCGTCATACGTGAACTGAAGTCGTTCCTCCGCCAACATAACCTGCGGGCAACCATCTCGAACGCCAAACAGGTCATCTGCCCAGCCCTGGAAACGGATCACACCCAACCCATTGTCGCTCAACTTCTTAAAACCACAGGTCAACAGAAACCGACGGGTGTCCATTATTATAGCGATGCCGCCGTGCTCGCCTCTGGGGGGATTCCCAGTGTGGTATTTGGACCTGGTAACATCGCGCAAGCGCACACGGCTGAGGAATGGATCTCCGTGACCTCGCTGGAAAAGGCTGCACGGTTGTTGGAACGTTATCTGCGGTCTCTGCCATGAGCCATTCTGTCCCCATGGTGTCGGTGATCATTCCTTCGCGCCCTGGAGATCAGGAGGTGCTGGCAGTCGCTGCGGCCCAACATCTGAACTATCCCAAGGAACGTCTGGAAATCATCCTTGCCCGGGGGACTCAACCCGCTGTTCAACGCAACGCAGCGATTCGAGCTGCCAAGGGGGAGTTCATCTACTTTCTTGATGACGATTCGCTGGCCGATTCTGAAAACCTGCAACGTGCCCTGGCGCATTTTGAACGGCCAGAGGTCCAGATGGTGGGTGGGCCCAATCTGTGTCCTCCCGAGGCCCCGTTACTTGAACATGCCTTTGCGCTGACCATGGCAAGCAAGCTGGCGTTTGGCCCCAGCCGAGCCCGATACCTCGCCATTGGCACTGCACGGCCTTCAAGCGAGAAGGAGCTCATCCTGTGCAACCTCATGGCCCGCAAGGCTCCACTGCTGACGATGGGAGGCTTTGACGAAGCGTTATATCCGAACGAGGAAAACGCGTTAATGGACGACCTGCAGGCCCAAGGCGGTGTCTTGATGTATGATCCCGAGTTTATAGTCCATCGCCGACCGCGCAAAACCGTCCGGGCGTTTGTCAAAATGCTCTTGAACTACGGTCGTGGCCGGGCTGAGCAATTCCGTCTGCATCCCACGCCGGGCAGCGCGCTCAATTTTGTGCCTCCACTCTTCTGTCTCTACCTTTTGGCAGCCATGATCATGCGCGGATGGACACTATGGCCGATGGCCGTCTATGGGATTGCGGTGGCCGCACAGGCATTGGCATTGGCCCGGCATGGTCGCGCCTGGTGGATGACCCCCTTGTTCATCTTTTTGACCCATCTTTTTTACGGATTGGGCTTCTGGCGCGGATTGTTCTCACGCCCCAATCGTGGGCGGCCCGCCAGCGCCTTTCCGGTCACATTGGAATCCATATCCCTTTCATGAGCGATTCAAGCAAAAGCGCCTTTTTCAAGCAAAGCGGTTGGATGGTGCTCACCACCGTCGGTGGCGGTGGTTTTATGATGTTGGTGCATTCCGTTGCCGCAAAGATGCCTGTGGGCGAATACGCCGTCTTCTTCACGCTGCTGCAGATCCTCAACCTCATGGGCATCCCCGCCGTGGGTCTCCAGAGTGTTTTTGCACAACAAGCAGCCGCCGCCTTGACGGACGAGGCTCGGGAACGGCTGGCTGGCACCCTGCGCTCGGTGCTCATGGCAACGTTCCTCCTTTGGCTGGCTGCCGCCGCCGTGGTCATCTTTTTCCAACAGCAGATCATCACCTCTCTTCAGATGAGCAGCTCAGCCGCCTTTTGGGTCACACTTTTTGTAGGTTTGGCGGCGCTCTGGCAACCCATTGTGTGGGGGATTCTGCAGGGTCGCCAGAACTTCCTGTGGTTCGGCCTGTCCACTTTTCTCAATGGTTTTGCCCGTTTCACCATGGTGTGCATCATTATTCTATTATTTCATGGGTACGCCGCAGGAGCCATGTTGGCGGCCTTGATGGGCCTGATCATTACCGTCATTTCCGGCGGCTGGCCTTCATGGGATCTCTTTAAATCCCCCACCCGGCCCATGGCATGGAAACCGTGGCTGAAACACATTGTGCCGCTGACCCTGGGGTTTGGATCGGTATCCTTCATGATGGCCTTCGACATGATCATTGTGCAGAGTCGTTTTCCCAAGGATGAGAACGGGTACTACGCAGCGGCGGGCATGATCGGGCGGGCTCTGGTATTCATCACCATACCCATGACTTCGGTGCTCTTTCCGAAAATTGTCCAAAGCGCCGCCAAAGCGGAGAAAACGAATCTCATGACGCAGGCGATCATCGCCACCGCCATTGTGGGGGGCCTTGCGGCGCTGGTCTGCACCGTGATGCCCTGGCTGCCGTTGCGCATCATCTTCCGCAAAGGTTACCTGGAAGCCGCTCCACTGGTTCCCTGGTTCGCCTGGGCCATGCTGCCACTGACGCTCTCGAATGTCCTCATCAGTAATCTTCTGGCTCGTGAGCGTTTCAAGGTCTCGCCCCTGCTTTTCCTGGTGGCGGCGGGCTATGGATTGGCGCTGACATTTGGTGGCAAGACCCCCCTGGCCATCATCCAGACTTTGGGCGTGTTCAGCACGCTGTTACTCGGTGTCACCCTGGGCTTCAGCTATTT
>CAZIDG010000180.1:0-2170 GCA_964538065.1 uncultured Verrucomicrobiota bacterium
CAACCAAAACCCTTCGTCTCAGATTGATCCCATTCGTGTCACAGCGGATACGCGGCAACGGCGGTCAAGGGACTGACCGCCCTACCCACGCCTGCGGCGTTCTCCAGAGCGCCCGAGGTTCGGAAGCCTTATTATAATGATCGCGCGCGTTGAGTTACCACGCCTGCGGCGTTCGCATGGGCCATGGGACTCAATGTTCCACGTGGAACATTTCGCCATCTTTACCTTTGGAGAGGGGGATAGGATTGCATTGCGGTGCAGGGGGGAAATAAAAAAAGGGACACCGGTGAGGGTGTCCCTTGGGGGAAGTTATTTTATGCGTTAAGGCTTGTTGTTGCAGGCCTTATACGCTCGCGTTTCAGGCCGCTTCCTTGGTTTCCAGGAAGCCCTGGAGGTGGCGGATACGCGTGGGGTGACGCATCTTGCGCAGGGCCTTGGCCTCGATCTGGCGGATGCGCTCGCGGGTGACCTTGTATTGTTTGCCCACTTCCTCGAGGGTGCGGGCGTAGCCATCGACGAGCCCAAAGCGCAGTTCGAGCACCTTGCGTTCGCGGTCGCTCAGGGTGGTCAACACGTCGTTGAGCTTTTCCTTGAGCAGGCTGTAGCTGGTCATGTCGAGCGGGTTTTCGGCCGTCTTGTCTTCGATGAAATCGCCGAAATTGGTGTCGTCGCTGTCACCCACGGGGGATTGGAGCGAGATGGGCTGCTGGGCCATCTTGAGGATGGCGCGCACGCGCTCGATGGGCATCTGCATCTCATCGGCCAGTTCCTCGGGGGTGGCTTCGCGGCCATATTCCTGGAGGAGCTGTTTCTCGGTGCGGCGCAGCTTGTTAAGGATTTCGATCATGTGCACCGGGATGCGGATGGTGCGGGCCTGGTCGGCCACGGACCGGGTGATGGCCTGGCGGATCCACCACGTGGCATAGGTGCTGAATTTGTAGCCGCGGCGGTATTCGAATTTCTCGACGCCTTTCATGAGGCCCATGTTGCCTTCCTGGATGAGGTCCAGGAACGCGAGGCCGCGGTTGGTGTATTTCTTGGCGATGGAGATGACCAGGCGCAGGTTGGCTTCGGCCATCTCGGTCTTGGCCTGGTGGGCCTTTTCAGCGAAGAGTCGCAACTGCTTGTAGGCCTTGAGGTATTCGTCGCAGGGCATGCGCACGAAGTCTTCCAGGGCCTTGATCTTGCGTTTCTCGCTGTCCACGAGGCCGGGGATCTGGGCCTTCTTGGAGGCCTCGGCTTCCTGGATGATCCTCTGGCTGGCCAGGATCTTGTCGTGGATGTTTTCGGAGACAAGGATCATCTCCTCGATGACCTTTTGTTTGTAAAAGAATTTCGGGAACGCGGCCTGGAGCTTCTGATCGAGTTTCTTGAACTCGGCAAAGAGCTTCTCGCGGCGGTTGGCCGGGGCGGCCTGGACTTCGGCGTACTTCTTGTCGACGTCCATGTCGAGCAGGCGCACCTTCTTGACGAGCGAGCGCAAGTCCTTCAGGTGCTGGTCGCGGCTGTCGATCTTCTTGTCGGAGATGACGCGGTCGAAGCGTTCCTTGGGGGGTTCGGAGAGGAGTTTCTCGGCCAGGGCGATGTGTTCCTTGCCGGCGAAGCCCATGCTGTGGATGATGCGGCGGACCTGGTTTTCGGCATCTTCGATGCGTTTGCAGATCTCGACCTCCTGTTCACGGGTGAGCAGGGGGACTTTACCCATCTGGCGCAGGTACATGCGCACGGGGTCATCCAGGACATCCAGGCGGCTCTTGTCTTCTTCTTCCTCTTCAGGCTCAGGCTGTTTGACGCGGTCAACCTCCGCCTGGTCCACGATCTCGATTTCGAGATTGGCCAGTTTGGAGTAGACCTCGTCCAAATCATCGGGGGTGACGACGTTGTCGGGCAGGACGTCATTGATGTCGTCGTAGGTCAGGTAGCCCTGTTCCTGGGCGAGCCGGACGAGTTCCTTGACCTTTTCGGTCAGGTCCAGGCCGCTGGCGCTCTTGGGGCCACTGGGGGCGGCCAGGAGGGCGGCGGTGGCTTCGGCGACCTGCGCTTGGCGTGCAAGTGCTTCACTGGAAAGATGTTGAGCAGGCTGGCCTGGATGGGCTCCATGGGCGGCATGCGTTGGGTGCGCCGGGTGCGCGGGGTGTCCGCCATGGGCCGGGGCAGCAGGCGCGGGATG
>CAZIDG010000180.1:2270-5491 GCA_964538065.1 uncultured Verrucomicrobiota bacterium
GTTTTTGGCCGGTTGTTTGGCTTGTTTATTCACAGTGGCGGGTGCGACAGGGACTGCAGGGACAGCCACGTGGCCTTTCACGATGGGCTTCTTCAGATGCTTGTCCGCTTTGGCGTTTGTCTTGGCGGCTTTCGCTTTAACCATATTTGAAAATCTTATTTTGAAAGTCTCAAAAATAGCCTCTCACTGTCTCAAGCCTTGGGCCAAAGGTCAAGCGCAGAATGATGCGGGCCATCTTACAATGGATTAGACGCCAAAAACGGCCGGTCATTCAAAGACACTTTACAATTCGTGGAAGCGATCGGCCAGCGGGGCAAGGTCGGAATCGGCCTGGGCCATTTTAAGTAAATCCTTGCGGCCGAGAAGGTTTTTGGCCTTGAGGAGCCAGCTCCAGGCTTCGTCCAGGCGGCCCAACTGGGCATGGTAGCAGGCCAGATTATAGACCAGGGTCGGTTCCTCGGGGAAGAGGGTGACCACGGCGGCGAGGATTTTGAGGGCGGGCTCGAGGCCGCCTTCGGGGGCGCGGCGCATGGCGTAGGCCTGGTGGAGCCAGCCGGTGACGCGCTCGGGGGCGCATTGGACCAGGGCCCGGGCGACGCGCAGGGCGGCCACCCAGTCCTTGCGCCGCTCATGGATCATCCATTCGATCTCAAGCACATCGGGATGCTGGCGGGCAGCGGGCGAGAGCCCGTCGAGCTCGGCCAGGGCTTCGGCGGGGTTCCCCAGTTCGAGCCAGCCGAGGGCGGCGTTCGCAAAATGCGTATCGGGCGGTTCCAGTGCTTTGGTCATGCGCGGTGTTAATGCCTAGACGGTAATGGGGGCGGCGTCAATGATGCGTGCGCGCGGCCGGGGCCGGGAGCAAGGCCGGGGGAGGGGTGTGTCGATAACGGTTTGACTTGCTTTGAGCGGGCCCGTAATTTGGTGCATCATGTTGTTTGCTGGAGCCAAACCGGCGTTGGCATCTGCCGAAGACCACTTTCGAAAAACTCCCGGCGTTTCCTGGCAGGAAATCGGGGAGCCGGTGCATGATTTTCTGGAGAAGGTCTCCCAGCGCATGGCTTTGCAGGTGGGCGCGTTCGAGCCGGCCATTGCCGAGTATGCCCAATACGCCCTGACCAACCAGGGCAAACAATTGCGCCCCTCACTCGTCGCCCTGGGCGGAGGCGCCGCCACAGGGAAGATCAGCGACGACCACGTCTCGATCGCCGTGATCATCGAGATGGTCCACTTGGCCACGCTCGTGCATGACGACATCATGGACGCGGCGGAGATCCGGCGTCGTCGTCCCACGCTGGCGGCGCATTGGGGGAACGAGGTTTCCGTGCTCGTGGGGGACTGTCTGTTTGCGCATGCGCTGACGCTGGCCTCGGATTTTCCGACCACGGAGATCTGCCGGGCGGTGTCCAAGGCCACGAGGACGGTGTGCACAGGCGAGATCCTCCAGACACACCAGCGGGGCCGTTTCGACGTGACCCGCGAGGAATATTTCAAGGTCCTGGCCATGAAGACGGCGGAGCTGTTTGCCCTCTCGTGCGAACTGGGCGCAGCCATCAGCGACGCCACGGAAACGCACCGGCAGGCCCTGCGCCAGTATGGCATGGCCCTGGGCACGGCCTACCAGATCTACGACGATTGCCTGGATGTCTTTGGCGCCGAGGCGGAAGTGGGGAAATCCCTGGGCACGGACCTGGCCTGCGGCAAGCCCACCCTGCCGTTGCTCGTGGCGTGGGAACGCGTGGGATCGGCCGGCCAAAAACGGCTGCGCCAGCTTCTCCAGCCCTGGAATCCGGCTTCCCTGGGCGAGGTGTTGGAGATCTTCGAGGCCCAGGACGTCATGACCGAATGCCGGAAGGTCATCCACCAATACCTCGACGCGGCGCGCCAGCACCTGGACACCCTGGCGCCCAGCACCCACCGCAACGCCCTGAACGCTTTTGCCGATTTCCTGGCGCAACAAACCGGGAAATTCGGGGTTTAACGTAGAAATTCGTGCCTGCCACGACCAGCGAACCACCGGTGGAGAAAACACCCCCTCAAGCCGAGGAAAAGCCAAGCCTCGACGAGTTCCAACTCGTTGCCAAGGCTCGGGAAGGGGATCTCTCGGCCTTTGACGAATTGGTGCGCCGCTACCAGGAACGCATCTACGCCACCATCTTCCACATGACCAACAATCATGAGGATGCGAGCGATCTCACCCAGGAATCATTCATCAAGGCCCACCAGGCCCTGCGCTCCTTCAAGGGCGACTCGAGCTTCTTCACCTGGTGCTACCGGATCGCCATCAACAAGACCATCAACTTCCTCAAACAGAGGAAAAACCGGATTCATCTCAGCCTCAATGACATGGATGCGAACATGGAGAACGACCCGGAGATGGTGTCGCTCGTGTCGCACAAGACGCCGCGGCGCGAGGCCGGCCTGAGCGAGCTCCAGGAGAAATTGAACAGCGCCATGCAGAAACTGTCTGAAGATCATAGATTAGTGGTCACCCTGCATGACATTCAGGGGCTGTCCCACGAGGAAATTGGCAAGATCATGGACTGCAATGTGGGCACGGTGCGTTCGAGACTCTTCTACGCCCGGCAACAACTCCAGGCCCAACTGGCGGATTACATGAAATAAGCGGCGAATTTCCATGAACAAGACACCGGAACCATTTGAAGACCTGGTCACGCTGCTCTCGGCCAAACGGCACGAGCAGCCGCCGCCGGTATTCTTTGCCCGGCTCTCCAGCCAGGTGCGCGAACGCATCGCCAGCACCCCGCCCCCGCCTCCGCCCACCTTCTGGGACAAGGTCACCTCCGCGCTGGAACTGCGCCCGGTGCTCATCCTGGCCTACGGGGCCATCCTGTGCGGCGGCGTCGGCTTTGGCATGCGCATCGCCAGCGCCATGCACCTCCAGCCCCAGCCCCTGCCCAGCGTGCCGCTCACGGCGGATGTCGAATCGCTGCGCGCCTACGCGGGCGCGGCCGGCTCCAACACGACCACCCAGTATTTCGGCAACCTCTCGCCCCTCGCCGCCGAGAACTCGCCGCTGCCCTACGTCGTCCATCGCGCCAGCGTCGAGGCCCAGAAAGTCAAAGTCCCCATCGACGTGTATTGACCTCATCGGCGCGCGTGCGCCGTGACACACAGTCTGCAATCAATGCATGACCCCCGTCTTCGTGCTCAGGCCATGGCATGTCGGGCCATGAAGACGATGCTCGGGGAGGTCGCGCCCT
>CAZIDG010000181.1:0-3657 GCA_964538065.1 uncultured Verrucomicrobiota bacterium
GGTGCCGCTTCATTTGGCACATGCGCCGCCTACGGGTGGTGTTACAACCGCATGGTCTTCGACCTCATGCGGCCCGCCAGGAAAGACGAGCTGTAAATGGATTCCCCAGGCCCTGGGTAAGGGTTGTCCGCGCGCCCGGCCTTACTTGCGCGAGACGATGCCCACCAGGGTTTGCTGCAGAATGATGCTTTCGTCCATGCCGCTGAAGATGAGCCGTGTGTTGCATTCCAGAAGTGCCTCGAGGGCACTCACGAGCTCGGGCAGCGTGTAGTGCGCCGCCTGAGGGATGGCCTTGAGCAGCACGTAGGGGTGCATGGCCAGGGGGTTGAGCTTCTTGTCCTCGGGCAGCATGTCGGCCGGCAGTTTGGAGAGTTGGGCCTGGAGGGCCGTGGTGGAGTTGGTCGGTTTGACCCAGCCCAGCCGCAGCATCTCCTTGAGAAAAAGCATGACGCGCACCTTGCTGATGAGCAGGTAGAGGACGCCGATGGCCGATTTCTGGGAGTCAAACTTCATCTCCCATAACGACTCGTCCAGCGCCTTGAGCAGGCGCGGCAGGTCGCGGTCGCCCAGGGCCTCGCCCAGCGCGAACGCCTGGCTCTGTTTCTGGCGGGTGACAATCGCCTGGACATCCGCCACGGTGATCCTGGGCCGCTCGCCCACGTACAGGGCCAGCTTCTCGGACTCGCTGCGCAACTGGCGCGTGTTCGGCCCCGAGCAGGCCACAAGCTCATCCAGCGCGTCCTCGGCGATCTCCTTGTTGAGCGTCTTGATCTCGTTGCGGGCAAAGACGGCGGCCTTGTCGGCCCAGTCCCGGTCGTCGGTGGTGAGTTCGGGGAAGTGCTCGACCAGGGCCAGCTTCTCCAGGGTCTTGAAAAAGGCGCGGCGGCGGTCGGCCTTGCCCGAGCTGATGAGCAGGCGCACCCCTTCCCAGCGAAAGGTCTTGAAGGTCTCGGCCAGCTCGGTCAGGGCCTCGGTGACGGCCTTGCTGCCCGCCACGCGATCCTCGCCGAGGTAATTGACGTTCTGCCACCACACGATCTTGCCGGTGCCAAAGAACGGCAGCGTCTGGATGGCCTCGCGCAGGCGTCCGATGCTCTTGAGGGCGTCCCCGCTGTTGGTCACGCTCGCCTCAATGATCTCCTGGTCGGGGCTGCCCGATGCGCTGGCCCATTGGGTGAAAATCTGGCGGGCGCGTTTTTTAACGCTGAACTCGTCGTCTCCCCAGATGAAAGCCACAGGGGCGTTGGCCTTGTCAACGGCGGGGGGCATGGGGTTACTCGTTGTCCGAACCGTTCTGGTTCATGCGCTGGAGCACCTCGGTCATGTCCTCCACCTGTTCAAAGAGATCGGCGGCCACGAAGATGGGCTTCTTCTGGCTCGTGGCGATGGCGATGCAGTCGCTGGGCCGGGCATCGATCTCCACGATCTTGCGTCCCAACTCGTTCTGCTCCTGCAGAATCAAACGCGCATAATAGGTGGATTCCTTGAGCTCGGTGATGACCACCCGTTCCACGCTGATGCCGAAGCCCTGGAAGATATTCGCGATAAGGTCGTGCGTCAGAGGACGTTCCTTGGGCGTGTTGCGCAGGAACATCCCGATCACCGCCCCCATGTTGTGCTCCACCTGGATGACAAAGACCTTTTGGTCGTTGCCGATAAAGATGGCGCACCCGCTATTGGAAGGCAGGATACCTCGAATGTCCACGGGCACAACGTCTCGCTTCATATCTAATGTCTAATTTAGTGGCAGAGCCCCGAAAACACAAGCATCGAGCACGCCCCGAACCCGGCTTCCTCACGCCCTCACAAGGCGTTACGCAGAAAACCCAGGTCGACCTTCGCCCGCGCCACCTTGCCCGAATCCGCCGTCAACTCGATGGCATGATCGCCATCGGCGGCCTCGATCGTGGCCACGCGGTCGAACCCGGCCGGGAGCTTCACCATGCCCACCATGTAGGGGATGCGCAGGGGTTTCTTCTTATCCAGTTGCAGGCACGTGGGATACCCCATGGCGGCAATCGGGTTTTTCCCCGCAGACTGGGCCAGGCCGTAATGGAAGTACGAGGTCACTTCCTCCAGGCCCATCACGTTCACATGACGCCCGTTCCAGGGGGCAAAGTGCCGTCCGCCGTTGGAAATCCAGAAAATCGTCTCCCGGAGGATGCGCGGGTCCTTGAGCGCAAACCACGCCGCGCGCAGTTTCGGGAACACCACCGCCGTCCACGCAAAAGGCCGCGTGTCGTCGCACACCATCATGACCAGGTCCTCAAAGCCGCGCCGTGCCGGATACACGGACAAGTCGGCAGTCTCGCCCGTGATCGTGGGCACCTCGCTCAGGGAGGTGAACGGCGCGCCTGTCTTGAGGAAGGAATACCCGCGCGCCTCGGGGCGCTCAAAGGGCGTCGGCAGCACCTGGCCATACACAAAGGGGCTCACGGAGAGCCGCCCCGAGCCGGGCTCATCGGGAAAGCGCAGCACCGGGTGGTGCCCGGGGTTCATCGGGCCGCTCATGCCCGAGACGGTGTGCTCCTGATAGACGACGTTCTGCCCATCGCGGATCTGGATCTTCTTATCGACCCGCCCGGCGCGCGTCTTCATATCCATGCTCAGGTGGAGCGTGGTGGCGCCATTGCCCTCGCTCAACGACTCGAACACCCAGCGGTTGTTGGCCGTCTCGCCATGGGGCGGGTGCACCTCGCCGCGCCAGGGGACATCGTTCCCGCCAAAAGGCAGGCAGAAGAAATCGCCGCGCAGCACCTTGAGCAGGTTCGGCAGGGTGGGATCGACCTTCTCCTCCGCCCAGGGGGAGATTGAAAAAGGCTGCCACTGCTTCCCGCCCCGGTCAAAGGTGACCGGCGCAAGATGGCCGCCGACTTCGGTGACGCAGAACTCGATCTCCGGCGAACGCACGACGTACGACGCCTGGCCGTGGATTTTGGCACGTGTTGCCTTCATGGTGGATCCTTTGATGTTGTGAGCCTAGCCCAACGCCCTCCGATGACAAGAGGAATGTTGTCCCAACGCATGGCGGAAAAAGGCTCATGGCATCGGAGATTCACAAATATATGTTGCATTCATGGAATGCATTGGCATCAATCAGGCATGCGTTTTTTCATGAAATGTCTCGCTGCCCTGGGTTTCATCGCCTCGCTCCTGGGCGCTGGCTGCAAACCTTCCTCGCTCTCGTCGGCTCCATCCGCTGGCGCTGGTCTGCGTCAAATGATGTTGGAGACACCTGCGGAGAAGTTGCACATCCAGCCCACCGATGCCTTCCCCAGGATATATGGGGTTGTCATGGATTTGCCCCTGCCGGGAGGACAGACGGCCACGGTGGTCTCATTCTGCGACGGCAATGCGAGCCTCTACACCACATCCAACTTTGGAATCCTTGGCGGCATCGGCCATGAGGCGGTTCGCAACGCAGCCACCAATTTCGTCAAAACAGCCCAGGCCCTCTACGAGGACGGCGTACCCACCACGGACTTTTCGTACCCCGCAGCAGACCACACCCGGTTTTACCTCCTTGGTTTCAGCGGCGTTCGAGTCATCGATACCGAGATCGCATCCGTGTTGAAGCCGTCCGCCAAATACTCGGACCTGTGGACGGCTGGCCAGAATGTCCTGACAGAGCTGCGCAAGACCACTGAAAAACCGGCA
>CAZIDG010000181.1:3757-5327 GCA_964538065.1 uncultured Verrucomicrobiota bacterium
GCGCAGTCATTCATCCGGCCAGCTCGGGCAGGCGCTCCAGTTCGGCCTCCACGCGCGGCAGGAGCACGCACCGGGGATCCAACTGCCGTGCGATGTCCCGATATTTCGCCGCCTCCTGCGGATGGCCGCTCCGTGCATGGGCCATGGCGATATGGCAGGCATTCTCGGATTTGTGGGCGGCATTCGGCGCCTTGTCAAAGGCCTCCTTGAGCAGGCGAAGGCCCTCCTCATATTGGCCCATGGCCACCAGCACCGTGCCGCGCGTCCCAATGAACGCGGGCGTCCACGGCATGGCGGCGCATGCCTGCCTGGAATAGGCATCGGCTTCGGGCAGCAGCTCCGGCCGGTTGGAGAGGGCGTCCACATAGGCGATATTATTCAGCAGGAGATGGCGGACCTTTTCCGGCACATTCGGTTGGGCCAGCAATTGCAGAAAGATGGCGCGGGACTTTTCATGCTCCTGTTGCTCGAGCAGGAGGACGCCGCTCAAATTGAGCAGGGAAACATTTTCCGGGTACAGCGCCAGGCCCCGGTCGCACCACTGCCGGGCCCCTTCGCGGTCCATGTTCCGTTCGCGGCAGACCGACGCCTCCAGCAGGTACCGCGCCGCAAAGAGCTCCTCCTGGTCCTGCTTGTTGGGGAAGAGCGTCTGGAGAATCTGCTTCCCATCGTTGGGCAGTTGCAGGGTGCTGAGCTTCCTGGGCCACAGGTTGGTCGCCAGCAGCGCCGCATTGGCCATGACAAAGTACCGGACTTCCCTGGGCGCGCTCTTGAATTGAAAATCCTCCCACCACTGGGCGCAAAGATACAGGACCACCACAACTGAGGCCGCATTCACCGCCGGTCCAGCCAGAAGGATGCACAGCCGCTTGAGGCGGAAAAAGTGGTGGTCCTTCGGAGCCAGCCGCGTAATCCCGCTGATGGGCAGGATGTGCATGTCCAAAAAGACACCAAAGAGCCGGGAGCTGAAAAGCGGCTTGCCCACGCCAAGCACAATCTGAAAGACCCGCCATCCCATCAGGTGCGCCATGACGGCATGGCCCAGCTCGTGCGGCACGATCGCCAGGATGAGGAAGAGATCGATCAAAAAAAAGCTCGTCAAGAACTCCCCCACCTCGGAATACGGGTCCTGCCGCAGAAGCGCATAGCCCAGGAGGCCCCCCGCCACAATGGTGAGCTGCCAGAAGCCCTCGGACTTCTTTTTGCGCCGGCTCCAACAGTCCAGACACAACACCCGCTTGCCCTTTCGGAAGGACCTGCGCTCCTGGACAAAACCAGCCTCAAAATCGGATTCGGTTTGGCAAATCTCGCATTTCATAAAGCGATTCGGGGCGGCGGCGCGATCAAGGACCGTCAAGGGGCCGCGGCCCGACGCCCACCGCACATGTTTGGGAACAATCCACCGCAGTGTCAGGGCCATGTCACATGCTCATGCCCTCATGTGGGCCCCATCTTGCCAGAGCCCGGAACCTCCATCAATTACAAAAAGTCGAATAGATCCACCGCTTGAAACGAACAAGATAAAATATCAACATGGTTCGCACCACCGCCCTCGCATTCCATGCAGAGC
>CAZIDG010000182.1:0-5194 GCA_964538065.1 uncultured Verrucomicrobiota bacterium
TTGCCAATCGCTGCTTGCAGTCTGGAGGCACCGGGTGCAGTATGGTGGGCATTTTATGGAAACGACGTTGGTTTTGTTAAAGCCGGATGCCCTGGAGCGCGGGTTGGTGGGTTGTGTGTTGGAACGTCTTGAGCGGGCGGGACTTCGGGTCATTCAGGCGCGGTATGTGGTGACGACGCTGGAGCAGTGGAAGCAGCACTATGCGGATTTGGAGAAACGCAATCCCTCGGCGTACAAGCGCAGCGTCCAAAGTCTTGCGGGTCAACCGGTGATCGCCTTCCTCCTGAAGGGTTCAAATGCGATTTTGAAGACCCGCGCCCTGGCCGGTGCCACGGAGCCGTCCAAGGCCGCCCCCGGCACGATACGGGGTGATTTCAGCAGCGATTCCACGGAGATTGCCGATGCCCAGCAGCGGTCGCTCCACAATCTTCTCCATGCCTCCGATTCACCGGCATCTGTGAAGCACGAGATGGCGGTGTGGTTTCCCGGAGCACAATAAGTTACGGGTGCTGATTCGTAAGGAATCAGTCCCCCTTGAGCAGGGCCTCGGCGTGACGCAGGGCAGCCTGGGATTGCCCGCCCAGCATGCGCGCCAATTCCGCCACACGGCTGGTTTTGGTCATGCGCTGCACCTGGGTGAAGGTCCGGCCGTCCCGGACCTCTTTTTGCACGCAATAGTGGGCATGGGCGCTCGCGGCCACTGGAGCCAGATGCGTGATGCAGAGCACCTGGTGGCTGGCACCGATCGCGCGCATCTTGGCCCCCACCGCCTGGGCGGTCTCACCGCCAATGTTGGCATCCACTTCATCGAAGACCAGCACGGGCACATCGTCTTCGTTGGCCAGCACGGTTTTCAACGCCAGCATCACGCGCGCCAGCTCGCCTGAGGAGGCAATGGCGCGCAGGGGCCGTCCGGGCTCGCCCGCATTGGGGGCGAACATGAACTCCACGGCATCGAGCCCGCTCAGCGGATAGACGGCCTGCCCATGGTCATCCCGGGATGGCTCGAGGGTCGTGAGGGCGATTTCAAAGTGGCTTTGTTTGAACCCGAGGCTGGCCAGTTGTTGATTCACGGTCTTGCACAGGGCCGGAGCCACCTTGCGGCGGGCCAGGCCCAATTCATGGGCCGTCCGGGCAAGGGCCTTTTCAAGCTCCTGCACGGCGTGCTGCAGCCGGGCCAGCTCGCCTTCGCGCTGTTCCAGGCTGGACAGCTTGCGGCGGGCGTCCTCGCCAAAGGCGATCACCTCCGCCAGGGTTGCGCCATATTTGCGCTTGAGGGAGTGGATCAGGTTCAACCGTTCCTCCAATTCCCCCAGGCGCGCAGGATCGACCTCCAGCTTGTCGGAGTATCGTCCCAGCTCGGACTGGAGCTCATTGAGGGAATCAATCGCTCGTTTATGGACCTCCATCAGGGCATCGGCGGCGGGGTCGAGCTTGTGCAATTCCTGCAAACAACGCCCGATCGCACCCGCCTGGGCCAGCGCGTTCCCCTCCTCCTCACCCAATAAGGCGGCAGCCTGTTGTGCGAGCTGAATCAGGCGGGCCGCATTGGAGACCCGCTGGTGCTCAAGCGTGATCTCCTCCTCTTCATCCGCGCGCAACCGGGCATCGCTGATCTCGTGGGTCTGGAAACGCAGCAGATCCAACTGCTGGGCGTAGGTGCGCTCGTCCATGACAAGCCCGGCCTTTTCCTCCAGCAATTTCGCCCGCTCGCGCACCAGGGAGGCATATTTCTCACGAACCTCGCCGGCATGGCCATAGGCATCGAGCACGGCCATTTGCCGGGCGTGATGCAGCAAGGATTGATGATCGTGGGGCCCATGGATGTCCACCAGCCACTGGCCAATCTCCCCCAGCACGCTCAAGGGCGCGGCCGATCCATTGACAAACTGCCGGTTCGCCCCGGAGGCCGTGAAGGTGCGTTTGAGGATCAACTGGCCGTCCTCGCACGGTTCCAGGCCGTTGTCCTCGAGCAAGCCCTGGATCGGCGACTTTTTGGGGATGCCGAACACCGCCTCCACCGCGCAGTTGTCGCAGCCCGCCCTCAGGAGCGTGCGGTCGGCCCGCTCGCCCAGGACCAGGTTCAACGCGCCGATGACCATCGACTTCCCGGCCCCCGTTTCGCCGGTGATGGCGTTAAAGCCCGGCTCGAATTCCAGGGTCAGGTCGGAGACCAGTGCAAGATTTTTGATGCGCAACGTGGACAACATGGCAAATTTGTACTGCGTCGAATGTGGCGATTATGCTAACGTTCGGCAAAGGTTTTTTGTCATGGACGAGAATCTGATACCTTTTAAGAAACACGTCTTTGTCTGTGGCGGCGAGTCATGCCTGCGGCATGGTTCTGCAGCCGTGAAGGCCCGCTTTATCGAAGAGCTGCGCGCGCGCGGCCTGCAACGCAAACGGGCGATCAAGGGCGACTTCATGTGCACAGATTGTTCCAGCGTAGGCTTTTGCGACATCGGACCCGCCGTCCTGGTGTACCCCGATGGCATCTGGTACGCCCATGTGCAGCCCTCCGACGTGCCGGAAATCATTGAATCGCACCTGATTGGCGGACGCCCCGTTGAACGGCTGGTGAAGAACCACATCCCTTCGAGCGAACAGCCCTGACCCCCCTCCATGTCGCTTTCTTTTGTATTCCTCGGCTCTGGCACCTCCCAGGGCGTGCCCATCATCGGTCACGATTATCCTCCCGAATACCTGGCCAATCCCAGAAACCACCGGTTGCGTCCCGCGATCTATGTGGAAACCAAGCAGGTGCGTTTCGTCGTGGACACCCCGCCCGAGTTCCGCCTCCAGATGCTCCGGGAAAACATCCGCCACCTGGACGCCGTGCTGGTCACCCACCCCCATGCGGACCACATCATGGGCATGGATGACTGCCGCCGGTTCTGCGACATGCGGGATGGGCACCCCCTGCCCATCTACGCCAGCGCCTCCACCATGAAGGATCTGGAGCGCGTGTTTGCCTATGCGTTCACGAGCGGCCCGATCTATAAGGGCTATTTCCACCCGGAACCCCACATTGTAACCGGCCCCTTCAAGCTGGGCGACCTGGACATCACCCCGGTCAACCTGCCTCATGGAAAGGTCACCTCCACGGGCTACGTCTTCTCCCAGGGAGGCCGTCGTGTGCTGGCCTATCTGACCGACTGCAAGGAGATACCGGAAGAGGTGTACCCGGAAGTGACTGGGGTTGAAGTCCTTGTGATCGACGCCCTGCGCAAAATCCCTCATTGGACCCACATGTGTCTGGCCGAGGCCCTGGCGGCCTCACAGCGCATTGGCGCGCGCCAGACCTATTTCACCCACCTGACTCACGATTACGATCACGACATCGACCAGGCGGCCCTGCCTGCGGGTGTGACGCTCGCCTACGATGGGTTGCGTGTCAAAATCCCATCACCTGCCCATCCATGATGACCCCCGCTGCAAGACTCATGCGCATCCCATACATCCTAAACATCCTGCTTATCCTGGGCGTGGCTCCGTTCAGTCTGGCCCAGGCTCAGCAACCAGGGGACCAGGTGCTGGTCGTTTACAACACCAAGGTCCCGGAATCCAGGGACGTCGCCCAATATTATGCCCAGAAACGGCACGTCCCGGAACGGCAGATCCTTGGCCTGCCGATGCCCGCCCTTGAAACCATCAGCCGGGATGAGTATGTGACCTTGCTCCAAAAGCCCATCCTGGAGTATGTCAGCGACAAGGAATTGCTCACCTTTCACACCGACCTTATGCGCGCCACCGCCTCCAAGGCGGGGGGCGTGGTCCACCGGGTGGTGGACGCCAAAATCCGCTACCTGGTCCTCTGCTATGGCGTGCCCCTGCGCATCGCCAGGGACACGAACCTCGTCGAGGAGGGCGAGTCGGAGGTGCGGCCCGAGATGCGCCGCAACGAGGCCGCCGTGGACAGCGAGCTGACCTTGCTGCCCCTGTCCAAAACGGGCTACAAGCTCTTTGGGCCGCTCCAGAACGTTGCCTTTGCCTCAACCAATGCCCCGGGCATCCACCCCACCAATGGCGTGTTGATCGTGGCGCGGCTGGACGGCCCCTCGCCGCAAATCGCCCGCGGCCTGGTGGACAAGGCGCTCGCCGCCGAGCGCGACGGCCTGTGGGGCCGGGCCTACTTTGACGCCCGCGGGCTCTCCACCAACACCCCCTACTACAAGGGGGATGAATGGATCCGCGCCGCAGCCGCCATCTGCCGCAACAGCGGCTTTGAGACCATCCTGGATGACAAACCGGAGCTCTTTCCCGAGGATTATCCCCTGAGCCAGGTGGCTTTCTATGCAGGCTGGTACGAGGGCCACGCCTCGGGCGCCTTTGTGCGGCCGGAGGTGGAATTCATGCCCGGCGCCATTGCCTATCATCTCCATTCCTTCAGCGCCCGCTCGCTTCGGCCCTTGACCGAGAACTGGGCCGGGCCCCTGCTGGCCAAGGGCGCCACGGCCACCATGGGCAGCGTGGATGAGCCTTACCTCGTGGGCACACCCGATCTGGGCGTGTTTTTCCGGCGGATCTTCATGGGATTCACCTTCGGCGAGGCCGCCCTGGCCTCCCAGGGGGCGCTCTCCTGGCAAATCACCGTGGTGGGGGATCCCCTGTATTGTCCCTTTGGCAAATCGCCCATGGAGCTCCAGAAGGAGCTCGAAGCGCGCAGGAGTCCCATGCTGGCCTGGAGCCAGTTGCGCGCGGTCAACCTCAACGCCCTGACGGGCTCCAAGCCCTCCGAGCTGATCGCCCTCCTGGAGCGCTGCCCCCTCACCGCCACCAACGCCGTGCTGCTCGAAAAGCTGGGCGACCTCCGCGCTGCCAATGGCCAGCTCCCCCTGGCCGCCCAGGCCTATCAGGACGCCTTGAAACACAACCCCACCCCGATGCAGTCATTGCGCCTGCGCGCCGCCGAGTCCGCCGCCCTGCTGAAGACGGGCACCAACACTCTGACGGGGACGCCCTCCCAGCCAGCCTCATGACGGGGCGCGGGCGTGCCCTGGGCATCCACCCACCGGCACACGGGGGGGGCGAGACAGATTCCTGAGGATGAAGCCGCAAAGGCGCGCAGAAGGCGCAAAAAAGAGATGGCCCAATGGGTTTCAGACAGATACCGCTATGTATATGAAAACACCATCCCCATGGCCGGAATAACGTCCAAACCCCGCGCATAAGATTCTATGTCTCGCTGGCCCCC
>CAZIDG010000183.1:0-5151 GCA_964538065.1 uncultured Verrucomicrobiota bacterium
CACCGCCGCATCCTGTGCGGAGGCGGGCCGTTATTCGAACTTGTAAACGCCCGGCACGGCGACTGGCTTGACTTCCAGCGGGCCGAACTCGTACTTCTTGGGCGCCAGGTTCATCTCGGATTCCATGGTGGAATCCCAATCCACGCTCTGACCGCTGTAGGCGGCTTCGCGGCCCATGATGGCGGCCAGGTTGCTCTCGGCCACTGCCTGGGCTTCATTGAGCGGCGTGCCCGCGCGGATGCTCGCGATCAGGTCCACATGCTCCTGTTCATAAGGATTGCGGAACTTCGCGGTCCGGCGCCACACCTTGTCCGTCTTGATGATTTTGCAGCAATCGCTGCGGCCCTTGGTGCCCGTGACCTCTTCGCCGATGGCGTTGGCCACGTTGTCGATCTGGCGGCACATGCTGGTCATGCGCATGCCGTTGGGATACTCGAACTCGACCGAGAAGTTGTCGTAAATATTGCCAAACTCAGGGCCGGTGCGGCGGGCGCGGCCGCCGTTGGCGAACGCCTTGACCGGGTGCGAATTCGTGGCCCAGTTGATGACGTCGATGTTGTGCAGGTGCTGCTCCACAATGATGTCGCCGGCCAGCCAGGTGAAATAGGTCCAGTCGCGCAGCTGCCATTCCATGTCGCTCCATTCGGGCTTGCGGGGCTTCATCCACACGGTGCCCTGGTTCCAGAACGCGCGGGCCGAGGTGATTTCCCCGATCTCGCCGTCATGGATGCGCTTGATGACTTCCACGTAGTTGGCGGAATGGCGGCGCTGGGTGCCCGCCACAAAACCGAGCTTCTTCTCCGCGGCCATCTTGCCGGCGGCAAGAATCATGCGCACGCCGAAGGGATCCACCGCCACGGGCTTCTCGGCAAACACGTTCTTGCCCGCCTCGATGGCTGCCTTGATGTGGAAGGGACGGAATCCCGGAGGCGAGGCCAGAATCACGTAGTTGATGTCCGCCACCTTCATCAGCTTTTCGTAGGCATCGAAGCCGGTGAAGCACATTTCGTCGGGAATCTCGATGGAGACGCCCGTCATATCGGCCGATTCCGTGCCCGCTGCCCAATTGGCGGCCTGGGCCACGTTTTTGCCGAAGTCCTTCAGGATGGCCCGGGCTTCCTTGATGCGATCGGGGAACACATCGGCCAGCGCCACGAGCTTGATGTTCTTGCCGGCCGCCAGGGCATTGCCCACCGCGCCCAGACCACGGCTGCCGCATCCCACCAAACCGATGCGGATCGGGGTGTCGTCTTCAGCATGACTTGTGATCACATACGGGGCCACCGCAGCGCCGGCTGCCAGGACCGAAGAGGTTTTGAGGAAATGACGCCTCGAGAGCGAATTCGTCAGATTTAATGAGTTCATGAGATTATTTGTACGTAGCAAACAGTCGCGCAACCATTCCTCTCCCACCGGGGAGAGCCGGTCTGCCAGGTGGCCCAAGGGCCCGTCTTTTGCAAGTCTGCGCGCATGTCAGTGTTTAGACGCCAATTTAGAGCGATTTCATCATTTTAATCAATGCCTCAATTTCGGCATCGTTAAGCTCCTCGCCATAGGCTTTCATCACGTGCTGTCCGTCCACCGTCAGCCCCTCCTTGATGGCCTTGAACATCGTCTTGTCGTCCAGCGTGGCCTTCACCGCCGGAGAGGTGTAATCACGTGCTTTTTTGAGGCGTCCCAATTTTGTATCACCTTTGCCATCAACGCCATGGCAATTGGCGCAGTACTGCTTGTATTTGGCGGAAATGTCCTGTGAAACCGCAGCTGGTTTCATGTCGGGAATGGGTTTGACCTGCACACCCCGCGCCGCCTCAGCACCCTGCTCCTTGTCATCGAACGAGCGCACCACCCGAAAACCGGTGAAATCAGCCGACGCCAGCCACCAGATGCTTTGAGGCGATTGGGGATCGTACTCGTTCCAATCCGGGGTTTCCACCCGCCGGGCGGCGCAACGCAGAAACGCCACCTCCGAGTCATAGGCCCCTCCACGCAACACCCGCTGGGTCTCCGCCGATGCCGTCTGGCACCACTCCCCGACGTTCCCCACGATATCGTACAACCCGAACGGGTTGGGCTTGAGTTGTCCACGCGAATGCGTGGAAACCCCGCCTGCCGATTCCACAAGAGAGTTATCATTAAACCAGCCGTATTGAACCGCTCTGGCAGGATCATCCCCCCAGAAATAGGCGTTCGTGGACCCCGCCCTGCAGGCATATTCCCATTCCTCTTCGGTGGGCAGACGGTACTTGAGGCCGGTCTTCCTGCTGAGCCAGCGGCAATATTCCATGGCTGCCGAAAGGCTCATGCCCAGCGCGGGATACCCCCGTTCCCCGCGATCCCGATAGGCGCTGCCATAGGGCCGGGTGGGATGGCTGACCCCATCGCGATCCACCAACCCTTCGAGCTTATCGACATTCCGAACCACATCCTTCATGTCGATCATGGCAAAAGGAAGGAATTCCTCCCAACCCACCTCCAGTTTCCCCATCCAAAACGGTTTGATGGTCACTTTGCGCGCGGGCAGGTCGTTGGCATCCCGGCCTGGTTCCTTCTCCTGGCTCCCCAGCACCATCTCCCCGCCCGGAATGGTCACCATCTCAAAGGTCACCGTGGACCCGGGAATGGTCTGGGTGTAATGGGTGAATCCGGGTGGTTTCGCCTGGGAAGCGGACGGAACATCCGCAGCAAGCAATCCCCCTGCAACAAAACCACACGATGCACATGCCACCCATGCCTTGAGGATCCGTGGCATCCCGCTTTTGTTTGTTAGAGTTTTCATAGGTTTCTAACAAATAGAGGAGGATGCCACCTTTTGGTGACATCGGAAAAGGCAAAAAGGGGCAACTATTTTTTGACACTCTCCCGGTCCACCACCCACTGCCAATCCCGCCGTTCCGAGGTGGGAATGCTCACCGGCCAGGCGCCGATGCCTCCCGGGCGGTTGGGCTTCTTCGTGCTGGCCGAGAGCCACTTGTGGATTTCCGAATGGCCGTCTGCAAACGAGAAACCACACGCCCCGTTGTGGTATGAGGCCGGCAGATCGCTCCACCGCGCAGGACTCCAGGTGGGGTCGTTGATGAACCATCCGTCGTTGATGCTATCCGGATGTTCATCCAGAAAGACAAAAATGCCGGTCGGCTTGGGAATGTCGCTCATCTTGTAGAATCGCCGATGGGTGGTGAGACTGCCGTTCATCGACCCGGCATCGCCCGCAAAACCGTTCATCGAGACGCTGCGCACGCGGGGCCCGTTGGCCGAGGGGACCATGTCGGCGGGGCATTTGTAGATGCCCACCGATTTGCTCGAATAGGGGGCCAGCTTGGCCTCACGGATGAAGATGAGGTTGGTATTGTCATCGCTGCTGGCCCAGGTCATGACATTGTTCACCCAGTTCTGGCGCAGCTTCTGAATATCCTCAATGCCATGGTTGTTCACCAGCCGGTCACCGTTATCGCCGGCATACAGCATCCATGCCAGGGTCAGTTGCTTGGTGTTGTTGAGACAGGCGATCCCATGCGCCTTGGTTTTGGCCTTGCCCAGGGCAGGCAGCAGCATCCCGGCCAGGATCGCAATGATGGCGATGACGACAAGCAGTTCGATAAGTGTAAAGGCCGACCGATTGCAGGGTGAACAACGCATAAGGCAACCTTCGTGCTTACGCGCGCCATTCTACAACCTGTCAACGCTTCAGGGCAAGGATTGACTTTATGTTGTCCGCAAGGATATCAGGCTCGGCGCAGCCCCGAATCACTTGTCCTGCAGCGCCTCGACCTTCAGGGTGTGCTTCACCGGCACAAAGGCCTTCTGAACCGCCTCCACCAGCGGCTTGCGCGCCTTTTCTGTCAGCGCCACCGTGGCCTCCATGTCCGCCTGCCCTTCGCGCCCGTGGAACAGATCCTTGATCTGACGCGTCTCATAATCCTGCTTCACGCCCACCGCCTTGTCCACGGCCGCAAAGGCCTCGCTGAAGGGATTGTTGACGAAGTCCTCGGCCAGGTTGACGCCCTTGGCCAGTTGTTCCGCGGTGTACTCGTGTTTCTCAGCGCCCCAGGTGACGCGATACTTCGCGGCATCGCCGTTCTTGACGATCAGCAGCAAACGGTTGAGCTCGCTGTTGAAGGGCACCACCGCCATGCCCGCGCGCAGTTGTTGATCATCAGACACCGCTCCGACCGGGGTGCAAAACGGATAGCGATGGCTGGTGATGGTCAACTCGCCGTCCTTGTAGGAAACCAGGTCATGCCCCAGAGACACGCCCGCCTCCTTGCTCTTGAAATCGATGACCCAGGTGCCGATGTCCCCCTCCAGTCCCAATCCTTTGAGAAAGGCATACGCCATGACCAGGTGGCCGGCCCATCCCGGATGCACCCCATCCTTGCCGCACAGGGCAAACCCGTCGCCGTGGGTCTTCTTGGCGGCATAGTCGGCCGTGAACATGGGCCAGAAAACATCCGCATAATCCGTGTTTTCAGCCAGCGCCAGGTCAATGCCGATGTTGCGCAGTTTGCACAGGTTGAGATTCAACACTTCGGAAGGCAGATCCTTGAAGTCGGGAAACCACTGGGGATTGCGCCCCACGCAGCCCGGGGATCCCTGCACCACCCGCACACCGGCCGCCTTGAACGCCTTGATGATCCCCAGCGACGCCTCGCGGTATCGTTTGCCGATTTCATCGTCATAGGGACGGTAGCCGTGATCATTCATGCCGTAACAGGTGGTGGCCACCATCGGTTTGAAACGCAGACAGTCATTGGTCATGCGCCCCAGAAAACCGGGGGCGGTCTCGCCGCTCCAGCCATACTGCCGAACCTCAATCTTCAATTCCGGCACGGTCACCGCCAGGTAGGTCTCCATGATCCGCGAATACATCTTCTGTTCCGTGATCGAATCACCACAGATGGCCAGCCGGTCTCCCCCCCGCAACACCAGGCTCTCCGTCTGCGGCGCCTTGCGGGGCTCAAACTTGGCGAAATAATCCCCCTCGGGCTTGTCCTCAAATTCGGCGGCCCGAACCGCCAGCGGCAGTGTGGAAAACCAAAGAACGGCCAGAACGGCATACCCCAGGATCTTGTGGCGCGTATTCATAATCACGTTTTCTGTATCGTCTCTACCAGTAATGACTTCCGTAAAACTAGTCAAACCATGCCTTTG
>CAZIDG010000184.1:0-5108 GCA_964538065.1 uncultured Verrucomicrobiota bacterium
AGGGGGGCGTGGTAAAGGATGTGTTCGCCCCGGGCTGCCCCCGATGGGCAGATTGAATTGTATGATATCGCTCGGAAAATTTTTGGGTATTGGTGTCACATTAATGTTAGGCATGGCCCCCCTCCTTGGGGCGAATACACCTGCCACCCCCATCGTCGCCAGCAACGGCAGCGATTCCCTCTTCGGGGATGATGTCGTGGCACGAGGCAAGGGTGTTGAGATCAAGCGCAGTCAGGTTGAAAAGGCCTTCACTGAATTCAAGGCCAGCCTGGCCGCCCAGGGGCAGGCCATCCCCGAAGCCAAGCGAACCGAGGTGGAGCGCCAGGTGCTTGAACGGCTGGTCCATGTCAAATTGCTCAGCGCCAAGGCCATTGATGCCGACAAACAAAAAGCCCGCGAAGCCGCCGAAAAGGCGTATGATGAGTTCAAAAAACGCTGGCCCACGGAAGATGCCTTCAATCGTCAATTAATCTCTCTTGGCATGGCGCCCTCGGAGTTTCGGGCAAAGATTGAAGAGGAGTCGCTTTTCAAGGAAGTCATTGAACGCGAACTCAAAGCCACCATCAATGTCACCGACGAAGAGGCCAGGAAGTTCTACAATGAGAATGGGACCCAGTTCGAGATGCCCGATCGCATCCGAGCCAGTCACATCCTGATCCTGACACAGGATCCGCTCACCCAGCAGCAGTTCAGCGATGAGCAGAAGAAGGTCAAACGCCAGTTGGCGGAGAAGATCCTTGGCCGCGCACGGGCCGGTGAGGATTTTGCGCAACTGGCACGCGAATTGTCCGACGATCCAAAGTCCCGCGATGAAGGCGGCGACCTGGGAATCATTGCCCGCGGCCGCATGGTCCCTGAATTCGACACAGCGGCGTTTGCCCTTAATACGGGCGCCGTCAGCGACATCGTGTCAACCAAGTTTGGCTTCCACATCATCAAGGTGACCGAAAAACTGCCCGCCCGTAAAACCCCTTACGAAGAGGCGGAAAAGGACATCAAATCAATGCTGGCCGTCAAGGCCACCCAGAAGCAGTTGCCCGATTATCTCAAGAAACTGCGCGATGAGGCTGGCGTGGTTTTCACCGACAAGTGACCTCACAGGCGGGCCATCACCTCGCGACACACATTCATGGCAGCCTTGGGCTGCCCCAGGGAACGTGCCACACGGCCCAGGCCCTTTAATTTGCGGGCATCGAGCATCTCTCCCAGCCGGAAAGGCAAATCCTCCACCCGGTTGATCTTGGCCGCCGCGCCGTGCTGAAGCAGGAAATCGCTGTTGGCCGCCTCCTGGCCGGGAATGGGATTCACAATCAGCATCGGCTTGCCCATGGCCAGCGCCTCTGATGAAGTCAGCCCTCCGGGTTTTGTGATGACCAGGTCCGCCGCCGCCATCAGTTCGTGCATATTGGTCACGAATCCCAGCACGTGCGTGGGGTGCCGCGTATCCCGCACTGCCAACTCACGTCTCAAATCATCGTTGCGGCCTGCCACAACGACGACCTGGACCGGTTCAGTAAAACGATTCAGTTGGTCCAGAATCTCCGCCACAGGCCCCATGCCAAACCCGCCGCCCAGGACAAGCAATACGGGCACATCATCGCGCAGTCCGTATTGTTTGCGCACCTCGCGTGGTTTCACAGGAAGCGTGAACTTCGCCGCGATCGGAATTCCAGTCGCCACGGCGTTCCCATCCGCCACGCCCCGAGCCAGCAGACGCGCCCGGGTTGATTCGGCAGCCACACAATACAAATCAACGCAGGACTCCATCCACAACGCATGCGCCTCAAAATCGGTCACCACGCTGACGGTGAAGGGAGGTGTGATTGCCCCCTTTGATCGGAGGAATCCCAGCACCTCCAGCGGGAGGTAATGCGTGCACAATACCACCTCGGGCGCAAAATCCTTGAGATGCCTCACGAAACGTGCGTTGGTGCCTCCAGCCAGGGCGCGACGAAACCGCGCCAGCTTCTCCACCAGGGAAGGATTGTCTGTCTTCTTGAACAGCATCGCCCAGAGATCGGGCGCATGCTCCACAAACTTGATGAAGCCCTCGGCGTAGAGCTTTCGGTGGAGGCGACTGACAAAATCGAGCAAGTCCAACTTTTCGACCTCATCATCGGGCCGCAGGCTCTTCCAGGCCTCCTCCAAGGCCGCTGCCGCCTGGAGATGCCCTCCCCCGGCGGTTACTGTGGCAATCAGAATCCGTCGCGATTGTTCCCTGTTTTTCATGTTCAATTCCCAAGCCCTCTCGCATGCCGTGGATCCCCCTCATGCAGGCTGCCGTGATCCATCTGCATGGGACCTGTTTTGTCGGATCACCTCATGAGGCGGCACCATTGCCATCGGCGCCCGTGCCATCCAGATCGATCAAAATATCCCTCGGCTCGGCGCCCTTGCTCGGTCCCACGATGCCGCGGTTTTCGAGTTCGTCCATGATGCGCGCCGCCCGGGTGTAGCCCAGCCGGAGGCGCCGCTGCATGAGCGATACACTGGCCTTTTGCTCACTGCGAATCACCTCGATGCACTGCTGGATGAGATCTTCATCCTCATCGCATCCGCTCCCGTCCTCGTTGTCTAAAACCGGCTTGGACAGTTGCTGATGAATCTCCAATTCATAGCTGGGTTTCCCCTGTTTGGCGATGAAGTCCACCATGGACTGAATTTCCTGGTCCGTGACCAGCACGCCCTGGGCGCGAATCAACCGTGACGAGCCGGGCGGCAGGTAAAGCATGTCGCCCTTGCCCAACAGCTTGTCCGCCCCCATGGCATCGAGAATCGTGCGCGAGTCCACTTTCGAGGCCACCTGGAAGGCAATACGGGCCGGGATGTTGGCCTTGATGACGCCGGTGATGACATCGACGCTGGGACGCTGCGTGGCCACAATGCAATGGATCCCCGCCGCACGGGCCATCTGAGTGATGCGCGCGATGGCCATTTCCACATCCGCGGGCGCCACCAACATGAGGTCGGCCAACTCGTCAATGATCACCACGATGTAGCTGAGCTTCTCCGGAATGACAATATCCTCCTCGCGGGGAACCACGATCTCTTCGTCGAGTTCAACGGCGAAACCTTCGGCGCCGGGCTCGACGCGTTCCTTCCGGGATGTCAACGGCAGTTCGGCCTGGGCAGGAGCCGGGGCGGGTTTGTTGCGCGGCCGCTCATTGAACGACTTGATGTTGCGCACCCCCACGCGGGCGAAAATCTGGTAACGCTTCTCCATCTCGTTCACCACCCAGCGCAGGGCCAGCACCACCTTTTTGGGATCGGTCACCACGGGAACGACCAGGTGCGGCAGGGCGTTGTACGTCTGCAACTCCACCACCTTGGGATCGATCATCACAAAGCGAAGCTGATCCGGTGAAAACCGGTGAAGCAGCGAGGCGGTGATGGAATTGATGCACACGGATTTGCCGGAGCCCGTGCTGCCCGCGATCAGCAGGTGGGGCATCTCCGCCAGGTCGGCAATGATGGGTTTACCGTAAACATCCTTGCCGAGAGCCAGGGGAATGCGCGCCTTGGTATTGCGCCATTCCTCCGATTCGAGCAGATCGCGAATGATGACCTTCGTTTTGTAGGCATTGGGCACTTCAATGCCCACGGAGCTCTTGCCCGGAATGGGCGCGAGCACATGCACATTCACAGCTTTAAGCGCGGCAGCCAGGTTGTTGCTTAACGCGGTGATCTTCTCCAGCCTCACTCCCGGCGCGGGATGCAATTCGTATCGGGTGATCGTGGGCCCCTTGGTGATGTCGCCCAGGGCCACCTCGATGTCGAACTGCGCCAGCGTGTTCTGCATCAGGCGCGCATTGGCCATCAATTCCTCTTTGGACTCGGTGGGCCCCACATTGGGATCGGGATAGTTGAGCAGATCCAGCGACGGCAGTTTGTAGTTCCCAATAATCGGCGCGGAAGCAACGGCAAGCGGCTTGTTCTTCCTGGGCAGCATCTTGGGCTTGGCTGGCACATGGGCGGCCGCCACATGCGCCGGGGCAGGTGCCGGAGGAACATCCACCGGAGCCTCTGTTGCGGAGGATTCGACTTCCTTTTCTGGCTCTGACGGCTCCCGGGCAGGGGCCTCGGAGGGACGGCCCAGGATATCGCTCGTGGTCGCCTTGCCCAATTCCTTGGATGAAACCACCACTTGATGATCATCCTCAGGCGTATGAACCTCCTCGGCGGGCACTGGACGCTTCGAAGGCATCGTGGGCGGACGCCGCTGAGGTATGCTTAAATCGCGAATGGTCGGCTCGGGCACAGGCTTGAGATCGGCCCCCAGGCCACTTTTTTCGCCTTCCGACTTCTCCAATTCCTCTTCAAGCTGTTTGGCCTGCTTGGCCAGATCCTTGGCACGCTTCTCAAGCGCCTTCTCGTCAGCCTCAGAGCCCGTGGCCGGACGGAACACCCAGTGCCAAAGCCCCTGGAGCCATTCGCCAAATGGGAAATTCGTCAACCCAATCAGGCTGATGAGATAGACCATCGCATAGATGGTCGTGGCCCCCACGCGGCCAAACAGGCGGTTGAACAACTGGTGGTTGATCATCATGCCCAGATACCCCCCTGCCCCCGGGGCATTGAGGTTCTCCTTGATGGCCGCCTCCCACATCCAGGAATACATGTCGAAGAGCCCGGAGGTGGTCACCAGCAGCAAGACCGCCCAGGGCCAGCGGCGGCGCAAATAATGAAAGGCCTGGAGCAGCAGTCCCAAACCGTAACCTCCCATGATCACCGGCACTAAAAAACCGGCGATGCCCAGCACCATGAAGATGCCGTTGGCCGTGTAAGCCCCCACCATGCCCACCCAGTTGCTGGCGTGTTCGTTGGCGGGCACTTTGTTGTACTCGAGATCCAAACGGTCATAAGAAAACAGGGCTACCATCAACAAAAACGACACCCCACAAAGGATGATGCCGAGAATGTCGCTGAGCCCCCGCGAGTCCACCGCGTCCTGCGCTTCTTTACGAGCCATGGAGGGAGCCTAATTGAAGGCCACAAATTGACAATGTAAAACCAGCCCTTCCCCACCCGGCAGATCGCCGGTGGCCGCACCGCGCATCTTCCTAATGGCAAATGTGATACAAGGACCAATGGCCACCCCATCCCCACCA
>CAZIDG010000185.1:0-5073 GCA_964538065.1 uncultured Verrucomicrobiota bacterium
CCCCCCCTCTCCAGAGGGGGGCAGGAAGGCATTTGCCAAATGGCGGGTATTCTGGCTCAATAAAGGTGATGTCGGCACATTTTGACAAGGCGTCAATTTCGCGAATGGCGGTCGTGGCCCTGGCGGTATTTCTGCTGGACCAGGCCACCAAGTTGCTTGTGCTTAAGCTCTTGGGATATGCGGAGCAACATGTTGTGGTCGAAGGTTTTTTCAAGTTTGTCCACTGGGGCAACACCGGGGCGGCCTGGAGCCTGTTCAGCGGCAAAAATTACTGGCTGGCGTTCGTGTCGGCCGTGGCCCTGATCGCCTTGTTTTACAATCGTCATCATTTCGACGCCCATACCCTCCCGGGCCAGTTTTCGCTGGGCCTGATGTTCGGCGGGATCATCGGCAACCTGCTCGACCGGTTGCGTGTGGGGCATGTGGTTGATTTCCTGTATTTCTACATCACCCCGCGCGGGGGTGGAGAGATTGGTTTTCCCGCGTTTAATGTGGCGGATACCGCCATCTGCATCGGGGTGGGCCTGCTGTTCATCATTGCCTGGAACTCCAATGGGGCGCCCCAACCCGCCACCCAGCCTGACTCCGAAACGGACTGATGCATAGCGACTCCTTTCAGGATACCGTGTTTCTGGGTGGCCCAACGGCCTCGGGAAAATCCGCCGTGGCCCTGGCATTGGCAGAACGGTTGAATGGAGCCATCATCTCGGTCGATTCGATGCAGGTTTATCGCGGGCTGGATATTGGGACCGCCAAGCCATCCGCTGCCGAACGCGCCCGGGTGCCTCATTATCTTCTGGATGTCGCTGACATCGATCAGCCATTTGACGCTGCCTGTTTCGTGCGATTGGCCCGTGAGGCGGTGGCTGAGATCCGTAGCCAGGGCCGGGTACCCGTATTCTGCGGTGGGACAGGCCTATACTTCAAGGTGCTATTGGAAGGGGTGGGGGAGTCACCAGGATCCGATCCGGCTGTGCGCGAGGCTCTGGCAGCCACCCCTTTGGAGACGATGCTCGAGGAATTGCATGCGCGTGACCCCTTAACCTATGAACGGATTGACCGGCAGAACCCCCGCCGCGTTATTCGCGCCCTGGCAGTGATCCGGGCGACAGGCCGGCCGTTTTCGGAAATGCGGGCGGCATGGACTGAGGAGGATCAACCGCCACGATTCTTTGTGGTGCTCGCCCGTGAAGCCGAGGATCTCAAACAGCGCATTGATGCCCGCGTGGATGCCATGTTCAGGGAAGGATTGGTGGAGGAGACGCGCGTGTTGCTGGAGCGGGGGCTGGCGCGCAATTTGACCGCCATGCAGGCCATCGGGTACCGGCAGGTGGTCGAGTATCTCCAGGGTGTTCGCTCGATGGAGGAAACGGTGGCGCTGGTCAAGTCTCGCACCCGCAAGTTCGCCAAGCGGCAGTTGACCTGGTACAAATACCAGACCCAGGCGCGGTGGCTGACGTTGGGGCCGGAGGCGCAGGCAGGCAAGGTGGCACAACAACTTGCATCCGAGTATATTGATCATATAGAAAAGGTACATCGACATTGAAAGCACTCATCGAGACGTCCAATAAACGCACCGAGCGCGTGTTGCTCATCGGGGCCGAACTCAAGGGCCGCACCGCCTTCGATGTCAGCGATTCACTGGAGGAACTCGCCCAATTGGCCACCACAGCCGGGGCCGAGGTGGTGGGGCAGGGCGTACAAAAAATGGAGTCGCCCCAGGCCGCCACCTTCATCGGTTCAGGGAAGGCGGAGGAATTTGCCGCCCGTTGCGCCAAGGAGGACATCGACACGGTTATTTTTGACGATGAACTCACGGCTGCGCAGGGCCGCAACCTGGAGAAGGTTTTCAATGCGAAGATACTGGATCGCACCGCGCTGATTCTGGACATCTTTGCTCAGCGCGCCCGCACCCGCGAAGGCAAGCTGCAGGTGGAACTGGCCCTGCTCGAACACCTGTTGCCCAGATTGACCCGCTTTTGGGGCCATCTATCACGTCAAAAGGGCGGCATCGGCATGCGCGGCGAGGGTGAAACCCAGCTTGAAACCGACCGCCGCAAGGTGCAGGAGCGAATTGAAAAGATCACCGAGGAATTGGCGGTGGTGCGCAAGCAGCGGTTGACCCAGCGCCAGGGCCGCCAGCGCAACCAGTGGCCGTTGGCATCCATCGTCGGGTACACCAACGCGGGCAAGTCCACCCTGTTTAACGCCCTCACGGGCGCCTGTGTGCTGGCTGAGGACAAGCTGTTTGCCACGCTGGATCCCACCACGCGGCGCCTGCGCCTGCCCACCAACCAGAATGTGCTGTTGTCCGACACGGTGGGATTCATCCGCAAACTGCCCCATCGGCTGGTGGAGGCCTTCAAGGCCACCCTCGAGGAAGTGGTCCAGGCGGATTTGCTGGTTCATGTGGTGGACCTGAGCCATCCACAGGCTGAGGAGCAGATCCTGGCGGTGAATGATGTGCTCAACGAACTGGGGGCGGGCGGCAAGCCGACTCTCATGGTTTTGAACAAGCTGGACCGGTTTACCACGCAGGACGTCCTGCAGCGCTATGCCGAGAGATTCCCAAACTCGGTGGGTGTTTCCGCCAAAACGGGTGAGGGTTTCCCAGCCTTGATGCACGAGTTGGGCAAGGCACTGCGCCCGGTGCGGCAATGCGTGGAGCTTGCGATTCCCCATGAAAATGCGGCGGCTATTGCGCGCCTGCATGCCATCGCCCAGGTGATTGAACGGGATTATGAGGGGGCTGCTGCGCGGTTCAAGGCGCACGTGCCACCCCACCTGCTTCACGAATTCAAACCATTCTTGGTCGAAGAGAATCCGAAAGCCAAAGCACTGGCACATCAGGATCAGGACTGAACCCAAGACGACACCTTTTTTTAACCATGTGCGGACGCTACAGCCAGACGCAGAACATCAAGGACCTCGAACCTCATTTCCAGGCCGTGGCCCAGGTGCGCGAGTGGACGCCGCGGTACAACATTGCCCCCATGCAGTCCGCCCTGGTGGTGACCGGCGGGAGTGAACGGGCCATTCGCCTGATGCGCTGGGGCCTGGTGCCTTCCTGGGCGAAGGACGAAACCATGGGGGGGCGTCTCATCAATGCCCGGGCGGAGAGCGTGTCCGAGAAACCTCACTTCAAACGGCCCTTTGCGAGACAGCGCTGCCTGGTCGTTGCCGATGGTTATTATGAGTGGAGCAAGAGTGGTCGGACCCGCCAGCCCTGGCGCTATACCCTCAAGGAAGGGCCGATCATGGCCTTCGCCGGTCTGTGGGATTTCTGGCCTGCGACGAGCCTGCATACATTCACCGTGATCACCACCGAGGCCAATGCCCTGGCGAGGCCCGTGCATGACCGCATGCCGGCGATCCTGGCTCCGCAGGATTATGCGCTATGGCTCGATGCCACGGTCTCTGACACAGCCCGACTGCAGGCCCTGCTCAAGCCCTTCCCCGATGCCGCCATGCAGACCTGCCAGGTATGCACCCGGGTGAACAGCATTCAACATGATGACCCGGGCTGCATCGAGCCGTTGAAGATCGCCACCCCCACCTTCCTGCCACTTGACCTGCCGGGATTGTCGGTCTGACGCTTTTTTACCGTGCGGGACCAGGTCCGAGAATGCGTCTGGAACAATGGGGACAGAGGCCGGTGGCGAGCACCTGCGATGCCTGTCGGCTGACCGGACGGCAACAGTTCGGGCACAACAGATCGCATGCCTTGTTGGATCGCTCGCGCAGCAGGAGGAACAGCAGAAGGAGGAGGGGACACGCCCCGGCCAGAGCCACCCATCCCCAGACGCGTCCCGCCACGGCACATGCGGCGGCACCCGCCAGAAGCGCAAGGATCAGGAACCCGCCCGTCTGGATGTCGCAGGAGCGTTTGCGGGCGAGGCGTTCGGTGAATTCGGCGCGGGTCATGAGACGATCCTGTACTTGCCTTACACGCCGCACTGAGCGCGCTGGCGCAGGGCATGGTCCACGAGCACGAGGGCGGTCATCGCCTCAACCATCGGCACTGCGCGCGGCAGCACACAGGGATCGTGCCGGCCCCGGCCCTTGAGCGTGGTGTTGCGGTATTGGATATCCACCGTGTCCTGCTCCACCATGACGGTGGCCACCGGTTTGAAGGCGACCCGGAAATAAACGGTGGCTCCATTGGAAATGCCCCCTTGCACGCCTCCCGAGCGGTTGGACGTGGTGTAAACCTTGCCCTTTTTTGCCCGAAACGGATCGTTGTGCTGGGTGCCTGTGAGCAGGATGCCATCAAAGCCGGAACCGATGTCGAAACCTTTGGAAGCGGGGAGGCTGAGCATCGCCTTGGCCAGATCGGCATCCAGACGATCAAACACGGGTTCACCCCAGCCGGGCGGGACGCCGCGGGCCACGCCTTCCACGATCCCCCCCACGCTGTCTCCTGCGCGGCGGGTCTTTTCGATGAGGCGGATCATCTTTTGAGCCACGGCGGCATCGGGGCAGCGCACGATGTTCGATTCAACCTCGCTGGCTTTGACCGATTCGGGATCGATTTTGGCCTGGATCCGCTGGACCTGTGACACATAGGCCAGCACCTCCACGCCGAATTGTTCGCGCAGGATCTTTTTGGCAATGGCACCGGCGGCCACGCGGCCGATGGTCTCCCGGGCGCTGGAGCGGCCGCCGCCCTGCCAGTTGCGGATGCCATATTTGGCCTGGTAGGTGTAATCCGCATGTGAGGGGCGGAATTTGGTGGCCATTTCGGAATAGGCCTCAGGGCGCTGATCCTCGTTCTTCACCCACATGCAGATGGGCGTGCCGAGCGTTTTTCCTTCAAACGTGCCGGAGAGGATGGTCACCGTGTCCGATTCCTTGCGCGGGGTGACAATGCTGGACTGGCCGGGACGCCGGCGGTCGAGGTCCGGCTGGATATCGGCTTCGGTCAAGGGCAGCCGGGGCGGGCAGCCATCGACGACAACGCCCACGCCTCCACCGTGGGATTCACCCCAGGTGGTGATGCGGAACAGGTGGCCAAAAGAATTACCCATGGCTCCCAGCATGGGGGAAAAACGTCTGCCGGTCAAACACCGAGGC
>CAZIDG010000186.1:0-4981 GCA_964538065.1 uncultured Verrucomicrobiota bacterium
ACGACGCCATGCGCCTGCGCCCGCATCCCTACGAATTCTTCCTCTATTACGACGCATAAGACGTCATACACATACAACCTGTTTATCAACAGGTGGTTTTGACACGGCGTGGATGCAACAATCCACGCCGTTTTTGTGGGTATGTTCGGACCATGGACCTTGGATTCCCGGATTTTGCCCTTGGATGCCGATGAAAGTTATTCACTGCAAGGTTGGAATTGAGACCGGTATTCTGAAGGCTCCAAAAGGCCCGATTGGGCCGTGTTTTGGCCCCTTTCGGGGCTGGGGAAGGGTTGTGAATAACTTGGGAACAAGAATTTTCATTTTCTCCTAGTGGCCCCACGGTAAATGGTCTAAAAACTTGGCCCATTAAAGGGAGCTGCTGGAAGACAGACTTTGGGTGGCTGAGCAGCCAGAAAACCAAATCGACAGCATTTCGTAAGTTTTTTAATTTTAACGCTTTACGCACGCCTTTGCGCGTCTGCGGAAAGATATTGTGGCAGTTCCTTTTTTATGCTGTCCTTGGGTGGTGGGCCCGGCTCATAATGACGTTCAGGCGGTGCGTTACCGGGTGGTAACAGAGTCGCGTGAATAAAGTGCCCCGGTAACGGGGCGGGAACGTTAACATGCAAATGGATTTGGAACGCGTTTGGAAACAAGCGCAAGAGGTTCTGCGGGGGATGCTGAACACAGACCTCTTTAACCTTTGGTTTGCGCCAATTCGGGCGGTTAAGTTCGAAGGCGATACCATAACGCTCGAGGTCGCCAACGACTTCTGCGAAGTCTGGCTCAAGGAGAACTACCTTGGGCTGTTGAAGGATGTCCTGACTCACACGGTGGGCCAGGAGATCCAGGTCACTTTTATTGTCTCGAACGCCCCCCCGGCGCCGGTTACCCCTCCTCCCACCAACCACAAACCCAAGGCCAAAACTCCGTCCGAGGATATTGAATCCCCTGCAACGCCTCGGGAGTCGCCTTTCAACCCGAAGTACACCTTTGAAACCTTCGTGGTGGGGAGCACCAACAGCTTTTCGCATGCAGCCGCCCTGGCGGTGGCCCAGGGACCCGGAAAGTCCTACAACCCGCTCTTTCTGTATGGCGGAGTGGGCTTGGGCAAAACGCATCTCTTGCACGCCATTGGACAATACGTCGCCCTGCATAAAAAAGGCGCCCGCATTTCCTACCTCTCGTCGGAGAAGTTCACCAACGAGTACATCGACGCGATTCAGAACAACCAGTTGGTCCGTTTTCGCAAGAAATACCGCCAGACCGATGTGCTGCTGATCGACGACATCCAGTTTCTGGCCGGCAAGGAACGCATCCAGGAGGAATTCTTCCACACGTTCAACGCGTTGCATGACAGCCACAAGCAGATTGTGCTCACGTGCGATCGCCCCCCGGGTGAGATGCAGAACCTGGAGAAACGGCTCGTGTCCCGCTTTGAATGGGGTTTGGTGACCGATCTCCAACCGCCGGACGTGGAGACGCGCATGGCCATTTTGCGCAAAAAAGAGGCCCTGATGGGCGTTGCGCTTCCCACGGAAGTGATTCATTTCCTGGCAGATCGCATCCGCACCAACATCCGCCGTCTGGAGGGTGCTTTGATTCGGATGACCTCCTACATTTCGCTGACGGGCAAGAAGCCCACGGTGGAACTGGCCGAGGAACTCCTTCGCGAGATCCTTCACGAAGAAGGCCGGTTTACCATCAACATCGAGTTGATCCAGAAGCGCGTGGCCGAGCATTTCGACATCCGGCTGGCGGACATGACGAGCAAGCGGCGTCCGGAGAACATTGCGTTCCCCCGTCAGATCGCCATGTTCCTCTCGCGGCAGATGACGGACAGTTCCTTGAGCGCCATCGGTGAGGCGTTTGGGGGCCGCGATCACGGCACCGTGCTCCACGCCTGCCGCCTGGTCAAAGACCGCATGGAAGTCGATGGCAGCGTGAGACAAACCGTTCAGTATCTGGAAAAACAGCTCATGCGCTGATGAGGGATGACGCATTCCCCCAGGGGAGTGCGTCCTGCTGGAATCATACCATTTTTTCGAACCATAAAGCGACCGCGAGGCCTACGAGGGACCCTTGCGGTCGCTTGCTTATTTCCATAACAGCCGAAGTCGCAAGCGACTCTCACGCATGGTGGAGGACACCAGCAGCAGGGTCAGCACTCGGTGACATTCACCGCCAGGCCGCCACGAGCCGTTTCCTTGTACTTGCTCGACATGTCCAGGCCGGTCTGTCGCATGGTGGCGATCACCTTGTCCAGGGACACGCGATGGCAACCATCGCCCGCGATCGCCAATCGGGCGGCATTGATGGCCTTGATGGCCCCCATGGCGTTGCGTTCGATGCAGGGCACCTGGACCAGGCCGCCGACCGGATCGCACGTCATGCCAAGATGGTGTTCCATGGCGATTTCGGCGGCGTTTTCCACCTGAGGCACCGTGCCACCCAGCACCTCGGTCAACGCCCCTGCGGCCATCGAACACGCCACCCCCACCTCGCCCTGGCAGCCGACCTCGGCGCCGGATATGGAGGCGTTGAGCTTGTAGATCATGCCGATGGCGCCCGCGGTCAGCAAAAAGCGAATGACCTGGTCCTCGCTGACGCCGCGGATTTTGGTGAGATAGTGCAGGACCGCGGGGATGATCCCCGCCGCGCCGTTGGTGGGCGCCGTCACCACACGTCCGCCTGCGGCGTTTTCCTCGTTCACCGCCATGGCCCACATGCTCACCCAGTCGAGGATGGCCAGGGGATCGCGCAGATTGATTTCAGGCCGTTCGGTGAGTTCCTGGTGAAATCGCGGCGCGCGCCGGACCACATGCAATCCGCCGGGCAGCACCCCCTGCCCCCGGCATCCCCGGCTCACGCAATCGGACATGGCCAGCCAGACACTCCACAACCGGGCGCGGGTCTCAGATTCAGGGCGCCAGGACGCCTCATTGCGCAAGGCCATTTCACTGACCGACAACCGATGCTCCGCGGCCAGGCGGAGGAGCTCGGCCCCGCTGGTGATGGGATAGGCAATCGCACGTGAATCATGATTCACCGGGTGCGCCCCCATCTCCTCCAGCACAAAACCACCACCCACGCTGTAATAGGAGCGCTCGAGCAGGCATCCACCGTCCTGGGCAAGGGCGGCAAACCGGAGCCCGTTGGGGTGCTGCGGCAGGTTCTCCTGAAAATGCCAGTGCAGATGAACCGATTCATCGAACGAGATGCGGCGCGTTCCCCTCAGGCACAGGGCCTTGGCGGATCGAATCTGACCCAGGCGCACAGGAATGGTGTCCACACTGATCCCTTCCGGCGTCTCGCCCTCAAGCCCCAGCAGGACGGCGCGGTCGGTGCCATGGCCCACGCCTGTGAGGGCCAGAGAACCGTAGAGGTGGGCATCGAGGGAGTGGACCTTCTCCAGGTGGCCTGAAGCGGCCAGTTCATCCACAAACAACCGGGCCGCCCGCATGGGCCCCACTGTGTGGGAACTGCTGGGGCCGATGCCAATCGTGAAAAGATCGAGGATGCTATTCATGTGGCATGGTTGGGAATGCCCCAGGCAGCCTACAGGGCCACCAGGGCGGTCCAATAGTTCGCACCAAACTTCGTTTTGAGCGACTCCAGGAGCTGTTCCGCCCTGGACTGGCTTTCCGTCAGGGCAAACACGGTGGAACCGCTGCCGGACATCATGGCCACAGCCGCCCCGTGCTCATGGAGAAAATCGCGGAACACCGCCAGCAAGGGATACTTGGGAAACACCGGCGCCTCGAGCGAATTGTAAAAGGCCGCCCCCGCCTTTGCCAGGGAGGGTTGATTGAGCAAGCCGATGAGTGCCTCGGCCCGCCCTGCCCGCCCATTCAGGGCTTCGGGGTAACGGGCCAGTTCCTGGTAGGCCCAGGCCGTGGATACGCCAAACCCCGGATGCACCAGCAACGCCCATGCGCCACGCAGTGCTGTGAAGGGCTCCAGAGGCCGGATCTGCTCGCCCCGGCCCACGCCCAGGGCGGGATGGGATTGGAGGAAAAACGGGATGTCCGAGCCAAGTCCCGCGGCCAATTCATGCAACTGACTGTGGGAGAGCGGTTGGCCTGCCATCTCATTCAACGCCAGGAGGGTGGTTGCCGCGTTGCCGCTGCCGCCGCCCAGCCCGGCCGCCATGGGAATCCGTTTTTCAAGATGAATGCGCACGCCCGGCTTCAACTGCGCGGCCTGATAAAACGCCAGGGCGGCCCTGACCACCAGGTTGCGGCCATCCACCGGCAAGCCAGGGGCATCGCACGTCATGACAACGTCCTCGGAGGCAGGCTCGAACGTGAGGCGGTCGCTCCAGGCGATGGGCTGAAGGATCGTCTCCAGGGCATGGAAGCCATCAGGCCGCTTGCCGAGGATGTTCAGCAACAGGTTGACCTTGCAGGGGGAGAGTTTTTCCATGGAGACAAAAAAGGCGCCAACACACGGTTGGCGCCGAATGCGAAAGCGTTGGATTAATAATCAAAGATGCGGAAACGGCTGCCTGGAACCCAGGGCATGACATCGCCGCCACCAAAGCCCAGGTTGCTGTCCGGCGTGTACATCGGGTCCGCCAGGAAGGTGGGCTTGTAGCTGTCCGGATACTCCGGCTTGGCTGAAATGTAGTGCGTGCAAACGGGATCGTAGGAGGGAATCGGGAACGTGGCGATCTCGTAGATGCCAACCCCGGTCCGCGCGATGGTCTTGGTAAAGCCCTGGACCACGCCCGTGGTATAACTGGCATCAGGGCCATCATAGATGGCCGTCTGCTCCATCGAGCGGCGCAGGTCACCCCCGCGTGCAAATTCAGTGGCGTTGCTCAGCCCGCGGCCAAGTTTCTTCTCCGGACCCGAGCAGCCGACCGATACGAGGACCAAGCCACTCAGGGCCACCAAAAGCCAATTCGCAGTACGCATAAAATGTATTCCACGGCCAGCCTAACGCATCCGAATGAGATGTAAAGAGCGTTTTCGCG
>CAZIDG010000187.1:0-4899 GCA_964538065.1 uncultured Verrucomicrobiota bacterium
CTGTTCCTGCGCCGTCGTCAATAGTCACTGCTTATACAGTGTTTTTCATAAAGCCGTCCCGCAAGGGACGGCTTTTTTCTTTGGTTGGTGCCATCGGCTCCATCGGCTTGATCGTCCAAAAAGAAGTCCCGGGAGTTGAGTTTTCCGCAGGGACGGGTATCTTCACCAGCATGTTGTTGCATTTCACGAAAATGAACGGCGCGGGGAATGATTTCATTCTCATGGACAACCGTGAGCGCAAGATACGGTTGAGCCCTGAGCAGGTGGTGCGTCTGTGTCATCGCCAGCGGGGCATCGGTGCCGATGGAATCATGCTTTTGGTGCCGCCTTCCGGAACAACAGCGGACTGGGCCTGGGACTTTTATAACAGCGACGGTAGTTCCGCGGAGATGTGCGGCAACGGGGCGCGATGTTTCGCCCGTTTTGTTCAGAAGGTGGCGGGCGCCAGGGACCGTGTTACTTTTCAGACACTCGCGGGGATCATTACTGCGGAGTACCAAAAGGACGGACGGGTGACGGTGAACCTGACGTCGCCCAAGGACATGCGCCTCAACGAGACGGTCCCGCTTGCGTCAGGCAGCCAGGTGGTCCACTCGGTCAACACCGGTGTTCCCCACGCCGTGGTATTCGTGCCGGATGCGGACAAGGCCATGGTGCAGGCCATGGGCTCCGAGATACGTTATCACGCGCATTTCAAGCCGCGTGGCACCAACGTGAATTTTGTTCAGGTGCTCGGTTCCAATTCCATTCGCGTGCGCACGTATGAGCGCGGGGTGGAGGGCGAGACGCTGGCCTGTGGCACGGGCGTGGCCGCTTCGGCCTTGATTTCCGCCAGCGTGCACGGGTTCAACGGTCCCGTAAAAGTCCGGGTGCAGGGTGGGGATGAGTTGGCCGTTTCCTTCCAGAAAACAGGCGAAGCCTTTACGAATGTGCGCCTGACCGGCCCTGCGGATTTCGCCTTTGAAGGCCAGGTGGAGATTTGATCGTTAAAACAGGATTGGCAATACACTTTCATTGAAGTTTAATCGAGGAACCATGTTTCAAGGAACTTTTACCGCCATTGTGACGCCGTTCAAGAACGGCGCCGTGGATGAGCCCGCCTTTGAGCGCCTGGTGAAAATGCAGGTCAAGGGGGGGGTGACTGGCATTGTGCCGGTGGGATCGACTGGGGAATCACCCACGCTGAACTACGAGGAACACATTCATGTGATCGAGCTCGCGGTGAAACATGCGGCGGGCCGCATCAAGGTGATCGCCGGGACGGGGGGCAATTCCACCAGCGAGGCCATTTATCTGACCCAGGCGGCCGCCAAGGCGGGAGCCGACGCCAGCCTGCAGGTGGTGCCTTACTACAACAAGCCCACCCAGGAGGGCCTTTACCAGCATTTCAAGGCGATAGCGACCGCCACGCGCCTTCCGGTGATTCTTTACAACATCCCGGGCCGGTGTGGTGTGGAGATTGCCGTCGATACCATCAAGCGCCTGACCCAGGACTGCAAGAATATCGTGGGCAGCAAGGAATCCACGGGCAATCTGGACCGCATCAGCCAGTTGCGCGCAACCCTCGGGCCGCGCTTTTCGATCCTGTGCGGTGATGATTCACTCACGATTCCCTTCATGGCCGTCGGGGCCGATGGCGTGGTCAGCGTGGCCTCGAACCTTGTCCCGCGCGAGTTGTCGAAGATGGTTCATGCCATGTTGGAGGGGCGCATTGCCGAGGCCCGCAAGATCCATTTCAAGTACCTGCCGCTGTTCCGCGATTTGTTCATTGAGACCAACCCCGGCCCCATCAAGGCCGCATTGGCGATGGCGGGTTTCATTGAGGAGACCTATCGTCTCCCGCTGGCACCCATGGCGGTCAAGAACCGGGAAACGCTCAAAGCCACTCTGCTGGCCTGTGGCGTGTTGAAGAAATAGGGGAGGTCATTCATCATGACAAAGGTTATCATTACAGGATGCAAAGGTCGCATGGGACAGGCTCTTGCCAGTTGCGCTGCCCGCCTGCCTGACATCGAAATCGTTGGCCAGGTGGACATGGAGGACGATGTGCGCCCCCTGATCCCCTTGTGCGACGTTCTGATCGATTTTAGTTTTCATACCGCCACGGATGCATTTGCCAGCCAGTGTTTGAAGCATAAAAAGGCGCTGGTGATTGGCACCACCGGCCATACCGAAGCCGAGAAGAGCACGATCCATGCATGTGCCGAGGGGATACCGATTGTCTGGAGCTCCAACTACTCGACCGGTGTGAACACCCTGTTCTGGCTGACCCGCAAGGCGGCCGAGATCCTGGGGCCCGGTTTTGATCTGGAAGTGGTTGAAATGCATCATCGGTTCAAGAAGGACGCTCCCAGCGGCACTGCAGAGACGTTGGCCAGGATACTTGCCGACGTGCGGCAGAAGCAGTACGAACAGGTCATTCGCCATGGACGAAAAGGCATTGTGGGGGAACGCACCGCCGAGGAAATTGGCATGCACTCCCTGCGTGGCGGCGATGTGGTGGGTGATCATACGGTGATTTTTGCCAATTTGGGTGAGCGTGTGGAATTGACTCACAAGGCCACCAGTCGGGATACATTGGCGAACGGCGCCTTGCGCGCGGCGACCTGGGTCGCATCCCAGAAACCTGGCATTTACGACATGCAGGATGTGTTGGGGTTGAAATAGTTCCGTGTGTCCGCAGGGGCGGCGGCCGCCTCACGGCCGTCCCCAGGATATGGACTATCAGAATGTTGTCTTCATAGCGCTGGGATCGAATTTAGGTGATTCGATCCAAACCGTTCGCTCGGCGATGGTCCGTCTTCAGGAGTGGACACCACAACCTTTGCTGGCATCGTCGCTATGGCGGACCTCACCTGTGGATTGCCCGCCCGGATCACCGTCCTTCATCAACGCCATGGTCGGCTTAGTGCTTGATCGGGAATGGGATGTGCTTGAATTGCTGGGCAGGATCAAAGCGTTGGAGGCCGAATTTGGGCGTCTTCCCAATGCCCAACGACATGCGCCGCGGCTGCTCGATCTGGATTTTATCGCCTATGGAGCGCGAGTGTGCCAATCGCAGGCCTTGATGCTTCCTCACCCGCGGGCCTTTACACGAGGATTCGTGCTGGCACCCTGGAATGAGATTGCTCCGGACTATGTGGCGCCAGGTCAGTCGGCCAGTGTAGGCGAGTTGCTGGGCCGGTTGCATACCACCGAAGTATTTGAAAGGCTGAGGTAAACAAAAAGGCCGCCCAAAGGCGGCCTGAATTGTATCGATCACCTTGTATTTGTGATCAGTCCTTGGTCGTACCGTTGTCACCCGTCCAGGAATACTCGTAATGGGGCAGGTTATCGTTGTTCCAACGGCGGCGCCACTTGTCGTCTCTGGGATTCACCACATCCTTGCGGGGGGCGGAATCCGCATGACCATCGGCGAACATGATCACGGTCTTCCCGTTGTGGCGTTTTCCAGGCCACTGATCAGCTTCCTTGGGATCCATGTTGCCATCCCAACTGAAATTCGATCGCGAATCGGCCAGCATCATCATATCCACGGGCTTTTTGATGCGGCTATCAGGCATCTCGGGCTGGGTCGGGGGATTTACATCGCCGCCCAGACCAAGTTCCTTATTGATGTCGGTGGAGACCGGGCCGTTACCCCAGTCGTTGTAGGCATAGCTCATGCCGGCGCCTGAACCCGATGCAATGGGCAGGTTGATGTTGCCGTTATAGAAGCGGCTGGCAGTGTTCCAGTTCCCGGGTTGTGTGGTATTGGTCACGATGATCCAGCGATAGCGGCTTTCCACGGACGGACAGTTGAAGGCCTGCCGGTTGGTGGACATCTGGGAAAACAACCGGGAGGGCCACATGTAATAGAATTCGGGCACCTTGATGCAACCGGGATAGACGCGGTGCTCGTTCACATACATGATGTTGGCAATGCCGATCTGCCTCAGGTTGTTAAGACATGCAATTTGCTGTCCTTTGGCCTTGGCCTTACCCAGGGCCGGCAGAAGCATGCCCGCAAGGATGGCGATAATGGCTATCACCACCAGAAGTTCAATAAGGGTAAAACCCCGCCTCCTATCTGACGAGCCCCCGAGCACCCGTGAAGAGAATCGACGTAGTTTCATAAAAGGATGACTGGTCATGGCAACACATTACGGCTTATTAGTAATATAACTTATTCCTTTTCCGAAATGGATGCAAAGAGGTTTCAGGTCCATTTTTGTAGAAAATGGGTCATCAAGTTGAGAGGGATGGCGTTTTCAAGGCTGGCGTGCGCGGAAGAAGCAACTCCTGCCAGGTAGATCCAGATTGGTGAGGGTGATTTCCGCAAGGCCCGGATTGGTGGCGACCACCAATTGCCAGTGCGTGGGAGGAACAAGATTGGCAGCGTATTCAATGGTATATGGAAGTCGCGGATTACCAGTGACGCGCAAAAGACGTCCGCTTCCATTTTGAAGGAAATACATGGTGACCGGAGTGATGGGGTAGATGGATAGCGGTATTTCCAGGAGAGTGGTCAGCGGTGGCGCCGCGTTATCGCTGGCCTGCAACAGGACACGACGAGTTTGGCCTGCATGGTCGACCGAGGGTGTCCATTGAAGGGTGTGCGTATCGGGGTCAAGTGTCAGGCCTTCGGGCGCTTCAAGAAGATCCAATGAGATGGAGTTGGACGGGAGGTCATCATCGAACACTCGCACTGTGTATTCCCAAGGCACCAAGGCATCCAAGTGCATGGCGGGAGGCTGCATGAAATAGGGAGCGGTGTTTACTTCCCGGACGGTCACAGTGAAGGTTTGGGTTGCCCTCAATGATGGAAAGCCATTATCTGCGACGGCGATCGAAATGGGAAATACTCCCGGCCCCTGGATCTCAGTTGGGGTCCAGGTGAGAATGCCGGAGCTGGGATCG
>CAZIDG010000188.1:0-4829 GCA_964538065.1 uncultured Verrucomicrobiota bacterium
AGTTGGGCGCCCAGGAGGGGGGCCAGGATATAGACGGTGAGCCAGCCGGCGCCGTTGGCGGTGAAGGGCACGGAGCCCCAGCCCGCCAGGCTGGAGAAGAGGCGCGGGCCCAGGTCGCGCGCCGGGTTGAAGCAGGCCATGGTCAGGGGGCCGATCAAGGAGATGAGGAGGGTCACCGTGAGCCCGATGCACGCGGGCTCGAAGCCCCTGGGGCGGGCCGGGTTTTTGGGATCGGTCACGCCGAGGATCACCAGCATCAGGAGGGCCGTTCCCAGCACCTCCGCCCCGAACGCGGGCGCGGGGGACATCCGCTGGCGGGCGGCCTCGGTCAGGGGTTGGCCGCCGGGGTTGGGGTAAAATTCGCCGAACACCATGGCGGTGGCCTCGCTGCCGGGCTGGCCGCGCTCGAGCCCGTGTTTCTGTTCATACGCGCGCAAGGCGTCGCCAAACACGCCGTACAGGACGGCTGCCGCCGCAAAGGCGCCCAGGAGTTGGGCGCAGGCATAGGGCAGGACGCGCCGCCAGGAAAATCCGTTCCACACCGCCATGCCGAGCGTCACCGCCGGGTTCAAATGCGCCCCGCTCAGGGCGGCGGTCAGGTGAATGGCGATGGCGATGCCCAGCCCCCACACAATCGCCACCTGGAAGATGCCGGATTGCGCGCCCGTGGTCACACTGGCGCACAGGCTCCCGCAGCCGAAGAAGACCAGGAGAAACGTGCCGACGATCTCGCCCCAGAGCCAGCCGCGCTTCATGGCGCCTCCGGGCGTGTGAATTCCATGCGATGCGTGGGCTGCGGCTTGCCGGGCTTGAAGCATTCCAGGTGAACCCAGTCCGCACGGAGGGCGGGGGCGGCCTGGGCTTGCACGCCGTCCTGCACGGTCTGGCGCAGCAGGGCGGGGTCGGCCTCGGCGCGCAGATTGATGGTGAGGCGGCCCGTGTGGAACGGGCCTTCGAGCCCCTGGGCGAGCTCGGGCTCGGCGTCGTTGCGCACGAGATTGACCATCGCGGGCGCGCCGGACTCGGGCTCCAGCGTCATTTTCAAATGCGCCACCTGTGCCCCGGCCTTGCCGAGCCGCGCATGCAGATCGCGGGCAAGCGTCCGCAGCCAGGCGGATCCGTCGATCCCGGCGTCGCAGCCCAGCTTGACCTGGCCATTGAGCCAGCCCAGCCGGGCCTCGCCGTCGGCATACACCGCGTAATCCACCTCCATCACCGGGCGCGGACGCGCCTCGCTGGTGAGCAGTTTCTCGAACCACGCCTCCAGGCCGTCCCCCGTGCGGGACGACACGGCCAGGACCTCCGCCGTCGGAAAACGCCGCGCCAGCGCCTCCCGCAATCCGGCCAGCTCAGGGGCGGTCAATAAATCGCTCTTTCCAATGACAATGAGGTCCGCCTCCTCCAGTTGCTTGAGATAAATATAGGCCACGCCGTCGGTGAAGCCTTCGCCCGCGCGCAGGCCCAGGACCTGCTGGGCGCGGCGGGGATCGACCATCACGCTTGCCGGGGCCAGCGTGACTGCGCGGCCATGGAGGCGGCGCAGAGGGTTGGCCACCGTGGCCACGAGGTCGGTGCAACTGCCCACAGGCTCGGCCAGGTACACCTCCGGGCCCAGGCTCTGGCGCAGGCGCAACGTGGCGTCCACCAGGGCATCGAACCGGCAGCAGAAACAGCCGCCGGGGATCTCCTCCGCGCACAAGCCCTGGGAGCGCAGCCACGTGGTGTCCACCAACTCGCGGCCCTGGTCATTGGTGATGAGGCCGACGGTGAGGCCGCGGGCACGGAGAAACGAGGCGAGGCGGCCCAGGGCGGTGGTCTTGCCCGCGCCGAGGAAGCCGCCGATCATGACAAAGCGGGGCCGGGCGGTGGTTTTGGTCCTGGTCGTTGATTTGGAACATGTGCGCATATGCACCATCATGCATATACAGTTCCTGCGCGCAAGCAGATATCTTCAGCCCCCGGGGCGTGCGGGTGGGCCTCCAGGCGGCCATCTGCGCGGGGGGGGGCGTTGCATGGACCGCGCCTGGCGGTTTTCCATTCTCAATCCTTGCGTGCGTCATGGGGTTCACTAAGCTGGCAGGATCGTATGCAACGAAGACATTTTTTATGCTGGCTGGCGCTGGCCGTCTGGATCGTGGCGGGGGCGCGGGCTGCCGAGTTCATCCCGCTGTCCATCGATGAGATGGCCCGGAAATCCACGCTCATTGTCCAGGGCACGGTGAAGTCCAAAACCTGTCTCCAGGACGAGGCGGGGCGCATCTACACGCGCGTGGAGCTTGAGGTGGCGGATGTATGGAAGGGCGCGCTCAAGCAGAACCCGCTGGTGATCGTGCACGGCGGCGGCCAGGTCGGCAGCCGTGTGGCGCATGTGAGCGGGCAGGTTGACTACGAGCCGGGCCGGGAGACGGTGGCGTTTCTCACGATCAATGCGCGCGGGGAGGCCGTCACGCTCGGCCTGGCGCAGGGGCAGTTCCACGTGTTCAAGGACAGCGCGGGCGTGGCGCAGGCGTACAACGTCTTCCACGGCGCGGCGCCCGCGGCGGAGAAGAGCCGCCAGTTGCTCGAGGACCGGCCGGCGCGGCCGCTGACGGTCCAGGCGCTGAAGCAGCAGGTGAAGGAGGCCGCACAATGAAACGCCTGTTTCTCGCTGTGGTGTGCGCGGCGCTGGGCCTCGGCCAGGCGGGCGCGTTTGTGGCGGATGTCAATACCGCAGGGTACGCGCGCCGGTGGAACCTGGCCACGTACGATGGCTCGGTGCACACGAATGTGGTCAACCCGGCGACGCACGCCGTGCGTTTTTACCTCGCATCGGACGCCTATTCCACGGAGAACCGGCCCTACGAGCTGGAGGCGTTGCGGGCGAGCTTCGCCGAGTGGCAGCAGGCCAGCGGCACCACGCTCAAGTTCGAGGACGCCGGCTTGGTGGCGCCCGGGGTGGACATCAACACCACCGACAACACCAATGCGGTGTTCTGGGTGAAAAGCGAGAGCGAGGACGGCCATGTCTATGTGAACGGGGGCCGGGACGACATCAGCGGCGCGCTGGCGGTGGCGTTTTGGGACAATTACCTGGAGGACAAGACGATCGTGGAATGCGACATCGTGTTCAACAGCTTCGTGCGCGTGAGCGGCAAGCTCTGCGGATGGTCCGCGGAGTACCAGCCCAGCGGCAACAATTTCTCCATCAAGGGCATCATGGTCCATGAAGTGGGCCACATGATCGGGCTGGACCATTCGCCCGTGGGGGCTGCGTGCATGATGGCCCGCGCCGAGAGCGGCAGCCCGCGCCTGGCGGGGTTGTCCAGCGATGAAGTGGCGGGGGCACGGTTTCTTTATCCCACCGCCACCAGCGCGTCCACCCTGGGCCGCGCGCAGGGCAGGGTCACGCTCAACGGCACGAACGTGCTCGGGGCCGTGGTCATGGCCGAGGACAGCCTGGGCAACACTGTCCAGGGGACGCTCACCCGCTCCAACGGCGTGTATGAGCTGGCGGCGCTCGCGCCGGGCAAGTACACCCTCCGCGTCACTCCCATGGACCCCGCTGCGCCGCTGCCCCTCATGTGGGGAGGCGACATTTCCTACCCCTACTACACCGCCAACACCGATTTCCTCCCGGCCGATCCGGCGAACATCCAGGTCGCTGCCGGCCAGCAGAGCACGCAGGACTTCGCGGTCGCCGCTGGCGCGCCCCCCTGGCGCATCAACCGCATCCGGGCGCAAACCGCAGACCCGAACCTCTACACCGTCCAGAACACGCCTGCCACGTTGCTGGCGGGCCAGAGCAATCTCTGGGTGGGCGTGGCCGGGTATGGCCTGCCCACGTCGGGCGCGACCCTGACCATCACCGGCGATGGCCTCACGTTGGGCAGCCCCACGTACAAGCCGAACATCATCTACGGGCAGGGCTTCAACGTCATCACCGTGAGCATCAGCGTGTCGAGCAACGCCACGCCCGGCATGCGCACCCTGGTCCTCAAGCAGGGGACCAACACCCTCTATGCCAACGGCTTTGTCGACATCCTGCCGCCCAACCCCGATGTCAACCATGACCAGATCGACGACCGGTGGCAGGCGCAGTATTTCGGCAGTGCCACGGCGGCCAACGCGCAGTCGGGAGTCGATTTCGACCACGATGGCCTGAACAACCTCAGCGAGTACCTGGCGGGGACCAACCCCACCAACGCCACCTCCTGCCTGCGCATGGAATCGGTGTCGAGCCTCCTGGGCACCACCCGGCTCTCCTGGCAAAGCGTGGCCGGACGCAGCTATCAGGTCTACAGCCGGGACGCGTTGACCAGTTCCAGCCCCTGGCAGTCCGTGGGCAGCGCCGTCTCCGCCAACGCCACCAACACCATCTGGTACGACCCGACTCCCCTCGGCGCGCGCCGTTTCTATCGCGTCATGGTCTATCCGTGATCAGGAAAACACCTCGCAGTCGAACCCCTTCCTGCGGGAGGGGGAGGGTGCGGGCTAGTGCGGAAGCTTGTCGAAGTCGAAGGCGCAGCAATCCAGGCGGAGGACGTTCTGGTTGCGGGCCATGCGGGCCTTGCAGGCGTCGGCCAGGTAATAGAGGCGCTGCTGGCCCTGCTTGCGCATCTCCAGCAGGCCGGCCTCGCGCAGGATGCGCAAGTGCTTGGAGACGTTGTACTGGGAGATGTTGAGCTCGTGCGCGATGTCGTTCACGCCCAGCTCGTTTTTGAGCAAAAGCCGCATGATGCGCAAGCGATTCAACTCGCTTACCGCCTTCAACGCCGCCATGCAATCAATCCCGGACACGCCCCTATAATGCCCCAAACCGCCCCGCCGGACAAGGCGGTTTTTGGGCGGGT
>CAZIDG010000189.1:0-2019 GCA_964538065.1 uncultured Verrucomicrobiota bacterium
GCGCTGGTCAATAACAGTGCGAGCAAAACCAGAAGACACCCATGGCTGCGCGATATGCTGCTGCAGTTGGAATCATTCATTTTCATTTTAATCCCCATGGAGCATTTGCCTACACTAAATCTGCTTGTAATACAAGATGATATTACAATGAGCCCAAAATCCATTTCAGGACATTTTCAAAAAAAACGGGCGGCCTCGAGAAAAGACCGCCCGTGCGTTTAAGATAACCAGCGACTCAGGCGAATTTGTGTTTGCCGGGCATGGCGACGTCCGGGAAGGGCAGCGGTCCAAATTCGTATTTCTCAGGACCGAGCTTCATGGTCGAGTTCCACGCCTGCTCCCAGGTGACGGTCTGGCCCGTGTAGGCCGCTTCGCGGGCCATGATGCCCACGAGCGTGCTTTCCGCGATGTTTTTGGCCTCATTGATCGGCTTGCCTTCGCGGATGCTGTTGATGAGGTCCAGGTGCTCCTGACGATACGGGTTGGGATCCTTGCCCTGGAACCGCCAGCTCTTGCCGTCGCTCGCCTGGATGTAATTCTGGCAGTTGCTGAATCCCTTGGTGCCCACCACCGCCTCGCCCACGCGGTCCTCGCAACCGTCCATCTGGCGGCTCTGGCTGAACATGCGCGCGCCGTTGGCGTACTCGAACTCGACGGCGAAGTGGTCATAGATGTGGCCGAAGTTCCTGTCCGGACGCGCCTGGCGTCCGCCCATGCCGTAGGCCTTCACCGGGAGGCCCATGATCCACGTCATGATGTCCAGGTTGTGCACGTGCTGCTCGACCACGTGGTCACCGCCCAGCCAGGTGAAATAGTTCCAGTTGCGCATCTGCCATTCCATGTCGCTCCAGCCGGGCTCGGGCTTGATGACCCAGATGACGCCGCCGTTCCAATAGCAGCGGCCGTACAGGATGTCGCCAATCGCGCCGTCCTTGAGGCGTTTGATGGTCTCGGGATAGCTGAAGAGGTGGCGGCGCTGCGTGCCCGCCGCGATGCCCAGGCCCTTTTGCTTCGCCAACTCGCCCGATTCGATCACCGATCGCACGCCCGGGCCATCCACGGCCACGGGTTTTTCCACGAACGCATTCTTGCCCGCCTCGATGGCGGCGCGCAGGTGGATGGGACGGAAATGCGGCGGCGTGGCGAGGATGACGTAATTCACATCCGGCATGGCCAGGAGCTTCTTATAGCCGTCAAAGCCCGAAAAGCACGCCTCGTCCGGGATGTCCATGCGGAGCTTCTTCAACTGCGCGCGGCACCGTTCCAACCGGTCGGGGAACACATCGCACAAGGCCACGATCTGGATGTTTTTCTCGGTCGTTTTGGCGTCCTGGGCCACGTCCTCGGTGTGATAGCCCGCCTTGGGATAAATGACATTGGTGGCCGCCCCCAGGGCATCGAGCGCCGCGCCGGTGCCGCGTCCGCCGCAGCCGATGAGGCCGATCTTGATCGGCATGTCGGCCGCCGCATGGGCGGTGGTAACAAACGGGAAATCCAGAGCTGCGGCCGCACCAGCCAGGCCGAGCGAGGTGTTGCGCAGGAAACGGCGCCGGGAGAGGGCGTCCACAGAAGCTGATGTGGGCAAGTGTATCGTGTTCATAGGCTGTTATTCTCGCTCCGTCGCATGCCGCTCGCCTGGTTCAAATCGGACGGCTGCGGTACGATCAGGGCGGATTATGTGTCCGGATTTTACGTCCCCCCGCCTGGAGGTGCGAGCAAATTATGGCCGGAGAGTCCCAGATCCCAGAGGCCATCCCCCCCCTCAAACACCACCTACAGGTTGCTCCATGATCCGGCTGCATGTGCTTTTGAAATCCCCATGGATACACAGGTGGCATGGGAGGGCACCAAAACAATTCAGATCGGTTTACCTTGATGGGATCCTTTCTTGTTCGAGGCAAACCCTCCACTCACACCCTCTCATTCTGAACGCCTCCAGCCATCAATGCCTGACCCAAACCACTAAACAAAAACCGGGCCCGCTGCAGGAACGAAGCCCGGTGGTTCTTGAGAGGGATG
>CAZIDG010000189.1:2119-4773 GCA_964538065.1 uncultured Verrucomicrobiota bacterium
AAACAAAAACCGGGCCCGCTGCAGGAACGAAGCCCGGTGGTTCTTGAGAGGGATGTATGGAGCCGGAGCGCTAGAGCGACTGCCGGGACAGAAACTGATAGCTCTCCCTCGCATAATCGAAGGGCGAGCCCTGGCCGCTGTCCTGCTCATAAATGTACCACTCGACACCCGCCTTCCTGCCTGCGGCGAAGACTTCGTCCCATTTCACCGATCCCTTCCCCAGGGGCACGAGTGTGTGTTTTTTCCCCTCGATGAGGACGTCCTTGGCGTGGACCACGGGGCAGCGGCCTTTATATTTAAGCATCAAGGCCGCGGGATCGGCCCCTCCGGCTGCCGCCCAGGCCAGGTCCAACTCCGCGCAGAGGTTCTTGCGCCGGGTCGTTTCCATGAGGATCTCGTGCTTGGTGCGGGGATCGTTGGGAAACCGTGTAAACTCCTCTGTGTGATTGTGAAACGAAAGTCGCATGCCGACGGCACGCAGTTTGGCCCCCAGGGCGTTGAGCCTCTCTGCGCCCCTGATCCAGGCCTGCAGGTCGGCTCTGCAATCGTTCATCATGCCGCCCGGGGCCACATCGGTCGCACCCACGGTTTTCCAAAAGGCGACCTGCCCGTCGAAATCCTTCTCGAATGCCTCGATGCTGACGTGGGCGGCGATGCATGTGAGCCCCGCCTTGTCCAGCGCGGCGCGGATTTCGGGGGCCGGCAGGTTGGGCATGCCGCTCCACTGCACATATTGCCAGCCCATGTCCGCGGCCTTCTTGAGGGTGTCCGCCAGGTCCTTTTTGGCCGGATCGCGCAACGTGTACATTTGCAGGGCAATTCGGGCTTTCTTCGATTTCGGGGACGGCTTTTCAGCCGCTGCCCCCAAAAGGGTTGGACCTGCCAGTGACAGCAGCGCCAGGGCTCCCAAAGCTTCACGACGTGACATGACCTTTCTTGTCTTCATAGGCTATGGGAATCGCTATTAGCCACGATTCGAGTGCGAAAGCAAGAATTCATTCGAATGGGCCCAAGGAGCTGCCCGGCGGGCGTTCATGCCATTGGCACATGCCTGTCAGGCCGTGGGTATATCGCTACTTTTGGGAAGGGAGAAATAAAACGTGGCACCCTGGTTCACCTGGCCTTCAGCCCAGGTGCGTCCGCCATGGCGGTGGATGATCCGGCGCACATTGGCCAGGCCGATGCCGGTGCCTTCGAATTGGGAACTGGAGTGCAGTCGCTGGAAAACCCCAAAGAGTTTGTCCTGGTACTTCGGATCAAAACCCGCACCGTTGTCCTGCACGAAGATGATGTGTTCCCGCGGATCCTCCTTTTCACCAATCTTGATCACGGCTTTGTCACGTTGACCGGTGTATTTGACCGCATTGCTCAGCAGGTTCACCACCACCAGGCGCAGCAGGTAGGCATCGGCCTCCACATCGGGCAGGGTGTCAATGTGCCAATCGATGGCACGTTTCGGATTGGTGCGGGTCATCTCGGTGGACACTTCCTTGAACAGGAGCCCGAGGGACACGGTCGTTTTGTTCAAGGCCACGCGGGAGGTGCGCGAAAAATCCAGGAGACCGTCGATCAGCTTCGACATTCTAACCACTTGATCCTTAATGGTCTGGATGCATTCCTTGCCTTCCTCATCCACATGCTCGCCCAGACTGCCCTCCAGCAATTCCGCATACCCCCCCATCGCGTGCAGGGGCGCCCGCAGGTCGTGCGATACGGAGTGGGCGAAGGCCTCCAATTCACGGTTGGCATCCTCCAATTGCGCCGTGCGTTCCGCCACCCGGCGCTCGAGGTCCTCGTTGAGTTGCCGGACTTCGGCCTCGCTTTTACGCAGGTTCCCCACCACACGCCGGGTCTCCAGGAACAACAGCAACGCCGTCACGGTCACAAAGATGATCCCCTTGACCGATTGGATCTGCGTCAGCATATGAGGATCACTCACGAGCCAGGCTGCCACCGTGTCGCTAAACAAGATCCATAACCCGGCAATGACGGCGTAGAGCGCCGACAGGCGAAAAGCTTCCTTGAATGCACGCTGGCTCATGGCCGTGTTCCTGGGCTTCGGTTTGATCCCTGGGCAATTGCGGAGTTTCACCACCCCCGTTGTTCCATTATGAAAACCGCCATTGCTTGCACAGCATTATAAACGCCAAACACCTTCTCCACAAGCCAGATTTGACGAATCCCTCCAAAAAAAGAACCCTGCTTTCACCCGCAGGGTTCCTCTCAAATACCACCGTAAAAATGTGTCCCTTGGGGGGCGCTTAATCCATGGGCTTGGGCAGGGTGCGCCAGCGGGTAACATTACCGTTTTTGAAGGTCACCTCCAGCCGCACATAGTCGCGCGGCACGTAATCCTGCTCGAGCGTGTGCCCATAGTGCGGCGTGTCATTATGCCTATGGCCAATCGGACGGTCCGAATAGTAGTATTCACTCTTGAGGGTCGTCTCGACATAGACCCAGATGTCCTCCCGGCCCTCGGAGGTTTCGTTGACCAGCTTGTCGGACGGCTTGCCCAGAGCGATATAGACTGCGTCCTCATTCATCCCAACCTTGATTTTACCCTGGTCCACCATCTGCCGGTTCTCCGGTGACAGGGCCGCATAGGCGGCAGAGCGCTCGGTACGCCGTTTCTCCACAGTGCTCGTGGCGCAACC
>CAZIDG010000190.1:0-4662 GCA_964538065.1 uncultured Verrucomicrobiota bacterium
ACCAGAAAATCAACCAGCAAACCTGCTGTCCAGGGGATGTCGCCGTCAAGAATGCAAAAGCGCGAGGGAATCAACTGTCCATCAAGGAAGTCGCCGGCATCACGAGCAAGCCAACGCGTGGTTGGGATCCCGACGAACCCACCACCAAGCTGCATTTTGCCTGACCTCCCGTCCCCCAATAATTAATTAGGCTGGCCTATTATTGCGTTAAAGTCCTGCTGTTTTGTGTCGATATTGAGTACGTCCGTTTGGCGGTAGCAAAAGGCAATTCATTAGTGGATTGGAGCCTTGACGATGCCGATGCCAAACATTGACGTACCCTAATGAAATTGCACCACTTTAGCAGGCTGGTCGTGATGCTGGCCTACTTGGTTATTGTAGTGTCCTCATGGGCCGAATTGCCCCAGCCTGGCATGCATCCCCTGCCCAGCGGAGTGTTGTCCACCTTATATTCCAGCCCCACACAAACCGGCCGGGAAGCACCCTCCATTTCCATTCGACAGGTGGTGGGATATGAAAACCTGCTTTATGTGGCATTGGCAGACTCAGAGGACCACGAAATCATCGACGTTTGGAATACGCGCAATATTTCGAAGCCGGTCCTTATGCAATCCCTTGATTTCGGTCGGATGGCAACCAATGGTGTCATGTTCATACCTCTGGCCATGGTGCCCTTCCGTGATGGACTGTTTCTTCAAACCCGCACAGGTCTCTCGCTCTATCGAACCCAGGAAGATGGGCAACTGAGGTTCGATTCGACATTACCCCGCCTCATCAACACGCTTGGCCTGGATTTAACTCAGATCCATGTGGCAGGCCAATACGGCAGCCTTCTTCAACAAGTGATACCCAACCGGGAGATCACCGCAGAGAATCTTGATCAAATCCACAAGCAAGTGCTTGTCGATTTTTCGAATCCTGCCCGGCCTTTGCTGCTCTGGGCGGGATATGATGGTCCATCCCTCATGACGGATGAGCCCATCAATGCAACGTATCTGGGTAATCCCGCCAGTCTAAACATCAATGCGGCATCCAACACCGTCCGCATGGTGCTATTCGAACCGACTCTGGAATCCCATAACAACACCTATTGGACGCCCAAAATACGGAAAGTCTTTTCAGAAGATGCCCTGGCACTTTCGATCAAGGAATTGCTTCGCCAAACACTCAACCATGCCGATTTGCCCAGCCTTCAGACCAAGGGCATGCGCGTGTATGCGAATGCCTGTGGGCCTGAAACCACTCTCTTGGCTGACCGTATCCTGGAGCATCATCAATCAGACTATCCATTGAGGGATGTCCTTGCCCAGTATCAAATCGCCATGGACGATCCCTTGGAATTGGCGTTGGCAAAGGTTATTGGCGGACACCTGGATGCCGACCTTGAGGCACAGCTTGGCAGCGAATGGCATGCCATTCCACTCCAACAGTGGCTGCGAGTCATCATGTCACCAGAATTGGATCTGTCATCCGCATCGCGGACGAAAGAAGGCATCATAGCGGCGTTCAACCAGGAAATCGATGAGGCCACAGTGGCTCGATACCTCACACTCCACGTCGTAGGGCCTATGTTGGGCAATCCAGCCTTTCTGGAAACAACCCTTGATGAATTGATTGGTCAATTAAAAGAATCCTCCGCAGGCCAGGCGATTGATGTACTTTTAAAGACCGCTGGAGGTTTTGGCAGCGTCAATGGGGTGTTGGATGGCATCCGATCAGCCTTGGATTTGTTGCCTGGCGTCGATATTCCGCGCCTGCCCAGCAGTGCCCAGTTTCCTGATTCCACTGAAAAGCTGATCAACATGGCGTTATTTTCATGGAATGACTCCTCCAGGGGCATCAGCCTCAATCGCGAGGGGTTGGCATGGTTTGAACTTCTTAAGTTTTACCAATATTTGAATGGCAACACAGAGTTTATCGAATACACAGCCACCATTAACAGACGCTTGAGGCAAATGCAGGAGACCTTGGGAACAAATCTTGCCGGGCGGCTTTCGGAGGCTTTTATCATCCCGAAAGAGTCCGACGATCTGCTCTCACGCCAGGGTACAGTGACCGCCCAGTTGCCAACACGACTATTGATTGGCCGGTTGATTGCCCAGGGGGTCATCGATTCCTTGCCCACCAACGCAAACCTATCCGCCACCCTGCCTGTTGGCACTGCTTTGGCTAACTGGGGATTGCACGTCGGGCAAACTGGGTATTCCGAAAGCACAGTGAGCAACCTTCTTGTCGCACTTAAAGCACACGAAACCGAACAACTCACCCTGGGCAACATCTACGACAAAGCAGCTTCAGAACATCACGCACTTTTCGCCTCCCATGTGGAGCAGGTGCTGCGCAACCATATCCAAGGGTCTTTTGGCGCAAACGACTTGAATCTGTCCCTCCTTGATGTAATCCAGCCATGTCTCCAGCATGGAATTGGTGTCCCTGAAGTCATGGGGGATTGTCTGGACGATTTATTGAGTGGTTTTCTCAGAAAGGGACCGGGAATGTCCAGTTTGCTGTTGGAATACCGACATGCATTTGAAAATCACGATGGCATCGCGCAGTGGTTGGTGGCGTTGGATGCCATCGCCGCCGCCACTTCCTTCACCGGAGGGGATATGGCCGCTCACGCCCTCGAATACGCCCTCAACGAGGGCTACAGAACGGGTGTCGGGTGCGTGGTGAACACCATGTTCGGACAATTGATCCGTGAAATCATCGGTGAAGCTGCAGGGAATCATTCCCGATGGATTGCCTTGAAAATGAAATCACGGATTTTCGAATGGAATGTTGCCGAACCAATCCCGGAGACTGTGACCACGACGCTGGCGGGTTTCACCTGGCAACAAAAGGCCGGATTTATTGTCCAAAAACGTCTGGAAAGCGATTGGTTCGGTCCCCGCCGGCTCGAACTCGTTATATGCCACCCGGATAATCCCGAGCCAACTCGGAAGGCTTATGATCTGGGGCGCTGGCAAACGGTGAATTACGCACACCATGCGCAAGGTGCGCTTTACATTGCCGGTTCGTTCTTCACCGCCAGCGATAACGCATTTCCAAGCGGCAAAGCCATGGTGGTGGACCTGGAGTCCGCCGAGCCACGGATCCAGATTTTGAAGGGTAATTCCTACACAGCACTGGCCTCGGCCCCCATGGTAACCAGTGTCAACCATAATGCGTCCCTGGCGGTCGCAGGATTGGATAAGGTATTTCTGATCCCCAACCCCGCCGGGTACATGCCTGCTCAAGATGAAGCAGGCCAACCACCTCAATTTCTTCAATCGCTTGTGCCCGCAACAGTCGCCTTTGGTAGCTCCCACGACTTTGCAGTTGACGTGGCCGGAACTCCGCCATTTAACTTTTTGTGGCATAAGGATGGCCAAACGATCAGCAGTGGCCAAGAGCCGGTCCTGCATCTGAATTTTCTGACACCCCACGACTCCGGTCAGTATTCGATAACAATCAGCAATGCCTACGGCCAAATCACGAGTGAAACCTTGTTGTCTGTGCTTCCAGCCGAGACATTTCGAATTATCGAGGAACCATCGGATATAACCCAACTGCAAGGTCACCCGGCATCCATGGCGGTCAAGGTGGAAAGTCAACAACCCGTTTCATACGCCTGGTTCCACCAAGGACGACGCATAACGGGAACGGATGGCCCCACGCTAAGCTTTCCCCAAGTCGGCACGAATGATGCCGGTGAGTACCACGTGGAAATACGAACGCTCACAGCCCTCTTGCGCAGCCGCACGGCTTATGTGCGTGTGATTCCAATCAATCCCCCCCACCTATTGAGCGCTCCTGCGCACCAGGAGGCCCTTATACTCGGCTCTCCAAACGCATTGATTTGCACTCCTGTGGGTTGGGGTGATTTGACCTGTCGTTGGTACCGGAATGACCAGCTCCTTCCCGGAGCTCAGGATCCTCACCTGGATCTTGAAAAAGTGACTCTTAATGACGGAGGCAGGTATCGATTGGAGGTGATTGACGCCTCGGGCACCATGGCCACTCACACCTTCACTGTGGTGGTTGTGGCGTCTGCGCGCATGACTTCACGAATGACCGGGGAAGGTCATTTCGAGGTATTCATTCAAAACGGCACTCCAAGTCAAATCTACACACTGGAGCGTTCGAGCGACCTGCAACAGTGGACTCAAGTAAAGACTGGCGTTTTTCCTCCATCCGGAACGGTTCTTTACGAAGATGCACTGCCGATTCAATCATTCTCGGGAGCCTATTTTCGACTTCGAGTGGAACCGTAATTTTCTATTCAATACAGGGGCACCTTTTCCGGAACCGCTTTGAAAAAACGCCCAAGGTCGCGATCCGTGTTGGGGACGGCAGGTTTCATCACACACCAATCATCAAGCCGGCTCAGATTAACAGTATTGGGTTCCAGCCAGCGCCAGACCTCGGCATGGCCGTCGGCGAAACTCAGCGTGCCACCATTACCGTGACGCATCGCTGGTAAACTGATCCAGGTCCATAGTGAGGAATTAAAAAAGGTGAAATGGTTTGGGGCATTGATTCCGAACGCACCCTGTTGGATGCTTTTTTCGCTTTCGTCAATAAACACCACAGCCCGGACGGGCTTCTGGATCTGGCTGACGCGGTGCCAGCACATGGAATACTCGCTCTGGTTTGGATTCGATTCAAAATTCATATAAA
>CAZIDG010000191.1:0-4468 GCA_964538065.1 uncultured Verrucomicrobiota bacterium
CGCCCCGCGCTGCTGGACGGTGGCGATGAATTCGCCCTTGAGCCACGCCTCGTCCTTGATGACTTCGTTGGCAGGTGTGCCGTTGATGCGGGCGTTGTAGAAATCAGGATACTGGGTGGCGGAGTGGTTGCCCCAGATGGTCATGTTGGTGACCGCGGTCACGGGCACGCCGGCTTTCTGGGCGAGCTGCGATTTGGCGCGGTTTTCGTCCAGGCGGGTCATGGCGAACCAGCGATCCTTGGGGATGGCCGGGGCGTTGTTCATCGCGATGAGGCAGTTGGTGTTGCAGGGATTGCCGACCACGAGCACGCGGACATCGCTGGCGGCGTTCTTCTGGATGGCCTGGCCCTGGCCGATGAAGATCTTGCCATTGATGCCCAGGAGGTCCTTGCGTTCCATGCCCTGTTTGCGGGGCACGCTGCCCACGAGCAGCGCCCAGTTCACGTTGCGGAATCCCTCTTCCAGGCTGGCCGTGGGCACCACGCCCTGCAGAAGCGGGAAGGCGCAGTCGTCCAGTTCCATCACCACACCCTTGAGGGCGGGGAGGGCGGGCTCAATTTCAATCAGGTGAAGAATGACGGGTTGGTTGGGGCCAAACATGGCTCCGGAAGCGATCCGGAACAGCAAGGCATATCCAATCTGACCGGCAGCGCCGGTAACCGCCACACGAATGGGACTTAAACTCATAATTATTTTTAATCAGTCGTTCGTGTAAGTATGATATAGCTTGATGCTGGAATCAAGTGTGCGGCGTAAAAAAAGAAAAACTTGCATCCGGCAGCGGCTCCAGCCACGCGTATGGGCTCATCCAATTGGGCTGGAACATATTACAACGCTCCATGGGCCTCGTTTGCTCGTAGAATGCATCCCGGCTCCCGAGTCAGCCGGATTCGTGTTCGACGGTGTGCCAGGGAGGGCATAATACCCCCTTTTGAGGGTTCTTCTTGATAATTTCCGGGGAGGGCGCAGGCTAGGCTGATGCGAACGGTGATTTATCCGGGCAGTTTTGACCCGATAACCAATGGTCATCTCGATTTAATTTATCGGGCGGCCAAATTATTTGACCGCGTGATCGTGGCCGTTGCAAATAACGATGCCAAAACGCCGCTATTCAGTGCCGAGGAGCGGCGCCAACTGGTCGTGCAATCGGTGGCGCACCTGCCCAATGTGGAGACAGACATATTGACCGGTTTATTGGTGGATTTTGTGTCCAGGCGCAATGGGGATGCCGTCCTGCGTGGCCTGCGCGCCATCTCGGACTTTGAATTTGAATTTCAGCTCGCCTTGATGAATCGACAGCTCAACGAACGGGTCGAAACCATTTTCATGATGCCCAAGGAGACCTTTGTCTTCCTCAGTTCGCGCATCGTAAAGGAAATCGCCCGGCTGGGTGGGGGAGTGGATCAATTTGTCCCCCCTCATGTGCAGAAAGCACTGGCGGTTAAACTGCGGGGATTACCCCCGGCTTGAAGCTCTTGAAGGGGGCGTTTTTCCCCCTCCCAGACATCGAATGAACACTGAGCAGCCACTCAATGTCCTAAATTATATAGGTGATTTATGCCTCTGACTTTTAACGTGCGACAGGCTGAAAAGGATGCCCTGACCCTCGAGGGGGAGATCCCAGCTGAGGATCTGGATTGGGGTAACACGGATGATTGCATCCAAACCCTGCAGCCCATTCGCTATCATATTGAGGTGCAGCTACTTAACGGAGCGTATGTCGCGCAGGGCACTGTGGGCACCGTGCTCGATTGCACCTGCGTGCGCTGCCTGAAAAAGTTCCAGGAACCGATCGAAATCGAGGGCTGGGCATGCCACGTGGTGACCGAAGGCGAGGACGCCGTTAAAGTGGTCAATGATTGCATTGACTTGACGCCATTTTTACGTGAGGATATTTTGCTCGCGTTTCCACAACATCCGTTGTGCGAACCGGGATGCCCCGGGCTGGGCCATGCATCGCCTGGCGGGGAACATCCCCTTTCAGGCGATAGACAGGGTGAGGGTCAAACCTCTGCCTGGGCAGAACTGAACAAATTGAAGTTATAAGAAAGAGAATTTATGGGCGTTCCAAAGCGCAAACCGTCAAAAAGCCGCCAGCGCATGCGCCGGGCGTATAACAGCGTATTGAAACTGCCGCAATTGAGCACCTGTCCTCAATGCGGTTCTCCATACGTGCCGCACCGGGTGTGCCCCGCTTGCGGTTTCTACAAAGAACGCCAGGTCGTGAACATCACAGCCAAAGCTTGATGCGATGTAGGAGAGCGCGGCGGGTTTAGTATCTTTGCCGCGCTCTTTTCATCATTATGCGAGTCGTTGTGGATGTCATGGGTGGCGACCACGGACCTGAGGTCGTCATCAGGGGTGTACAACACGCGCTATTAGCCAACGCGAAGATTAGCCGGTTGTTCCTCGTGGGTCGCCAGGAGGAAATCAAGTCTGCATTGTCTCGATGCAGGCTGTCCGACCCCAGGCTGGAGGTGGTCCACGCCTCGGAAGTCCTTACCATGGAGGATAAACCCGTGGAAGGCCTTCGCCGCAAGAAGGATTGCAGCATCCTGCGCGCTGTCGATTTGCTCAAGGAAGGCCAGGCTGATGCCTTGGTTTCCCCGGGCAATACCGGCGCTGTGGTGGCTGCATCCACCATCCGGCTGCGCACCATCCCCGGTGTGGAGCGTCCGGCCATCGCCACAGTGATGCCGGCGCCCAAGGGGCATTTCATTTTGTTGGATGCGGGCGCCAGTGTGGAGTGTCGTCCCATTCACCTCGCCCAATACGCCATCATGGGGAGCATTTATGCCCGGGAACTGCTCGGCTACAAATCCCCCCGCGTGGGCATCCTCAGTGTGGGGACCGAGGATGTCAAAGGCAACGATTTGACCCTGGAGGCTTTCAAGCTCTGCAAACAGTTGCCCTTCAATTTCATCGGCAACGTGGAGGGTCATGACCTGTATGCCAACCGGGTGGAAGTGGTTGTCTGCGATGGTTTTGTGGGCAACATCGTGCTCAAATGTTCCGAGAGCCTGGCCAACAACCTGTTCTCCTGGCTTAAGCGGGAATTGACGAGCAACCCATGGCGAACGATGGGTGCCATGCTCGCCAAAGGCGCCTTCAAGACGATCAAAAGAGAGGTCGATCCCGATGAATCGGGCGGAGCCCCCCTGCTTGGCCTCAATGGCAATGTCATGATCGCCCATGGTTCCGCCAAGGAACGCGCCATCATGAACGCCATCCGTGTCTCCACCGAAACCATCAGTCGTAACATCAACCAAACAATTCGCACCGACATTGAGCGGGCTGGCGTCATGTTACAGAAAAACGTGGCGGCCCCGACCGGCAAGCCATGAATACTCCCCGAGTGACTCCTTCATTTAAGAATCCCCGCGCCGCTCACGGTTTCCAGACCCGGTCCTGCTCCATCGTGGGCGTGGGATCGTATGTGCCCGAACGGGTGCTCACCAACGCGGATCTGGAAAAAATGGTCGAGACCTCGGACGAGTGGATCACCACCCGCACGGGCATAAAGCAGCGCCGGCTGGCCGACGCGAGCCAGGCAACATCCGATCTGGCAACCCGTGCCGCACTCCGAGCCATGGAAATGGCTGGCGTCAAGGCGGAACAAATTGACCTGATCATCGTGGCCACCATCACGCCGGACATGCCCTTCCCCTCGACCTCCTGCCTGGTTCAGGAAAAGATCGGGGCGCGTCGGGCAGCGGCATGCGATCTGGTCGCGGCCTGTTCGGGATACATCTATGCGCTGGAGGTGGGCCAGCAGTTCATCATGTCCCAGACCTATGACACGGTGCTGGTGATTGGCGCAGAGAAACTTTCGTCAATTGTCGATTGGAAGGACCGCAACACCTGCGTGTTGTTCGGCGATGGCGCGGGCGCGGCCATACTCCAGAACCGCCCCGAATCGCACGGTCTGCTCACGGTCTGCATGGGGGCCGATGGCAGCAAGGCGGATTTGTTGAGCCTGCCTGGCGGGGGCAGTCGATGCCCAGCCACCCATGCCTCGGTGGATGCCCGCATGCATTACCTGCGCATGGAAGGCAAGGAGGCCTTCAAGAACGCGGTCAATGCCATGTGCTTTGCCGCAAAGGAGTCCCTGCGCCGTTGCGATCTGGATATCTCCAAGATCACGTGCATCATTCCCCATCAGGCCAACCTGCGCATCATTGAAGCCGTGCGGGATCGGTTGGACGCCAAACCTGAGCAACTGTTCGTCAACCTCGATAAATACGGAAACACTTCTGCGGCTTCAGTGGCCATAGCGCTGGATGAAGCCGTGCGCTGCAAGCGCATTAAAAAAGGCGACCTTGTTTTATTGGTGGTCTTTGGTGCAGGCCTCACCTGGGGCGCAGCCGTAATCGAGTGGTAATAAACTACTTTCAGGCCGGTTGGGATAGTTTCCTGACCGCCTCGATCAGGGCATTGAAGGTATAGGGTTTCTGGATGAAACCAGCCA
>CAZIDG010000192.1:0-4160 GCA_964538065.1 uncultured Verrucomicrobiota bacterium
CCCCCGGCTCGTCTGCGGGGTTCCGTGCCAGATTGGAACATGGCATGAGTGATCGAATGGTTATTCATTCGAAGGCTTATGTTGTGCCTTCCATGTCATTATGAAAAAGAATGTGGCACACGCCATATATAATATCGATTTGGCCAGATGCTGTATTTGTCCATTCACGGCCCAAACGACACAACTCATGATCCCCAAATTGAGCGTGAAAATGCCAAGTGCAATTCGATACCAGCGGGGGAGAGGTTTTTTGGGGGCAGGAGATTTTGGCCAGCGAGTGGAGAAAGCATCCCACTGCTCCTGAATGAGCGGATCGGATCGAGCTCGAATGTAATCGATGATCGCGAGCTGATCCGCGCGGTTAAAAGAGGCAAATTCGACCACGATGCGGCATGGGCGTGCGAGCAGAACAACGCTGCCTTGTACGGGAAACTTCCTCCAACGAACCTTTGTAAGATCCTTCCAATAAACCGATTTCGTTCGGAAACAACCGACTTTTTCGACCCCATCCCGTGTCAGATATAATCGTGATTTCCAGACGGAAACCAATCCACAGATCGAAAAAACCACCCAAGCGGTCCAAAAAAGGGCAAACATTAAGCCGTGTTTTGTCCAATCTGCTACAGGCCAATATCCAAGATGTATTATCCAGGATAGGCCACTCACGACGCCAAAAAAGAGGAAGGATAAAGAGAATACCCAAAGGTTTTTCCGATCAAGTTTGAAACAGACGTCTGGAATCGAGGTGCCCATGGGCTCGGACTGTTCTGAACTGATTGTTTTCATTGGATTCAGCATCAGTTACTTGGAAACTATCATGTTTTCCGATTCATGGATACCTCAATCGCCTCCCAGGGGCGATTTGATCTCGAAGCGGGCCGCGGGAGGGCGTGGGTGAGGAGGCGGAATCAGGGTGGAAAGGGGGGCGGGTGAGGGGTTAACGTTTGCGGGTTTTCATGAAACGAATTGGCTGGAGATGCGTCTAAGACTGCGTGTCGGACTCCCCGGTCATGGACAATGACGCCGAGATCATCGCCGCTGTACTCAGTGGCGCGATGGAGCGTTTTGAGGTCCTGGTCGTGAAGTACCAGCCCCGGGTGTTTGCCACGGCGCGGCGGTATGCGCGGCGTGAAAACGAGGTGGAAGACATTGTTCAGGAAGTCTTTATAAAAGCCTATCAGAAGCTGGCCAGCTATCGGGGCGACGCCCCGTTCGAGCACTGGCTCATGCGTCTGGCGGTACACACCTGCTATGACCATTTGCGGGGACACCAGCGCAACAAGGAGGATGTGCTGACGGACTTGACGGAAGACGAAGTGGCTTGGCTGGAGAGATTTGCGACGGATCCGGCCACGGCCAGCGCCGACGATTCAGGGGCGAAGGAGCTGCTGGAGCGCGCCCTGGGGCAGTTATCGGCTCCGGCGCGGATGGTGATCACCATGCTTGAGATCGAAGAGCGGTCGGTGAAGGAGATTGCGGAGCGCACGGGCTGGTCGGTATCGTTGGTCAAGGTGAGGGCTTTCCGGGCGCGAAACGAGCTGCGGAAAATTGTGGAAAAGCTCCTGAAGCAAGGCAACCTGTAACCAGGATCGAGCCGGGACCGTCTTGATTTATGGGAATTATGAACGCATCGGAACTGGAAAAGAAGCTTCTGGCGGCAGGGCGGGCGCACCGGCCCTCGGATGCCGTGCCGTATGCGTTTGAGAAGCGCATCATGGCGCGTCTGGCGGCGTTGCCTGTGGCCGATGCCTGGCTGGTATGGACGCGCGCCTTCTGGCGGGTGGCCACCCCATGCCTGGCGGTGGCCTTCATGGCCTGCGTCTATTCGGTGTATTTCCATCCCACTCTCGAGCCTGTGACTGAGCTGGATACGGAGTTGGAGGCCACGGTGCTGGCGGCCATCGATTCGGGAGGTGAGTCCTGGTGAATGCCTGGAAAGCGATCGCCGTGGGGGTGTTGATATTCTGTGCCGGCGTGCTGCTGGGCGGGTTGGGCATGAAGATGCATCTGGAGAGCACCCGCGCCAAGACGCCCCGGCCCAACATGGCCACGGGCCCGGGCATGTTCCAGCGCACGGACATGATGCGGCGGTTGAACAAGGACATGAACCTGACCTCCGAGCAGCACAAGCAGATCGAAGCCATTCTCAAGGACAGCCAGGAGCGGATGAAGAAGCTCTGGGAGTCCATCGCGCCGGATGCCCGCAAGGAATTTGAGGAGACCAAGAAGCAGATCAAGGCGACCCTGACGTCCGAGCAGCGCAAGCGGTATGAGGAGCTCATGCGGCAGCGGCAGTTCCACATGTCCGACAGCCAGCGGGAAGCCTGGCGCCAACGCAATGCGTCCAAGCCTGGCGCCACCAACCATGCCGAAGCTCCGACCAATGCCCCCGCCCGCAGCGGGTCTCATTGATCAGGACGCCACCTCCACAATCGCCTCCGCGCCGCTGTGGCCGATGATGCGCACTTTCTGACCCTTTTCGAGCATCCCATCCTGGCAGATGACATCGAGGATATCGTCCCCAAACCGGGCCTTGCCGCCCGGGCGTAGCGTGGAAACCGTCACCCCCACCTGGCCGATGCGCGATTGCTGGGCCTGTTCGATCTGCTGAACGGATTCAACGCCGCTGGCGGATTGGGAGACCATGGTCCCGTAGAGCGTGGTCCGGGGGAGCCACTTGCTCAGGATCCAGCCGATCACCAGGGTGCCTGCGGCGGCGATGGCCAGGGATTGGATGGGCAGGCGCAGTTGCGGCAGGGTCGGCAGGGCGGGCATGCCTGGATAGGTGTCCACCATGCCCATGATGAGGGCGGCGAGCATCAGGAGCGCCCCGATGAGCCCCAGGACCAGCGTGCCGGGGAAGAAGAAGAACTCGGCCACCACCAGCGCCAGGCCCAGGAGGAAGATTGCGGCCCATTCCAGGCCCGCGAGCCCGCCGACGTAGCCGCCCAGGAAATAAACGGCAAAGGCGGCAATGCCGATGATGCCCGGCAGGCCGAACCCGGGCGTCTTGAATTCGATATACAGGCCGACCATCCCGATGATGAGCAGGATGGGGCTGATCATGTTGATCCAGGTGGCGAGCTTCTCGGCGCCCAGGGGCTCGATGCGCACGACCCTGGCCTGGGCCAGGTCGAGGTGCTTGAGCAGGGCATCGATGCTGTCAAACGTGCCCAGGGACAAAAGCGGCTTGGGCGGGGTGCCGTACTCCTTCTCGGCCTCGAGGTTGGTGAGGGTGAGGATCTCGCCCTTCTGGGTGATGACCTCGCCGTCGATCACCAGCTCCTTGTTTTTATCGATCATGGCATCGACCACGGCCTTGTTGTGGCCGTTTTTCTCGGCGCAGGTGCGGACGAGGGCGCGCACGCCGGAGGTCATCTTGGCCTCGAAAGTTTCGGGCGTCTTCTCCACACCCCCGCCGCCGGGCGACAAAATGATGGGGGCGGCGGCGCCGATCACGCTTTGGGGGGCCATGTAGATCTTCTGGGTGGCCACGGAGATGAAGGCGCCCGCGGAGAAGGCCTTTTTGTTGACGTAGGTGGCGGTCTGACCCTTGAACTGGCCCAGGATCTGGATGATCTCCTCGGTGACATCCACGCGGCCGCCATTGGTCTCCATGTCAAGCAGGAGCAGGTCGGCCTGTGCCTCCATGGCTTCCTTGACGCCGCGGCGGACCACATAGACCAGGGGCGGCATGATATCCTCGCGGATGGGGAGGACGTAAACGACGCGGCCTTCCCTGGGCGCGGCCGTGGCGGGGGCCGGAACCGCCAGAAGGGACAAAAATGCCAATGCAATGCTGATCCACTTGATCATCAAGACAAAATACGCCAAACGCCCTCCGCAGGCAAGACGGGAACAAGAGGGGCGGCGGGCCGCGGGGCGCATTTGAAAACCGCCAAAACGCGTGTACATTAACCCAGTAGGTTGGACAATTTATGTCCAACCATCGGTGGTACTGTGGGCCATAAAGAGAAAGGGATTGTCATGAAAGAGCAGATGGAACTCCGGCTGGCCATTGACACAGTAAACTCGCGCGGGCGTCGCAGCAAGCCCGTGCCCTCCGCGCGTGCCCGGTGGTGGTTTGACCACATGCGCCGCATGGTGGAGGCCGCAGCCCCCAGCCCTTTGGAATCCTCCTCAGCGACCATCACAAGCCG
>CAZIDG010000193.1:0-4109 GCA_964538065.1 uncultured Verrucomicrobiota bacterium
CTGGGTGAGCCTGTCGCACAGGGGCGCGACTGGATCGGGCTCGGCCAGGAGCTGGCGTTCGCTTTCGATGGTCAGGGCCTGTTGTTTGATGTCATAGGCCTCCTCCAGCGCACGGGCATGGGATTCCAAGCTCTCCAAGGCCTCCCAGCGCCCGATCCTGTCCTGGATGGCCTTGGCCGTCTGAGTCCATTCGGCCAGGTTTTGGGTCAGGGCCTCGCGCTGTTCGTAAAGCTGAACCAACTGTTCGTTCCCCGTGAGGGCTTTGATTTCGTTGATGGCGAGAAGGTTCGGCACCTCGGGCCGAGGGGATTCACCCCCCGCGGCTTCAGCCAATTCCAGGGCCTTTTCGATAAAAGCAGGGGCGGATTCGGCCTCCTTGCCGGGTTTGCAGGCAATCCCGGCAGCCTGGAATAGCTTGCGAATGGGAATCCTCTGCCCGGCTGTGATGGTGATGTATTCGGTGCGGTAATCGCACACGCCAATCTTCGAGTGATCGAGCTGGCGCGGGTCCATTGGCTGGCCGCTCTGAGTCACCCGCAGGTGGCCAGCAATCGACAGGAGGAGGATGACGCCATCAATCGCATCCTGGGGCCAGCCGTATTGGCCGGAGGAAAAATGTTTGCGAATCTCACTGCCTTTCTTCCCGGCAGTGATAAAGCCCAGAATCGCCGCACACACGGGGTGTTTATCCGGCTCCCCCTTGTAACCCAGGGTTTCAAGCGCCGTGGTATCCCCTTTTTTGGCCCTCTCGACCACCTTGTCCCAGCGGGGATCATCCGCGACATCAAACTGCGGATACAGGCGGGAGAGGGAGTTTTTGGCGGCCTCCTCGACGCGATCCAGCATGAATATGCCCGGGATTTCGTTGCCGCCCGCCATGAAAACCCGTGTGCCATTGATGACCTCGACCACAAGGCTCCGCAGCTTGGTTTCTGCGACATGCTTTCGGCTTTCAATGGAACCCTGCGCCTCCAACCCTTCGGGCGTGGTGGGAGTGCCCTTGATATTCAGGGTCTCCTCGGCAGCTTTCAGGTTGGCGATGGTCTTCTTCAGCTCATCCGACAAACGACGGGGGATATAAACAAAAATGAGCGGGCTGTCTGTGCCAGCCTTCTGGGCCTCAGAGAGGATCGATTTTTCATCCACAGTCCAACCGTCGCGCACCCATACCGGCACCCCCTGGCCATTAGGCAACGGGGATTCAGTCCCCAGGAACAGTTCGATCCTGCGTGGCACCTTGCTATCGCCATGAATCACTTTGAGGTTTTTAAGACCGGAGCATTCCGCGCGGAGCAGGTCGGCGCGTTCGCTGGCGATGCGGGAGTCATCATTGACGATGCGGTTGAAATTCTTTTTGAACTCGGCATCCCAACTGGCGCTTTCGGGTGTCTGGAGCCGGTATTCATCGTCCACCACCATGAGGTGGCCGGACTGGACAAGGGTCTGGAGCAGTTCCGGCACCCTTTTCCGCAGTTCCGCGCTGCCCGCCTTCAAATCCTCAACCAGGAGGTCGGCCAACACATCCGCCGTGGCTCGAATACCCAGGTCGGCACCGGCTTCGCGGGGCAGCTTGTTGATGAGGAAGACCAGGGCGCAGATCCGGGCGCTAAGCCTGCCATCGGCACTGCCGTTGTCGAGCGTGCGAATCAACTGGTCGATCTTGGGTTGCAGGATGCCGGTCTGAAGGAAATCCGTGGCCTTGTGCCAGTAAATAAAATCACCACCGACCACGGTTTCCACGCTACGGTCGGAATAGGATCGAACCGCTTCAAAGACCACTGTGAGTTGATTACGAAGCTGAGCCGCCGTCCCTGCCACATCCACCGCCCGAAGAACCTTTTCCCAAAACCTGCGCCGGATCGGCAAAAGAGGATAATCCGGGATGTAAGCGGCATCATCCTCTGACCGATACTCGATCTTCGTGCCGTTCAAGTGACGGGTGACCTCACCCTCGTAGTCAGAAACGACCTTCTTGATAATGGTCGTCTTGTCTGGCTTCTTTGCTGTGATGACCTTGCGGATTACGGCCTCCACATCAGTGTCGCTGAGCTGAATGGACACGCGAAAGCGATCACGCAGTTTTTGGAGCTGGGGTGTTCCACTCAAAGCCGACTGGCCTGTCGCCACGATAACGACACGGCTGTTGAGCCGTTTCGAACAAGCTTCAACCACCTCCTGAATTTGGAGACTGCGATCACTGTCATCACCGATGTACTGTTGGACTTCATCGAGCACGACCAATGTGCAGGGCAACTGATCTTTAACCGTGAGGGCCTCGCGAATGGCGGCAATCATCTCGTCAATGGTGATGTCCTTGACGTTGGAGAATTGTTGGGCCAGGGATTTTGCGATTTCGCTTGTCGAGGAACTGAAGCCCTCGTCCACAAGAGCCCGATGGAGGAATGGCGACACCCAGAGATTATTCAATTCCTTGGAAAAATCCCGGCCAGCTTTTGCGACTCGCTGTTTGACGGCATCAAGTTTTCCATTTTCTCGAAGCCACATCACAAAGCGGGCGATTGGATACTTGGGAGGAAGGCCAACGGATTTAAAAATGATGTTGAGGACCGACAAACGCACGTTGTCCCCCAGTTCACCGCGCAAAGTGCCGGACGCGGCGTGGAGACCGCCCAGGCGCTTGCCAGCAGTGCCCAATTCCTTAAAAAGATCAGACACCTCCGTGGAGAGCCTGGTCAAGCCTCTGGCCCTGGCCTTGTCTTCGGGAAATTCGAAATCACTCCAAAGATAGCGCAGGATTTTCCCAAGATGGGATTTGCCGGAACCGAAAAAGCCCGACACCCAGACGGCGGATTGCTCGGCATGATCAAGATTGGTGATATAAGTGCGGAGAATCTTCTCCAGACCCTTGGCATATTCGCCCTCGCAAACGAACGTTTTGAGCTCAAACCGCAAGGTCTTCAGCTCTTCGGGCGTGACAGCATCCTTTACGACCGCGACACCGTTATTGAGTAGTTCAAGGCTCTTTGGATTGGTTGAAAAGAGTTCGCCAAGGTTCATGGTTTGATAATTCCTTCTTCAGCGGTGATCGGAACAGCCAGGTAGTTCCAACCTTCACGTGCGTCCAAAAAACGATATGTGTTGTTTTCGTGCTCACCAGGAAAAAAGACCAAAAGCCGACCGCGAATGGCTGACTCGACTCGAGCCATCAGTTCGGAGGTCTTCATAAATCCGAATAAACCTGCCGCCCCATATATGGCGACAACGGTGGATTCGTCCGCCTTGGGCGATGCCAGAACCCCAGTCACCAAGCGCGTCATGTCCTCCTTAAAATCGTCAAGCACAGGAGATTCAACTTCGAGAAGCTCAGGACTCTCAAAGTAACTCTGGCGGTATTCATGAGCTGCCAACCATTGGGCAAAGGCATCGGTCAAATCGATCGTGATATATCCATGGCCAGCACGCCTGGTGGATATTTCAAATTCATCCATCCGTCTCCGAAGCCGCCGCTCCTCCGCCTTATTGTAAACGGCAAACCAGACACGCTGGGGCCCCGCAAGGTTGCGGTCCCACGACAACGAGACGCGGGTATCGTAGTTCTGGATGAGTCGTTCAATTTGCCCCATGGGATACTTCGATTTCCTTTGGAGTTAAGATCTGTGGGAAACTAATATCAAACACATTTCCCGCCCTTTTAAAGTCCATCCACCCGCGTTGTGCCGCCTCTTGGGCCAACCGGATCACGTGATCCCGGGGCACGTCAAGAAACCGTGCCCATGTGCTTTCAATCAGGAGTTGTCCACGCAACCCACACAGATAGCCCAGAGCCAATGCATATACAGCAACCGCAGGCGTGCTCACGGGGCGAGAGCGGACTTTTTTAATCCTGCCTTTGAAGAAGCCTGCTTGCGCCCATGATGATGCGACATTTTGTGCCAAGGATAAAGTCATCGCCTCGCTAAAACGATCTGGCAACTCATGGTGGAAGAAGGCAACGAAATCCTGACTCGTGAGGCACTCCCCCACCCTGGTCTCCAGTACTTTACCGGCAGATAAACGAAGAAGTGAATCCCTCGCCAAAGCACACAGCAATGCCAGCATCGGACGACTCTGCCCATCATCCCAAAACAAACGGAGTAGCCGGAAGACCG
>CAZIDG010000194.1:0-3972 GCA_964538065.1 uncultured Verrucomicrobiota bacterium
ATCAATGGATCGTTACGGTCTGGGTTCGTCCTATGGAACCGAGATGTTTTAGCCTTGGCACACCAAAATAAACAGAATACATAGCACGTTATTATGAATTACTGGCTCGACCTTTTTACTGGCACGACCTGGGCGGAATTTAGGCAGGCAGGAGCTAACATCTCCGGATTCCGGCCGGCAATGTGGAAAGCGGCCTCACAAATCCAACCTGGCGACATCATGCTTTGTTATCTTACCGGTGTGATGCGATGGGTTGGTGCATTGGAGGTGGTAGGACCAAGCCAGGATAAACGGCTGATATGGAAGGAGGACGAGTTTCCGGTCAGGCTTGAGGTTAGGCCTCTGGTGACATTGGAACCAGAGCATGGTGTGCCCATGGCTGATCTGGAAGGGCGGGTAAGTTTCTACGATGGGCCCGAGCATCGGGGCAGGTATAAGGGTTTCGTTCGCAAGAGTCTGAATCCATTTATTGTCAAAAAAGATGGTGATTCCATTCTCGACATGCTCGCGAAGGCTCACGCAAAACCCATTGCCCGTCCCGTGGATCCCAAAAAGCTTGCTCGCAAACTGTTTTTCAGCGCAGAACGTCGAAAAGGAAAATCCATGGTGCCGATGGTGGTGAGCGTTCCTGAATCCGAAGAAGCGGATGATGTGCTAACCCATCCGCCAATGCTCGATAATCAGGAAAAGGCGCGAAACACCCAGCACACCGAAATTCAATACAATCTACTCCAACTGGGTTTGGACATGGGTTTTGACCTCTGGGTGGCGCGGAATGACCGTTCGAAAGTATGGAATGGAAAAATGCTGGGCAATTTCTCACGCATGGTTTCCGAATTACCAACGCAATTCAACGAAGTCACCAACAGGACCATTGAGCTAATTGATGTCCTGTGGCTCAAGGGGAATTCAATTGTTGCAGCTTTTGAGGTGGAGGCTACGACTTCCATTTATTCCGGCCTATTGCGGATGAATGATCTCCTGGCATTGCAACCCAACCTGGAAATCAACCTCTACCTTGTGGCTCCAAATGACCGGAGGGATAAGGTCGAGCAGGAGATACTTCGCCCGACGTTTTCACTGCATGACAAGCCTTTGGCGAAATCCTGTGGGTTTATCGGTTTCAACACGCTGCTTAAAAAGTTGGATGGCATACGAACGTTGGGATTGGAAACATCCCTCAAGCCGGACTTTCTCCAAAAGATGGCAGAGTATTTTAATAATGATGAAATCCTGAAAAGCCCCAGGTAAACTGCAAAATCGCAATACTACACATCTTTATAACGCCACGCCGAAAACGATATGTGCATGGTCGTCTACATTGGTTCGAATGAGCCCCTTCCACTGATACCCTGGCGGGATGATGCGCCTGCCTTCAATGTGGAGGCCTTGTCGGAATTCACCGAATGTGTGCGAACACATTTTTCGCGCCTGAATATCCGTTACGCTGGCAGCCATACCTCCTGTGGATGCGGATTCAACGAAGGACGCGACTATTATGACATCGAATTCGGTGATCCGAAGGAACGCGTCGCGGCCCTGAGGTCTTCGGTGCAACTGGTCGAATATATCAGGGCGCATCAGGTCGACCAGGTTTACAGTTGCTGGTCAGGAGACGAGGACAAGCCGCAGGAGCATGCAAGGGAGATCGCCCCGGAGGCTTTGCTGACGGAGGATTTCGTTTTTCGTGAGCGCGAGTTGCTCACTCTTATCCACAAACCGGGCTGATTAAACTGCACGCCTTGTCAGGCATGTACCTCCCGGCGGACCGTGAGCAACTATTTGTTCATCACACGACAGACAGGTCAACGAGACCATGTCCAGCGCCATCCCGTGGTGGTTCCCGCGGTCCTGGCAGGGATTATCAGTTGTTTTGATTCTTCGGATCGGCCTCTTTCAGGTCGTTCTGGGGCGCTTCCCAGCGGACATCGCTTTGAGGATGTCCCCAGTCAATCAAATCATACCCCTCTCTCCATTTGGAGAGATTACGGCCCTTTTCCGGGCCCTTGCCCTTGCCGTTCTGGACAGTATTCATGTCTTAAAAATTCTGTCTGCCGCTTCCGGAGTGCCTCCGGATTGAGCAGGAGAGCCATGATACGCACCATTTCCCGGTTCCAGGCAAGAATCTTTTGCAGGCCGCGCCCAAGGCGATAACGATACAGCCTTTGCCCCAGCGCAGGTTGCCCTCGATTTCATGATTGCGCGCCTCCCCTCGGTTTGTTACGAGTGAGCGGACCTGCTGCAATGTGGATTCGACCCTGTCGATGCACGCGCGGCGGGCACGCGGGTTTTGTTTAAAACCTTATAACATCGGAGAATACACAAACTATGATGAATCGTTGGACTCTGGCGCTCGCTGCGGCGGGTGTTGTGGGTTTGGGTGCGGCCCTTCAGGCCGAAGAAGCGCAACACGCCGTCAATACGGCGGTCTCTTCAACCACCCTCAGTGGGTATGTTGACACCTCGGCCATCTGGAAGCTGGGCAGCGGCAATGCCAATCTGCCGGGCCGCACCTTTGATACGGCCAACAAGCAGGATGGCTTTAACCTCAATTCGGTCAAGCTCTCCCTGGCCAAGCCCCTGGATGAAGGCCAGTGGTCGGCCGGGTACGCCGCGGACCTCATGTTTGGTCCCGACGCGCAGCTCTTCCGCGAGTATCAGACCGGCGCGGGCACCGGCGATCAGGTGGCCGTGCGCCAGGCCTATGCCCAGTTGCGCGCCCCCGTGGGCAATGGACTTGATTTCAAGGTCGGCGTGTTCGATACCGTCATCGGCTACGAGAGCCTGGATACCTGCAAGAACCCCAACTACAGCAGCTCCTATGGCTATGCCATCGAGCCGATCCAGCACACCGGTGCGTTGATGAGCTACAACTGGACCGACTGGTTGAACACCTATGCCGGCGTGGCCAATACCGTGACCAGCGGCCTCAATGAACGCGCCTCCCGCTTTGCCGAAGGTCCGTCGGACGAAAGCGAAAAGACTTACATGGGCGGCTTCACCCTCACCGCGCCTGAATCCATGGGCTTCATGAAGGGCGCCACCCTCTCCGGCGGCGTGGTCAACGGCCTCAATGGCCCCGCCTACGCGACCGACAAGCGCCTCACCCAGTGGTACGTGGGTGTGAGCTCCCCCACACCGTGGGAAAAGCTCTCCGTGGGCGCCGCGTATGATTACCGCGCCAACGGCCAGCCCGCCCTGGTGGGCACCTCCTACGCCAACGCCGTGGCGTGTTACCTCTCCTATCAGGCCACCGAGAAACTCAAGCTCAACAACCGCTTCGAGTACGCCTCGGGCACCGCGGGCACCTGGGGCTCCCTCAATCCCAACAGCTCCAACGAGGAGTTCATCGCCAACACCTTCACGCTGGACTACAGCCTCTGGGCCAATGTCCTCACCCGCGCTGAATTCCGCTGGGATCATGACCTGACGGGCAATCCGGGCGCCTTCGGCGGCTTTGGCGGCTCCACCGACGAGTTGGATAGCAACTCCTTCACGCTGGCGTTCAACGTGGTTTACATGTTCTAAGCCTGTTTAGTAACAAGCACACAGAATGGGGCGCAGGTCTTCGCAGGCTTGCGCTCTTTCTGTTTTGGATGGTTCGCTGTTCCCTCCACTCGTTCCATGCCTGTTCGCATTTCGGCAAAAACCCATCCCGTTTCCACGCAGCCAGCCTCCTGCACCCAGGTTATATATCAACGATTGCCCTGTGACATCTGGGTGTCATTTGAGGATGCCTTACCGAATCGCTGGATTTCTGCCGGTGCGTATGTGTTTTCATGAGCGACATTGTGTTGACGATAAAGCTGCGTTGTTGTATAAAAATACCATGAACGGCAGGAGTGATGGTCTTGCCCGCGGGAGTTCCTGCCTTCTGATTGATACGCCCATGAAAAACCTGAAACCGCATCCATGGATGATCCTGGCCCTGGCCACCGGCCTTCTCCAAGCCCACGGCCAGCAACCCTTTCA
>CAZIDG010000195.1:0-3935 GCA_964538065.1 uncultured Verrucomicrobiota bacterium
GGCTTAAGCCCCAGGTTTTGCTCGTAGGTCCCCATCTTGACCTGGCTGGTATCCTGGCGCGCCTTGTATTCGAGGTTGATCAGCGTGAGACGGTTTTTCGCTTTTTCCGCATCCGAGGTCTTGGGGTAGGTGTCCATGATCCGGTTTAGCGTCGCTTGGACCACGGCAAAGCCCTGGTTGGTATGAATTTGAAGGTCAACCAGCAGATTCAGCCAATGCACCACGAGCTTTTGGGGCACCCCTGGCTGGGCGATCAATTGATTCAACTGATCGGTGGCCAGTTCGATGTTGTTATAGCTCAACGCATAATAACGGGCCAGGCGTTCGCGGGCTTCGTTGTCGATGGGATGCGTCTCCAGGCGTTTCACCAGCTTCTGTACGGCATCATCCACGTTCTCCGCTTCAGGTTTCCAACCCTCGAACTTATCGCTCAATCCCACATATTCCTTTTGTTCCTTGACCACGAATTTCTGTGTTTGAATTTTCTCCTCATCAGGAACATCCAGATGCACCAATCGTTGTCCCGCCAGGTAGGCAGATTCGGTGTCGGGGAACATCTGGCGTATCCACTCGAGGGCGGTTCTGGCGGCATCCACCTGGTTCCCGTATTTCAAGTGCCAGTCTGCCAAACGGTTGAGGGCAAAAACGACATTCCTTTCAGGATGGCCGGGTTGCTGGAGCAGGGATTCGATGGTGGCCTGGGCTGAGGCCATATCCTTAAGATCGTCGGCCTGGATCTCAGCCAACAGGAGTTGTCCCTTGAAGTCCGTGGGAAAGTTGGTCAGTTCGCCCTGAATGGCTTCGATGGCTTCCTGGTATTTGCCAACCTTGCGGCGCGCCTGCGCGATATCATACGAAGCGACGGTGCTGGCCTCGCTTTCATCGTCGAAGTATAACCCCGCAAACGGCTTCGCCATCATCGCCGTAATGCTCGGCGTCCAGATCAGGGCCAGCACGATACCGCCGATGAGTGCAATGGGAACGGTGAAAAGCTCGGCCTTCACGGCCAGGATCAGAATCGGGATGTCAAACAGGGTCAGGACCCATCTGGACACCAGCTTCATTCGATCCTGGCTCTTTTTAAACGAACGCCACAGAACATAAATGAAGGCAGTGACTACAAATAGGAGCGAGCCAATGGCAATGACGTAGTCCAGCCAAGTGGGTGAAGGATTACTCATGCGGTTTGATTTTTATTCAGTCTACTACTTAGGCTTGCTTTTGCCCAGTAAAAAGGAGATCTCCCGTGCGTCGCACCATGCCCAGGCATGGAGACGCACTTCCTCCAGTATTGCCTTGGGGGACGGCCTTGAACTACCATGGCCTTTCATTTGCCCTGAGGGCAGTGATTTGAAGTCATGACGTATTATCTGGATGCTGGTTCCGGCGTATTTACCATGGTCCTTCGGGAGTCATTGGTGGGAAACGCAGCGGATGTGCAAAAGGCTGAGATTGGTGAGTTGCTGGCGTCGCCGATGCTCAAGGCCGTTGCGTGGTCGGTGCTAAACCTGGATTTGGCCGGCGTTCATGCGATTGATGCCGCCGGGATCCGCATGCTGGAGACTCTGGCTCACGAAATATCACAACAGCGTGCCCGAGTCCGGGTATCCAATGTCAGTGACAACATCCTGAAGGCTCTTCTGGAGGCTGGTCTCGACAGGGGAATCGATATCAAGAAGACCGGTACGGCGGGTTGATGGCCGGTTTCCTACTCCTTAACGTTCAGCCTGATATGTTGGATGACACGGTTTTCTTTCCAGAACTTGAGCGGGTGTTTTCGATGACACGGTTTCCAGTATGAGCTTTCTTGAGAATCTCATTATTGCAGTAGGGCTTTCCATGGATGCCTTTGCGGTGTCTCTGGGGGCAGGGACAAACAACCAGATGAAGGGGTGGCGCTCCGTGATGCGCCTGGCCTTTCATTTCGGGTTGTTCCAATGCCTGATGACCCTGCTGGGGTGGGGACTGGGCATCTACGTCGAGAAGCTTATCAACACATTTGATCACTGGATCGCCTTTGCTTTGCTGGCCATCGTCGGGGGGCGAATGATCATTCAGGGCTTTGAAAATAAGCCCGAGGCTCAGCCCCCGAATCCGAGCAAGGGCTTTTGCCTGGTATCGTTGTCTGTGGCCACCAGCCTTGATGCCCTGGCGATTGGCTTGAGCCTTGGCATGTTGCGCATCAATGTCTGGTATCCAAGCCTCCTGATCGGTGTCGTCACCGCCCTGTTGTCCTTGATCGGCATTAAACTGGGAAATTACCTGGGACAACGTTTCGGAAAACGCATGGAAATCGTCGGGGGGGTGCTCCTGGTGGCCATTGGTCTGCGCATTCTTTGGCAGCACATCATGCCATCTTGAGTTCGTTCCCGTGGGGAAGCATCCGCCTCCCATCCCAAACCGCCCCGTATCAGAGGGTGATGAGTTCCATCAGGATGAGCCGTTCCTCGCTGTTGCCCAATTGAAGCAAGGCCGCGTTATGGTAAATATCCAGGCTGGCTTTGAGGGGGCTCAATCCCGCCAGACGGCGCTGACGTTGCACTTCCTTGATGCCAAGCTCATCCAAGGCAACAGGATCCGTACTGAACCACAGTTCGTTTAATGGCGTCGAGTAACGCAGAAAGGCGTTGTTGTCCCCTTCATACTGGCACAGAAGGGCATCGGTGATGTGCAGCACCGCCTTGTCGCCCACGGCGGGCATGGCAATGATTTCAGGCAGGGGATCGGCCATGCGGCTGGCCTCTGCTTCAAAACGGGCTGTATTATCCAAGGCACCGAAACCCAGACTATACAGCGCACCGGTCACTCCCGCCTCGTAATGCTTCAAGAGGGGGGAGATGGTGATGATTTTGGTCAGCCGCTGTGTTAATAATTTGGTCACGAAAGACTTGCGACCTGCGACCTTGTTGGTCGTCCCAAACTCATGATCACCCCAGATCAAATGCCCCAGGAGCGGTGCTTCATAAAAGGTGCCTTCGTCGTAACCTTCATCCTGGGCTCCGGCGAGTTGGATGCCAAAGCGGTTTTCGAGCGTCCCGAACCCGGCATGGCGCAAATCACTCAGTCGTTTATCCCATACCACGATGTTGCTGGCCGCAAGCCCCGCATTAAGAAGGCCTTGAATGACTTCTGCCACGACAACGGGACGGGTCCCGATAATGCTTCCGGGGGCGGAATACACCTTAAGCCCCACCACATCCTGAGTGCTCACGTACGTGCGCCAGGCGTCGGCGGTGTTTGTGGCGCCTGACAACTGGCGGATGCCGCGCTCCACCATGGTTTGCACACGTTGAGGGCGCGGTTCGAAGGCCGCAGTGGCCCAATTATCCTGGATTGCGATGACACGTGAACGATGCGTGTCATCCGCCGTGGCCAGGGAAGATAACGATAACATGTGCAGTGTCCTGGCATCCGCCGCCACCAGGCGAACCGATAGCATCACCCACAGTAAAACGATGTAACTATGAACAAACCTATTCACGTCTCTGTTGCGGTTCCTCCGTAGGAACCAAGCATCTACTCTGTCGCGGGCCATCCGCCAAGTCAATGACCTCTGCAAGCCTCTAAGCATCATGGCCCTATGAAACGAGGGGAGGGGGTCAAGGCGGAAACTGACCCATCCATGCTGCATCACGAAGAGGGAGACATATTCGCGCCGTCCATGCCGGAATGTGTTGGGCGGTGCCAAGTGCTTAAGGTTGAAGGCTTTCGAATGGACGGGTGGGCTCCAATCCCGAATTTGTATTATCCATTTGCCGTCATGTTATGGCGTGAGCGCGGCACGCGGCGTGTCTTTTGCGTTTCCTTCCCCCATCACCATCTTGGATTACAGGAAGCTCGGGGCTACGTCAGCGGCGCGCAGAGGATTGCGCTGCCCTCCTGGCGGACATTCATGCGCCCCGCTCGGGTCTCGGCCTGAAAGGCGGCGATGTTTT
>CAZIDG010000196.1:0-3848 GCA_964538065.1 uncultured Verrucomicrobiota bacterium
GCGGTCCTGGATGCGAACACTGGCCTCAGCCACCCGTTGAATCACCACACGCATGTCATGGATTAGAGCGCGAGGGAGTGGTCCCCGCCAAGCGCAAATTAAGGAACCAACTGTGGCGATGGGAGGCTTGGAGATAATTTAAGACAAAACCAAAAGGAGACACTTGGGCAGCATGGTTCTCCATAAACCGGGCAAACCAAGCCAAGCCACGTGGCCGATGACCAGAAGAGCGAACGCATGCCAGTCAAAGCTTGCATGGTGCTTTTCAAAAGAAAGTGAGCAATTTGGTTCATTGTTGGCACATGGAAGATATTGGGCCTATCGACCGTGCCTGGAGATAGCGATGTGGCGTTGATGCTGGCGCATAAAAGCTCGAGGAACGAATGGCGTTTGGGATCGCAGCGAAGAGAAAGAAACCGGATCATTCTATATACATTGGAGGCGAATTTCACCTGAACATGGAACGTGTGGTGTATTGGCGAATTGGCCAATGGGATGAAAATCTGGGATTGATGGAACCTCGACAATCGTACAATGTACAAGGCCATCATGAAAATCAACCATAGACATTTTCTTGGACTTGCGCTTGTGGGGCTGGTGGCTGTTGTTGCGTCATGGCTTTGGTATGACTACGAACCGGATAGAATCGTGCTGGCGGATGTTCCCAGAGAAAGTATGGCCCCCAAGATAAAAGTGTCTGAATTGTCCATTCCGACCAATCGGCCGATCCGGCTTGCGGTATGCGGCTTGGGGATGTCCGACCGGCATGAAGAGGGGCAGGTGGCGGATCTGATTCTTGCATCCCTTTCAGCTCAAGAGTCGTTCGACATGATTGAGCGGCGTCAGTTGGAAGCTGTCCTCAAAGAGACCCAATTGAGTTTGTATTCCTTAAGTGGACCAAGCCAGGCGGTGAAGGTGGGACAATTGCTCCATGCGGATTGGCTGATCATGGGATCCCAAGCAAAGGTGGGCACCAACCAATGGTTGTTGATTCGGTTGGTGGATGCGCCGACAGGGGTGATTCGGGACATGACGTTTGTGAGGTACAACGGACGTGTTGCGATGGACCTTGCCCAGGAGTTGTGCACGTTTGTAATGGGAGCGAGATCTGGGAATGGAAAAGGCACCGGCCACGCCTTTCTAGCCATAGGGCAATTTCGTGATATAGGTGTTAATGATCGCCAGGGTGCCTTTGTCCGGCAACTAAGCACGCGGTTGGCGGCGGGACTCGGGGAGAGAGGGATTACACTTTTGGAGCGCGAGCAGGTAAATGCCCTGCTGCAGGAACTGCGTTTGAATGCTGCAGGATTGTCGGTATCTGTTGAGGCGTTGCCTGCCATGCAGACGGCGGTCTGGTTCGTGGATGGCTATTATCAATCGTTCGAGGAGGTGGGGCGCGAGTTGGAGATGCTCGTGCGCGTGGAACGCATGCATGCCGGGCAATGGCGGCGGGTCATTAAAGGAGTGCCTGACGAGGCCTTTTTTCGGAACCTTCAGACGGCCGTTCATGAACTCATGTCTTCGAATAATGTGGCCGGAACCTACATGGCGCATTCCAAGGAGATCAATGCCCATCTCGAAATTGCTGAGGAGCGATCCCGCCTCACAGGCTCAGAACTGAGCACGCCCGAATTTGCCGCATCGAAGATGAGGGGAGACATGTACTACGCCACCAGGAATCGGCATAAAGAGTCCTTGGAGGAGGCCATCAAAGCGTATGAAACGGTGCTGATGCTCGATCCGAACCACAATGTGGCCAAATTGTCCCTGGCCATATGCATGATGGCTCCATCAATCCAGCGTCTTGATGAGGCGCGGGGAATTTTGCGGGAAATCATCAGCACCTGCGATAAAGAGATATATTGTGCGTATGCCCGGCACCATCTGGCCTACAGTTATATTGGTACCGGTGAACCGGAGAAAGCCATCGAGGTGATGCAGCCCGCCCTGGAAGCGACCACCGATCCAAAACAGCGCGAGTGGATTGAAAGACAAATCCAAAGATATCAGAGGCTGATCGATAAGAAAAAACAGGACAGTATGCGCATTGATGGCCCCGAGTTTGAGCAACAAATGGTGGAACAACTCAAAGAATTCCGTTCAAAGGGGCAGACGAACATCGTCATGAGAGAAGTGGAGGTATTTAATGACATGCGTTACGCATTGGCACAGGAACCGGATGTTAATACACAATGGCTGACACCATGCATGGCGCGCATGACCAATCAATTTCCGGAATTACGACCCTATATTCTGGCGGGATTTCTTTCTCTCAGGGTCGGCCCTCAATCCGCCATCGCCGCCGAATTTCGCAAGGCAGTCGTTGAGGCAGCAGCAGCTCCTTCAAAGGTGTTTTGTCCGGCATCATTTTTCAAACAGCTCATGGATTATCCATGGACATGGGCTTTGCGTCATAAGGAGCGCGAACTGTTGGTGACCATGGCCGATGGCTGCCGCAAGGCCATCCAGGAAGGGTATGCCTTGGCGATGCCACAAAACGATCAGATTCGCGTGGCCTATGCTTACTATGAGGCCGGGCGTTGGAAGGAGGCGTTGGAATTGCTTGAACCCTACGGCACCACGGTAATCGAAATGGATTCTCCGGGGCCGTGGGGGGATACACATGCCCCCTTTGTGCCAGAATTGATGGCCAAGGTTTGCCGTGCCAAGCTAGGCATGGCGCCGCGAGTGTACCCAGGCATTTTTGAGGCACCGGTCCCATTAGTATCCGAATCGCAACCCGTGGAATATTTGGTTGACGGCGATGATATGTGGATAGCGAGCGCCAGTATGCTCCGGCGCAGATCAATCCAAGGGAATGGAGCCGACAAGCTATTTCGGAGTGTCATGACTGGTTCAAAATTAACAAGCGTGGCTCAATCCAACAGTAAGATATGGGTTGGAACGGATGAAGAGGGTTTGTTTGAGTGGGATAAAGCCACGGGCTCCCATCGCTGGTACACACGGAATGACGGACTGTTACGGGACGAAGTATTGGCACTGGCATTCAAGGATGATAAACTGTATATAGGAGTGGGAACTGATCGAGAGGGAGGAGTGAGTTGCCTCAATGTTGGCTCGGGTACGATCACTTCATTCATGATGCCGCTATCTGTTGATAATCCGGTGCTTGATGTTCAAAGAAGGGGGGCTGTGCATGATCCCCTGGATGGTCCTCCTAATGCGGCTGTGCGGGCTTTGGCGTTCGGTTTAAACAATACCATCTGGATGGGAGTCCTGAATAAAGGCATTCAACGCCACGATTTCGGTGGCAAGGGATGGTTTACTTTTGAGACTTCAGATCCCATGAGCGACACTGCGTCACTGGCAGTGAATGACCGTTGGATGGTGGCGGGCAGCGATAATGTATGGACGGGGAGAAATGACCGTCGTGGGGGGATGACAATCATGAAGCTATCAGAAGGCAAACCTCAATTCATTGGCAAAAAACAAGGATTGTCTCACGAATGCGTGAGTGGAGTGGCGCTCGATGGCGATCGTTTATGGATTGGTGGGTATTGTCAACTATCGGTCATGGATCTCAACACTCAGAAGATCTTCAAGACCGCTTTGTTTAATGATGCTCGTGTTGAAGACCTTGTGATTGATCAGGGGTTTCTATATTTCAAGCATGGGAACAAAATATCCCGCGTGCCATTGAGTGTTGCGGATACGAATTAATCGACGTTTTTCCCAACGGTAGTGTCATCACCCCTGAACAGCACAGGATAAGGGCGTCAGCGCAGGGCGGCTTTGATTGCCTGGACTTGTTTGACCTGGGCCTCAGCGAACATGCCGATGGGGCCTGCCTGGGGATCATAGTTGGGGCCCATATCGAGGGTGACAGC
>CAZIDG010000197.1:0-3793 GCA_964538065.1 uncultured Verrucomicrobiota bacterium
ATCTCATTTTCGAAATAGTCCGGGCGTTGATACAGTCCATAAACCTGGCTGACGGTGGTCCCGATCCTGCGCACTCCCGAGATCGGTGAACCCCCGTCCTGGTCACCTGTCATGAACAACACCGGCCGCGGCGCGATCAGCGAAACAACCGCCTCGGTATCATAATGACGAAGGAAATCAGGGACGAAATAATAAATGCCGTGAGCGGGCAGTGCCTGTGCAGCGATCAGGTCCTGGTAACGGGTGAGGCAGGCCACACCGATGCCGGTTTTGATGCGTTCATCCATGGCCATGAGCCACCAGGTGCGGGTGCAGCCCATGCTGATACCGGTGACGGCCACACGTTGGGGGTCCACCTCCGGCCTTGAAAAGAGGTAATTCAAAGCCATCTGATCGTCCCGCAGGATCATGCCCCAGAGGGAGCGTCCAACCCAGAGGTTGAATTTGCTCAATGTCAGCTCTTCGGAACCACCCTTTTCCTGGGGGCCGCCGGGCCCCTGTCCGCTTCGTTCGCCAAAACAGCAGGCGTCAATGGCCATGACCGCATACCCGCGCTGGGTCAAGGCCAGGGCGGGCTCTTCCGGAGTATGAGCCTTCTGGAAGATCTCCTCTTTGCCGATGGGGTAATCACCGCCATGCCAATGGCAATAGAAAACGGCGGGGCACTTGCGTGTGGCGTTTTTAGGTAAAACAAAATAGCCATACACGCTGGCACCCGCGCCATTGTCGAATATGAATTTCTCCACCAGATACCGACCACGGTCTTCTTTATTCACAATCCGCACGTTGGTTTGGGCTGGAATGGGCGGAAGATCCCCAAGGAGTTTCCAAATGTCTTCACGCAGGGCAGGACGACGACGAATCCAATCATTTAAAGTGGAAGGAACCTTGAATTCAGGCGCCACATGTGCGCCCGCAAGCCAGGGTTGCCATGGAGTCGATTTGGCATCCAATCCTTGAACCGGGGTGACCATGTATACCAGACTAATCACGGCAGCCGCCAAAAGGCAATGCAGGAGCTTCATAGTATTGGTTTTTGAATGTGTGGAAGGAAGGATGACTACAATATCGCATTTGCGGAAGTAAAAAACGAACAAGTTCCCGCCCCAATCGTTTTCCTCATCTGACAGCATGGCGAGGCCCGGATGCCTGGCGAAGCCGATTCTATGGGATGACAGATGCTTTCATTACCCGGGGGCTTATGCCCAGGGCGTACCGAGCAATTCGTGACGCAGAATGGAGAGGCAGTAGATGGCGGCGGTTTCCACTCGGAGGATCAGCGATCCAAGGGTTATAGGCGTGGCCCCATTCGAAATAATGGTCTGGATTTCGGCGGGCGAAAAGTCGCCTTCGGGGCCCACCCAAACGGCAAAAGTGATGGGGGACGCTGGTTGATGGGAAAGGTATTCACGCACCACTTCACGGGGAATCCGTGTTCCTGGCTGCAGGGAGGCAACCAGTGAAAGGCCAAAAGATTCGCGGCGGTTGAGATAGGCTGCGAGTGTTTGTGGCACATCCACTTGTGGCATCCACGGTTGCCCGGACTGTTTGACGGCTTCAATGACATCAGCGCGCCAGTGTTCAGCCTTGCGCAGGGCATCCTCTGACGTGAGCTTGATATCGGTATGTTCAGTCAACAGGGGAACAATACGCGCCGCGCCCAATTCGGTCGCCTTCTGAATCACCACATCCATGGATTTCGTTTTGGAGATGGACTGGATGAGGGTGATGGTGTGTCCCGGCCGGGGATGTTGGTGGATGCCAACCTTGCGCAACGTCAGATGCCTTTTGCCTGTTTCAGTGACGATGCATTGAAATTCACCGCCAGCACCGTTGAGAACTGTGGCCTCATCGCCTTCCCTCAATCGCAGGACGCGCAAGGCATGATGAGCTTCCGGACCGTCAAGAGTCAGAGTCTCTCCATGTGCGAGTTCTGGGGGGAGAAAGAAACGATGCATTAGCGAAAGAATTCCTTGGCTTTTTCAAAAAAGCTCTTGCTGATGGGATTCACGCTTTCGTCGCACAGTTCGGCGAACTCAGTCAGTTTTTCCTTCTGCTGGCTGTTTAGATGGGTGGGGACCTCGACGATTACACGAACATGTAGATCGCCTGTGCCGTACCCCTGGACGTTTTTGACGCCCTTGCCCTTGAGACGAAAGATGGTGCCCGGCTGGGTGCCTGCGGGAATTTTGATGTTCGCTTTACCCGTGAGGGTGGGGACTTCGAGTTCGGCGCCCAATGCGGCTTGCACAAAGCTGACGGGCACCTCGCAAAGAAGGTCATCACCATCGCGCTGGAAAATGTCGTGAGCCTTGACATGGAGGACCACATAGAGATCCCCGGCACCGCCTCCACGGAGACCACCCTCACCATTATTGGCGGAACGCAGACGTGCACCGGTGTCGACACCTGGAGGAATGCGCAGCTTGATCTTCGAGGTTTTTTCCATGCGCCCGGCGCCATTGCACTGCTTGCAGGGCTTTTCAACGATCCGTCCTGCGCCTTCGCATCGGGGACAGGTCTGAGCGATGCTGAAGATGCCACGCGAGCTGATCACCTGGCCCCGTCCACCGCATGTGGGGCAGATCTTGGTGCTGGATCCGCGTTCCGAACCGGTACCCTGGCAATGTTCGCATGCTTCAAGCTTTTTGACAGTGATCTCCTTGTCGCAGCCAAGGGCGGCCTCTTCAAGGGTGATCTCCATGTCATAGCGCAGATCGGAACCCCGTTGAGGACTCGAAGGATCGCGCCGTTGCTCGGCTCCGCCAAACAAATCCTCGAAGATGCTCGAGCCGCCAAAGACCTCGCGGAAGATGTCGAATGGATCGTGGAAATTACCACCGCGTCCCGCACCGGCATAGCCGCGACTGCGAGGGTCAAACGCGGCATGACCATATTGATCATACGCAGGCCGCTTCTGGGGATCGCTCAGGACCTCGTAGGCTTCACCCAGTTCCTTGAACTTCTCTTCAGCGGTCTTGTCCCCGGCATTCTTATCGGGATGGTACTTAACAGCGAGCTTGCGATAGGCCTTTTTTATCTCCTCATCAGAGGCCTCTTTCTGAACGCCAAGAACCTCGTAGTAATCTCGTTTGGCCATATGTCAATGAGTGCCGGGTTTCTTGGCGACAACAACCGTGGCAGGACGGATGAGGCGTTCGCGTAGCTTGTAACCCTTGCGCAGTTGGATAAGTACCTGGCCTTCTGGCACATCGGCACTTTCCTGCTGGGAGACCGCTTCGTGAAGGTTGGGGTCGAATGGCTTCTGAGTGGCATCGATTTCCTCCAACCCCGATTCCAAAAGGACGGTCTTGAGCTGGTTATAAATCAACTTCACGCCGTCATTGAATGACTTCAAATCAGCGCTGGAATTATTGTTGGCGGCGACAAGGGCCATTTCAAAGTGATCCAGGACATTGATGAGCTTTTCGAGCAATCCCTGGTTGGCGAACTTGATGGCATCCTGGCGTTCGCGGGCGGCGCGTTTCTTAAAGTTGTCGAAATCAGCGGCTTGGCGCAGCAGCCGATCATAATATTCATCTGCTTTTGCAGCCTTGGTCTGGAGTTCCTGCACTTTTTCAGGTGTCAAAGCCTCCACGGTTTGACCTTCGACCCCAGCTTGAGAGGTGCCAACTGAATTGGGAGATGGAGTGGCAGATGCGCCATCCGCAGGCGCCTCCAATTCCTGATTCACCATTTGCTTTTCTTCTTTCTTGCTCATGCCTAATACTCAATCAATAGAGTATTAAGCATATACCAAACACGATGCAAGGCGCAACGCCTAAGCAATTCC
>CAZIDG010000198.1:0-3790 GCA_964538065.1 uncultured Verrucomicrobiota bacterium
GGAGGTTGCGCCCACACAGGGCTTGGGGATGTGTTGTCGGATGTGACCTGGGGCTGCGCGCCCGGGGCGCTCCACCCCAGGCTATAACATTCCGGCCTTACAGGCCGAGGACAGGACAAGGCCATTCCATGCCACGGGGCGCATGAATGTCCGCCAGGGAGCCGCGCGACCGCAGCAGAATGAGATCATTGATATAAACACCGATCCCCGATTGATATGATTCAGGGAGATACCGCGCGGTTTCCCTTTCCATCCCACCGTGCCACATCGCGAGCCCACGCCAGCGTCGCGACACGATCCAGATGCAGCGTGGTACGTCGGAAGCCCACACCAACGGCGGGCAGCGGAGTGCCCGACCCTACCACGCCTGCGGCGTTCGCATGAGCGAGGGGGGTAGGCGAGTCGTGTGTTGTGTTGGGGGCCAGGGAGTATACATATTTTTGGTCTGCGAAATGCTTCAGGGGCCGGGCTTGAGCCCTTGGGTGCAAAAAGTTGTGCTGACCCCATTGACATTATGGCCAAAGAACGCCAGAATGAACCCCCTTAGGAAATTAAGAGATCAATTATGCCGATTACACATTCAGCAGAACGGCGCATGCGCAACAGCGCTCGTAAACGTGACGTGAACCGCAGTCGCAAGGCGGCTCTGAAATCGTTGCAGCGCAATTATGTGGAGCTTGTCAAAGGTGGCAAGAAGGACGATGCCGCCCAGGCGTACAAGGGTGTCGCGTCCGCGCTGGACCGCGCGAGCAAGCGGGGTGTGATTCATCGCAGCAAGGCCAACCGCCTCAAGTCGCGTCTGGCCAAGCGCTTGAATGCCGCCAAGGCCAAGTAATAGGGCCGGTTTCCCTTTCTGAGCGCCCCTCGTGGGCGCTTTTTTCGTCTCATGTTCCGGCCCTGCATCGACCTCCATGACGGCAAGGTCAAGCAGATCGTCGGTGGCACCCTCACCGATGATGGCGGCCGCCTGACGACTAATTTCGTCTCGGAAAAGCCCAGCGCCTGGTTCGCCCGCCTCTACCAGCAGGACCATCTCAAGGGCGGCCATGTCATCATGCTCGGGCCCGGCAACGAAGCCGCCGCGCGCGAGGCCCTGGCCGCGTACCCCGGCGGACTCCAGGTCGGCGGTGGCATCCATGCCGACAACGCCGCCGCGTATCTCGATGCCGGCGCGTCCCATGTCATCGTCACCTCGTGGATCTTCCGCGAAGGCCGGATCGATGACGCAAGGCTCGAGCGGCTCCTCCAGGTCGTGGGCCGGGATCGTCTTGTGCTGGACCTGAGCTGCCGCGTGCGCGCGGGCCAGTACTGGGTTGTGACCGACCGGTTCCAGACCTTCACCAACCAGACCGTGAACCCGGAAGTCCTGGGCGCCCTGGCCGGCAAGTGCGCCGAATTCCTCATCCACGCCGTGGACGTCGAGGGCAAGTGCCAGGGGATCGATGCCGGCCTGGTCGAGAAACTCGGCCAATGGTCGCCCATCCCCACCACCTATGCGGGCGGGGCCCGCTCGCTCGAGGACCTGGAGCTCGTCACCCGGCTGGGCCGGGGGCGCATCGACCTCACGATCGGTTCCGCGCTGGACATTTTCGGTGGCACAGGCGTGCGCTATGCCGACGCCGTGGCCTTCAACCGCCGCCAGCCCGCCCACCCGCATGAGTGACAACCCGCGTGGTTACGCGGAGGGCATGGACAGCTTTTCTGCAAGCCACCAGTAGAAAAAGGCCTCTGGGTTGCCACCTTTCAATCTTTGGAGCACAGGATCGGACAAGACAACGCCACTCCATTGGTTAATGAGGCGAATGTCATATCGAAAAACACCGGTAAAGGTGTGGAGCCTATTGTGCAGCAGGGCTGCGGCCAGACAGGCAACTTTTGCTGCCGCTGTTTTGACCTGTGACTCGGTGAAAACGCCTCCCAGCAAGTGGCTTCCAAGCGCGCGCCGTCCCTGATCCAGAAGATCCTGGTGTGGATGCACGACAGCCCCTTTGAGGCGGTGGTGACAGATCCTGCGTGCTGTATCCATCGAATCCAGAAGTGTGTCGGAACGTGAAAAACAGCCGCCCCGGTAGTGGTTTTCCAGGACAAAGACTGCATCATAGGCTGTCCCCACCGTGACGAAATCATGCGCAGCGTCGAATAAAATCGCGACATCGAACAATTGTTTCATGACCTGCATGGCTGTGTTTTCCTGACACGGAACACCGATGGTGTTGGGGGCAAACGCGGTCAGTTTTTCGGCCAGCAGGCCCTCGATGGTGGGTACAGTCACGCTGAGATCGTTTTCGACAAGCAAGAGGGGGGATTCGAGTCGGACCTGGCTTGCGTGGGGATGTTGTGGCTCCGATTGAACCACATCGAGCACAACGAACGGGGCCGGATTGCGTGAATCCACCGGTTGGTAAAAGAACTTGAAATGCCTGCGCACAGGGAGCCTTTTGGACGGGCGAGGATCCTCCTGATACCGCAGGAAAGGTGGAGTGGATGCCACTTCATGAAGTATGGGATCGAGGTCTGCAGCCGATAGAGGACACAGGATATCGACATCAATGGAAAGCCGGTGAGGTTGGGGCAGGCGCAACAGCAGACTGGTACCTCCCTTGAAGACCAGGGGTACCTTGCGAAGCACCAGCAAGGACAGCAAGGCAAAGGCGAGGATGGTCTTCTCGATTAATACCGGATCGCCGCCTCCCAGCTCCAGGCGTTTGGCATCGATCAAGGCCTTTGTAAGAGACTTATGGACTACCATTTACATATTTTGAAACCATTATTGGCACATTATGTAAATTGTGACGCTAATGGATTATCAAAGACATCCCCTGGCTTCAAATACCGCTTGGACAGGTAACGCTGGAAACAGGCCATGTCGATCCGTGTCTCTGAAACCCACCGGGTGGCCATGGCTTTGAACTCGGTCTCGGGCAGCAGCGCAACCTTGTCCACTTCAAGACGCAATTCCACCAGGAGTTGTTCCACGGAAGCAAAACCTTGTGGGGCCCTGGGGGCGGCGGAGTGCAGGGAACGCAATATGACGCCTCGCAGTCGAGGGGTGAAGCGCCGGGCCACACTCCCGTGCGGATTTGGAACGCCCTTCCAGGAGGACGCTTCCAGATGGGCGGCCACGTCTTCCAAAGTGTCCTTTTCCACATTCAGCACAGCCGTGGGTTGGCCGACCAGGTGGTGCAACCAGGGATTCACCTGGGCAGTGGACCAGACTGCAAACCGGAGAAGTGGAAATGCCTTTCGGATGCAGGCGGCCAATTCCGCGATCGGTTCAGTATCCACGGAGGCCCGATTTTCCAGACAGGAATACCACTCGCGTCCGGCACTGAAGATCCCGCCATGCCGCACCCATTCAACGAGATAACGATTGAGGGTGGATGGGGTGTAAGGAACCCTGTGCTGTGCAAGCCACCTGCACATGGCCTGGCGATGGATATAACGATGGCGCCGGCCAAGCTCGGGAAGACATTCGTCCCGAAGTATGGTTTTAAGATTTCTCCGGACTGTCATTGTGGATACATGGCGCCTGCCGTCATCATTCGGAATGTCATCACGCCAGACATAGGATGCGTCCGCATGGGTGCTGTTTTCATTGGCAGTGCCCTTACTAAAGGTATTACGCCTGTTTGTCCACCACGAATATGGGCTTGGCGTAGCGGAGCCGCTGTCCATGGAGGAGAGTCATTCGGGGCGGGATGTCCCTGGGCCTGAGGGGATTGAAGTGGATGAAAAAACCACCCCGGCAGGGTGCCAGGGTGGTGTGTGCAAAATACGCAATGGCAGGGGG
>CAZIDG010000199.1:0-3770 GCA_964538065.1 uncultured Verrucomicrobiota bacterium
GGCGGGGAAATCTTGATGTAGTGGGTGATGAGCGATCCAAAGACAGCGGGACAATGCGCCCAATGCGGAGCGGCACTCCAGGCCGATGCGCCGGAGGGATTGTGTCCGCGCTGTCTGATGGCGATGAATTTGCAGGCGCCGACGGAGGTGACCGGGGCATCTCATGCTCAAGACGAATCATCTTCTAAGCGTGGTCCGGCCATGCCCACCCCAGCGGAGATTGCGGCGCATTTTCCTCAATTCGAAATCCTGGAATGCCTGGGGCGGGGTGGCATGGGCATGGTCTATAAGGCGCGTCAGCCGCGCTTGAACCGCCTGGTGGCGTTAAAGATCCTCACGCCCGACAAGGAGCATGATCCGAAGTTTGCCGAACGGTTTGTGCGTGAAGCCCAGGCGCTGGCCCGCTTGAACCATCCTGGCATCGTCACGGTGCATGATTTTGGCGAGGCAGGGGGGATGTATTACCTGCTCATGGAGTATGTGGATGGGGTGACGCTTCGGACATTGCTCCGGCAGGGCCAGGTGAAGCCCGAGGAGGCGCTGGCGATTGTGCCCAAGATCTGCGAGGCGCTGCAATATGCTCATCAGCAAGGCATTATCCATCGGGACATCAAGCCGGAGAACATCCTGCTCGACAAGCAGGGGCGGGTGAAGATTGCCGATTTTGGGATCGCCAAGCTTATAGGACAGGAGGGGCGGGATTCGCTTACCGGGGCGCGTGGTGTGGTGGGCACGCCGCATTACATGGCGCCCGAGCAGGTGGAACATCCTCAGACGGTGGATCATCGGGCGGACATTTATTCACTGGGGGTGGTGTTTTACGAACTGCTCACCGGCGAGCTGCCGCTGGGCCGCTTTGCCCCGCCTTCGAGCAGGGTTCAGGTGGATGTGCGGTTGGATGAAGTGGTCCTCCGCGCCCTGGAGAAGGAGCCCGAACGGCGGTATCAACAGGCTGACCAGGTAAAAACTGCGGTGGAAACCCTTGTGGCGCACCCCGAAACGCCGGGCATTGTGCCCCCGAACCATCCCTCCGCCGCTTCGGCCGCGACGCCCACCGACACGCCGGGCCCCATCAAGCCGCGCTATTGCACCACGGCGGTGGTGGGTGCGGTGTGTGTGATAGTGTTTATCTGTTCCCTCGTGTTTGTGCTTTTATCCCTTATGGTCGTTCGGGTTCAGGTGGCGGCAGGTTCACCACCACCACAGCCCCCATTGTGGGCGGGGTTCCTCAAGGTGTTTTTTGTGGCAGGGGTGCTACCGACGAGCGTCGTTACGCCGGTCCTGGCCACCATTCTGGGGTGGATCGCTGTGGGCAAGATTCGTCGTTCCAACGGCCAGCTTTACGGCCTGGGATTGGCGGTGTTTGACGGTTTATTCATGCCCTTGCTGGCCGTGGATGTTTTATTGGCATGGTTGATCATCATCCTTGTCGAAGCCATCGGTGATCATTATCACCCCGGTCATTTTCAACTGCTCTGGGGCCGGATGATTCCTTTGATCCTTTTGATTTGTGCGGTGCTGGACGCGTGTGTCATTGGGTGGGTCTGGCGCAAGGTGAAGCACCCTTGGAGAAGCCATCTTACAGAAGGAACCCCGTCTGGACAGGAGGCGGGTGTCCAAGGTCTTCAAACTGGGATGCCATCACAGCGCAGGTCGTTTTGGATATCCTTGGCATCAGGCTTGGTCCTATGCGGCGTCATCCTCTGGCTGGTCTGGCGCCCCAAGGAACTGGGCGCAGCCCGTGCCGCAATGACCAACTCCGCCATGACTACGATATTGGCTGAGGATACAACCGATTCTGGCACATTACGTGACCGTTTGAATGAGGCTCCACCTGTGGTGATCCACACCGTGCCGGAGGCGGGGGCTGTGGATGTGGATCCATCGTTGAGTGAAATCCAGGTCACTTTCAGCAAACCGATGGCGCAAAAGTGGGCGTGGTCATCTCCATTTCCAGGTCCAAAGCCGGAAGAAACCGCTTCGCCAAGATTTCTGGAGGACCAGCGTACATGGGTTCTCCCGGTGCGATTGCAGCCCGGCCAGGTCTATACCCTTCGATTTAATGATGATGTGCCCCATGCCTTCATGGATAAGGAAAACCATGATGCCGTTCCCTATGTGCTGATATTTGAAACCCGAAAACCAACAAAACCATGAAAACACATGCGAAAATCATAATGGCCGCCGTGATGATGGCGGGGATGTCAGGGCTTTTGGCGCAAGAGCCATCCATCGAAAACGCGCCACCGGTGGTTGTAAGGACAATGCCCATGGCCGGGGCGCAGAATGTGGATCCTGCAACGACTGAAATTGTCGTCACATTCAGCAAGGCCATGCAGGACGGAAGTTGGTCCTGGTCCACGTTGGGGCAGGAAAACTATCCGGAAACCACCGGCAATCCTCATTACGAGGCGGATGGGCGCTCCTGTGTACTGCCGGTCAAACTCGTGCCGGGCAAGTTTTACGCCATCTGGTTGAACAGTGAAAAGTTTAAGAATTTCAAAGATACCCAAGGCAAGCCGGCCGTTCCCTATCTGCTGACATTCGTCACAGGCCAGGGCGGCACTGTCAAAAAGACCGATGCAGGGACTTTTAACGAGCAACAGCAGAAGATCATGGAGTGGACGGACCGGCAGTTCCGGGGATTCTTTGATAACCGAACCTTTGAGGGATGGTCAGCCAAGGAACGGGATGAACTGACGGTGCGCATGCTGGATGCGTTGAAAGGACCCAGGAACAGGGAATACTACCAGGCCATCAACACACTGGCCGCGTTGAAGGCGCCGGGCGCCCGAGAGGCGTTGCGAGGGATCGCGTATGACCGGGCCGAGAAGGACAATCGGGATCGCTGGATGGCCATTCGCGCGCTGGGATTGATAGGCGAACCCTCCGATGTGCCCCAACTCATCCCCTTGGTCTATCATGGCAACACGAACACGCGCTGGTGGGCCCAGATTTCTCTCGTGCGCCTGACCGGACAAAATTTTGGCAGCGATTGGACGAAATGGGGCCAGTGGTGGAACGATCAAAAGGGCCAGCCCGCTTATCAGCCCGAGATCGTCAAGTGGTGGAGCGGCCAGGCCGAGCCGGACAAACTGGCAGCCTCGCTGGCAGAGAATGACCAGAAATTCCTGGAAAGCATAAAGTAGAAAGCGGAAGCTGCTGTTTTGGCTTGGGCGGGGAGGGACATTGATATGGGCACACCCCGCCGTTATCCAAGTGCGATGATAGCACGAGCGGCCATCATCCCTCTTGTTTGGTTAATGTCGATCTCCCGCCTTGGGGTGGTCATCCAGATTCATGGACAAATAGACGTGGCGCATGGCCTGGCCGAAGCCGATCTTGCGAAAGAACTGGAGAGCCCCCCGGTTTTTTTCGTAGGTATCGACGAGCATGATGCGGGCGTGGCGTTGGACGAAGAGTTCAGTGATGCGACTGACCAGGCGTTTGGCCACGCGGCGACGCTTGTATCGAGGTTCCACGCCCAGCCATTCCAGCCAGGCATATTTCCAGGCGCTCCCGGGTTTATCCATGATGCTGCCGAGGGCAAAACCAACAATTCTCTGGTTATCGACGGCCACCAGACAGGTTTCCTGGAAGGCATCAAAGAGCCGAACGATTTCATTCTGGTCCCAGCACCGATACAGGGTGGGGAGCTGTTCCGCTGTGTACAGTTGTGTACCCAGTTCGTAAATCCCTGCCAGATCCGCCAATTCCATCTGTCGAATTTCGATCGACTGCTTCGCTTTCATCTATAACTGCGCTTTGCC
>CAZIDG010000200.1:0-1125 GCA_964538065.1 uncultured Verrucomicrobiota bacterium
CTTTTTGCGCGTTTTGCGCCTTTTTGCGGCCATCTCTTTTGGGATTCTTCATGGGCTGGATGTCACGGCGCTTGACACGGGAACCCATTTCGCGCCAGAAAACATCCCGCATGAAGTCACGCATTTTTAGCGCAACGGCCATCCTGGCGTCATCACTACTGCTCCTGGTGGTCATCCTTTCGAGCGCCTGCAAATCGCCGTCCACATCCGCGGCGGCTCCGTTTCCCACTCCGCCGCACAGGCTCCTGTTCGTCGGGGACAGCTTCACGTTTTGCAATGGCGGCATGGACCGGCATGTGAAGCTGCTGGCGGCCTCCGCCCCGCGGCCCAGGGACATCACCACCGACAGCGCCACGCAGGGCGGCGCGACCTTGAAGATCCTCAACGGCAAGCCATCGGTTCATGAGAAGATCCGCTCGGGCGCCTACGATGTGGTGATCCTGCAGGACGACATCCCCGAGCTGACCGAGCACTCCCCCGCCCCGTTCTTTGAGCATGCGCGCCTGTTCAACCAGGAAATCCGCAACGCGGGCAGCCGCGCGGCGCTGTTCATGGCGTGGCCTTACGAGCGGTTGAACTGGGTCACCCTGCCGGAGATCGCCCAGGCGCATCGGGACATCAGCCGCGAGCTGGGCGTGCCGGTGGCGCCGGTCGGGATGGCGTTTGAACGCGCGCTGGCGCAACGCCCCGCGCTGGCCATGCTGGGCCCGGACAAGGAGCACGAGAGCATCCACGGCACGTACCTCGCCGCCAACGTGATCTATGCCACCCTCTATGGGGAAAACCCCTCCGGATGCACCTACCGCCCCGCAGGCGTTTCGGAGGAGGAGGCGGCCTTCCTCCAGCGTATTGCCTGGGAGAGCGTCCAGGCCTGGAAAAAGGCCTCCAGCGGCTCCGCAACTCGTTGAGCGGCAGCGGGTCGGAAACCATTGGTCACCAGCTGTCCAACCCTCGTCCATGGGGGATGCGTTTTTGTGATATTTTGGTTGCCCGCAGAGGCCGCCCGTGGTAGGTTTTTCTCAACATCCCCGGCATGGATGAAGGTGCAAAAGCGAGCCTGAGATGGACAGGTTCTCGAGCCGGGGAAAGGCGGTTTGTCCGCATGTCAGGAACCGCTGGCCCCAA
>CAZIDG010000200.1:1225-3734 GCA_964538065.1 uncultured Verrucomicrobiota bacterium
AAGTCCAATCGTCCTTGCGAGCGGTCCCGTCTTTAGATGGGCTCGAAAACATCCATCTCCCTTTTAAACGAAGGTTGACGCGGTGTGCACCGCCAACCCCGCGGTCAAGTACGCCTTTTTCGGACCCTCAGGAGGCCCGGCTTGCAGTTGTTCCCACCGCCAGCCAGGTGCTCCTGAACAACATAACAACTGACCATACGAAAACATAGAAACCCAGAGCCCCCGCCCCGCTCGTGTCTGATCCACAGGCCCGCTTGAGCGCATGCGTCCTCCCAAACGAACGCGCCCACGCTGGCCTCATGACCGGGATTCCCCCCAGCCCATCAGCCGACGCGGCGGACCGCACCCAAGCCCATGAACACCACCCCTGCCATTGCCCCCACGCCGCCCCCCAGCCCGCGCCCCTCCACCGGGGCCGCCTCGAACCTGCCCCACGCCTGCCAGTCCGTGCCCGACACTCAAACGGCGGATCTCGACTCCCCCCAAGGAGGAGGCCGGACCAAGCGAGGCATTCCGGGCCCCTTCGCCTGGCTGCTCAAGGCGGACCTGAAGAAGATCCGGGCGTCCTTCGACGAACCCGGCCAGATCGCCTCCGCCATCCTGGTATATGTGGCCCTGGCGGAATCGGCCTCTGAAAACGAGGATGCGGCCACCACCACCACCTCCCAGGCCCACCTCGGAGCCCTGGTGGGGCTCTCCTGCAGAACCGTGTTCCGCCGCCTCCATGACCTCCAGGAGATCGGCGTTCTGTCCATATCCACCCCCAAGCTCAAGTCGCCCTCCTCCTACACCCTCACACGATATGACACCATGGCAGAACGTTCTGCCACTGTGTCACAACGTTCTGCCACTGTGGCCGAACGTTCTGCCACGGAGACGGATTTTAAAGTCCGTCTATATAATGAAAGAAACAAAGAAAGGGAGAAGGGAGCGCTCAAGCCCCTGGCCACCGCCCAGCGCATCTCGCTGGAGCATCAGTGCAGCCTGCTCAAGGAAAAGATCGAGACCCTCGAGGCCAACCGCCGCAACGGCTGGACGCTCTCGGACGACGAGCTCGCCGCCCTGGAGGATTACAAGGTCAAGCTGGCCGGGATCGAAGGGAGGTTGCTGGAATGAACGCCATCCCGAGCAACGCCGAGGCCGAGCGCGGGGCGCTGGCATGCGTCCTGGCCCAGCCGGATCACCTGGCCGACCTGCGCCCTGAGCTCTTCCACGACCTGAGGCATCAATTGATCCTGAGCACCCTCTCAGGAATGGCCCGCCGCGGCGCTCCAGTGACCCTGGCAAGCGTCGGACAGGCCCTGGGCGATCAAAGAGACCAGGCGGGCGGTCTCGCGTACCTGGTCGAACTGAGCGAGGCCACGCCCAGCCCTGCCGCGTTTTCCGGCTGGCTCGCCGAGCTGGAACGCGCCCGCGTGCGCCGCGAGGTCCAGCGCATCGGCTTCGATTTCGCCCAGAACGCCAGCGCCGAGCCGTGCGACCCCGACCAGCTCCTGGACAACTTTGAGCGGGAGGCCCTGGGCATCCGCCGGGACCCCCGGGGCGGCGAAGCCGGCATCAAGGACCTCGTCCAAAGCGCCGTGGGCGAGCTCGAAAAGGCCCATCAGAACCAGGGGAAACTCCCCGGCCTCCCCTCGGGACTGGCCAGCCTGGACCGGGCTTCGGGCGGCTTCAGGCCGGGGCACATGACCATCCTGGCCGCCCGTCCCGCCGTGGGCAAGACCTCCCTGGCCATGCAGATCGCCGAGCATGTGGCCGTGGACCTCCAGGAGCCCGTGGGCGTGTTCAGCCTGGAAATGACCGGCACCGAGCTCGTCCTGCGCATGCAATGCTCCCGGGCCCGCGTGCCCGCCAGCGCCGCCCAGGACGGCGCCCTGAGCGAACGCGACCTGCAGGCCCTCACCCAGGCCGGGGCCGCCCTGGCCAACAGCCCCCTGCACCTGTGCGACCAGGCGGGGCTCACCCTGCCCCAGATCGTGGCCCGCGCCCGTCGGTGGAAAGCCCGGCACGACATCCGCCTGCTGGTCATCGACTACCTCGGCCTCGTGGCCCCCTCGGAGCGACGCCTGCCCCGCTACGAACACACCAGCCAGGTGAGCGCGGGGCTCAAGGCGCTCGCCAAGGAGCTCGACGTGTCCGCCCTGGTCCTCTGCCAGCTCAACCGCAACGCCGACAACGAAGGCCGCAAGCCCGGCATGGCCGACCTCCGGGACTCTGGCCAGATCGAGGCCGACGCCGACCGCATCTGGATCCTGCATCGCGGCGCGAATGACACGATCGAGCTGAACCAATGCAAGAACCGCCACGGCCGGACCGCCCAACTGAGCTTCGACTTCCTCGGCCGCTTCACCCGCCTCGAAGAAGCGAGACCCTAGAGCCCGAAAGCATGCACGCCCGCCGCCTGGACAGGAAAGAGAACACGACGAAACCTGGGAAAAATAAGGAAAAACGACGCGCCTTCCAAGGCGCACTTGAAGTTGGCGGAAGGGAGAGGATTCGAACCTCCGGT
>CAZIDG010000201.1:0-3702 GCA_964538065.1 uncultured Verrucomicrobiota bacterium
CCAGCGCCTCGTGGATGATCCTGCACTCCGTGCGCGGCATGTACGTCTCCGCTGGCACCGGCTTCTCTTTCATCCGGTCCACGATTTTGAGTACCTGGTTGACGCTCATCGCCAGCCCCGCCAGTCCCATCAAAATCCACCCAATGGCTTGAAACGAATTCGGATCCACCATTGCCCCCATAATCCCTATGACTCCTGCTCCCATATCTCCCATTCCTATGTGTTGGTTGTTGTCGCCGTCAGCCGCTTGATCTCCGCCTGGACATTCAAGTCCTGCGCTGCCATTTGGTTCGAGCGGAAGAGTTCGAACACGCGATCCTTGACCTCATCGGTGATGGTTGCATCGCCTGCCAACGCGTTTTTGAACCACTCGCCGCCCTTGGTGATCTGCGCCACAGCGCGCTTGGCCACCTGGCCGGCCAGGCTCACCGATACCCCGCCGATCTGCGCCGCTGGATCGAATGACAGCCACACTCGCAGGGCGACATAGCCCAGCACACCGATCACACCCACGATCAGCAGAGTCCAGAACCAGAAAGCCACCCGCGCCTTGAAGTCGCGGTACTCAGCGCCGACCTTCGCCAGGATGCCCTGTGTCTCATTGAGTTGTTTTTTGGCCGTGTCCAGGTCGGCGTTGGAATTGGAAAGTTTGGTGAGGAGCGCCGTGTTATCCGACCGCAGCTCGCCGATGGTCCGCTCCGCTCGTGCTCGTTCCACGGCGTTGCTGCTAATCATGCCGACGATCAGTGACTCCACGTCGATACGCTGACGGGGTGTCCCGGCCAGATCCTGCGCCTGACGTGCCAGCTCATAGCCCACATGCAGATTGCCCCAGGCTGGGTTGTTCGTTTGTGCATCGACAGGCGCGAGTGAATCCACCACGCCCGCCACCCTCGACCGGATCGCCTCCTGGCGCTCGGACTCGTGCGATGTGACTGCCGCCTGCTTCCGCTCCACAGATCGGTTGGCCCGTTCCAGGCTGCCCATCCACGTGCATCCGCATAACATCAAGTTCGCGCACGCCAGCACGGCCCAGAGACATGGAATATAATCGACTCTGCGTAGAAGAGAATTCCCCGCACCGGCCAGAGACAGAATGCGCGACACCATGCCCGTGGTTCGATGCGGGGAATCACATTCCTTGTCAGAATTTGTTGAATGGAGGCTGGCGTCGCGTTGCATATCGACGCCCACTGAACCAAAAAAAATGGGAGCTGTACCTAAACAGCCCCCACAAATCACATAACCCCCAGTGTTTTCAGCTATTCCGTGAATTATTCACGCGATCCCAGAACTCCGGATCCCGCGATGCCTCAAGGTGCCGTTCAAGCGACTCCGAATCGATCAGAATTTTGCGTTCCGAGGGCCGTTCGCCCGTGAGTATCCCGCGATGGAACAAATCATAAACCGTCCACACCGAACACCGCATTCGAACAGCCGTCTCCCGCGCTGTGAGCCTGGACACCGGCCTCCCAGGCTTCACCAGAACCGACCCATCGCCCTGAGGCAACATCACGGGAGCAAACGAAAGGCAAAATGTCATTTGTTCCACCCGTGGCCTTTTGGCTCGCTGGTTGGTACTCTGGTCGCGCATGCCCAATCCCCATACCACATCCCGCCCCAAAAAAGCAAGCCTGAGACATTCAATGTCCCAGGCTCGCAAAGCCCATCGCAAGTTATTCCTCCAAGTAGCGGCTACCGTCAGGCCTCCTCCATGAGGGCAAATGCCAGGCATCGCTCGAAGTGATCCAGCCAGCTCAGGTCGTGTTCAGCGTGGAGGATAATGGCAGGAAGCAGTATGGCGGCGAGCCATGGCATCTGCGCCGGTCTCGCAGGAATCTTGCCGAAGACCAACACATCATTATCTAAGGCCTCCGCATAGGCCTTCTCCAGTTTGGCCCACGATATATCAGCCCCTTCCTGTGTCCACGCCAGCCCGCAAAAAACGATGGCATCAGGTCCTCGGTGAATGGAATAAGTCGCTCCACCTGGCGTTTGCGTGATCTGCACCGTATAGGCATCGAACCGTGGGATTGTTCCGCCGCCAGCCCGGATGATCGGTCGTAAGGCGTCGAGCGCCTTCGATGTGACTGTGGATGGGTCTTCGGAAGTGGTCCGCCCGGTATTGATCGTTGTGTGTATCATGTGCATCTCGATTACGCCCACAAACTACCTCCACCGGGCTAACGATCCACTCCAATCCACCGCCCGGTTTGTAATCCCTGCCAAGAAACCATTCCGCATTGGTCATTATCATCTCACACCGCATGCCAAGATTTGCTGTTGCCATTCCTCGCTGGCATGGTACGCCATATCCATGGATAAATCATTCATGGTGGACTATTTAAAGGTCGATGCTTTGGCCAATACGTCTTTCGAGGCCATTCTTGATCATTTCTCCAAAACCCCAAATGGCAATAATCACACCGTTACTTTGGGTGGAACGCCTGTCAGATGCCATCGTCTGACGAAAAATGGAGAGTTTTACGAAGGCGAAATGCTCAGGATTCGCCTAGACGAACCCGCAATCAAATGCAATTTGTCCGGCAATGAAACCGATGTTCTGTTGGCACCGGATGAAGGCATGCGCGAATCCAACGCCTTTCTTTTTTCAATCCGAAAGGAGGTCCTGGTCTATCAACGCAACCGGCTGGGGGTGGGCGAATCCAAATTCTCTGGTTATTGGGCTGATGTGTCCGGTTGTGGTTCGATGGTTCTGTTGCCCATTATTAAACCATCCGCCTTGTCCAGGTTTACAAATGCCGCGTCATATAGAACCTTCCACATCAAGCTGGCTCACTGCAGAGATCTTGGAAAACACCTTAGTGCGAATGGCGCCGTCATGAATGCCGTCTCGTTGGCCGAGGAATGCAATTCCCCATCCATCGAGTTGCGTTTCTCAGTGGGGCGGAAGAAACACTCGCTTGATCGCTCGTGTGTGCTAACATGGGTGAAGAGTGCCATGGGCTTGAACAAAATCAATGAGTCAGCGTTGGGTCATCTCGAGGTCTCAGCCACAAATGAGGATGGCACAACTGAAGTGATCGATCTCTTGGAGGAGGTGACCAAGGACAAAATCACAATCACTGCACCTCCTTTGAAAGATGCTTTCTTTAAAGCCAGGATAGACGGCCTTTACGATTCGTGGAAAAAAATGCGAAGCCAGTTAACTGTATGATCGCCTTTATAGAACGTCATGGGCCTTGGATTGTTGCCATCATATCAGTGGTGGCATGCCGCTTGTGTTTGCCCACAATGCCAAATGATATGGACGTTACCAACCTGATGGGAACCATTATCAACGTCAGCGGTGTCGCCATGGCATTCCTGGCAACCATTCAAACACTGCTCCTGTCGATGCGCGAAAACTATATCCTCAAGGAGATACAGTCCTTGGGAGTTGAACATCTGCTGAATGATTACATGATGAACGCAATTCATTCATGCCTGATCGTTCTCCTTGTTAGTGGCGCGGGTTTCCTTATTTCGTGGAAACCTCCGGGACATCCCTGGATGTTCGCAATATGGGTCGGCATCGTCCTTTATGCGCTTGCTGCCTGCTATCGCATCATCTACCTGTTTTCCCGCATCGCCAAGGGCGGCATGAAATAAACCGGACACCATCCTCTCTTTCTCAACAACAAAGGCCGCCCAACTGGCGGCCTTTTCTCTTCCACATCTCTCCCAACTCGCTATCTGCTG
>CAZIDG010000202.1:0-3682 GCA_964538065.1 uncultured Verrucomicrobiota bacterium
GTCATGCCTTATAAAGGCGGTCGTGCGGTGTATGATGAGATCCGCGCCACGCATCCCGACGCTCGGGTTCTGTTCACCAGCGGCTACAGCGAGGCCACCCTGCAAACCAACTTCATCCTTGATGCCGGCATCAACCTGCTCACCAAACCGTATCAACACGAAGCACTTTTGCGTGCCGTGCGGCGCGTGCTGGACGCCTGACGGATCCGCATGGGATTAGTGCGCTGAATACAGGATCCAGGCCGAACCGGGTGTCTCGGACATGCGGACCAGCAATCCCTTGTCCATGAGTTCACGGCCTGACACCTCGAGGACTGTGGTTTCATCCAGGTTTCTCACCTGGTATGATTTGGCAGGATCCAGGCCATGCAACTTGAAGCGTGCAGACTCATACGGACAATCCTGGCGCCGGTATGCCTGGACCACCCCTTTGCCCTCCTCGGGGCGGTTGAACTGCCATGCAATCCAGGAATCCGTGGTGACGCTGTAGGGTGTGAGCGGATAATAATCCCCGAAACATTCCTGTGACACCTCCCGCCACTGACCGATCAAACGCCGCAAGAGATCGTAATTGAGATTTTTATCACGCAAGTCCCAGCAGCCAGTGACACTCGAACACATGCAACTGCGAATGGTGTAGGTGTCCAGAGCACGTGTGCCCGTCCCAAAAAATGGAATCCAGAAGGCATGCCCATAGGTATGGCCCTGTTGGCCAATGGGTTCGAAGATGTAATCACTGCGCAGGAGCGGGACGGCGCGCCGGAGGGTCTCCAGGTCGTTGCGATGGCCGCCGGAGGCGCAGGAATCGATCAACATGTTGGGGTTGCGTCGGCGCAGCTCGTCCCAATAGGCCAGATAGCCGGTCACATACTTGTTTTCGGTATACCCCTGGCGATCCTCTGCATCATTGGAACGCCAGAATCCCAGCGGCCCAATGTTGTAATCCTGGCGGTAGAGATCGATGCCCTGGGCCTTGATCACACCATCGATGTGGTTCACAAGCCATTGGAATGCTTCAGGGTTGCCCAGGTTCAGCAGGCGGTCCTGCCCTTTCGGCTGCTGGGGTGAGGATTGGAGCAACCATTCAGGATGTTTCTCTGAGAGCCAGGTGCCCGCTGCAACGCGTTCAGGCTCGAACCAGACAATGGTCTTCACGTTTTTGGCGTGGGCGTGATCGCTCACAGCACGAAGACCGCCCGGGAAACGTTTATCATCCACCTCCCAGGTGCCGGTCTTGGGCCACTGCCCGTCGCATTTGTACCAACCGGCATCCATCCACCAATAATCGGGTTTAAGCCCCTCCTCAATATACCGGTCGATGAACATTTTTTGGCATGCCTCGTCCGCCTGGGTCATTTCGGCATACTGATGAGAACTGCACGGGGTGAAGCTGGGCTTGGGCAACTGACCACCCGGGCGTGGCAGATTGTGCGCAAGCATCCAACGACGCCAGATGTTCTGGGCTCGAATCCAGTCTCCATTGTAAAATTGGACCACCATCAACGGGGTGCGAATCGATTCCCCCGGATGCAATCGGAGGTGTGTCAGTTCCTGTCCAGCGGAGATATTCAACCCCCTGCCCGCATCGCGCACCAGGTCTGCAGACCACTGGCCGGGCCATCCGACTGCCAGGACCATGCCACCGCGGGGCGAATGAACATTAAAGTATGGGAAGGTGGTACTGCAGGGACGGCCATCCACGGAGGCCTTGTGGTGTTTGACCGAGGGACCCAGCGTGGTTTCCAGCGGCTCCAAATCGCGGGCCGTGACCAGGGTGCCCCGGAAATGATGCAACGTGAACTCACCCTCGATTCCGCGTTCCACCCGGGTATCCAGGGCGCGTATGTTTTCGATGATCGGTGTATCCGCCGTGCCGGCATTGGTAAAGTAGAGGGTCCACTCGACGGTCGGGAAATCACGATATTCGACCCCCAGGCATCGAATTGTCAGGCCTGTGGAAGGGTCCGCATAGGTTGTGTTGTACTCCGTGCGGGCGTCGTCAATGCGGTGGGAGGCGCGCTCAATTTTCCAACCAGGCAGCAGCTCAGCCGATGACTTGCCGTCGTATGTGAAGGAAAACGGGGCATCGGCGGTGAACCGTTGTTCTGCCTCTTCGGCAAATGGAAGATCACCCAGCATGAGGGTGCGTCCATCGGCCATGATGACTTGCGCATCCGCCCAATCGGCCTGATCGCAGGAGATTCCGTCGCCGCCATCCTTGACCTCCAGCACCAGCTCGGAGGCACCCTCCAATGGCACCTCAACGGTGGTGGCTGGCATGCCTTCCTTGACCACACCCGACCGGTAGGCCTCCTTGCCCCCCACGTTGACGGCAAACACCACACTGCCCCGGCCACCCGATGTGTCCGAGTTGGAATCCACCCCCGTCTTGGCCATGAAGCTCTTCCCCTGCCCTGCCAGGCGGACCACCACCTTGCTGGTGGCGTGGCAATACAACCCATGCGTGAATGTCTGGCCGGCAATCGCCAAAGGCCGCCCGGCGCGTCCATTGCGCTGAACGGGATCGTGATTCTCCACCACTTGAAGCTCTGCTCGTGCGGCCACAGCGGGCTGTGTGCCTTCAAACTTCGCCATGGACCAGGCACGAGCCCGGGCCATTTCGCCCTCCACCGCCTTGACAGGCTGTCCGAAGGTGTTTTCCCCTCCCACCGCCAGGGGTAGCAGGAGCGCCCAGACCATCTTCATCATCATCCTCATAAGCTTCCGTTCGTTGTGGTGAATTCGAATTTCTTTGCTTAACAGAGGCTTGATGGCGAAGCCATGCTCTGTTATCCGTTTTGCATGTCATTTTGTCTGGTCAATCACCAGCGCGCACCGGGTGCTTTCGCACCCATCGTCCCCTCTTTTCCGCTCATTTCATGAACCGTATCATTGGTGACATACTCGCACACACCCTGCGCACCGAATGCGTCCAGACAGGCGTGACACCACTTCCAGCCAGCCACTCCACCGGCTGGCGCGCCATGCCATTCCTGATGTATTCCCAGGCGGGGACAGGCGCCGAACGCATCTGGCTGGAGGATGGCCATAGTGTTGCCGCCAGGACGGGTGAAATGATCGTCCTCCCGGCAGGGGTGCGCCACAAGGTGGATGTCGCCTCCAGGCACGAAGTCCGCCAATGGGCCCATGTGAATTACATCATCCTGGGCAATCTCGATCTGTTCACCATTTTGGAGGCCCCCATCGTGGTGGACCGGACCATTGGTGATGCCGCTGGAGAAGTCATCCGTGACTGGGTCCGCCACGCGCCAGAAGCTGAGGACAACCCACTTTTGCCCGCCGTGCGGCAACAGGAGTTCAGCTTGCGCCTGCTCGCACTCATCGCGCCTGTGTGCCGGATCAAACCGGGAACCCGCGAACTCATGGAAGGCTTGCGGCGGCTTGATCCCGTCATTCAGTACATGCAGCGTCACCTGGATCGTTCCATGAGCCGGGACGATCTCGCCCGCATGGCCGGTCTATCCCCCGCCCAGTTCCATGTGGTTTTCAACCGGGTCATGCGCATGTCCCCCGTGGAGTATCTGCGTGCGGTCCGCTTGCGCCAGGCCCAGCGACTCCTGATCATGACGGGCGGTCCGATCAAGGAGATAGCCGTGCAGTGCGGCTATGAGGACCCGTTTGTGTTCTGCAAATTCTTTAAGCGGGCCGCCGGCCTGAGCCC
>CAZIDG010000203.1:0-3625 GCA_964538065.1 uncultured Verrucomicrobiota bacterium
GTGCTCCCCATCGAGTTCGACGTTTCTGGCCGTGTCCGCCCCAAACGCCCCTGAGCCTTCCATCGCCTGCACCGCCCCAAGCCCGACAGCTTGCGCCCATGCTTAACCACTTGTCGGAGTTTTGGGAATGCTTCATCCATGTGCCCACCAGGAATTAGGCATGCGGTTTTCGGGTGAAGCTGCGGATGTGCTCCAGGGAGGAGATGAGCTCCTGCTCGATGCGGAGCAACTGGTCGTCGGTGGCGTGGAGGAGATTGAACTCCAGGCGGCATGCCATGATGTTGCCGATGATGGTTTCGATGGAGGTGTGGGTCAGAGCCTCCTCTTCGGCTTGGGGGTGGGCGAGGGCGGGTTTGATGGGGTGATGTTTTTTGGGTGATTTGAATCCCCAGAGGATCTCGTACTGGGTCTTGCCATCCAGGAGGGCAATGAAGTCGCCCTGGAGGGTGCGCTGGGCTTCGGTGAGGGTCTCGGGGGCAGCGATCAGCAACTGGTGGGCGGGAATATCGGCATCCTTGATTTGAGGCAGGAGCTTGAAGGCCTCCTGGGCCAGGGCCATCCACTGACGGGTGGTGCGTTCGGGGATTTCCGGGCAAGCCTTTTGGAGCCAGGGGCCGAACTGGCCGTGCGGGAGGACGTGGCGCGCCTCCAGGAGGAGCGAGCCGAAATAGACGGCCCGTTCCACGGCTTTGTGAATCTGGGCCTGGGTTTCGCGCCATCCAGCATTGATTTCCGAGGCGATGGAATCAAGGTCGCGGGCGGAGGCCAATTCGGCTTTCCCATCAATGGTGGTGAGGGAGTCGCAACGTTTGGCATTCCTGCCAAGGAAATCCGATTCGCCACAATCGGGACTGGTGAGTAAGGAGTTGATCATAATGATTGAATCAGGATTTTGAGGGTGAGTTGTTGTTAGGGCTTTTTTTTCGGGTGGCGACAGGGCCATGGTGTGCATCAACGTGATGCGTTCGGCGGGGGCAATCTATTCGTATTTCAACAGGAGTTGCCTGGCCTGGCCATGGCTTGTGTCGTCGTGGTGCATAATCCGAGGTGTTTGATGTTCTGGGTGCTCACGTGCGAGGGCAGCTCGCAGGCAAGAGTGGCGCTGAACTTTTGTTGTTGAAAAAACAGCATTTCCACACGTAACGCACAATTGAGTTGTGTTCTTTTTGACATTGTGTTAAAAAATACCAGCGGACAGGTTTTATGTTGACGTATTTTAAACGCAAAGTCAACACTGAATGTTGACTATTTTATATTTTCAACACCGATGAGTGCGAATCAGGCAGGTCGGGCGGCCAGGCTGAGGGCCTTCCGCGCGGCGCAAGGGTTGTCCCAGGGTGAATTGGGCCAGCGCCTGCAGCTTGATCGGAGTTATATTTCCCAGTTGGAAAACGGGCGTAAGGAGATCCAGGACTGGGTGATGGAACGGCTGGATGTGCTCGAAAGCGAGGCACGTTTAAAATCCAACACGCAGTCAACACCACGTCTGCATGGGGGGCCATACTGGGGAACGACCAATGAGGCTCCGGTCATCTCCTGGGCGCAGGCGGGCAGCGACCTGCATGATTTTCAGGATTTATGCTCTCAGATCGACGAGCGGATCCCCACGGATTGCAAGGATCCAAACTGTTTCTGGATTCAGCTCGAAGGCGACTCGATGGTTCCCAAGTATGAGGCAGGGGATTATGTGATCGCGATGCCGAACGTGGAGCCGCAGAATGGCGACCTGGTGCTGGTGAAGATGGTGGATGGATCGGTTTTCTTCAAGCTCTTTCACTGGTCGTCGGACAGGAAGTCCATCAAACTCACGTCTTACAATCCGCTCTATCCTGTGATGGAATTCCGTGTTGAAGAAGTGGCCAAGCTCTACCCGATCTACGGGGCGTTTCGGCGGATCAAAGGGACGGGGCGAAGGTAGAAGCAGGGGGTAGTTTTTTGGTTCTTGGTGCGTGGTGCGTAGTTGGGAGTTCGTAGTTGGGAGGGGGGTATGGTCGTTGGCTCAATAATCGGGTGGTTCAAACATAACTCAATAACATGGATAAAACTGTCATTAAGGTAACACTCGGACCTGGAAATGGGATAAAAGAGTTTACGTCTCCGCAGGAAATGGTGGAATGGTTAAACGCGGAAAGAAAATTCTATTGCCAGATCTGTAGCTTTGTAAGTGAGCGCGAGCTGAATCACAAAGTGCGCAGTCGATGGGATGAATTTGAACGAAATACAGGTTCGCTTATAGCCACAATTTCGAGCCACCCTGAAAATGCCCCTGCCACACAAGGAACCAGAAGTGCCATAATCGATACCTTTAATAACTCCTATGGCAAAAACACACTGATCTACTCCAAGTCACTAGCTGGTGACACAATCAACGCACTGGTGGCGAATCAACAGATTGGGGAGGCTGTTGGATTTGCTGGATATTTGATGCGATTGGATGCTATGCCAGCAACGATACAAGGATTGAGAGGAGCGATGCTGGCACATGGTTTCGAGCGGGGAACCATCGATACTGTCGAAGCGCTGACGACAGCGCTGCAACAATATAGAAGCGATTCAGAGCGTGTTTTTGCGGAGCAAAAACAGAAACAAAACGGGCTTATCGAAGACCTGGCGAAGGCATGCGAAGATGCCAAAAGCAAAACGGCCGATCTGGAAACAGAGCATAAGCAGGTCATTGATGCCGCAAAAAAGGAATGGGATCAACTGAAGGCTACTTACGACACCAAACTCGCTCTTGAGGCACCTGTGACGTATTGGGAGAAGAAAGCAAATCACCACAAAAATCTTGGCCGATATTGGGGAGGGGTGTTTTTGGCGCTTCTATCAGTATTTGTATGGGCTGGAATTTCTATATGTCACTGGGCATTGGATCCCTCCATCCCGGTGCCGGATCCTTCAAAGTGGCATCCTGAATACTGGCATGTGGCGACACTTGTCACGGTGGGGCTTGCCGCTATTTGGATCCTCCGCGTGGTGATGCGGATGTTTTTGAGCAACGTTCATTTAGGGACTGATGCCAAGGAACGCATGACAATGGTCGAAACCTATCTTGCATTGATGAAGTCCGAAGCCAAGCTCGATGAAAAAGAACGTGCCATCATCCTGACAAGCCTCTTCAGACCAGCGACCTCAGGTGTGGTGAAGGATGACGGGGCTCCTGTGACGGTGGGAGAATGGGCGACAAAGATGTTTGTGAGGTAATGCTGTCGTTTAGGAATATGCACTCCTAATGTCAATATATCGGCAATTTTGCCGATTTGGACGGGAGTCGCAAAACTGGACCAGATTCCCCCGCCATGGGAGGCTCGTTGAGGGCCTTGCCCTCGCGCAGCGCCGCCACGGTCACCTTGAAAGTCCCCGTGAGTCGCTTCCTCTTTGTCTGACTCATAGTGCCACTGTTCTCTCGCGCCCTGCGGAACCCGAAAAACCTTACAGGCCTTTTGGTCAGAAAATTGGGGTCCATTTCTCACGTTGAAACGTCGTCGCTTGGTTATGCAATAGTGTTATGCATTGTTTTTGTTATTCAAATGCCAGCGAATATATGTTGTTGAAAATGAGGGTATTATGAGAAGTGGTGCCGGTGGTCGGACTCGAACCGACACGTCTTTTTACGGACCCAGGATTT
>CAZIDG010000204.1:0-3593 GCA_964538065.1 uncultured Verrucomicrobiota bacterium
TTGCTGAACAGAATTGCGTCCTCGGCATGTTTCATGATATAAGTTCTCCTGAAAACGCCTTTTGCATAATGGATTGCCGGAGGCGGGTGGCGCGCTGGAGGTTGGCCGATACCACCGTCTCCAACTCCTCCACCACGCTTAAGCGCCGCTCGACTTCTGCCACGATTCGCGTTTGCTCTGCAAGCGGAGGCAACGGGATGGGCATATTTCGGAATATAGGAATCGTTAATCGCAGACGGGTGGTGCCAAATGCAACGCCAGTGGCAAACTTGCGTGCATTTTCACTATTGAAGTAGTGCATCAGATACAATGGGAATACCGCCTTTGGATTCACCGCTAATTTGATGACATCTGGCGTGACCATTGCAGGTCCAAGCCCGAATGGGTAAATTGCACATACTCCTGGAGGCTCACCTAGTTTCGTTATCAACAATTCACCGCCAAAAACCGAATAGGGTTGAAACAATTCATTCCATATCTCTTTGTCCATGAAGCCTGGCTTGTGTGTGAGATAGTGACCGGGGGCTACATGACGGAGGAAAATAATCGGGATTCCTCTAGGGCGAAAGTCTTTGGCTTTAAAAATCGTTCCAAACGGACCGGCACAAATTGCATTATCTTCGAATTGGCATAGACACTCAGGGGACACCCACGCCCACCCTTCAGGCAATTTGGGCAAATTGGTTGTGTCGGGGGCGGAAGGTTCTTTGTATTTGCCGCGGCCAGTCCATTTATTACGGCGTTCGGTGAGGATGCGCTGGAGGAGTGTTTCGCCGGACTCGAAGGAGCGGCCTTCTTTTTTGGCGAGTTCGGCTTCGGTGGGGACCAATTTGCCTTCGCAGGCGGCTTTGAGGACGGCGGCGCGGTAACGTTTGAGGTTGGTCTGCACGCGCCGTAGTGACGCCACCCCAGCATCCAATCGTGTGAATTGCTTTTCAATCTCCGCCACAATCCGTAGCTGTTCTTTTTCCGGGGCAACAGGAATTTGGAAGCGGAGAAACACCGGCATTGCTAAGTTCTGAACTGTCGTGCCGCTCTTGCAACAGGTGCGCAGAATGTCGCGCTCGAATGCCTTCAATGCCAAGGCGAGATAGTCACTTCGCATACCCGCGTTTGGCGTCACTGCTTTAAGATCTTGGTTTAATGCAACCTCTCGCTCTGTGATAGCCACCGGCAGGGTGTGTTTCAAAATGCCACTGCGGACGACGACCAACACGCTACCTTTCTCCACCAGGCTGGTTGCTGAATTTGCCACTGCGTCTGAAGTGATGCGGTCTTGAGCGTCGGCAATCCGGCTGGTTTTCATGTCTTTCGGAGACACCCAAGGGATATCGCCATCTGTCCAAAAGTTTGAGTTTGATTTGCTGGGAGTTCCGCCGCCGAACCACCGTCCGATTTCACCTAGTTGCACGCGATGCCATCCGCTTGGCATTTCTTTCGCTCCAGCAGGGCTCGACGTGCTATGGCTTTCGTGACCCACGGCGGCGGGATTGGGCTCCTGGCCCTGAGCTTTCACGTTTCGCCCCTTTGGGGCTGAGGTTTTGCGTGGCGCACTCATGCGGCTGGCACCTTGGCGACACCACCGGCCAAACTGGGGATCTGCTCACCGGATCCTTTTGTTCCTGAGTACATTTTGCTCATACCCCCAATGCCTCATCGAACATTCGTTGGAGAATGCTGTGTGCGGGTTCGGCTAGCGATTTTTCCTTCTGCAAACGCATGATTTTATCCTTATACTCGGAAGGTATTAAAGGGCGGACGGTCTTGAGGGTCAACAAGGTTTGAGCCAGGAGGATGCGGACGGGCACGTTGGAGGGGCAATCGAGGCACAGCAGCAGGTTGCAATCGACAATGTCCCTCTCACCGTTCAAGGAGGACGAGGCTCCGTCCATGGTGGCGCACCGGACGGCGAGCAACTGCTCCAGGCGCAGCAAGTAGTGAGGAAAAAGGGATGCCTCCGGCACCTGATATGCGGCGGGTGGTGTGACAATATCCACCTCGGCATGCTGGGCCAGGAGGGAAAGCAATTGCCGGGCGAGATCAGGAATGGCGTATTCCGGATGTTCCCATGAGAACGAAACATCAAGGCTGGCCAGAAGCTTGGCATCGATCGTTCTGACAAGCCTCAGTTCGATTTTCCAGGGATCCTGCTGGGTGAGGAGATGGGTAATGACGACATAATCGCTTTTGATAGAACCCTGGCGGGCATAAGTTGATACTTCCTCTGGGGACCAGGGTTGGCTGGATATGACAAAGGCCTGGTGTTCTCCCTCGATCCATGGAAACAGGGTTTGGACGTGTGCCAGGCTCTTGAAGTCCACCTGTTCGGCAAGAAAGAGCGGCAAAGCACGGCTCATCCGGCCGGGCGCATCGGCCATCTGCACTTCGGAGCGTTTGGAGTTGGTGGCAAGCCCCACGGTGGCCCCCAGGATACAAACAGAAGGCGTTTTCGTCGATTTTACAGGAAAGATCGCGGTCGGTGGAGAGGATGGTTTGAGCCAAATGGGCCCCTCAATGCCGACCATGCCCATGCTCGCAGGCGATATGGGCGTGGCGTTGGATAGCGCCACCCTGCTCTTTGCGATTTCAGTGTCCCAGTATTTGAGGGTGGGAGCCCAGTCGGGCCTCTTTTGCACATACAGATGGTCGAGAATGTTTTGAGCGGCGTCGAATTGACCCAAATCGACATGGGCTTTAATGAGGTTGTTGCCGACCTGCACACCATGAAGGGAAGCATCAAAGAGAGGTTCGACCACATTCAAGATCTCAGGCAGATGAGCGTGATTGCCCAGGTCGCCGCTGATTTGCATCAAAAGTGCCGCAGGGACCGGCCTGGGCGCGTGGGCCAGGGCTTGCTGGTAAAGGGACAATGCCTGTTCCAGATTTTTCGACTCGAGCGATTGCCGTGCAAGCCAAAGTTGGGCACGCCAGCTTCCAGGCAGACTGGCGATCCTCTGTAATGCTTCCGTGCCAGCCGTTTCGCCGTTTGTTTCCCTGACCAGGGCCCAATACCATCCCAAGCCGTTTTCCTGATTGGGGTCCAGTTCCAGGGCGTGCCAGAGAATCTCGCTTACCTTCGAATCCTCTTTGCGCTCTGCATGGACTTTGGCGAGATTGGTGAGAATGACACCGTCTTCACCGTTCTTTTGGATATAGTCGTGGAAAACCCGCTCGGCCTCATCCAGGCGGCCTTCCTCTTTCAGGACAATGCCCCAAAGGCATGTGGCGCGGACCCGTTGGGGATCCGTTTTGAAAAGATGTTTGGCGGCTTTCAACACATCCTGACGAAAACCATCCTCGAGGGATTGGAGGATGATCGCATAAAGCTGATCCGGATTGTTCCAACCATTCTCAATGCTTCCTGGAAGGACTTTCGTCCGCCAGTCTTCGCGCGTTAAGTACATTTCCCGGCCATAGGCATCGAAGACTTTGATCATGTTGGGATCCTTGGCGGGATCGGATGCCTGCGACGGCGCTGATGGTGTTTGGGAGGGGGCGGCCACGGGTTTTTTCCTGCCAAAGATCTTATCGAAAATACTCATGCGACAAGGACATGATTGAGTTCATTCAGTATGAAATTCAAGCCATTACCA
>CAZIDG010000205.1:0-3506 GCA_964538065.1 uncultured Verrucomicrobiota bacterium
GATTCCTTGCAGGCATGGCCTTTCCGCTTGCCTGATGGCGCAGAGGCGGGCAGGCTGAGGGAAGACACGTATGACACATGACGCCTCATTCATCATGACATTGGACACTCACGCGGCGAATCGACTCCAGGTTCGCGCCGCGGGGGCTTGGGTCCAGGGTGTTGCCGCGGCCAATTCCAGCGGCTGGGGGCGTTAGAAAAGGAGACGTATACCATGCTTAAAGCCGGCATCATTGGCTTGCCCAATGTGGGCAAATCCACACTATTCAACGCGGTGACCCGCACGCACAAGGCGGCGGCGGAGAATTATCCCTTTTGCACCATCGAGCCCAACGTGGCCGCAGTGGCTGTGCCCGATGAACGCCTCGCGGCGCTGGCCAAGGCCGTGCATCAAACCAATATCATCCCCGCGCTGGTCGAGTTTGTGGATATTGCGGGCCTGGTCAAAGGGGCCAGCAAGGGGGAGGGGCTCGGCAATAAATTCCTCAGCCACATCCGCGAGGTGGATGCCCTGGTGCATGTCGTGCGCTGTTTCGAAGACCCGGATATTGCGCATGTTCCCGGCGCCGTGGACCCGGTCCGCGACATCGAAACGGTGGTCACCGAGCTGGTGATCTCCGATCTTGAGGCCGTCCAGCGCAAAAAAGAGAAGGCGGCCAAGGAGGCCAAGCATGGCGACAAGATGGCCGCAGCCGAGCTGGAGCTTGCGCAGCGCCTGGAACCCTTGCTGAACGAGGGCAAGCCCGCCAATCTGCTCAAGGTCACTCCCGAGGAGAAAGCCGTCCTGCGACAATTCTGTCTGCTGAGCGACAAGCCGGTCCTGTATGCGGCCAACGTGAAGGAGGACGACCTCGCCAAGCCCGATGCCAATCCCCACGTGGCCCGCCTGCGCGAATTCACGCGCACCCATCATGATTGCGAGACCGTGGTCATCAGCGCCCGTCTCGAAAGCGACCTGGCCGACCTGTCACCTGAGGAGGCGGTGGAGTTTCTCAAGGACGTGGGCGTCACCGAGTCGGGCGTAAATGCGCTCATCCATGCCGCCTACCATCTGCTCGGCTTGCGCACCTTCTTTACGTTCAACGACAAGGAAGTGCGCGCCTGGACCATTCATGCGGGGAACACCGCCGTGCAGGCCGCCGGGACCATTCACACCGATTTTGCCCGGGGATTCATCAAGGCCGAGACCGTCATGTGGAAGGAACTGGTCACCTGCGGCACCTACGCCGTGGCGCGCGAACGGGGCAAGGTGCGCATGGAAGGCAAGGAGTACGTGGTTCAGGACGGGGAAGTGATCCACTTCAAGTTCAACGTGTAACCGCCCATGGCACCATGGAAGGCGGCGGGCCTTGCGCCTTCCTTTTCAGCCACCAATGCGCAAGCGCGGACAAGCGGGCCGCGCCATGAACCGTTAGCATGCCCTCACGGATTATGGAAAAGCAGACGGTGAGATCGCGCTTGAACACGCTCCAGGATTACCAGGAGCGGATGGGACGCGTCCGGCGGTATCTTGAACAGAACCTGGACCGGCCCGTCACCCTGGCGGAACTGGCCCGCGTGGCCTGCTTCTCGCATTACCACTTCCATCGGCTCTTTGCGGCCTTCATGGGAGAACCGCTTTTCCAATACATCCGCCGCCTCCGGTTGGAACGCGCCGCCGTGCACCTGGTGTGCTCGGAACGGCCGGTGACCGACATCGCCCTGGCGGCCGGATACGAGACGCCCTCGGCCTTCAACAAGGCGTTTCTCAAGCGGTTCGGCAAAAGCCCGACCGCGTTCCGGCTGACTCGTGCAGCCTTCACCCCGCCGGCGGCTTCCTTCAACCCTGTTATTGAAAAGGAATGCTCCATGGAACCACGCATCGTGGACCGGCCTGAAACTCCGGTCGTCTATGTTCGCAAAACCGGGCCCTATGCCCAGACCGCATGTGAAGCCTGGTCGGCCGTCTGCAAGTTCGCCTACTCGCACCGCCTCGTGGATCGCGAATCAGGCACACAGTTCATCGGCGTCAGCCATGACGACCCCGATATCACGGACAGCGAGAAACTACGTTACGACGCCTGCATTACGGTGACTGCCCCCGTGCCGGTCGAGGGGGAGGTCCAGGCCGGCAAGATCGCGGCGGGCCAATACGCCGTCTTCCTGCATCGCGGCCCGCATCAGGGACTCAAGAACGCTTATCGGGAAATCTTCCGCAACTGGCTTCCCGCCAGCGGACACCAACTCCGGGATGTGCCGTGCTTCGAGGTGTACCTCAACACCCCCGAACGCACCAAGCCCGAAAACCTCAAGACCGAAATCTGGGTGCCCATCGAAGCCTGACCCTCTCGCGCCGGGGGCGTGGCACTCCCGGCGCGTTCGATTGACCTTCGAAAAAAACATAAATGCAACGCTCCCACTGGGGGCGGTTGATGTGGGGAGAGGTACGGCATGACAGGGCATAATAATAGTGTTGCATAAATTGGATACGATGCTTAGGACTATTTTCCATGTGGTTCAAAAAGCGAAATACCCGGCCAACCGCGGAAGACACAGCCAGACGGTTGATCATTTTGAAATATGTAGCTGTTTCAGCCCTGCATGCGCCTCCACGCCCCGTAATGGCGCAGATAATTGAACAATATGACGCTGACAAGTTGAAACAATTCGTCCGTCAGGCCGAAGCCCATCGCGATGATTACTGGCAGTCCCTGCGCGATGCAGGGCTCTGGACGCACATGTCACCCAAGGAACAGACTTTGTCCCAGAGCACGCTGGTCACCATGACCGAGCAACAGCAGATCGATGCCTCATTTCGGATCGAAACGATCCAGGCTCTGATGTGGGCTCTCGGCTTGATTCCGGAAATGCCTTCCTACGATACCCTCGCTTCCCATGAAATTCTTGAACAGGTTCCTTCCGATAATCTTCCTGGGTTTCTTAAATCGGCTCAACTTCGGAACCAGACAGACATTGACGAGGCGCGTGATACTGCTGAGTTCTGGAATTGGCGAAGCCGCACGCGTCAGTTGATTGAACGTGGCGATGACTTCCCGAAGTCTGACGAAATGGCGAGGGCCGGATTTCATTCCTATGATGACATTGTGCGTTTTTCGGCGGGCAAGGCCGCTGAAGCGGGGACCATTCCACAGTGCATCGACGGCGATTTCCCCGCCAAAGGGAAGGCCTATCGAGATTTGACCGCTGAAGAATGGTCCGAGGTGAATTCCATCACCATGGAGCGGCATTTCGCCTTGAACTGGCTTTGTGGCCGTGCACCCGGAAACAACTGGGACGAAACGCCTACCGATACCTGAGGTGGTTGCAATGACGCCCTTTCCAAAATCGACCGCTCCTTGGATTTAAGCCTGATTCCATTGGTCGGACACATCGGGAGAAACCCATGCGCTTATTGTAATAAGCTATTATTACAATTCCTGAAACACCATGGAAATGACGATATTAAGCAGAATAAAATATATTATTTTGCGCAACATATTCTTGTTGCATTGATAAATCATCGGACTA
>CAZIDG010000206.1:0-3462 GCA_964538065.1 uncultured Verrucomicrobiota bacterium
ATTAATGAGTGAAGATGTTCTTAATTCCAAAAGCAATTTATCTCGCATTGCCATGGTTTCAACTCATGGTTACGTGGCAGCCCAACCACCGTTAGGTGCAGCAGATACGGGGGGGCAGGTGGTTTACGTGCTCGAACTTTCCAAGAAGCTCGCTCAACTCGGCTATGAAGTGGACATCTGGACCCGTCAATTTGAAAATCAAGCACAATTAGAGGCTGTGACTGAACGGGTTCGCATCATCCGCATACCATGTGCAGGGCACGATTTTATTCCTAAAGAGTATTTGTACAAAAAATTAGGGGAGTGGAGTGAACACGCCTTGCGTTTTATCAACAAAAACCATCTGCAATACCAATTCATAAACAGTCATTATTGGGACGCGGGAATCGCCGGCCAAAGACTCAGCGAAAGTTTGCAGACATTACATGTACACACTCCTCATTCGCTGGGCATCTGGAAGAAGCGCCAAATGGAGAAGGATTACCAAGAGAACGAGGCGTTATTTGAGAAAAAATATAATTTTGCCAACAGGATTCACCATGAACAGATCCTCTATCAATCAGCAGAGCTGGTGATCGCCACGACGCCTCAGCAGATGGATTTGTTGGTCAAGGACTACAATGTGACAGCCGGACGCTGTCGCATGATTCCTCCCGGCTATGATGACAATCGTTTTTATGCGGTGAGCGAGGCATCCAAGCAGAGCATCCGCCACCAATTGGGCCTTAGCGGAAAAATCGTCCTGGCAGTCGGCCGACTGGCTCGCAACAAGGGCTACGATTTGTTGATCGAGGGTTTCGAACTGGTGGCGAAACGAGAACCACAAGCCTCACTATATCTCGCCGCCGGTGGCGAATGCCTCACCAGCAATGAGACGACCATTTTAGCCGAATTAAAAGAACAGATTGTCCGGCTAAATCTGCAGGATCGCGTGCATTTTCTGGGGTTTATTCCCGACGATCAACTAGCCGATTATTACCGGGCTGCGGATGTTTTTGTTCTTTCCAGCCGTTACGAACCCTTTGGCATGGCAGCCGTTGAGGCCATGGCGTGTGGTACTCCCACCGTCGTTACCGTCCATGGCGGCCTATGCCGGGCTCTTACTTTTGGCCGCCATGCTCTATTTGCCGATCCTTTCGACAAGGAGGATCTTGGCATCACCATGGTCAAAGTCTTCCGGCATCCAAGACTTCGCGCCCGGCTTGCCCGCATGGGAGCCCACAAAATGTGCAGCTTGTTCACTTGGTCTGGAATCGCCCACCAATTACTCGCCGCGGTGGAACATCGGGAAACCAGCAAAACACTGTTTTATGATGGTGAATGGGAGGATCCCTGGCGGGATTCCGATTAATAATGCATGGCATACCTATGAGCACCCCCACCATACGCCTTTTTTGTTCTGACCTGGACGGCACCTTGCTGGGCAACCCTGAAGCAACGCGTCGGTTTAAGAATGCCTGGGAAGCCTTGCCACATACCAACCGCCCCCTGCTTTGTTACGCCACCGGGCGATTTATCCAAAATGTGATTGACCTGCTGGCAGAGCGTACTTTGCCATGGCCCGAATACATTATCGGCGGCGTGGGCACACAGATTTATGACGGACGGCGTAAACGCGCATTTAGCGAGTTTAATCGTTTGTTCGCCGCCGGATGGGACTTGGGGAAAATTGAGGATATTGTGGGGAGTTTCCCTGGAGTCAAGCGCCAACCTCCCGAGTTTTTGCATCCCTATAAATCGAGTTGGTTTCTACATCAAGCCACACCAGAGACTCTCTCGACTCTGGAAAAACGATTGGCTGATGCGGGGCTGGAGGTTTGTGTTGTTTACTCCAGCGCACGTGACTTGGATGTGCTGCCCAAGAATTCCACCAAGGGAGGAGCGTTGCGCTGGCTATGTGAACGGATGAGAATCCCATTTGAAAATGTCCTCGTCGCAGGGGATACCGGCAATGACAGCAGCATGTACCTGTTGCCAGGCATTCATGGCCTGATTGTGGAGAATGCCCAGCCAGAGCTCATTGAGGCGGTCGTTCCAGTGCCGACTTATAACGCCACCAAAGTGATGGCGGACGGAGTCCTGGAGGGGCTTGCCCATTTTGGCATTTTACCCGCCTCTTCCAAGCTTGGGATTGAGGCATCCCGTATTCTAGCCAAAGAGATGGATCCGACCTTGCGCATGCTGTTCAGCGATGTGGCTCTGGGATCGCTGACATCCGCAGAACGGAATTTGATCAACACAGGCTACCAACAGGCATTGGTCGCGATTCGGAAGAACATCACACCTCTGGGCTTCACCGCGTGCTCGCTCGATGACAACGAGATCACGGGCACCGATATTAATTACCGCAGTGTTTGGGCGCGTGACGGCGCAATCACCATATCCGGCACTATTGATTTACCAGATCCTGAGGTGCGCGAAGCGCAAAAAGCCACTCTGCGCACGCTGTTTGACCACCTCGCACCAAACGGACAGGTCCCCGCCAACGTTCGCATTGATGGCCAGGTTGCCGAATATGGCGGGGTTGGAGGCATTTGCGCCATCGATAGCGGCCTCTGGGCCATCATTGCTTTTTATCTTTATGTACGCAAACATCAGGCCCTCGACTTGCTTGATGAATATGCAGACCGCCTGCAGCAAGTAATGAATTGGCTGGGGGCTCTGGACAGTAACAATGATGGCCTTCTGGAAATCCCGGAGGCTGGAGACTGGACAGACCTTTTTGCCCGAAGTTACCACATCCTGTACGATGAAGTGCTGTGGTATCGCGCAAACGTCTCTTACGCGCGCATGCTGGAACTTAGAAATAAATATGATGAGGCGCCCATCTATTTGCGCCGCTCCCAACTGATTCGGGGCAAGTTGCTGGCCGATTTTTGGCCAACGACCAAACATTCCTCAACCACGATGGCAGTGGACTTCAGCGATCGTCAGTTTTCACTCGGCGATGCGAGCTATTTGCTGGCGGAACTCACCCCTTTTGGATTTAACTGGAGATGCGACGTTCTTGGGAACATCCAGGCCTTTTTGGCAAATGTGCTGGATGTGGAACGTGCCCGCACAGCCTTCAAATTCATGTGGGGTGTTGGCGTCAATGACCCCTATCCTGTGGTCAACCTATATCCACCGGTGCAATCCGGCGATCCTGACTGGCGTTCCTATTATACGGTGAATCTATTGAATTTGCCCGGGCATTATCACAATGGGGGCATCTGGCCCTTTATTGGGGGCATGTGGGTGCGATTTATTCACCGTTTGGGTCTGTATGATGTCGCGTGCCGGGAATTGCTGAAATTGGCCCAATTGAATCGCCTCGGTAAAAATCAGGAATGGGAGTTCAATGAATGGATGCACAGCCGCACAGGCCGCCCGATGGGCAAGTGTTTTCAAGCTTGGTCGGCATCATCCTATATTCAGGCCTGCCAGGAATTGCGCATGAGCCCCGATCAGTTGGAAGCCGAA
>CAZIDG010000207.1:0-2125 GCA_964538065.1 uncultured Verrucomicrobiota bacterium
CCACACCTTTTGTTTGGTGCCTGCGCAGGGGGGGCCTTCCGGGAATCCGCAGGCCGTTCAAAGACAATTTTAAGAAAGCGGTAAAATGCAAAATCCGGGGGTGGCTATAAACCAACCCCGGATTTCGTTTTTTCACCAGTCTTGTGAACCGGTTTTGAAACACGCGGCCAGGGATCGCCCGCCGCGCAAGTTGTTGTTCACGAAGGCCGTTCCTCCGTGCAAAGTGGCGACGCCCCATCAGGGAGGGGTGAGAACCCGGGCCTGCTCGGCCCCCGCGCAGAGGCGGCGGTTGACGGCGTTGAGGTAGGCGCGGGCGCTGGCCTCGATCACATCCGTGCTGGCGCCCTTGCCGGGCACGAGATTTCCGTCGCCGAAATTGACCTTGATGGTGACCTCGCCCAGCGCATCCTTGCCCTGGGACACCGCGCGCAGGGAGTACTCCATGAGCCTGCCCTTGGTGCTGGTGAGCCGGTCAATGGCCTTGAGGGCCGCATCCACCGGGCCGTCTCCGATGCTGGCATCCTGGAAGAGGGCGGCCTCCTTGGGGGCGCCGGCCTTTTTGAGCCGCACGGTGGCCGTGGGCACGAGCTGGTTGCCGGTGGAGACGCTGATGTAATCGAGCGACCAGGTCTCCGGCACATCCGTGATGTGGCCGCCGACCAGGGCCGTGAGATCGTCGTCATACACGAACTTCTTCTTGTCGCCGATTTCCTTGAACCGGTTGAAGATCGCGTTGATGTCCCCGTCCGACAGCTTGAACCCGAGCACCTTCAACCGGGCGGCCACCGCCGCACGGCCGCTGTGCTTGGTGAGCGGCAGTTCCGTCTGGCCCCAGCCGACCTCCTCGGGGTCCATGATCTCGTAGGTCTCGCGCTTCTTGAGCACGCCATCCTGGTGGATGCCGCTGGCGTGGGCGAAGGCGTTCTCCCCCACGATCGCCTTGTTGCGCTGCACCACGAGGCTGCACATGCGCGAAACAAGGCGCGAGGACTTGACGATCTCACGCGTGTTCACGCCGCATTCAAAGCCGGCATAATAATCGTTTCGGGTTTTGAGGGCCATGACGAGCTCCTCAAGCGCGGCATTGCCGGCCCGCTCGCCGATGCCGTTGACGGTGCATTCGACCTGCCGGGCGCCCGCGCGGATGGCCGCCAGCGAATTAGCCACCGCCATGCCCAGGTCATTGTGGCAGTGGACGCTGATGACCGCCGCGCCGGACTGGAATTCCGGCACCTCGCGGAAGAGCTGGCCGATGAGCGCGCCAAACTGCTCGGGAACGGCCCAGCCCACCGTGTCGGGAATGTTCACGGTGGTGGCCCCGGCGGCGATCACCGCCTTGCAGACCCGCACGAGGAAATCCGGCTCGGTGCGCGAGCCGTCCTCGGGGGAGAACTCCACATTGTCAACGAAGGTGCGGGCGAGCTTCACCCCCTCCACGGCCAGGCGGACAATCTCATCCTGCGGCTTGCCGAGCTTGAACTCGCGGTGGATCTTCGAGGTCGCCAAAAACACATGGATGCGGCCGCGCTTGCCCGCGGGCTTGACCGCCGCCGCCGCCGCCTCGATGTCCTTGGGCACGCACCGGGCCAGACCGGCAATGACGGGGCCCTTGATTTCCCTGGCAATGGTCTGCACCGCCGTGAAGTCCCCCTCGCTGATGACGGGGAACCCGGCTTCGATCACATCGACCTGCAGGCGCGCCAGCTGGCGGGCCACCTCGAGCTTCTGGCGGAGGTTCATGGACGCCCCTGGGCACTGCTCCCCGTCGCGGAGAGTCGTATCGAATATGATGATGCGATTGTTCTTCATAAGTTTATAACGCAAAAAACCCCATCGCCGGTCAAGGCGGTGGGGTTGCAAATTTCCTGGTTGGAACGCTAAAACCCGGCCGCCACGCTGCACAGCAGCAGCGTATTCATCAGGGCCAGTCGGGCATTCATTTCAACCATCATTGGCACCACTCTATACCAGCCGCAACCGCACGTCAAGCGACAAAATGCGGCCCCGTTGCCGGGCCCAGGCCGTGCCTGTTTAACAAGCGGACAAATTCGGCAATGCCGCGCTTCTCGTCCGCGCCCACGTGGTAGTGGATGTGCCAGGAGAGATAGTCCCGGCGGAAATCCAT
>CAZIDG010000207.1:2135-3443 GCA_964538065.1 uncultured Verrucomicrobiota bacterium
GTCCCGGATGATCGAGTCGATCGTGTCCAGGCCAAAATCCCGCGCCTCGCGCAACTGGCGGCGCAGGGCGGCGTTCTCCACGCCGCGGCGCAGCGCCCACACGGCAAAGGTGAAAGGCAGGTTGGTCATCTCAAACCACGCCGCCCCCAGGTCGAAGACCTCATGGCTGTGGGGGCCCGTGAAATAATCCAGCGCCGGGTCGCCGATGAGCAGCACGTTGTCCGGCAGCGGCGCGGCTCCCTCCCGCACCAGGGGCTTGAACTCCGGGCGGATCCCCTGCTCCGCCAGGAGGACCCGCAAGAGGTTGAACCCGGATATCGAGGCCGGATCGCAATGGACCTCCCGGATTTCCCTGAGCGGCTGCCGGTGCAGCAACAGCACGCTCTGCACCTCCCCCAGGCTGCACACGCCGATGCCATCGAGCACGTCGTAACGGTCCTGCAGCACCACCTCGGCCAGGCTCACCAGGGCGGCGTCCAGCTGGTCCGCGGCCAGGAGGCGCGCCAGTTCGGCCGGCACCCTGCGGATCACCTGGTCTTCAATGCCGCGGACCAGCGGCGCGGCGTTTAAATAGGGCACCGAACCCACGCGAAACGGGGCCAGGCCCCCGCCCAGGAGATCCTCCCGCTGGAGGGACCGGGCCCGCTCTTCATGCTCCAGCCGCCGGACCAGCTCCTCCGGGGTCTCCGGAGCGGCCATCCTGAGCCTGGGCAGCGGTTTCTCGTCACGCTCTGGCATGGGCATGGTCCGGTCAAACGGCCGTTTTTTCGGCCACCGGTTTTTCCACCCGTTCAATGTCGCCAAACGCCTTTTGCACCAGCGTTTGGGGCAGGGGCTGGGTCATCAGGCTCACCACGGGCACCACGATCAACGGCACGATCATGGCCACCGCCCCGGAGACCGGGATGTTGGCGCTGCCCCACAGGTAGAGGAGCGCCACCGAAATGACCACGCCCGAGATCATGCCCGCCAGGGCGCCGGCCCGGGTGGTCCGCCGCCAGAAAAGCCCGTAGAGATAGGGCCCGAGGAAGGCGCCCGCCAGCGTGCCCCAGGCGACCACCATCAGGTTCACGATCACATCCACCTTGCTGCGCGCAATCCACAGCGACAGCAGCACGAACACGCCGCACAGGACGCGCATGAGCGTCATGCACTGTTTCTGGGAGGCCTTCTCGCCCCGGAGGGCCCGGAAGATGTCAATGGCAATGGCCGAACTGGAAACCAGCACCAGCGAGGAAAGGCTGGACATCGACGCCGAAAAGACGAGCAGCAGGATCACCATGACGAGCCAGGCCGGCACAAAGGTCG
>CAZIDG010000208.1:0-3219 GCA_964538065.1 uncultured Verrucomicrobiota bacterium
AAATCTGTGGTTCTTAAAATGGTGGCAAGGAGGAACGTCCTGTCCTCGGCCTGAAAGGCCGGAATGTTACAGCCCGGGGTGGAGCTTGCGCCGGGCACGCGGAGCCCCGGGTAACCGCCCCCCGCCCCTCCCGACCTGTAGGGGAGGGACATCCGGAAACGCATGTGACACGTCAGGCGTGTTGTCGCCGCCCATTGCGTCGGACCTGCCAAACCAGGCAGATCGCACCCAGGATCAGCAGGATCCACGTGGACGGTTCGGGTATGGTTGGCACGGTGGCCGGGTCCACCGGTTTGAGGCCCGAGTCGGCATATTGCTGCTGATTTTCGAGCACCACGGCCCCGCTCAGGGGCGTCACCAGTTGATACTGCGCCGCCATGCTGATGGCTGCGGCCGTCTGGCGTTCCTGTGCCAGCCGGCGGATTTCGCCCAGGGCCCACAGCCGCGCCACGTGTTTGCCGGCCTTGGGCAGGTCCGCGGAGGCCTCAGGCGTCGGGCCATCGAGCCGTTCCCGGACAATGGTCCACTGGGGTTGTCCATTCCACCGTTTGAATACCGACGCGAGCGATTGAACCAGGTCCCCGCCGCAGGCGCCCATGGAGATTTCGTTGAACCCATCGAGCTTCCCGATCAGGCAGTTCGGGCCCGGCACGGATTGAACATCCACAAGCCGCGGCCAGCCTGCATGACGGTCAAAACGCTGGCGCAGGCTTTCGATGTCGCTTAATTGCAGAGGCTGCGGTCCATGCACCCAGACCATCATCCCCCGGGCATGTCCTGCCGCCAGGTCCCAGGCACTGGTCAGCGCAGGAAGGTTGTCCTGCCCTCCGACAAATGCCGACCCGCCGAGCTGCCCGTTCAACCGTTGCCACGCAGCCGCATCGCCACGGAGGATGTTGGTCGCGAGAATTTGCACCGAGTCGGACGCCAGGACCACATCCACCGGCACGCTGGCGGGCAGCGCCTCCCAGGCCCGGGCCAGCTCCGCGGCATGCGCCTGCATCTCGTGTGAACCATCGATCACCATGGTGATGTGGTCCGGAGCATCCGGCACGACCGTGCGGATGCTCTGCAGCACCGCCGGGCTCGAGGTCACCATGCGCGTCCTCCGGGCATCGCGGTGGACCGTGATGCACGAGGCCGTTCGCAGGAGGTCGGCATCCTTGACCTCTCCGTGCAGGCCTGTGCCATCCTCCCGGTTGTTTTGCAGGCCCGGCATCTCGCAACGGATTCCCTGGGGCGAATCCAGCCAGATGTGATGTTTCAATTCTTGAGGGATGTTGTAATTGCGTTCGACCACCATGGGCCAGCGAAGCACCCCGGTGGAGGCATCGTTGAGCGCAATCGGGGCGGTGATCCCCAGGCGGATCTTCATGGTCCCACCCTGCGGTGGCACCGGAAAACACTGCACCAGGACGCGGTCGGGCCCGCAGGTTGTGACCAATACCGGATCCCGCCGCTGGACGATGGCCACCTTTTTATAGGCCTCGCGGACCTGGCTGCGCCCGGCAAACGCGGCCTCGCGTTCCTCCCCGTTCACCCACAGCGTTAATCGCGACACAACCCCTCCCGGCGGCAGCACAACCACCGCCCTCGCCTCGCGTTGAACCCGGGACTGGTTGTTGAACTCCATCGTCCATTCCATGTAGGCGCAGGCATCATCGGGCTGCACCACGCCATCCAGGCGGGAGCTCTTCATGGAGAGTCCCTTGACCTTGCCCGCAACACTTTCGCCGCCCAGACCCGAATCCTCCCACCAGAAGAAATCCTCTTGGAACAGGCTCCAATGCCCCCCGATGGCGAAAGATCTGGGCGGTGGCGCCGCATTGAACGACCTGCCTATGACGCGGAAATAAATGGTTCGCGCCTCCTCGGCAGACTCCACCGGGTTCTCCGACAGGAGAACCCGGCTGAGATCGAAGAAACGGGCAGGGCGCGGATAACAATCCCGGAGCAGGTATTTTTCACTGCCGATGGCCCGCAATAACTTCACCCCTCGTACCTCGCTTGCCGGATCGCTGGAGACCGCCATCGATTTGCCGATGATGTTGACGCCCTCCTGGAACTCTGCCACGACCAGCAACGCCAGGGCGGCCAATAACCCGCGCCAGGCACGCATGCTGAGATTTTGAGCTGCCAGGCGCCGCCGCAGTTGTCGGCGCAGAATGAGCGTGGCCGTCAGCGCCAGGTACGGCGTTAGGGGTAGAAATCCGAGGCCATAGAATATTACCGCTATCATGCCCGGTATGGCCAGTGGCAGAAAGATGATCGAGTAAATGATCCCCACCCCGAGGGCGAGGGCATTGAAAAACGCAAGTCGACCTGCCTTCTGGAGTTCCTCCCGCCTCAAGGCCTGCCAGACAAGGAGATTCCCCACCGGCACCAAAGCCACCATGAGCAGGTGCCAATAGCTGGGGATCGGATCGAAAAGCACCTCGCCGCAAAAATGGGTGCAAAACTCGAAACCCAGCACACCCGCAGGCAGGAGCACGCCGATGAACAGGAGCAACATGCTCCCGCCCGTGGAGACAATCCGGGCACTGCGGGACTGGTGAGGCGGGGCCGGCGTGGGCGATGGCGGAGGAATGACAGGCGGCGCCCCCATCCCGGCCACGAGGGATCGAACGTCCTGTTCCGTCACCAGCTTAAGCTGCCTCGACGCGATCTCGGCATCCACATGCCGCTTCAGATCATCAATTACTTCAAGGGGATCGGCGCCGGATCCGGAGAGGGATTCGCGCATGCGCTGGCAGTAATCCTCGAATTCCTGGCGTGCTGTGGGTGTCCATTGAGTCATATTACCTCCCTGGCTCGCTCAGATGTTTCACTCCATCCATGAGCAAGCCCAAATAATCATTCATTGCCACCATGGTTTTGCGCCCTTCAGGGGTCAGGGCGTAGTATTTGCGGGCGGGGCCCTCCGGCGATTCCTCCAGCCGTGTGCTCAGCAAGCCCGCCACCCGCAGGCGCGACAACAGCGGGTAGAGCGTCCCTTCCGTCACGCCCAGCCCGGGGACGGCCAGCAGGGACTTGACCAGTTCATAACCATAGCGTTCCTTGTCAGCCAGGGCATTGAGGATGCACAGCTCCAGCAGGCCCTTTTTGACCTGAACGGTCCAGTTGTCGATAAAATCGGTCATACACGAGGGGCGCAAGGCTTACTACCTTGCATTACAATATACCTTGCATTGCCTAATGCAAGCCCCTTTTTTATCCCCC
>CAZIDG010000209.1:0-3213 GCA_964538065.1 uncultured Verrucomicrobiota bacterium
GTGGGACGGTTTGGCCTGGTTGGCACAGGTGTCGCGTTCTTCCTGATGTATGTGTATGGTTGTCTGCTAAACTATGGTTTGGCTCGTCATTTGATCAACTTCAACTGGTCATTGGCCAATCTCAAATGGATGGGCTTCAGTCTAGGTTGCGTCTTTGCCGCCTTTGCAGCAAGCCTCTTTCTGCGCCCCCTCTGGGCCTCCATAGTCGGATTGATACTGGCTGGAGTATCAGGCATCTACTGTCTGCGTCTTCTTATCCGTATTACAGGACCGGATCGGTTGCCAAAGCCTTTGCGCAAGTGGGCCTTTTCGCTGGCATTTTCCAAATCGCTTGAATAACATTTCCCTCTGGTTATGGGATACTTTGTCCATCCAAACGCAATCATTGAGCCGGGGGCTTCAATAGGCGACAAAACCCGCGTGTGGGCCTTCGTCCATATCCTGCCCAAAGCCGTTGTGGGCAGTGAGTGCAATATTTGCGATGGTGTTTTTATCGAAAACGACGTTGTCGTGGGAAACCGGGTGACAATTAAATGCGGCGTTCAATTATGGGATGGCCTGCGAATTGAGGATGATTGCTTCATTGGCCCCAACGCCACCTTCACGAACGACATTCGCCCGCGGAGCAAAATATATCCCTCAAGGTTTCCCATCACCACTTTAAAACAGGGCTGCACCATCGGGGCCAACGCCACCATTCTTCCGGGCATTTCCATTGGCAAGTGGGCCATGGTCGGGGCTGGAGCCGTGGTGACAAAAAACGTGCCGGCATTTGCCCTGGTCCGCGGCAATCCAGCGCGCCAGGCAGGATGGGTTTGCAGGTGCGGAAACAAACTGCCATCCTTTGAAACAGTTGACATTTCATGCACCTGCGGCCAGGTGTATCGACGAAACACTGATATCGAGATTGTTGCCTTATGACAATTAACGACTGCAAAATAGTCAATTTGCCGAAGATCAATGATCCTCGTGGCAACCTCACTTTCATCGAGAGCGACCGCCACATCCCTTTTGCCATCAAGCGCGTGTTCTATCTCTATGACGTTCCGGGTGGCGCGGATCGCGGCGGACATGCCCTGAAGACCTGCCATCAATTCCTCATTGCCATGTCCGGCAGTTTTGATGTGGTTTTGTATGACGGCAAAGAAAAACAGCGCGTCCACCTGAACCGGTCCTATCATGGCATCTACATCCCTCCCATGATCTGGCGTGAAATGGATAATTTCTCATCCGGTTCGGTTTGTCTGGCTCTCGCATCGGAGTTTTACGATGCCAACGATTATTATCGCGATTATTCCGAATATCTGGCGGCAGTCTCCGCCCTCCACAAATGAACGTTCCTTTTCTTGATTTTAAAGCGCCTTACGCCGAGTTGAAGCCTCAGTTGGAGGCCGCCTGCCAGCGGTTCATGGAATCCGCCTGGTACGTGCTGGGCCGTGAGGTCGAAGCTTTCGAGAGCGAGTATGCGGCTTATTGCGAGACCCGCTTTTGCGTGGGCGTCGGCAACTGCCTCGACGCGTTGCACCTGATCCTGCGCGCTTATGGCATTGGCCCCGGCGACGAGGTGATTGTGCCTTCCAACACCTATATCGCCACCTGGCTGGCCGTCTCCTATGCCGGCGCGACGCCGGTGGGTGCGGAACCCGATCCCGCAACTTTCAATTTGGATCCCACGCGTATCGAAGCCGCCATCACCCCGCGCACCAAGGCCATCATGCCCGTCCACTTGTACGGACAGCCCGCTGATATGGACGCCATCATGGCCATCGCTCAGCGGCACAACTTGAAGGTGGTGGAGGATAACGCGCAGTCGCAAGGTGCCCGTTACAAAGGACGACGCACAGGCAGTCTTGGCCATGCAGCCGGTCACAGTTTTTATCCCGGCAAAAACCTCGGCGCCTTTGGGGACGCTGGAGCCATCACCACGAATGATCCTGAACTTGCGGACAAGGTGCGCGTGTTGCGCAATTATGGCTCCCGAATCAAATACCACAACGAGGTTCAGGGGTTCAATTCCCGTCTGGATGAGCTCCAGGCGGCATTTCTCCGGGTAAAATTGCCCAAGTTGGACGATTGGAATCAGCGCCGTGTCAAAGTGGCCCGTCATTACCTGGAATCGCTTTCCAATGTGCCTGGTTTGATCCTGCCTTTTGTCCCTTCTTGGGCAGAGCCTGTCTGGCACCTGTTCGTGGTCCGCCACCCCCGGCGCGATCAACTGCAAAAGGCCTTGACCGGAGCGGGTGTTGGCACTCTCATTCATTACCCCATACCCCCTCACCTGTCCGGCGCCTACGCTGGCATGGGTATCCCCAAGGGTACTTTTCCGCTGGCCGAGGCCTCGGCGGATACCGTCCTCAGCCTTCCCATGGGACCCCATATGACTCCGGAGCAAATGCAACATGTGTGCGAAGCGGTTCGGATTGCAAGTGCCGGCCTATGTTCCTGAATAAAGCAGCCAGACGTGGTTGCGGATACTATAACGCCTTGTTAAGATGTTGGTATTTTTATAGGTTCTTGCTCCTTGAAAAAGGAGCCCATCGGTCGCTCGAAATCGGCGCTGGCACGCAGTTTTTTTCGCCAGTCCGCAGTGGTGGATTCGGTACTTTACATATCGGAAAGAACAACGCCTTCGGGTTCAACCTTGCCCCTCGGCTGGGTACAGGCGAAATCTTGATCCAGGACCGGTGTCCCGATTCAATGATCACGGTGGGCGACAACAATCACTTCAGTAACAACATTTCCGTGGTGGCCAATGAACGCATCACGATTGGAAATCGCTGCTTGCTTGGGGATCTTGTGGCCATCTACGACTGTGATTTCCATGAAATGAATCCTCTGACGCGACATCAAGGCTCCGGCCCAACTGCGCCGGTCTCCATCGGCGACAATGTATGGATTGGCAGCCGATCCATCATCCTCAAGGGTGTGACCGTAGGTGACAACTCGGTTATCGCGGCGATGAGTCTGGTCAATAAACCCGTTCCGCCCAACTGCGTCGTCGGCGGAGTCCCCGCCCGCATCATCAAGGAATTATAATTCCCAACTCCTGGCTCCATGTCACGGTTACGTCGTGACGTGGTTGTTAAGCGGATTCCTCAGCTTTTAGCTTCTATTATCAGCCCTTTTCATCTACTCTTTAGCTGTTAATCATGAAATCCAATATCAAAATCACCGTGCTGCTCCTCATGGTCGCCGCCATCGCCTTTCTCGGCG
>CAZIDG010000210.1:0-3212 GCA_964538065.1 uncultured Verrucomicrobiota bacterium
CCGATGGAGCGTCGATATTGTGAGGGAATCGGTTTGAGTGTCTTTCCAGCCCCATCCTGTCTTGAGGTCCGTGGTCACATTTTGTAAACACATCAGCCCACGATTGACGGGTGGCGCTGTGTTCGCTACAAAAAAGCCCGCATGATGCGCCCTTCCACGACGCATGCCGGTCGAATCCTGCTGGATCAGGATAGGGTTGCCATTAACGGAGCCGCGATTGGCGGGTTGCGGCGCGTACTCAATTGATTTTGTTGCCCGTTTCAGGACGTCATTTTATATGCCCACAAAAGCGAATCTTAGGCCAAAATACCGTCGAATTCTTCTCAAACTCAGCGGCGAAGCCCTGGGGGGCCCCACTGGCATCGGCATCAATCCGGAAGTCATCCGGGACATGGCCAGTCAGATACGAGAAGTTCGCCAACTTGGTGTTGAGGTTGTCATCGTCATCGGAGGCGGCAATATTTTTCGCGGAGCACAGGGCAGCACTCAAGGCATTGAGCGGGCCACTGGCGATTATATGGGCATGCTGGCGACCGTCATCAATGCACTAGCCCTTCAGGATGCCCTTGAGAAGCAAGGGGTTGCTACACGCGTCCAAAGCGCCATTACCATGTCTCAAGTGGCGGAATCCTTCATTCGCCGACGTGCTGTGCGCCATTTGGAAAAGGGTCGGGTGGTCATTTTCGGCGGCGGCACAGGCAATCCTTACTTTTCAACCGATACGGCAGCCGCCCTGAGGGCCAATGAAATCGGCGCCGAAGTCATTCTCAAAGCGACCAAAGTGGACGGGGTATATGATAGTGATCCCAAGAAGAATCCCAAAGCCAAGCGCTTCGAGAAAATCACCTATCTGGAGGCGCTTCAAATGCAGCTCAAAGTGATGGATGCGACCGCTTTTTCACTTTGCATGGACAACAAGATGCCCATTATCGTGTTTGATGTTTTCACGGCAGGTAATTTGAAACGGGTGGTCATGGGCGAACCGGTGGGAACGCTTGTGCACTCGTAAGGCACCCCGGAAACAGCTATTCCGCTCTTTACAATCCTTCCAATATTGCCTAAACTTAAGAAGTTATGATCATCGACGACGTATTGCTTGGAGCCGAGGAGAAAATGACCAAAACGCTGGACGTCATTCAGCGCGATTTTGGCGGTGTTCGCACCAGTAAAGCCTCCCCTGCCCTGGTTGAAGGCATCATGGTGGAGGTCTATGGCGCCCAGATGCGCATTCGCGAACTGGCGGGGATTACCACGCCTGAACCCCGCGTGATCGTCATTACTCCCTGGGATGTTGGCACATTACACCCCATCGAAAAGGCCATTCAAAAGAGCAACCTCGGGATTAATCCTGCCATCGATAAAAAGGTCATTCGGCTGGTCATGCCTGAACTGAGCCAGGAACGTCGTCAAGAATTGACGAAGGTGGTCCATAAGCTGGCCGAAGATGGTCGCGTGTCGATCCGGCATATTCGCCGCGATGCGATTGAACAGTTGAAAAAGGAGGCCAAGGCCTCAAAGATCACCGAGGACGACATGAAGGAAGCCGAGAAGGACGTCCAAAAACTGACGGATGATACCATTGCCAAGATCGAGCAGTTGCTGGCCCTCAAGGAAAAAGAATTGATGACCGTATAATTTCGTATCGCACGTCTGTTCCCAGACCATCCGCCGCTGGATAATTCTTTATTTAGCGGCGGATGTTTTTATTTTTTTCAGCGCGACAAAATTCTTCAAGATGCGCAAGCCCACCTCCTGGCTTTTCTCCGGGTGAAACTGAGTGGCAAACACATTTCCCTTCCACACCGACGAGGCAAAATCATTGCCATAGTGAGTTGTCGTCGCCACGATCGAATCATCCTTCGGACGCGGATAGTAACTATGCACAAAATAGACATATGCCCCGTCATTGACCCCTTCATAGAGTGGGCAATCCCGTCGGTTCATTTGGATTTGGTTCCAACCGATCTGGGGTATTTTTAGCCCCGGCTTCTCATTAAAACGCACGACGGTGCCTTCGAAGACGCCCAGGCCGGAAGCACGGCTGTTGAATTCCTCGCTTTTATTGAACAAGGCTTGATAGCCAACACAGATCCCAAGGAACGGTTTTCCGGAGGCAATGAATGCCCTTATCGGGGCATGCAACTCCTGTCGCTGCAAGGCTGTAATGCAATCATCGAATGCCCCCACTCCGGGCAAGACCATGGCATCAAACCGTGCCAATCCATCCGCCCCTTTGACTAATTGCACATCGGCACCGACCTTTCGCAGCGCCTTTTCCACGCTGCGAAGGTTGCCAGATTCATAATCGATTAACGCAATCACGCACTGAAACCTAGGTGGTTTTCTGGCATTCTTCAAGGTTGGAAACACCCACTGGCATCACGCCCGCGCCTCGTCACAGGCCTTTCGTTTAAAAAACGGCAGTTTTTGACGAAAACTGGTCACCCCAGTCGGGAAGCATCGTCACCTCCGCCTTGCCGAGGATGCAAGCCAAGACGCGCAAGTGTTTCCCTCATTTTAAGACGTGTGATCCCCAACCAACGGGCCGCACGCGCCTGATTGCCCTGCGCACGGGCTATGGCTTGCGTAAACAGTTCAGGTTCGAGCTCTTCGATAAGGCGATCGCGTGCATTCTGGATTTCGCCACTTTGGACCTGGTCGAGTAATTCACCGATGTATTCAGTGTATCCTGGGAAAAGGTCCGCCCGGTTTTTACGCGGGCGCTTGAGCGCTTCGCGCACATGCTCCAGGCCAATGGCAAAAGGACGAGCCAACAAGAGGACCTGGCGAATGACATTTTCCAACTCACGCACATTACCAGGCCATGGCTGGGCCTTTAAGAACACCAATGCATCATTTTGAATGGCCGGTTCGACCATACCCATGTCTGAGGCATACTTGCGCAGGAAGAAACGTACCAGGTCAGGTATATCCTCACTGCGTTCACACAAGGGGGGGACAGTCAAAGTAACCACACTAAGCCGGTAATAGAGGTCTTCACGGAACTCGCGTTCCTGGATGGCGGCCTCAAGATCGCGGTGTGTCGCGGCAAGAATGCGGACATCCACTGGAATCGTTGCATCCCCTCCCAACCTCTGGATAACGCGCTCCTGAAGAACTCGCAGCAGTTTGGACTGGGTAGTTGGGTGTAAATCCCCCACCTCGTCAAGAAACAGTGTCCCCCCCTGAGCCTGCTCGAACCGTCCAATCCT
>CAZIDG010000211.1:0-3064 GCA_964538065.1 uncultured Verrucomicrobiota bacterium
GGAAAACGAGGCCACGGGATGGACCACGTGTCAGATAATCCTTCCCAAATTATTGATGCATCGGATCATCCAAATCCTGAGAGACTGAAGTCACAGTCTTCCCACCGCCGAGTCGCCTGGACCCAGAGCCATTTCTGGAGGGGGGGTAGGCAACACAGGGGGATGACTGGCGGTTCAATGCGGTGGACAAGGGCATAAATAATGTCGGCAGAAACCAGGAATTTGACACTTGCGTTAGGCTCCCCCTTTCGGGTAGTGTGCGGGGCGTTGATGAGCTACTGCGGTCGTCGTGGTGTCAGTGGAGCGTGTTGAAAGACCCGTTTCCAGCACAAAACCAGCACATAGCAGGTGAGTGAAGGATGCCTCAGTCGCAAGTGCTTCATTAGCAACAATGCCCGCGTGGCGGAATTGGCAGACGCGCTAGATTCAGGTTCTAGTGTTTAACGACGTACAGGTTCAAATCCTGTCGCGGGCACCACCTCAAATTATTCCCTTATACCATTCGTTTCGTCCGACGTTCGAATTCCTCGAGTGTTTCAAGGCCGTTCATTGGATGCATCCTCAGCCAAACCCGGAACCGGGTTCCAATTCCTCACTTCCGATCCGACGCCCCAGGAACGACCGGCGACGGGAGTGGATCGAACGATGCGTAGTTGCTGGCATTGGTCAAGGGTATCGGGTATCATGGTCATCATCTGCAAGCAGTGACATGAGACCAACGGCGGGATGGGCCTTTGGCTCCTGGTGCAGATCAGGTCCATGGCCCTGAAAATGAGAGCTTTCCGCATGAAGAAACGTTTGACGCTGGGGTGGACAGTCTGGGTTGCCAGTGCGTGGTTTCTTGTGACCACCCTGGTGATGGCTGTCCCCGGTACTGCTTTGGTGCCCAAAGACACCAGGGAATCCGTCGCTGCCTCCTTTTTGCCTGACGAAGCCTCCATTGCATCTGCCGAGTCGGATTTGCAGAAGAAACTGGAAGAGGCGCAGACCCTCCTGGGGGTGGTAACAAAAGCCTCGTTAACGGAGAAATCTGAAGGAGCCCACGCCCTGGTCATGGCAGAACGTCATTGGATGGCCAGCAACCTGGTCCGTTCCTATGAGCAGCAATTGAACCATCTCAAGCGTTTGCGTGAACTGCGACAGACCCTTCAGCAACTCAAAGTGGAGGCTGAATCCTGGCAGGGCTTTTCTGATCCACCCCCGTATCCATTATCCCTGATCGATGATTTGCGGAAACAAATTCGGGTGCTTGAAGGTCAACAGAAGGTGTTGGGCGAGGAGCAGTCCCTGCTCCTGGGACGTATCGAGGAGCACCGTACCGGCATAATGGCGGCCGAAAAGTCCTTGAGGCGGATCGCCGAACAGGCAGAGGAGGCCCGAGATACGGCGACTGCCCTCGCACTGCACGAGGATCAGACCCAATACCAGTGGCGCTTGCGCATTCGGCAGGCCTGGCTGGGGGGAGATCAGATTGCGCGTCAGTTGAATAATGAGAAAAAGGCGCTACTTGAGCAAAACCATGCCTTTCTGATCCGCAAGCTGAGTGTTGCCTCCGCCAACTGGACATTGGCCGAAGCCGACAAGGACACCCAGATCGCTCTTTTAACGCGCCAGCGTCGCGATCTTCTGAACGACCTGGAAAGCGCAACGATTGCCGAGCAGGACATCTCCCGCAAGCTCAGTGATTCCCGTGCAGAACTCCAAAAGGCGCTCGAGGGTGTTGGTGTCGCCGCTCAAAACAAGGGCACCAACGAGGCCTCGGCCCGGGTCGCTCTCTTGCAGCAAACAGTTGATACCCAGCGCATTTGCCAGGAAGGAGTCGGTGTGCGTCTGGAATTGCTTCAGTGGCAACTAGCCATAGTCGATGCCGAGCAGCAAATTTGGGAGGGCCGATTCCGTCATGCCACGCATAAAGAATCCTCCACACAAAATCAGGAGGTGATTCATGACATGAAACAGCAACTGGAAAGGGCTCGGAGTTGGGAGGTGAACATAACCAACCGGCGCAACAGCCTCCAATCGTTGCTGGAACAACAGGAAGCCGCATTGGAGGGTTGGAAACCTGGCATGGGCGATCGCCAGTTGGCACAGGATGTTTTGATGGCCTACAAGGAGCAGGACCGTGAGTTCACGCGCATGGAGGCCACGTTGCGCCAGACCATGCTGCTGGTCGAATGGTTCCTCGAGGATGTCAAACACACCCAGGAGCAGGCCACCTGGAGCGAGCGCCTGCGGCAGATCAAAACGGGTCTTTCCTCAGGCTTTTCTGCCGTATGGGATTTCGAACTGGCCAGTTACTCGGACGAAATTGTGGTCGAAGGACGGACCATCGCCGGCAAACGCAGCGTCACGGCAGGCAAGGTACTCCGCGTGCTTTTGACACTGGCCCTGGGATTGTGGATTTCGCGTCTGGTGGCCCGTTGGATCAGCCGCCGCCTGGCCAATCAACTGCGGGTGGACGCAAGCCGCACCCTGCTGGTGGAACGGATGGCGTACATATTCCTGGCCGGCACCGTCGTGATCATGGCCTTGAACATGACCAAGATCCCATTCACGGCATTTGCCTTCCTCGGCGGCGCCCTGGCCATCGGTGTCGGCTTCGGGGCACAAAATCTCATCAATAATTTCATCAGCGGCATCATGCTCCTGATCGAGCGCAAGGTGAAGTTGGGGGACACTGTGGAGGTCGAGGGTGAGCGCGGCGTGGTCCAGCAGGTGGGGGCGCGCAGCACCCTCATCCGGCGTGCCGATGGCAAGGAGTTGATTGTCCCCAACAGCCAGTTTCTTGAGAAAAACGTTGTAAACTGGACCTTGTCCGACCGCCAACTGCGCGTGACCATCACTGTCGGCGTGGCCTATGGGGCGCCGTTGCGACGCGCGGCGGAGTTGATTCGACAGGCTGGTGAAGAAAACCAGCATGTGCTCAAGAATCCCAAGCCCCTGGTCGGCTTTGAGGATTTTGGCGACAATGCCCTGATCTTTTCATTGTACGTGTGGGTCAGCCTCGCTTGGATGGACATGGACGTGCGGACGGTTACTTCAGAAATCCGGTTCCGCATTTACG
>CAZIDG010000212.1:0-998 GCA_964538065.1 uncultured Verrucomicrobiota bacterium
CATGCCATCGGGTAACACCCCTTTTGGCACAACGATATCCATCCCCGGGTAACAGTTACTTTTGGCAGACGGCGCAATGTTCGATGCGATTCTTGATTGGGCGCAGGTAAAATGCTATGATCGCGCTTGTTATGAAATCCAACAACACTCCGGCGGTCATCCTTGCTGCCTTTTCCCTGGGCTGGCTGGCCATGACATCGCCATTATGCGCGGCATCCCTCACCCAGGCCTCCCTATCGGTGACGCCCTTGATCGCCAAAACCGATGGCGGGGAGCGTTCTATTGTGGCGGTGGCCATCGAATCCGATGGTTTGAAGAACGTCAAAATCACCCTGCAATGCCCGGCGTGGAGCGAGCCTGCGCGCGCCGCCTTTGCCGAGGTGGCCGCCGGCAAGCAGCAGTTGGAGATGCGGACGCCGGTGCTGACCCAGGCGGCCAGGGCGGCCGCCACCATCGAATGGGAGGGGGGCAGCCGCACCCTTGAGAACATCGACCTCAAGGCGCCGCGCCGCTGGACGGTGTATCTCACCCAGCACACCCACACGGATATCGGCTACACCAGGCCGCAGACGGAAATCCTGCCCGAGCATCTGCGCTACATCGATTTTGCGCTGGATTATTGCGATCTGACCGATGGTTACCCGGCCGACGCCCAATTCCGCTGGACCTGCGAGACCGCCTGGGCCACGCGTGAATATTTGAAACGCCGCCCGGCCGCCCAGATCGAACGGCTTAAAAAGCGGGTGCAGGAGGGGCGTGTGGAACTGGCGGGCATGCTTCTGAACATGGCCGAGATCGCCAATGAGAGCAACCTGGCCGCCCTGATGCAGCAGGTGCGCATGTTCCGCGAACAATTCGGCGTGCCCGTGGTGACGGCCATGCAGAACGACGTCAACGGCGCCGGCTGGTGCCTGCCCGATTATTTCAGCGGCATGGGCATCAAATACCTGACCATGGGCATCAACCAGACCCGCTCCCTGTTGCCGTTCGACAAGCCG
>CAZIDG010000212.1:1008-2971 GCA_964538065.1 uncultured Verrucomicrobiota bacterium
ACGGCCTTCTGGTGGGAGTCGCCCTCGGGCAAGCGCACCCTGGCGTATCGCGCCGACCATTACATGACGGCCAATTTCTGGCATATCGAACAGGGGAAACTGGAGACCATGAAGCCCGAGGTGATGAAATACCTCCAGTCGCTTGAGGACCGTTCCTATCCGTTCGACCGGGTGGGGGTCCAGTTCTCCGGCTACTTCACGGACAATTCACCCCCGTCCACAGCAGCCTGCGATGTGGTGAAGAGCTGGAACGAACAGTTTGCGTCGCCCCGGCTCAGGCTCTCCACCGCCCATGAGTTTCTTGAATACGTGGAAAAGGAAAAAGGCAGCACCCTGCCCGTGCATCGACAGGCCTGGCCGGATTGGTGGACCGATGGTTTTGGTTCGGCGGCGCGCGAAACGGCCGCCTGCCTCGACACCCAGGCCAGCCTGCAAATCAGCCAGGGGCTTCTGAGCATGGCCGCCCTGCTGGGCACGCCCATCCCGCCCGCCGCCATGGAACGCGTGGCGAACATTCAGGATGATCTCCTTTTTTATGCGGAGCACACCTATGGGGCCGCCGAAAGCATCGATGATCCCATGGCGGAAAACAGCCTCGTGCAATGGGGCGAAAAGGGATCGTATGCCTGGTCCGCCGTAAAAAACGCAAACCTCCTCCGCGAAGAGGCCTTCGGCCTTGTCCAGGAATACCTGCCGCGCACCCGGCACGCGTCCATCGCGGTGTTCAACACGTTGAATTGGGAACGCAGCGGCCTGGTGCAGGTGTTCATTGACCACGAAATCCTTCCCAAGGACGCGGCATACCGCATCATCGATACCGCCACCGGCAGTGAAGTGCCCGCCCAACCCCTGAGAAGCCGCGCGGAAGGGACCTACTGGGCCCTCTGGGTCAACCAGGTGCCCTCGCTGGGATTCAAAACCCTGGCGATCGAACGCAAGGAAGGCGCGCGCGCGGCTGATCCCGCCCTCGAAATCAAGGATCAGGTCCTCGAGAACGAGTTCTATAAATTGACGCTCGATCCGGAAAAAGGGGTGAAAAGCCTCATCGAAAAATCCTCCGGCGCGGAATTGGTGGATGCCCAATCCCCATGGCTGCTGGGCCAATGCGTTTATGAGACCATGACAGGCAAGCGCGACAAGATGTCGCCAGAGGTCTATCAGCGTGCGGCCTGGAAGAATCTCAAGATCGAACCGGGCGCCAATGGGCGCGTCTGGCGCAGTGCGGTGATCCATGCCGACATGGAGGGCTGCGCCACCAACCACGGTCTTGCGCTTGAAATCCGGCTTTACAACACGGCCAAGCGCATCGAATTCCATTACAACATTCGCAAGGAACCGCTCACCCGGCCCGAAGCAGTGTATGTGGCCTTCCCGTTCAAGGCGCCCTCCTTCAGCGTGGCCTATGAAGCCCAGGGCGGCATGGTGGTGCCTGGCGAACAGCAAATCCCCGGCTCCGCGTCCGATTGGCAGACGGTGCAGAACGTGGTCGCCATCCGGCATCCCAATGGCCAGATCCTCTGGGGCAGCCCGGAGGTTCCCCTGGTGCAACTGGGCGATTTTAACCTGGGCAAATGGCAGCGGGTCACCAAAGTGGAGAAGCCGCATGTTTATTCCTGGGTGATGAATAATTACTGGTTCACCAATTTCCGCGCCACCCAGGAGGGCGAGTTCAAGTGGAGTTATTACCTGACCTCCACCGCGGACAAAGACAACACCACGGCAACCCGCTTTGGCTGGGGTTCGCGCGTGCCGCTGGTGGCGCGCGTGCTGCCCCATGATCCCCGCGCCCAATCGGACGGACGCGCCGCAACGACCACGCTGGCGGCCAGCGTGCCCAACATCCTGTGCGTTGAGGCCCGGCCCGCGTCCGATGGCCGCAGCCTGATTGTCCAGTTGCGCGAACTGGATGGCAAGGCAGTCCAGATCACCCCGCAGGAGGTCCAATCCTGCCGTCCGCTCAAAG
>CAZIDG010000213.1:0-2953 GCA_964538065.1 uncultured Verrucomicrobiota bacterium
GGCGTGGCAATCCTTGCGGCTGGGCTTATGGTGGATGCTCACACGCTCGAGCATTTCAGTCTGTTTATCCTGACAACCCTGGCATGCATCATCCTTCTGGGCATAGCCACAACCATGTTCATGCAGCAGGTGCTGATGAAACCTTTTGGCAGGCTGCTTGAGGCACAGAAACGCCTGGCCGAAGGCGACATGACCGCACGCATAAAAACGGGCTCCAGCAACGAATTGGGCGAACTGGAGGCTTCCTTCAACCAAATGGCCTCAGCCATCCAGCAGACCCAGGAGAAATTACAGGAAAGCGAGGCCTTGTTTCGCTCGCAATTTGAACTGGGAAACATTGGCATCGCCATCACCGGTCCGGACAGACGATGGCTCCACGCCAACTGGCGTCTCACGGAGATGCTTGGCTATTCTGAGGAATCGTTGAAGGCAAAACGGTGGGACGAAATCACCCATCCCGATGATCTGCAGACCGATGTGGACCAGTATCATCGAATGCTCGATGGGGAGATCAATGCGTACGAACTGGACAAGCGGTATGTATGCAAAGATGGCCATTTCATCGAAGTGCATATAACCACCTCCTGTGTCCGCAATGTCGATCGTTCCCTGCGTTATGTCATTGTCTCGGTCCAGGATATCACCGCCTCGCGACAAGCGGAGGCCGAACGCGCCCGTCTGATCGCGATCCTTGAAAGCACCACCGATGTGGTCGCCATCGCCCTGCCCTCAGGCCAGGTTCACTATTTGAATGCAGCAGGGTTCAGCATGACCGGGTACAATATTCACGAACCAGTCTCCCACCACAGCATTCAGGATTTCCATCCGCCCCAAACCTATAAGATGCTGCAGGATGTCGCGATCCCCACCGCCATTCGCACCGGGATCTGGCATGGTGAATCCCTGATTCTGAGCCATGACCATAAAGAAGTGTCTGTTTCCCAGCTTGTCATGGCCCATCGTTCACCCTCGGGCGAGTTACAGTACCTGTCCACCATCATGCGGGACATCACATCGACGAAGCAGGCGCAGAAGGAAGCCCTTGAACGCGAGAACACGCTACGGCGTCACAACGAGGCCGTCGTTTCCCTGATGCAGAACGGCAACCTGTTCCAAAGCGATTTTAAGCAGGCCATTCGTAATATCGAAGAGGCGTGCGCGAGCCTGGTTCAAGCGGAACGCGTCAGCGTATGGTGGTATACGGAGGATTTCAAACTGTTGCGGTGTGTGGATTTGTTTGAGCGCACACCGGGACGGCATAGTGGAGGCCAGGAGTTGGTGTCTGCGGACTTCCCTTCCTACACCCGGAGTCATCAGCGGGGAATGGTCATCTCCTGCAGTGATGTTTATACGGACGAGCGCACCCGGGAAATCCCCCGGTCCTACTACGAAGAAAGCCGGATCTTTTCGCTGATTGACGCCCCCATCTGGCTCCAGAATCGCATCGGGGGGGTTTTTAGCATTGAACATGTGGGTGAAAAACGTATCTGGACCCAGGAGGAAGAACGCCTCGCCGAGACCATGGCCACGCTCATCTCCCTGTGTTTTGAAATCAGCCAGCGCAAGCAAACCGAAACCGCTCTGCGTGAAAGCGAGGAGCGCTTCCGGACGATTTTTGAAAACGCACCCGTGGGCATCATCACCATGGACCAGGAGGGCCGTTTTCTTGATGTCAACAACACCGCCTGCGAACTCAATAATGTCAAACGGGAACAAATCGTGGGGCGTTTTCCCACCGACAGCCCGGAATTATACCGGATCAAAGAGCCTGAAAAGGCGGCCGAATTGAGGGGTAAACTGGCCATCCAGGGATTTCTCCGCAACGAGGAAGTCACCATGTTTCGTCCCCTGGATAACAAGCAGCAGAACATCATGTTTTCGTCCCGTTTTATCACGATTGGAGGCAAACCGATCATCATCTCCATGTCCACCGATATTACGGAACGCAAACGTCTTGAGGATCAGCTCCGCCAGGCTCAAAAGATGGAGGCCATCGGCCACCTGGCAGGGGGAATCGCCCACGATTTCAACAACTTGCTTCAAGCCATCCTGGGTTACACAGACCTGGTGTACAACTCCCTCCGACCTGATGATCCCAATCGAGCTGATTTGAAGGAGGTGCGGCTGTCCGCCGAACGCGCTGCATCGCTGACACGCCAACTGCTGGCCTTTAGCCGCCGCCAGGTGCTTCAACTAACCCCGCTCGATCTCAATGGCATCATCGATGACATGATCAACATGATCATCCGTTTGATCGGAGAACATATTCAAATCAAGCTTCAACATGGCCAAAACCTGGCCTGCATCATGGCGGATCGAGGCCAGATCGAGCAGGTGGTGCTGAACCTGTGCATCAACGCGCGCGATGCCATGCCCCAAGGGGGAGCGTTGACCATCGAGACGTCCAACGCGGTGCTCGATACTCAATATGGCATGAGCCATCCGCAAGCACGCCCTGGTCAATACGTTCACTTAAGTGTGAGCGATAATGGGATCGGCATGGATGCCGCCACCCTAGAACAAATCTTCGAACCGTTCTTTTCCACCAAGGAAAAAGGCAAAGGCACCGGCCTGGGCCTGGCCACCGTCCATGGCATCATCCTTCAACATAAAGGCTTTATTCAGGTTTCCAGCGAACCCGGCAAAGGCTCACGCTTCAACATATATCTACCGGCGTGCGAAAAGACGGAGGAAAATGTTGAATCCGTGACACAAGCAACAGCCCGGGGGGGCACAGAAACCATTCTGCTGGCCGAAGACGATGAAGGCATCCGCCGTCTCACCCAACGGTTGCTTCGCAAGGCAGGTTACCAGGTTCTGGCCGCAGCCGATGGCGCCGAGGCCTTGCGCCTCTACGCCGGGCATCAAGGCCCCATCCACATGCTTCTCCTGGACGTGGTCATGCCTTATAAAGGCGGTCGTGCGGTGTATGATGAGATCCGCGCCACGCATC
>CAZIDG010000214.1:0-2927 GCA_964538065.1 uncultured Verrucomicrobiota bacterium
CTAAAACACAGTCTGAACTGTTTTCGATGGGGTCTGCCTTTGAACAGGCAGGCCCCTTTTTTCTGCCGCATGGGAAACGGGTTTCCGGTCAGATTTGGTTTGGCTCATCGACGCCTTGCGGGTTAAGGTGAAGACGCCAACAACCTATGGCGAATACCCCGCACCCGGAATTGAATCTGTTCAGGGATCTGGCCGAGGCAGCAAAGACCGATCAGAGGGAGACCTATGAACGGTTGCGCACCCGGCAGGATGGCCTGTCCTGGAATGAAGCGCGGCAGCGTCTGGCGCAGTTCGGCCCCAACGTGCTGACCAGCGAACGCCCTCCTTCCTGGCCGGTGCTCCTTTGGGGCTCCTTCAAACATCCATTCAATGCCGTCCTGGCCGTCCTGGCCGGGGTCTCCTTCTCCACCGGGGATTTGAAGGCGGGAATCGTGATGCTCTCGATGGTGGCCCTGAGCGTCGGGCTGCGTTTCTGGCAGGAACTCAAGTCCCAGGTCCAGGCCGAATCGCTGCGCCGCCTGGTTCACAACACCGCCACGGTGGTGCGCTCCGAAAACCAGGGTGTTGAGCGCAGGCCCAATGAGCTGGACCATCTTGCCTCCGATATTCCAACCCGGGAACTGGTGCCGGGCGACATTGTGAAGCTCGCGGCGGGTGACATGATTCCCGCCGATGTGCGCCTGCTTGAATCGCGCGATCTGTTCGTGACCCAGTCCGCCCTGACCGGCGAGGCCATGCCGGTGGAGAAATACGAACCGGAGCGCAAAATCAAGCCCGCCGGGGGGGTGCCTCCGGAGGGGCTTCCCATTGAAGTGCTCGACTCCCCGCATCTCCTGTTCATGGGGAGTAGCATCGTCAGCGGCACCGGGCGGGGCGTGGTGCTGGCGACGGGGAACAGCACCTACTTCGGCGCCATGGCCGCCAGGCTGACCGGTCACCGCCCCCCGACGGCGTTTGACCGCGGGGTGCAGCAGGTGAGCTGGCTGCTCATCAAGTTCATGCTCGTCATGGCACCGGCCGTTTTCTTCATCAATGGCATGCTCAAGCACGACTGGCTGGATGCATTCCTGTTCGCCGTGGCCATCGCGGTCGGCCTCACCCCCGAGATGCTCCCAATGATCGTCAATGCCAACCTCGCGCGCGGGGCCATCGCCATGTCCCGCCGCAAGACCATCGTCAAGCGCCTGCATGCCATCCAGAACTTCGGCGCCATGGACGTGCTCTGCACGGACAAGACCGGCACGCTGACCCAGGACAAGGTGGTGCTGATCCGTCATGTGGACCTGCGGGGGAGCGACAGCCAGCGTGTTCTCGAACACGCCTATCTGAACAGCCTCTTCCAGACCGGCCTGAAAAACCTGCTCGACCGTGCGGTGATTGACCGCGCCCAGGCCCTGGGGATGCGCGAGATCGCCAAATCCTGGTGGAAGGTTGATGAAATTCCGTTCGATTTTGTGCGCCGCCGCATGTCGGTGGTCCTCGAGCGTTCGAAACGGGAGCATGTGCTCTACTGCAAGGGCGCGGTCGAGGAGATGCTCGAGATCAGCACCCGCGTGGAAGATGCGGGGCGCATCGTGGCCATTTCCCCCGAGCTGAGGGAACAGCTCAAAGCCCTCCGGGATCGCCTCAACGAGGATGGCTTGCGTGTCGTGGCGGTGGGGTACAAGACCTGGGGCGCCGACATGCCGCCCGTCACGGTCAAGGACGAGTCCGACCTGGTGTTCTCGGGTTTTGTCGCGTTTTTGGATCCGGCCAAGGAAACCACGGCCGAGGCCCTGCGCCTGTTGCAGGCCCACGGCGTCCAGGTCAAGATCCTCACGGGGGACAACGCGATTGTGGCCCGAAAGATCTGCCGCGATGTGGGGCTCGATGTCCAACACATCGCCACAGGCGGCGAGGTCGAACCGCTCTCCGACGCCCAGTTGTCCGACCTGGCGGAGCAAACCACCATTTTTGCCAAGCTTTCCCCCACGCAGAAGGCCCGCGTTGTCCGTGCCCTCAAGGGACGCGGCCACACAGTCGGGTTCATGGGGGACGGCATCAACGATGCCACGGCGTTGCGCGAGGCGGATGTGGGCATATCGGTGGACACGGCGGTGGATGTGGCCAAGGAGGCGGCGGACATCATCCTCCTGGAAAAGAGCCTCCTGGTGCTGGAGCGGGGTATCGTGGAGGGACGCCGCACCTTCGGCAACGTGATCAAATACATCAAGATGACCGCCAGTTCGAATTTTGGGAACGTCTTCAGCGTGCTTGTGGCGAGCGCGTTTCTGCCGTTCCTCCCGATGCTGGCGGTGCAGTTGCTCGTGCAGAATCTCCTGTACGACATCTCCCAAATCGCCATTCCGTGGGATCGCATGGACGAGGAGTTCATCCGGGTGCCGCGCCAATGGGATGCGAGCACCATTGCCACCTTCATGCTGTGCATCGGACCCATCAGCTCCATTTTCGACATCCTCACCTTCTGGATCATGTGGCACGTGTTTGGCGCCAACTCACTGGAGCAGCAATCCTTGTTTCAAACCGGCTGGTTCGTCATGGGCCTGCTGACCCAGACGCTCATTGTCCACATGATCCGCACCGAGAAGATCCCCTTTGTGCAAAGCACCGCCGCCCCGGTCGTGCTGGCGGCCACCAGTGCGGTCATGGCCGTGGGCATCTGGCTTCCGTTCTCCCCCCTGGCCTCCTCCATCCGGCTCACGCCGCTCCCGGCGGGTTACTTCGTTTATGTGCCGCTGATCCTGCTGGCCTACAGTTTTTTGACCCAGGTGGTGAAGGCGGCCTACATGCGGCGTTTCAAAAGCTGGCTGTAGCCGTCCCTGCTGCGCGTGTGTTCACCAGGGACCGCGCGCATCGAACCGCGACTCCCCTTGCTTGAAAGATTGCCAGCCTGCCGCCCACTTATCATAATGCGGCATGCTTTTTCA
>CAZIDG010000215.1:0-2916 GCA_964538065.1 uncultured Verrucomicrobiota bacterium
TGAAGCGATTTCACGGTGGCGGGGGCACCGTCGGCCTTGACCGAGAGGCCGTTTTCTCCAGGCAGGACGAACCGGGTGAAGGAGATTTCACCGTGGTTCACAAAGGTCTCGATGGAACAGCGGTCCACCAGCATCTCGACGAATTGCACCGCGCCCTGGGCCGAGGCGGAGCGGCCGCCGGACTCGATGGTTTTGGACGTGAGCACCACGGGGATGCCCCGGATGTTGAAGATGAGCTTCGCGCCGTCGGGGATGCTGACCTCGGCCTGGAGGTGGTAGAGCTGACCCGAGGGCGCCAGGGGCAGCACCTGGCCCGCGTTGAGCGTGCGGTGAGCCCAGGTGTCGGCGGACCGGTGCAGGGCGGCGATCTCGCGGATCGGCTCGCGGAAGATGCGCAGCCCGGCCGGTGTGTTCCGCAGCGTCAACTCACAGGGGAAGGTCACCTGCTGGTTGAACGGCATGTCCGGGAAATGCGAGAAACGCATCCACGCGGCCTGAATCCGCCGACCGTCGCCGGTGTCGGTGTTGTGCCAGGTCTGGGTGGCATAGAAATCGCCGATGTCGCAGGGGTGGCGGCCGGTCTCCTCCTTGAACTCAATGCCGTCGAACGTGCCGACGGAGTAATTGCCATTGCCCTGGATGAGCACCCATTTCATGCGGCTGCGGTCGCCATCGATGGGCAGTTCGAAGAAGTCCGGGCACTCGTAGCTGTCCTTGATGGGATGGCCCTCATCGTGCCAGTCCAGGAGGTTTGTGGAGGTGAGAATGTGGTAACGGCTGTCGCCGTAAAGCATCATGATCCACCGGTTGCCCGGCGCGTGCCAGAAGACCTTGGGATCGCGCTCGGGGTGCACCAGGACGGGATTCTTCTCGTAATACCTCCAGGTGCGGCCGTGATCGAGGCTGTAGTGGAGGCATTGGCCGCGATTGTCCCAGCGCGGCACGAAGGCCACCAGCGCCGGGTTCTTTTTATCACGCGCGAGTCCGGAGGTGTTCTGGTAATCCACCACGCAGGTGCCGGACTGGACGCCGCTGCCCGCCTTTTCCTCCCAGAACGCGGGGGGCAGTTCGCGCCAGTGGACGAGGTCGGTGCTCACGGCGTGGAGCCAGCACTTGGCCCATCGCTGCGCGAAGAGGTGATATTCTCCGTCGTAGAAAATCAGGCCGTTGAGGTCATTGATCCACCCTTCCTGCTGCATGCCGGGGTTGAGGCGGTCCACGGTCCATTGGCGTGCGGTGAAATGGAACTGAGGGCGCAACGCCTCCTGGTACAGCGAGCCCGCGCTCACGGGCAGTCGCTCCGGGGCATCGGTCTGCACCAGGCGGGCCACGTTCACATGGCCCCAATCGCCGCTGGCCGCATCCACGATCTGAATCTGCGCCTTGCGGCCCCGGAACGCGCCCAGGTCCCAACTGGCGGGTGCGAGGCGGTCGCTGCGCCAGCCCGTCGCGCTCTTGACCACCGCGCCATCGATGAGGAGGTTCACACAGGTATCGCGCTCGTAATCGCCGCCGCCGATGCGAAAGGCGATGTACCGGCGCGTGATCTTGAAGACCGGCGAGGTGAGCGTGCCCGTGGGGCCGTCGCCCTCAATCTCGCTTGAGATCACCGGGCTGCCGCCATCGTTCTCAATCTCCAGCGTGCCGAGCTGCGCGCCCGTCGCGGGGCCGGGTTTGAACGCCGTGCCCGTCGCCTTCCACTGCCCGTAATGCGTGGAATCAATGGGGCCGATTGGCAGATCGCCCGCGGCACAATTCAGCCCCAAAACCATCGAGGCAGAGATGGCCAGCAGGTTCAAACAGCACATCATGGGCGAGCACGTGATCATAGTGCCGCGCATGATAGCCCAACGCGCCACAATGTCAGCAGGATAAGGAGTGCATTCATTAACCCCTTTTTCCTCTTTTTCGGTAACGTGCTCTCACAGGTAATACGCATGGAGAAGGACATGCGTTTTTACTTGTGGCATGGAGAGGCATGCGCGATAGTATATCAGGCTCTGGTTCAACCGAAGCCTGACGTTTTGCGTCAGAGACTCATGTAGGTTGATTGGGGCCTTTTTTATTATGACCTTTGGTCAGCTCCTTCCGCAACTCTGTTTCTGACGGTTTAAAACACCAATGGAGGTAGGGAGCGCTCCATCGCTCAGCCGGGCCGCCGGGGGTGCCGGTGGAAATGCCGATGTTGAAATGGGGCTTGATCTGTTGAATTTCGGCCAGGATGGTTCGGTAAAGTTTTTCCTTTGCGATGGTGCGTTTTCCACGACACGACTTACCTTCTGGGATCTCTTTTTGTTTATCATTCAGGCGGAACGACATGGCGCCCAAAATGATATCTAAACATTGAGCCAATACGTGGTCGTGTGATCGGATCTCGGTGATGTTTTCTGGAGTGATAATCAGGCCAGCCTGTCGAATTTTCGGATTATCTTTGAGTCCCAAAATGAAACCCTTGAATTGGGTACATGCCTCCCTCGTTTCAGGAAATTCGTCAAAATAAAGCCTCAAGATTGCCGGCTGGTTACCAGAGGGACGATAAGCCAGACCAAAGGCATGCTTGATGAACTGATAATAAAGTCGGAAATAAGTTCCCTCAATTTGATCCTGGGTTAGCCCAAGAGGAACACGAGCATTTTGACGGAACATGATGCGGACTTTTAGATGGCCAGCCCGTACTTCCTCAAAGAATACATGAACAAGGTCCTGGTATTTGCTGAGATATGGAGCGGAAACTTTGGACCATTTAACCTCTCCCAAAAGATTCAGACGTGCCTTTTCCGTCTTAATCCTGGCAGTTATGCGATCATACTGTGAGGAACCCACCATTACACCGCCGTAAAAATTCGAGTAATACCGGCCAGAGACATCAGACTCATCGCAGAAAATGAGGTATTCCTTTTCGTTCATGAACGTGTT
>CAZIDG010000216.1:0-2901 GCA_964538065.1 uncultured Verrucomicrobiota bacterium
ATTCGTTTTTCCCGATAACCGTGGCGGGATTCTCCACAAACTCCGTGCTTGTGAATCCGCGGTTGAAAAGCCACACGCTTTGAATGGCGGGTGTGTTGGAGAACAATTCGTCGCAGAAGGGGGTTGACGGATGCACTTTCAGATAGACCGAATTCCACCCCGGGGACAATGGAATGTTTTGCGTCATCCATTGGGCCCATACGCCATGGAGGCAAAGCAAATAAGCCACAATGAAGGTTGATAACCTGATAAGGAGCCATCTCATAGTATTTATGCCTGCATTGAAACCGATAATTGCTTCTCCAAAAGGGGCGTTTAAGGGTCCCTTCACCATTCCCAAACCGTCGAATCCAGAGCATTCATTCCTGCCAATTGATGATGACAACAATCCCCCATGGGGGTGATGATCGGCAATTGAAGTCTGTTTGCTGGACTCGTTTCCGATAAACAACATATAAGTATCGGCTGTTGGAGCAGAAAACTTTAGAAGGAAATTCTGGGGCATTATGGACCTATTCAATAGTGACATTTTGGCGCAATTCTGCAGGGGCAGGTACAGGGCGTTTGCCCACTCGGTTGTCCTGATAGGGTGGGCGATGGTGTTGGTTTCCTTTTCTTGTTCCTCTTCCGAAACGGTTTCGCCGGTCCAATCCAAAATCCGCATTCTTGAGGATTCCTGTGCGGAGGTGACCAACCTTGACGAGGCAACCGTGTGGTTGGATGCCAAAGCACGGCACTTGATTAACGCGAGCCGGCGGGTGATGCCCAATGGCGTTGCAGCATTTCCGCCTCAGGCGGGTGCCGGGTATGAGGCGTTCTGGCTGCGTGACTATGCCTATATGCTCGAAGGATGCTCGGATGTGTTTACTCATAAGGAACTGGTCGATTCATGCCGGGTGTTTATCGATGCGATGCGTGCCGACGGGGCGGGGGTGGATTGTGTTAAATTCAACGGACAGCCTGTTTACATGCCGGGTTTTGGCACGATGGGCGCGCATCCGGTTGCCGATGGCGGCCCGTTCACCGTTCAGGTGGCCTGGCATACCTATCAACAGACCAAAGATACCGCTTTTCTGAAAACGATACTCGATTCGCTGGTGCGGACCATGAAAGCCGTGCCCCGCAATCCTGCGAATGGCCTGGTCCACATCCAGCAGGAGGGGTATGATCGATGTCCCTACGGTTTCACTGATACGGTCCGGAAGCAGGGGGATGAATTGTTTTGCTCACTTCTTTATATTCAGGCCTGCCGTCAATTGGCGGATTTGATGGAGGCTGCACGTCGGACAGAGGAGGCCAATCAATGGCGTCGCGAGTCCAAACGCCTGGAACCGCTTGTGCGCACCACCTTTTGGGATCAAAGCATCGGTTTATTTCGGGCCGCAACGCTGAATTGTCGCCAGCCTGACCTATGGGGATCGGCTTTTGCCGTGTACCTGCAGGTGGCCACTCCTGAACAAAGTCGGATCATCGCTGGTTATTTCAAGGAGCATTACCGCGAAATAGTCCAATGTGGGCAGATTCGGCATCTGCCTGGTGGCATGTATTGGGATGCGGCTTGTCCCAGGGACACCTATCAGAATGGCGGTTTCTGGGCCACCGCGACGGGCTGGTTCGTCTATGTGCTGGACTTGGTCGATCCCAAGCTGGCGGATCAAACCATGATCGACATGGTCAACGATTTTCGGCGACGTGGCGTCACCGAATGGATCCTGGATTCGCGCACCGCCGTCAGGAACTACATCGCCAGCGCCACCATGCCGCTGGCCGGTGTTCGCCGGATGCTGGATCGTCGCGGAGTGCCCGCGGCCGCGAAACGGGTGGCACCCGAGGAATGGGTAAATCCCACCTGCGCGCTCAACCTGGCTTATGTGGGAAATGGCGCCAAACCCGCCATCGCTTCATCCGAATATCCTGATGTGAAACACCAGGCCAAAGGCTTAAATGACGGACGGTATGGCAATGACAGTTGCTGGATTGCCAATAATTCACATGCATCGTTTCAGATTGAATTGGCCCGTCCTGCAAAAGTGGAACGCTTTACATTGGGACGGGACCGGACCGGCCTATATAATGATCGGCCCATCGGATCGTTATCCATTGAGGTGTCACTCGATGCACAACGGTGGGAGACGGTGTTTGAGCATCCGGCGGTTTCGACCATTTCAAATTACGCACCCACAGCCACGATTGAGATTCAAATTCCGCCTGCCCAAGCCAAATATATTCGAGTGACACTGGATTCTCCCAAGGCCAGCGGCATGGCGGCGGGTATTGATGAGTTTGAAGTGCATGGCAGGTAAGTTATTGTGGATTCGGTGGAGGACACCATCTCGAGAAAGAACATTGAGGAGATGATGTTCGAACCGTGATTGAAAATTGAATAACAGGGAGAAGGTACGGGGTTGCCGTGGGGCGGCCACGGGTGGTGGGGTGGTCGGACTCCCACGGCAATGCGCACGGCAGTGAAGAGCGCCATGGTTGGACAGGCTGGAATGAGCCACTGGCGGACGCTTACGTCAGCGGGACGCCTCCTTGAGTTTGATGAGTGCGCGTTCATCATTGTGAAAAGGTTAACATCGTGGGTTGGTCATATGTTGTCCCATGGTTTGTTTTTATCCAACCAAGCGATGTGTATAAAACCTATTCAATATCAGGCATTAATACATGGAGTGTTTGCGAAATAAGGCGTCACTGCGGGTTGTCACCTCCTGGCCTCGATCTCAAGCCTCAATGCGTTGGCGATGAAATGACACGTCGATTCCAGAGTCGCAACGTTGAAATGGGATGGGGATGGAATTTCAGACAAAAAGGCATCCTTCTGGCTGGACGCATCCTCACTGAGCTTGTGTAATAAGCGTGTGACAGACCCAACTGGAGAAAGGGGAACATGCACGAGGT
>CAZIDG010000217.1:0-2895 GCA_964538065.1 uncultured Verrucomicrobiota bacterium
AACCACCCCGGCAGGGTGCCAGGGTGGTGTGTGCAAAATACGCAATGGCAGGGGGGCTCAGGCGGCGGGCGCGGCGATCTCGCGTTTGGCCATGATGGCGTCCACGATCTTTTTGCCCAGCTCGGGCTTGTCCACCAGCGCCTGGCGCGCGGCATCGCGGCCCTGGCCGATGAGCTCGCCGTCGAATTGGAGCCAGGCGCCCTTCTTTTCCACCACGCCGACGATCAGGCCCACGTCCAGGATGCTGCCTTCCTTGTTGATGCCGTGGTTGTAGAGGATGTCGAACTCGGCCTCGGCAAACGGCGGCGCCACCTTGTTCTTCACGATCTTCACCTTGGTGTGGTTGCCCATGGCCGCCCCGGCGGCGTCCTTGATCGTGTCCTTGCGCCGGATGTCGATGCGCACGCTGGCGTAGAATTTGAGGGCCTTGCCGCCCGGCGTCGTCTCGGGGTTACCGAACATGACGCCCACCTTCTCGCGGATCTGGTTGGTGAACACGCAGGTGGTCTTGGCCTTGTTCAAAAGGCCGGTCAGTTTGCGCAGCGCCTGGCTCATGAGCCGGGCCTGCATCCCCATGGTGGCCATGCCCATCTCGCCTTCGAGCTCGGCCTTGGGCACGAGCGCCGCCACGGAGTCGATCACGATGACGTCCAGGGCGTTGGACCGCGCGAGGGTCTCGCAAATGGTCAGGGCCTCCTCGCCGCTGTCGGGCTGGGAGACGAGCAGGTCGTCCAGGTTCACGCCCAGCTTCTTGGCGTAGGCCGGGTCGAGCGCATGCTCGGCGTCGATGAACGCCGCCAGGCCGCCCGCCTTCTGGGCGTTGGCGATCACGTGCAGCATCAGCGTCGTCTTGCCGGAGGATTCGGGCCCGAAGATCTCCACCACGCGCCCGCGGGGCAGCCCGCCCACGCCCAGCGCCAGGTCCAGCGCCAGCGCGCCGGTGGGGATGACGTCGATCTTCACCCGCGCCTGGGCGTCGCCCATGCGCATGATGCTGCCCTCGCCGTAGGTTTTGGTGATGGTGGCGATGGCGGAATCGAGGTCGCGGCGGCGTGCGGCCAGCAGCTTCTCGTGCTCGGCGGCGGTGGCGCGCGCTTCGGCGGCAGCCTTCTCGGCGGCCTTTTCCGCAGCCTTGTCGGTCTTCTCGGGAATCTTCTCTATTTTATCGCTCTTTTCGGTTTTGTCGGTGGTCTTGGCGGCCATAAATGAAATGCCCTTTTGTTGTGCTCCTTGATAAAGCAAGGCCCCCATAAGTCAACGCTGGAAACGCCCCGCAAAGAACCTTTACCCGCGCGCCCCTTATGGTAGGCTCCTGCCATGGTCGCGCTCGAGGATAGCAAGTTGTTGCGAGGTCTTTCTCCGCAGGAAGTCCAGCCATTTTTACGTATCGCGGTGCGCAAAGCCTTCGCCCCAGCCCAGCCCATCTTCCGCGAAGGCGATGTCGGCGACGGCCTCTATGTGGTGGCCGAGGGGACCATTGCCATCTCCGCCCTCGTGGGGAGGGACAAGACGCAGATCCTCTCCCGGCTCGGCCCCGGCGATTTCTTTGGCGAGATGGCCGTGCTCGACCAGCAGGCCCGCAGCGCCACCGCCACCGCCGAGACGGCGGCCGTGCTCCATTTCATCCCGCGCGACGCCATGCTCGAGGCCCTGGAGCGCACCCCCCGGCTGGCCTTCAGCCTCGTGCGCGAGTTCAGCCTGCGCCTGCGCGAGTTCGACCGCCAATACGTGCAGGAACTCCTCCAGGCCGAACGCCTTTCGCTGGTGGGCCGCTTCGCCCGGTCCATCGTCCACGATTTCAAGAACCCCCTGGCCATCATCAGCCTGGCGGCCGAGATGGGCGCCTCGCCCAACGCACCGCTCCAATCGCGCCAGCTCACCCAGGAGCGCATCCGCAAGCAGGTGGACCGCCTCTCGGCCATGATCAACGAGCTGCTCGAATTTACCCGCGGCTCGCAGACCGTGAACGTGCTCGCCCCCGCCGACTTCGCCCAATTCATGCAAACGCTTCTGGACGAAGTACAACCGGAGGCCGCGCAAAAATCCGTCACCCTCGTCTGCGCGAACCCGCCGCCCTCCGTCCGCATCCTCCTGGATCCCCGGCGGCTCTCCCATGCCTTTTTCAACCTCTTCAACAACGCCGCCGATGCCATGCCCGAAGGGGGACGCATCACCCTGCGCTTTACTGTTGAGCATCAAAAACTTGTGATCGAAGTCGAGGACTCCGGCCCGGGCATCAGCCCGGAGATCATTGGACGCCTGTTCCAACCCTTTGCCACTTATGGCAAAACCCACGGCACCGGCCTGGGCCTCTCCATCGTCCAGCGCATCATCCAGGACCATGGCGGCGAAATCTCCGCCCGGAACGAACCCGGCCACGGCGCCATTTTCACGATCAAGCTGCCCCTGTCCGAGCCCGCCGCCTAGCGGGGAAGTGTCCAAAGTGTCCCACTGTCCATATTGAAAACAGGACACACTGTCTCACAGTAAGACACTCGGGAACATGCAAAAGCCGCTCGCGCCCCCCTTTGACCCCCAAAAGCTCCACAATATGGACACATACCTGCAGGTGGCGAACCCTTCCAACCCATTGACCCTAAATCCTTGCCAGCAACACCCGACCGACCCATGTTTTGGAGAGAGCCTCTGCGGTGCCCCGGCAAACCCAGGCGGCCCCGTGGCTGGTACCGGTTATGCTGATAAATATTACGTGCTAACAAAGACCCCATCATCACTGGAGCAGAAGTACAACGCCAAGGAAACCGAGGCCTGGAAAGAGCTGCCTGCGCAGGAGAAGATGGTGCGCCGCATCGAGGTCCGCAAGGACCCCGCATGGGATCGCCGTCAGACCCTCCAGGTCACCCACGTCGACGTCGAATGGCGCTATTGCCTGTA
>CAZIDG010000218.1:0-2857 GCA_964538065.1 uncultured Verrucomicrobiota bacterium
CCCAGCGTTATGCAGTCAGTATGCTTTAAAAGGGGGAGCCATGCAAATCAATCGCATATTGGGCCTGTGCGACGGCAGTCTGTGGGGCCGTAATTTGCATTTTGAGCGGAAAACGTTCCTATTTAGTTCACAGAACGCATGCGATAGACGGCAGGTCATGGGGAATGGCTCCGGCGCACTACGTGGTCGACGGACGTTGGCATCGGAGAAGTGGGCCGGAAGGCTCATATGTGAGAGCGCATTTGTGGTTCACTGGCGGATGCGAACTGGAAAGGGCGCTGGCGAGAGCGTTCGACGGGTATATGGGGGGGCAAATCGGAGATGAAATATGAATTTAGATCAGGATTGTAATTTTCAAGCGGGCGTTGATAAGGGTGATAAATGACCGGAAAACTAAGCATGTGAAAATAATTTGCATATATCAATGTCTCAGAGCATACTTAGGGAGCGTTAGGGTATGTTCATCGAATTCACTGTCGGCAATTATCGGTCATTCAAGGATCCGGTCACTTTGAGTCTTGAGGCGACAAAGGATGACTGGCTTGAGGATAGTCGTGTTTTTCAAGCAGGGGGCATGCGCTTGCTGCGAAGCGCATCTGTTTACGGCGCCAACGCCAGCGGAAAGTCGAATCTGATTCAAGCTATCCGTTTCTTCCGGGATTTCGTCAAGGTGTCTTCCAAGGAAACACAAGTGGGTGAGGGCATTCCAGTCAATCCGTTCCGCTTGCAAACTGGGACGGAGAATGAACCGTGCCATTTCGAGATGGTATTTATGGCGGATGGCACCAGATATCGCTACGGATTCGAAGTTGACCTTAAGCAGGTGACGAGCGAGTGGCTGTTCATGCAAAAGGATTCGATTCGCGAAACGGCGTTGTTCACTCGTGAGGTCAGTAAGATTGTCTGTTCGCGCAAATTCAGCGAGGGGAAGGAACTTGCTGGTAAAACGAGGTCGAATGCGCTCTTTCTCTCGGTGTGTGCACAGTTCAATGGCGCGGTATCAACGTGCATCCTGCAGTGGATCGGGGGGATCGGGGTGATCTCGGGAATCGAGGATCGACAGGACATGTTGTTGACTGCCGATCTCCTAAAGGACAAAAAACATCGAGAGGCTATCCGCCACTTGCTGACGCTGGCAGATATGGGCATCACCGATGTGGAATCCATGGAGATTGAGCTGAAATCGTACCTGGACAGCCAGTTTCCCGACAAGTTGCCCACAGAACTGCAGTCGGTTGTGGGCGCGCTGAACACTGCGCTCGTGGAAGTTGTGAAAGGAGTAACCCAAAAAGTGTCCCGAATCCAAACATATCATGGCAAGTTCAACGCTGCTCATAAACTTGTAGGAAAAGTACAATTTGACATTTTGAAGGATGAGTCGGCAGGGACACAGAAATTCGTTGGGCTCTGCGGGCCTTTCCTGGAGACGCTCCAACATGGGTCGGTACTGGTTGTGGATGAGTTGGAAGCAAGGCTGCATCCGCTCCTGGTGCGTGCCTTGATGAACCTATTTCATGGCCCGGCGAATACCAAGAATGCGCAACTGATCGTGGCGACACACGATGTTGGGCTGCTTGATTCCAGCATCACGCGACGAGACCAGGTGTGGTTTGCGGAGAAGAACCGCTTTGGTGTTTCAAGACTCCAAAGTCTGGCCGAGTATTCCATCCGGAAGGAAGCGAAGTTTGCAAAGGAATATATGCTTGGATCTTTTGGTGGAATTCCCAAAGTGAGAAATCTCGAGGTGCTGCCGTGGGAGGAGAAGTAGAGTTCCCACGATGAAACCCTGGCAGCAAAAATCTCCGAAGAAACGGTCGGAGGCGAAAGTCAAGCTTCGCAAGGTGCTGATCGTCTGCGAAGATGAAAAAAGCTCCTGTTACTATTTTAAAGCTTTCGAGGTCAATCGGGAGCGGCTTGAGGTGAAAGCAATCGGGACCGGCATGAACACCAGCAGCCTCGTTGAGCATGCATGTAAGTTAAAGAACAAGGCGGAAGACAAAGGCGAACCGTACAACGAGGTGTGGTGTGTGTTGGATCGGGATTCGTTCCCGCAGGAGAATTACCTGCACGCTTTTCATTTGGCTGGTGCCAACCGCATTTCCATTGCATGGGCCAATGAGGCGTTTGAGCTTTGGTATTTGTTACATTTCAACTACCACGATACCGGAATGTCCCGGACCGAGTATGCCGGCCGACTGGAGAAGTTGCTGAAGCACAAATACGACAAAGGATCCAAGAACACTTACAAGGAACTGAAGGACAGGCAGAAAACCGCAATCCACAATGCCAAAATGTTGGAACAAAACCTGGCCAAGCTCAAGAACCCGCAACTGCAAAATCCTTCGACCAGCGTGCATAAGCTGGTCGAATTTCTTAATCAGTACATTGAACTGGATATGAAATCGGCGGTGTAGTGGATGGGGACTGTTTTGTATGACTGGGCAGGTTGATGGCCAAGTCATCGACTGTCAGTGGGAAGGAAGTGCCGTTGGCTCTGGCCAGACTGGCGGGGCAACACGACATCGTCGATCATTCGCCTGTGGCTGATGAGTTGGCCAACTTGAATAGTTTGCCCGCGAGTAGGCTCGGTGCGACACGGACCAACCGTCAAAGCAACAGGGCGGCGCAGGCAAGGCCACCAGACTCCTGTCGGTTCGTTGGCATGTTTGACATCGTCGATCTTCCGCTGAAGGTTGCATATGAATGCCCCAGCGTTATGCAGTCAGTATGCTTTAAAAGGGGGAGCCATGCAAATCAATCAGAACCGACTGATCCTGAGCAACTGCAGCTTGTGTGACCGCAATTTGCATTTTGAGCGGAAAACGTTACAATATAGCTCACGGAGCGCATGCGAAAC
>CAZIDG010000219.1:0-2828 GCA_964538065.1 uncultured Verrucomicrobiota bacterium
AGAAGACAGGAGTTAGGAGACATGGAAACTGATTTAAAGACAACGGCGGCGGTGGGACCGGAGCGGGTGGTGGTGCAGATGCGGTCGCGGTTCAACCCGATTCGCGGCCTGACCCCCGACATCCTGAGCTCGCAGCTCGATGCGTTCAGGGCGGGGTATCTGCGTGCGTTTGCGATGACGGCGGAGGCCATCGAGGAGCGGGACGACATCATCAAGAGCGTGGCTCCGAAGCGGCGCAAGGCTGTGGCACGGTGCGATTGGCAGGTGATTGCCATGGACGGTTCACAGGAGGCGAAGCGGCACCAGAAGGCGTTGGATTACTTCTACAACAATTTGACCTGCTCGAATGCGATGGACCTGAACGAGCAAGGCGGCTTCAAGCTGCTCGTGCGGCAGATGATGGATGCGGTGGGCAAGAAATACGCGGCGCATGAGATCGTATGGCGTCCTGAGCCGGGCCAGATCACGGCGGAGTTTCGGTTTGTGCCGTTGTGGTTTTTCGAGAACACCACCGGCAAGCTGCGGTTCCTGGAATCGGACACGGCGTTGACGGGCCGGGACCTGGAGCCAGGCGGGTGGATGGTGACGGTGGGCGACGGGATCATGGTGTCATGCGCGATTGCGTACATTTTCAAACATCTCCCCCTCAAGGATTGGCTCCTCTATAGCGAGCGGTTCGGCATGCCAGGCATCAAGGGCAAGACCGAGGCGGCACGCGGGAGCGAGGAGTGGGAGCAGATGGTGGAGGCGGTCGGGAACTTCGCGGCGGATTTCGCGTGCGTGATGAGCTCGACGGACAACATCGAGGCGCTGGATCTGAAGGGCACGGGCGAGCCGCCGTATCGCGCACTGGTGGAACGGATGGACCGGGCGATGGCGACGCTGTGGCGCGGGGCTGACCTGAGCACGATCAGCAAGGGGGACGGGAACGGGGCGAGCCTCCAGGGCGAGGAGAGCAGCCTGATCGAGCAGGACGACGCCGAGATGATCAGCGAGACGCTCAATACACAGGTCGATCCGGTGGTGATCCGGGCGCTATACGGCGAAGGGGTAAAGCCGAAGGCGTACATCCAGCTTTTGACGGAGTCGGCCGGGGATGTATCGCGGTTCAAGCGCGAGGTGTGGCTCGGGTTCATGCGGGACGGGACCGTTGCGGACGTGATGGCGAACCTGACGGACATCAAGATGCTGACCAAGGAAGTGGGCCTGCCGACCAACGAGGAGTACGTCGAGCCCTACCTGCCGGTGTCGAGCGAGGGCGGCATGGTGAGTGGCGAGGTGGTCAAGGATTCGGAGGGGGACATCGTGGGGGGCGACGTGAAAGCCGCGGCAAATCCGCACGCGACGGGCAATCCGCAGATGGCGCAGATGACGCAGATTGGGGATGGGAAGACGGCGTCGGCCAATGAGGTGCCGGTGGCGGGTCTTGCAAGGGCATTGTCGGAGGATTTAAAGCCGGTTGCAGAGCGGTTGGAAAGGATCCTGCAAATCGAGGATCCGGAGATTTTGAAGGCGCGTCTGGCGGCGCTGCTGGCGGAGTGGCCGCAGTTGGTGGCGGACATCAATGCGGATCCGCAGATCGCCAGGATGCTGGAGTCGAACATGGCTGCGGCGATGAATCGGGGGATGACGAAATGAAAAAGCACAAATGCACAGGTTGGCATTGCGCCAATGAAGGTGTGGAGCTGGCCGGCCTGGCCAATGAACTGGTGGTGCAGCCGGATGGGTGGGCGATGTTGAGCCCCTACGGCGATTTTCCCAACACGGCCTGGCGCAAGTCGCTCACGGGGCAAATCGAGCGGATCGAGGGGATCCAGCGTGTCACCAAGGAATCGGCCCAGGAGATGGTGAACGAGTTCAACTCGTGGCTGGGGAAAGCGCAACGATTCGTGCGGGGTCGGAGGCTGTACGTCGGGCATCCCGATGTGGTGCCGATGGCCAACCAGTATCCGGACAAGACATCCAAGGGGGTATTCACGGACCTGGAAGCGCGTGAGGACGGATTTTACGGCCGCCTGGTGCTGACGGATGAAGGGGCGGACCTGGTGGAGGGCAAGAAGTATGTGGCGCTCTCGCCGCACTGGTCAGCGAACGAAGTGGCCCAGGAGGGTGGAAAGAGCATTTTCAGCCCGGCGATATTTTGGAGCGCGGGTTTAACAAACAGGCCGAACCTTCCGGTTCGGCACTTAATGAACGAACAACAAAACAACACTATGGATAAAACAAAAATCATTGCCTGGCTGGTGAGCCAGGGCGTGCAGATCGCCAACGAAGCGACGGATGAACAGGTGTTCACCGCGCTGACCACGCTGGGCGAAACCATCAAGGGCCAGAAAACTGCGCTGGCCAACGAACAGAGCAAGGTGGCCGTGCTGGAGCCCAAGGTGACGTCGCTGCAAGCGGACGTGACCAAGGTGACTGGCGAGCGCGACACGGCGCAACAGGCGTTTGCGAACGAGCGCAAGGCGCGACGGGACGCCCTGATCGACCAGGCGGTCAAGGATGGCCGCGTGCTGGAGGCGGATCGCGCGGGCTGGCAACAGAAGCTGGACGGCGACTTCGCCAATGAGAGCCAGGCGCTGGCCAAGGCGACCCAGGCGATCAAGACGCAGAGCAGCATCGGCGACATCGGCGGCCGCAAGGTGAACCTGGCGAACGAGCAGGATCGCCAGGCGGCGCTCCAGGCGGAGATCTACGGACGCATGGCCAAGGGAATGACGTGGGACGCGGCCTGGGCCGATGCGAAACGGACGTGCCCGGCACTGTTCGCGGCGATGACGAGTCCTAAGTAAGGAGCCAGGAGCTGGAAGACAGGAGTTAGGAGCCAG
>CAZIDG010000220.1:0-2711 GCA_964538065.1 uncultured Verrucomicrobiota bacterium
CCGCCAGGGGCTGGGGCGAGGCAGTCCTCTGCCCGCCGCGAGCCGCGCTCTTGCTGTGGATTTGTTAAACCAAGTCGGTCTTTTTCTTTATACGCGTTTTGCGCCTTTTTGCGGCCATCTCTATTGGGAATCCTCAAGGGGAGGATGATCACAACCATGCCACGGCATGCACGCGGCAGCGGCAGTCAGAGGACTGCGCCTACCACGCCTGCGGCGTTCGCGGGGGCCTGGGAGCAATGGGATCCTACACGTATGGTTTGGACACCACCCTTATTGGATCCGCAGCTTGTAAAACCGGGTGCCTGTTGTCACTGGGTAGGAAACGACCTTGAGCGAACCATCGCCTGGAATGGGATCGTCGATGCTGGTCCACTCCGCATCGTTCAGGTTCGTCTTGTACAGGACCTGGTAACTCATTGCGCCCTGGGACATCCAGGAAATATCGATGTGCGCGGCCACCAGTCTGGCCGTGAGCGTGACCGGCTGCTTGTTCAACAACTGCATCGCATCGTAAATGACGCCGCCAATCCCGCCCACGACGTGCATGGTCACCTGGTAGCGCACCTGCGTGGTGCCCGGGGGCGCCACCAGATACACCGCATTGTCGATGGGCGTGACAAAATCACCCGCGAACCCGTTGGTTGCCTGGAGATTATACCACACATCCAGGGGGCGGGCGGGATCTTCCGCGCTTATGGGATACGATTTGTAAAGCGCCAGTGGCGTGGTGCCATTGCGGAACTGAACCTCGAGCCAGACCTGGTTGCTGGCCGACAAGGCAAACGAGGAGGGTTCGAAAAACCATCCATCGGCGGTAAAGATCATTCCCGGCGATGCGGGCACATCCTGATAGGCGCCACAGTACTCGGCGCCACCCTGGACCACGCTGCCAACGATGCCGTTGTAATTACTGACCACGATGCCTCCCCATTCCTGATCATTGGTGACCAGCACGCCCCCATTGAAGGTGATCCACGGGAAGTACACGCCTGATTCAAAGCTTGGGTTTTCCAGGGCATTGGCCGCCTCCGCCGCGGTCTTGACCGTCAGGGTGGCGCTCACCCGCATGGTCCCGGCCTCGTCGGACACGTCCACGGAATACGTGCCCGCCTGGTATTTCTGGACATTGCCCAACGTGAGCGTGTTGCTGGTGGCTCCCGAGATGTTGGGGCCGTTCACCAGGTTCGCGTCATTCACGCTCCATTGGTAATGCAGGGGGGTGAGCCCGGTGGCCACCACCGTGAAGCTGGCTGTTTGCCCCACCTGCACCGTCTGGTTGGCCGGAGGGGTGGTGATGTTCGGGTCCGATGGCGAGAGGTTGTCCAACACCATGTGGTCCGCATACACGCTGCCGCCCGCATAACCGTAGGGCTGATAGAGCACCTCCTGGAAACGCACCTTGGCCGTACCCTCGGGAGCCGTCAGGACCGTTCCCCCTTCGATGTCATTGGTCACCTGCATATCCAGCCAGGTATCCACGGGGGACGAGGCGTCCAGGATCGGGGATTTGAACGTGGCCAGGGTGGCATCGGTCGCATCGCGGAAGCTGATTTCAAGCCAGAACTGGTTCGTGCCGTCGGGATCCGCCACCCCGATGAGGTCCTGGTGATGCGTCAGGCACCGGGCCGACGCCGACCAGGTGGAGCCTGGGCCGGCCGGTTGATCCTGGTAAATGCCGTTGTAGTTGGCCCCTCCCGTAAAGCCGGGAAACACCTTCTGCACCTTGATCCCCTCATAGACCAGCACATTGGAGGCGCCCACAGGGTTCCCGCCGTTATAATACGTGTTGGCCGTCGTCTCGATGTTGCCGCCATTCCCATAGGGCATCCAGCCGCTCAAGCCATTTTCAAAACCCGCGTTGGCCAGCACATTGCGCGGATCCAGCGCGTTGGTGCGGATGCTGATAAAACCGCTGGAATCGGGGGAATTGGTCCACGGCGCATTGGGGCCGATCAGCTCGAAGCCATATTGCACATGCGCCGCCCCTGGCTGGTTGGCCTCCAATGCAACCTGGAAGAAGAGGTTGCCGTTGGTCAAAGGCGCGCTGGCCTGCTGGAGAATGCTGCTGTAATCGCTCGGGAACACCTTGATCACCGCCCTGGCCGTGTAGTTCGAAGTCAGGGTGTACTCCACGACATTCCCGGCAAACACCACATTGCTGCCCACAAGCGACGTGGTGTCCACATACCAGTTCGCATTCATCTGTTTGTTGCCACTCCCATCGGGCTTGACCCAGTAGCTGTCCGTGGGGCTGGACACATTGGTGCACGGGCTCAGGACCAGCAGATCGCCGGCAAACGCCGCGCGCAGATCGCTCCCTGCCCACGCATTTCCAAACTGGTACCCGCCGCCATCCGCGGGCAACGCAAACACATTCATGTACCCCACCCAGGTTTGGGCGGGATCGACCAGGATGGTCGTCTGGGCCTGGACCGCGGCCGTCAGCATGGCCAAAAGGGATAAGCCTGATGGAACAACCTCTTTAAGAAACGATTTCATAGATATAGTGCTGTATGGCAGGCACAACCCCCCCCGCATGGCGGAAGCCTGCCCACCGACCCGCCTGTGGTGTGGGAACCTGTCGTTAATCCAACCTTTGGCGATTAACATACCCCAGAATGGCGTATTCTCAACCATCCACTCCTTGAAGACTCCCAAAGAGATGGCCGCAAAAAGGCGCAAAACGCGCAAAAAGGAAAAGGAAATCCGGC
>CAZIDG010000221.1:0-2703 GCA_964538065.1 uncultured Verrucomicrobiota bacterium
CAACTGCATTTTGCTTGCGTGCACCCAACCCCGGCGATACCGTGCGGCCACCGAACCAGATATAACTTAAACACCATCAGACCAATGAAATCCCTTATTCTTATATGCAGTGTCCTGCTCCTGGCCTGCATGATGACCACCGCCCAGGCCGCCGATAAAAAAGAGTCTAAAAAGGCTGAAAAGTCGCAGAAAACGGAAAAAATCCGCGGCAAAGCCAGGGTCCGTCACGTGGTCGCCTTCAAGTTCAAGGACAGCGCCACCCCCGCTCAGATCCAGGAGGTGGAAAAAGCCTTCGCCGCCCTCAAGACCAAGATTCCCCAAATCGTCTCCTTTGAAATGGGCACCAACATGAGCCCGGAGAAGCTCAACAAAGGCTTCACCCATTGTTTCATCCTGACCTTTAAGAACGCTACGGACCGTGACACCTACCTGGTGCATCCCGATCACAAGGCTTTCGGTCAAATTGTAGGTCCTGTCATGAGCGACGTCTTCGTCATCGACATTGTCGGAGATAAGAAATAGAAAGAGGCATCCAACGAACTAAAATTATGAATAAATCCATGCTTTGTCTTGCGGGCGCCCTCATGGTGGGTTCCGCTGTTGTGTCCCAGGCTGCTGATGCCAAAATCAAGGTGCTGCTCCTTGCCGGCGACGATGTGCCCAAGGCGCACGTCTGGCAGGAGATGTCCTCCGCCACGCGCGATGTGCTCGAACAATCGGGCAAGTTCGATGTGAAGGTGTGCGAGGACTCAGCCATCCTCGAATCCGCATCCGCGCTCAAGCGGTATGACCTGGTGTTTCTGACCTCCTTCAACGCCACCACGCCCACGCTATCTGACGTGGCCAAGGAAAACCTGCTGAACTTCGTCAAGGGCGGCAAGGGTTTCGCGGTCTCGCACCTGGCCAGCGCCTCGTTCAAGGAATGGCCGGAATTCAAGAAACTGTGCGGTCGCAATTGGATCATGGGCACTTCGGGCCACAATCCCCGCAGCGTCTTCAAGGTGACCATTACCGACAAAGACAGCCCCATCACCAAGGGTTTGAGCGATTTCCAGCAGGATGACGAACTGTACGCCAAGCTCCAGGGCGATGCCCCCATCCATGTGCTGGCCACCGCCGATTCCGATTTCAGCAATAAGACCGAGCCTCTGGCCTTTACGCTCACGTACGGAGAGGGACGCGTGTTTCACGAGACCTTCGGTCATGATGGGAAGGCGATCAAGAATCCTCCGGTTGCCCAGATCATCGTGCGGGGCTGTGAATGGGCCGCCACGGGCAAAGTCCAATAAACGGGGGCGCCATGGGCAAAATACATTTAGGTGTCAACCTGGAGTTCGTCCGCCACCATGACAAATCGATGGAATGGGGCGTGGAAAAGGCGGCCGAGCTGGGGTACACCCATGTGGAACCGATGGTGCACTGGGGGCGCGAGCTCCTGAGCGAGGCGGGGTACTTCCATAGCGTGTCCATGCTGGACGACCCGTTGCGGATCCAGCGCGCCTGCGCCAAGGCGGGCGTGAAACTCTCCGGTCTCTCGGCCCACACGCCTCTCTGCAAGCCGGAGATTGGCGTGGAATACTTGAAACAGGCCATCCGGTTCGCCGCCGAATGCGGCGCGCCCGTGGTCAACACGGACGAAGGTCCCAAGCCGGCATGGACCACGGAGGCGGAAGACTTCACCCTGATGCGTTACACGCTCATGGAAGCCGCCAGGGTGGCTGAACCACGGAAAATCCTGCTGGGACTTGAACCCCATCAACAGTACAGCAAAAGCCCCGAAGGACTTGACCGCATCTACAAGCTCGTCAAAAGCCCGTCGATCGGCATCAACTTCGACACCGGCAACAGCTATCTCGCCGGCCACGACCCCATCGTCTGGCTCAAACGTGTGAAGGATCGGCTCGTGCACCTGCACGCCAAGGATATCTCGATTGAGCAATCCGGCGCCGAACGCGGCAAGGTCACCGGTACCCCGGTGGGCTGTGCCTGTGGCGACGGCGTCATCGACTGGGCCAGGGTGATTGAGATCTGCCGCACCTGCTCCAGGGACATCGTGTTCTCCGTCGAATGCGGCACCATCGAGCAGGCAGAACGCTCCATCAAGTACCTTAAAACCCTGCTCAAAAAGAAATAATCCATTCTCAGACATGCGAGGCTGCCCGGTTCGCCAGGCAGCCTTTTTCATTTCTTCAGGCACAACCAGCATCCGCGGGCTATATTGACCGGCGATGGTTGTTCACGCGAAACATCAGGTGCTCTACGACGACACATGCGGCCTGTGCCGATGCCAGATGCGTTGGCTGGGACGGCTGGACTGGCTGCATCGCTTTGAAACCGTGCCCATATCGTCGTTCGCGCAGCGCGCTCCTCCCTCCGGGATTACCCGGGAAGCCCTGGAACAATCGATGCATGTCATGGCCCGCGATGGCACCATCCATTGCGGCGCCCATGCGGTCCGTTTCATCGCCCTCCGTCTGCCCCTCTCCCTGCCCCTGGGACTGCTGTTATGCCTTCCTGGCATGCCAGCCCTGGCCGGGATCCTTTACCAATACATCAGCCGCCACCGTCATGCATGGAGCTTGATCAGATGAAATGCCCTCCAAACCACATCCGCGCGAACCAGGGGGTTAAGCGAATTCCGTGGTGTATATTGCTTGCAGCGCGGACAAAGTGCATTGGCACGTGTGAATGACCGCCAGGGGG
>CAZIDG010000222.1:0-2652 GCA_964538065.1 uncultured Verrucomicrobiota bacterium
CCTTCGACGATGCCCACGATCCCACAACCATGGACCAGTTGATCGAGGCACTGGGGGCCTCCGTGGTGCATTATCCGCTCAAGACCCGGTGTTGCGGCGGCAGCCTGACAGGCGTCCTGCCCGAGGCCGGTCTGGACTGCACGCGCGTGCTGCTGGAGGAGGCGCTGCGGCGCGGGGCCAACGTGATCTCGACGGTCTGTCCGCTCTGCCAATTCAACCTCGATGGTTATCACCACCAGATCGCGGCAAAATGGGGTCCGTCAAAGATTCCCACGGTTTATTTCACTCAATTGATGGGGCTGGCCTTTGGCCTGAATCCAAAAGAACTGGGCTTGCAGCGGGGTTTTATTCCGATGCAAACCGCGCCTGCGACTCCGGAGCTGGCAGGGGGAAAGGAGTCTCATGGAACCGGATAACAAGGATTTGCGCATCGGTTTTTACGTCTGCCACTGCGGACACAACATCGCCAGCATGATCGACTGCGCGGGGGTGGCTCAATACATGTCGAAAATGCCCGGAGTGGCCATTTCGCGGAATTACAAATACATGTGCTCGGATCCCGGCCAGGAATTGATCGGCCAGGACATCCAGGAGTTTCATCTCAACCGGATCGTGATCGCCTCCTGCTCGCCTCTCCTGCACGAGCACACGTTTCGCGCCGCCGTGGCCCGCGGCGGACTGAATCCCTACTATTTCCACATGGTCAACATCCGGGAACACGATTCCTGGGTGCATGTGGATCACCAGGAGGCCACGGACAAGGCCATTGATCTGTGCCGCGCCGCCGTGGAACGGGTCAAACGACATCGGGCGCTCGAGGTGACCAACGTGCCGATACACCCCGCCGTTCTGGTGGTGGGCGGGGGTATTGCCGGCATTCACGCGGCGCTGACGCTGGCCGAGGCGGGCAAGAAAGTCTATCTGGTGGAGCGGGAGCCTTCCATTGGCGGGCACATGGCCCAATTCGATAAAACGTTTCCCACGCTCGACTGCGCCGCCTGCATTCTGACGCCCAAGATGTCCCAGGTGGGGGCGCACCCGAACATCACCCTGTGGGCCTGGTCGGAAGTGATCAAGGTGGAAGGTTACGTGGGCAATTTCGAGGTCACGGTCAAACGCAAGCCCCGCTACATCAACGAAGAAATCTGCACCGGATGCCAGGAATGCGTGGCCAAGTGCGTTTACAAGGAGCCCAGGTTCCCCGACGCCTTTAACGAAGGGCTGGGACGGCGCCGCCCCATTTACATCCCCTTCCCCCAGGCCACACCGCAAGTGGTGATCATCGATCCCGAGACCTGCCTCAAATTAAAGACCGGCCGCTGCAAGCAGACCTGTCTGGAGGCGTGCGCCGACCGCAAGGCCATTGATTTCAACCAGAAGGAGACCTTTGAACAGATCAAGGTGGGCGCCATCATCGTGGCCACCGGTTTCAAGGCCTTCGACGCGGAACGTCTGCCGCAGTACGGCTACGGGGTGCATCCCAATGTCTATACCGCACTGGAAGTGGAACGTCTGGTCAACGCCTCCGGTCCAACGGGCGGGGAGGTTGTGTTGCGGGACGGCACCAAACCCAAAGTCATCGGCATCATCCACTGCGTCGGCTCCCGGGATTCGCGCACCAACCGCTGGTGCTCGCGCGTCTGCTGCATGTATTCGCTCAAGCTGGCGCATCTGCTCAAGGAACACACCGAGGCGGAGGTTTACAATTTCTACATCGACATGCGGACGCCCGGCAAAGGGGCCGAGGAGTTTTACGACAAGCTCCTGAGCGAAGGGGTGCATTTCATCCGGGGCCGCGTGGGCGAAGTCACAGATTGGGCCAGTCAGCCGGGTGAGGAGGGGCGCCTGGTAATATGCGTTGAAGACACCCTGGCTGGCTGTGCTCGCCGGATTCCCGTGGACATGGTGGTGCTCTCCACAGGACTGGAGCCGCAGGCGGATTCCCAGGACGTGCGCCGCCTTTTCAACATGAGCTGCGGCACAGAGGGATTTTTCCTGGAGCGCCATCCCAAGCTGGCGCCGGTCAGCACCTTTACGGACGGTGTGTTTCTGGCCGGTTGCTGCCAGGGGCCCAAGGACATTCCTGATACCGTAGCCCAGGCAGGCGCCGCGGCGGCGGAGGCGCTGGTGCTCATCGACAAGGGGCATGTGGAGCAGGAGCCCAACACCGCCCACGTCCTGGAAACGGCGTGCTGCGGCTGCAAATCCTGCCTGCCGCTCTGTCCCTATACCGCCATCACATATCTCAACGACCGCAAGGTCGCGTTCATCAACGAGGCCCTGTGCAAGGGCTGCGGCACCTGTGTGGCGGCGTGTCCGTCCGGTTCCATCGTTCAAAACCTGTTTGAAGATGACCAGGTCTTCAGCGAAATCAAAGGGGTCTTGACCCGATGAACACTCCCTGGACACCGCGGATCGTGGCCTTTTTCTGCACCTGGTGCACTTACACCGCAGCGGACCTGGCAGGCGTCTCGCGCCTCAAATACCCCGCCAACGCCCGCGTGATCCGTGTCATGTGTTCGGGGCGCATCGATCCCCAGTTCATTCTCGAAGCCCTGGCCAGGGGGGCTGACGGTGTGCTCATCGGCGGCTGCCACCCCAACGACTGTCATTACGGCGAAGGCAACTACAAGATGCTGCGCCGTTACCGGT
>CAZIDG010000223.1:0-2608 GCA_964538065.1 uncultured Verrucomicrobiota bacterium
GCGGAGATGCGGAGGGGTAAAGACTATTCACAATCCGATGCAGCCCCTCCTTAAGAGTCACCGCTCCAAAATTGATGAGCAATCCAACTGGCAGGTTTACCCCAGGTGGATGCTCCAGCCGTTCCGTACCATTTCCCCCGATCAGGGACTTGTTGGGTGCAAATTCGACGCTCATGGTCTTGATGGCCCCGGCATCTGTTTTATCTCCGGTTTTCTGTTGCCATAATCTCGACCCACCCAAATGATAATCTGCAAAGTTAACAATATATTGGTTTGTACCTATATGAGGCTGTTATTGCTGGTGTTGTTTTGTGGAATGAGTTGCGCTGCGGCTCTGGCCAATGACTTTGCCACCCAGATGGTGGATGCGACATTCAAGCTCTTCCACCCCGACGCGACTGGGACGTGCTTTTTGGTGCGTCGCCCTGCGCCCGATCCGGCTTATTATCTGGTGACGGCAGCCCATTCTTTCGAAGGAGTGAAGGATGACACCGCTCTTGTGGTGTTGCGTGAGCGACATGACGACGGCACTTACGCGCGGCGCGACTATAAGATTACCATCCGGCGCCAAAGCAAGCCACTGTGGGTGCGGCACGAAAAGGAGGATGTGGCTGTGCTGAGGCTGACCAATGCTCTCCCAATGACCATCGATGCCCTGCCGATGGACTGTCTGGCCGATGAAGCGCGTTTATCCAGCGTGGGATTGCACATTTGCAGCCCGTTGTATGTGCTCACCTACCCCACTCGTTTCGAGGGGAATGACGCCGGCTTTCCTGTTGCGCGCCAGGGAATGGTCGCCAGTCATCCGATCCTGCCCGTGGTGAAGTATCACACTTATTTAGCTGATTTCACCACGTTTGCCGGAGACAGCGGCGGACCGGTGTTTGTTGCAGGCCCGAATGGCCAGCCACTCGTTGTAGGCATCGTCCTGGCTCAGTACCGCCACGATGAGCGGGTTATGATGGAATATGAGGAGCGCACAGTACACCACCCCTTGGGGTTGGGTGTTGTGCTGCATTCCTCATTTGTGCGCGAAATGATCGAGAAAGCCGCGCGTCAACCATCAGAATGATGGGTGTTCACGCCGTAGTGCGGATTACAAATGCGGCAGAATTTCCGCAATGGTCCAACTCTTCTCGCCCACCTGGCAGAGATCGCCAGCATGGCCGTGTTTCCAGACAGCGTAGGCCAGAGGCTTCCACGGCTCTGTTCGGAGAGGAGGTTGGGCCAGAAGTCCAGCCATGTAACCTGCCAAAATATCTCCGCTACCCCCTTGAGCCATGTAAGGATTGCCGGAGGGGTTGATGTAACAAGGACCGTCGCAGTTGCAGATGACGGTCTGGTGCCCTTTCAAGACCACCCAGCAGTGGCCGAAAAGCTCCGAGAGTCTTGCGGCTGCCTTGGGACGGTCGGCCTGTATCTCCTGGACGGAGGCCTTGAGCATGCGGGCGGCCTCGCCTGGATGCGGCGTGATGACGCGCAGGTCATTGCTGCGAATGGGGCCCTGCGCAAGCCAGTCCAGCGCGCTGGCATCCACGATCATGGGCATGGGCAAGGCATTCCAGGCCTGGCGCACCCAGGCATTGAGTCCGTAGGGCAGGGAGGGGCCAGCCAGACCAGGACCCACCATCAGGGCCGTGGCACTGTCGGGTAATTCCGTGGTCGAATCCCAGGGATGCACCATGGTGGCCTGCAGTTGGCAGGCCACGGGAACATATACACTCGGCATGGTGTTCAAGGTAATAAGGCCTGGTTGGGCTCGCTCTGCAGCCCTGGCTGCGAGCACCGCAGCGCCGTGGTAGCCTTGATTGCCCGCGATCAATATCGCATGACCATGTGTTCCCTTGTGTGAGTGGGGTTCGCGGCGGGGAGGAAAATGTGAAAAATCACTGTCCAGCAGCCACTGGAGTTTGGAGGTGTGCGGACACGGGATAAGCCCTATATCGGGCGCCACCACCAGGCGTCCCACATATGGCCATGCCGAGGGGGCCAATAGACCCTTTTTGGGTGCTCCCAGCGTTATGGTAACCGTGGCACGAATGGCGGCGCCCATCGGCTGGCCCGTGTCGCCGTTCAGGCCCGACGGGATATCCACGGCAATGACTGGAATGCCCGAGCGGTTGATCCTATCCACCAGGGCGATCCAGCGTTCATCAAGGAGGCGGTTCAGGCCAATGCCAAAAAGACCGTCGATGATCCAATCCGGCCGTGTTTGAAGCTGTTCTTCAAGGGCAGAGAGGCTTTGGGCGGGATCGCTGATGTTAAGGATTTTGGCTTTGTGGAGCGGAATATTGTCTGCTGCCACACGTGCATCGTCACCATTATGACCGGTCCCGGCGATGACCAGGATGCGGTCATCCATTTGGATGAAGGGGCAGATGTGCAGGCCGACCTGTTTGCCGGCTTGCTGGATGACCTCAGATTCGACCTTGCCAGCCGCCCAGGAGTCTTGTTCCCAGGAGCGCATTTGCGCGATGTCGAGCACGGGTATGGACATGGCATGAGTGTGCGTGGGAAAGGGGCTTAAGTAAAGCCTTGGATGTCCTTCGGTTTGGGGGCGAAAAAAACGAGAGCTAAAACATATGCACTAAGCTACATGCTGAATAGC
>CAZIDG010000224.1:0-2564 GCA_964538065.1 uncultured Verrucomicrobiota bacterium
CCCCCTGCCATTGCGTATTTTGCACACACCACCCTGGCACCCTGCCGGGGTGGTTGCGTTTTCATGGGGTCATGGAACGTCCTTGAGGTCCAAGGCGCGGATCACATCTCCATAGGGATCGATGGCCAGGCCAATTCGCCGGGCCAGGGAGCATGCAAAATAGACCTCCGCCTTGACCGCATCGACAAGCCGGTCCCTTAATTCAGGAATGGCCGCCGCCTCGCGAGGGGTTTTCTGGTCCAATTGCGGGTGGGGCAGGTCCAGCCACATGATCTGCGACTTTTCCAACTTGGCGCATACGTCCGCCAGAGTGAGCTCGAATGCCTCCAACTTCGCCCGGATTTCGTCGGGTGATAATCCCGGGGCGGAACTCGCGGCAGACTCCCCTTCCAGATAATCATCCCTGGATTCCAGGGCCTGGCGATAGGCCTCGTTCGAGGCCCGCGTCAGGGCGAGGGCGGACTCAGCGGCATTCATGGCGGCCAGAATGTGTTTTTGGAGTTCGTAGCTTTCCCGGCTCACATAGGTGTGTTTGGCCAGGCCGGGCTCGTGGGCCAGCGCCCCGGCATACCCGGCCTCGATCCGCTCGGCGACCATCCGCCAGAGGTTGAGCGGTATGGGATCCATGACGCCGAACAGGTTGCAATAGCCCGGGAACGGGACCACCCAGACCAGGAACCGGTCGAACCGATTGATGCCCATGAAGGCGCCAATCTCCCTGAACAACAGGACCGGCGAGCCGGGCGCGAGCAGGTCCACGCCCTCGGCAACATCATCGCTGTGGACTTTTCGGATCTCGATCAAGGTGCAATAGGCGCGGCCTGTGTAGCGGATCATCACCACATCGTCGCTGGTGAGGCCCGTCCAACCCTCTTCCTCCCAGTGAGCAAGGGTGCTGCGCCCATCAGCTCCCGGAGTGTACAGGAGAAGCCGGAGACCCAGGCTTATGACATAATCAGACATGGTCTCTTGCGTCATCGTCTTGTTTTGATTCTGAAGATCGATGATGGTGCTGTCCCATGCCTCCCGGTGGTCACTGGAGGAGCGGTTCAATATTTTGACCAGGAGCTGACTCTGAGCCGTGGACAGGCGGAGCGGGTTGCCGCAGCCCACTATGTGGAAAGGGCACTCCGCGGGACAGGCCACGGCGCGCCCGCGATGGACGCCGCAATCGGTCGGAGTGATGTAAGCATTCAAAGCCGGGCAGGCGCGCCGGAACTTGCCGACAGCCTTCGCGGAAGTGTCAAACGGAATCGAACTCACCCCCCCAGCATGGCGCATTGGGACTGTGGCATCAAGCCCACAAAAGCGTTCCACGGCTCGCGCCGGGCGGCGTCAGGCCCGTGCGGGCTGGCGGCGGTTGAAGGCCACGGCGTCCGCATAGCGCACGCCTGTGCCACCAAAGATGTCCAGCGCGGAGCCGATCGTGAGATCGATGCGCCCCCGGCCCAGCCGGGTGACGAGCTCCAGGTCCTCGAGCGAGCGGGCCCCGCCCGCATAGGTGGTGGGGATGGGCGACCATTGGCCGAGTTTCTCGACCAGGCCGGCATCGATCCCCTGGCACTTGCCCTCGACGTCCACGGCGTGGATGAGGAATTCGGCGCACTTGCCGGCCAGGGCGCCCAGGACTTCCGGGTTCACGGTCTGGTTGGTGAAGGTCTGGAACCGGTCGGTCACAACCCAGTACTGGCCCGCGCGCACGCGGCAGCTCAGGTCCAGCACAAGACGATCCCGGCCCACGACCTGGAGGAGCCGCTCGAGCCTTGCGTCATCGATCCGGCCTTCGCGGAAGATCCACGAGGTGACGATGACATGGGACGCGCCGGCATCGAGATACGCGGCGGCGTTGTCGGCATGGATGCCACCGCCGACCTGGAGTCCGCCGGGGTACGCGGCCAGGGCCTCGCGCGCGGCGGCTTCGTTGCCGGGCCCGAGCATGATGACATGGCCGCCCTTGAGATGGTCCTGCTGGTAGAGGCGGGCGAACCAGGCGCTGGGCTTTTCCGAGACGAAATTAGTCGTCAGGCGGCCGCCATCATCGGTGAGGGTGCCACCGACGATCTGCTTGACCTTGCCGTCATGGAGGTCGATGCAGGGCCGGAACATGAGACGAAAAAAGCGCCCACGAGGGGCGCTCAGAAAGGGAAACCGGCCCTATTACTTGGCCTTGGCGGCATTCAAGCGCTTGGCCAGACGCGACTTGAGGCGGTTGGCCTTGCTGCGATGAATCACACCCCGCTTGCTCGCGCGGTCCAGCGCGGACGCGACACCCTTGTACGCCTGGGCGGCATCGTCCTTCTTGCCACCTTTGACAAGCTCCACATAATTGCGCTGCAACGATTTCAGAGCCGCCTTGCGACTGCGGTTCACGTCACGTTTACGAGCGCTGTTGCGCATGCGCCGTTCTGCTGAATGTGTAATCGGCATAATTGATCTCTTAATTTCCTAAGGGGGTTCATTCTGGCGTTCTTTGGCCATAATGTCAATGGGGTCAGCACAACTTTTTGCACCCCGTTCTGCGCCAAAAAGATTGTTACCCGGGAGAGGGGTGACCGATTCCGTTG
>CAZIDG010000225.1:0-2545 GCA_964538065.1 uncultured Verrucomicrobiota bacterium
GAAATGACTGAACCATCACGTCGATATGGTTCTCCATTTTTGAACCATACCCGATGTCATGAACGGGAAATGGTATCAGTCGATGACGCACACGCGGTTGCGGCCGCCTTGCTTGGCGGCATAGGCGGCCACGATCAGCGAGCGCATGGTCATGTCGGCCTTGCGTCGCGACACCAGGTCCAGGGCTTCCTCCTCGGAAGCCACGGTCAGCACGCGCAGATTGGGGTATTGGGAGCGGACGCGCTCCTCCATGGCCGTGCCGTTGGGAAAGACGATGGATTCGCCGATCAGGGTCGCGGGGTCGTCGATGAAGTCGTGTTCCTCGCGGGTGATGCACACGTTGGAGTCGTTGAAGATGGGCGCCGTGAAGCGCAGCCAGGCGTCACGGTTCGGCGTTTTGTTAAGAAAGCTGAGTACGTGGCAACGCCCGTCCTTGGAGGCGTCCAGGCTCTCGTCCCAGTCGCCGGTGGGCACGAGGGTGAAGGCGATGCCCGTGCGTCGGGAGACCAAATCAAGCAGATCGGCGGCAATCCCCTCGTGCTGGCCGTGTTCATTGACGCGCTCAAAGGGCACCCAGTCGGGATCGACGCACAGGGTCACCTGCGGATGCTCGGCATGGAACCGTCCCGGAACCGCTCGAACGCCCCGCACCGCCAGGACGCGAAGCCGGCCAGGGTTATTGCAAGCGTTGCAGCAGAAGCGGCATGATCCCGGAAAAGGCCGCATCATCCACCTGCACCACGCTGATGGGAGCGTCCCGCCAATCCCCGGCCAGCTTTTCCCGGATCAAGGCGTTGGTGACCCGAGCCGCCGCGAGCTTCTCCCCCGTGGTGGTCATGGCCTGGAGATGACGCAATTTCGCGGCGTCATCTCCGGCCCGCCAGGAGGCGACCACGGCATCCAACGCCGCGACGAGCGTCTGGGGACGCTGCTGGTCGAACCAGGTCGAATCCAGGGCCTGGTCGCTCCAGACGAAGGGCAGGCTCGCCGCCATGCCGCTCATGAGGATGATCCGCCCCCGGCCACGCCAGATTTCACCGTAGGTCAGGCGGGAAAAATCGTTTTTTGGGATCAGAAGACCAGGCAGCTCGCGTTCGACCAGGCCGAAAAGCGCCGCGGATTGCGCCTCGGTCATCGGGCCGTCGCTGGAATAAAGGTGCTGGAAGTACAAGATGAGCACCTCGTCCGGATGGGCGGCCGTAAAGGCCTTGATCTGGGCCATCACCGAGTCCGGCCCGAAAAAGGGCGTGGACAGCCACATGTGCATCCCGAAATAGGCCCCGTCCTGGTGCGCCACCCGCAAGTCAAGATACCGGACTCCGGACGTGAGCTGCCCGGCGATGGAGACGGACTGGCAGCGCGCCGCATCCACATCCCGTGCCGTAGCATGGCGGTGGAGATGCTTGTTGTTGTGGGTCAGATAGCCCGTGGCTGGTGGGCTGCCCTGGCGGACGTCCTTGGATGCGGCATCGTGGCTCCCAAGCAGGGTCACGCGGTTGAGGGGCAGGTCCTTGAGCTCGTTTTTGTGCCGGGACATCCAATCGCTGAAATCCCCGGTGGCTTCACGGTTCTCGATGGCGTCACGCGCATCAAGGCGCTGGAGACCACCGCGTGAGGGGCTCGCCGTTGCGCAGGCCGTGAGGATGGACAAACATGCGATGGCAATGTTCCCGATCCGCGTCCATGACGCTCTTTCCGCCATGTTCCATCCTCCCGCATGTTCTGTCCTGGTGCAATACAATTCTCTTCTCGGCAGATACGGTGAAGAGGCCCTCCCGGCAACCGGATGCCTGCCGAAGCAGCAGGGGGATCCGGGCCTCACGCCTGCACCAAGCCTGCCGCAGCACGAGCCATTGCCGACATCTCTACGGGGAATATCAATAAATTGCGCGATATTCCGTTTTGCCGGCAAGACCTCGCCCCTGTCGCCAACGCAAAAAAACGGGGTTGGGCCCGAACCGGCCTCACCCCGTATTTTTTTTGGTGCGCCCGGCAGGATTCGAACCTGCGGCCGTCTGCTTAGAAGGCAGATGCTCTATCCACCTGAGCTACGGGCGCCAAGCCGTTAAATCTAAACAAGCGTCCGCTTTCGGTCAAGGTCGATGCCGCGCGCCTTTTCACCCGCCCTCCCGCTTGTCACCGGTTTGCCACATTCCCTCGGCGCGATCGTCATGCGCCACTGCCATTGTCCGGCCGACCACAGCCCAACCACGGCGACGACGCCCAAGGGACAGCAACGACCATGAAGAACTCCCCCAAAATGGCCGCGGTGAATCTCGACTTCTACTACGGCGGATTCAAGGCCCTCGACGGCATCAACCTCGAAGTTCCCGAGCATCAGGTCACCGCCCTGATCGGCCCCTCGGGCTGCGGCAAGTCCACCTTCCTGCGCTGCCTCAACCGCATGAACGACCTGATCCCCTCGGCCCGCTCAACCGGTGACGTGCTGCTCGACGGCCAAAAGATCAACACCACCGCCCTGGACGTGGTCGAACTGCGCCGCCGGGTGGGCATGGTCTTCCAGAAGCCCAACCCCTTTCCCAAG
>CAZIDG010000226.1:0-2521 GCA_964538065.1 uncultured Verrucomicrobiota bacterium
CTATCGAGCAGAAGCGGCCAGATTCCGGCCAGGGAAATCGAGCGGCCATACCCGGTCGCTGGCCATAGGCGGCCATTCCTACCGGAGCGTGGCGTCCATCCTGGAGAGGAACCTCGACCAGCAACCCCTTCCAGGGGCACCCGTGGAGTTCCCCAGCGCCGGAATCCACGAGAACGTCCGCGGCGCCGCCTACTACAACTGACGAACCGAGAGGAGACAGGAGAATGATCGAGAGGACCATGGAGAGGCTCTACAGCCTCCGACTCACAGGAATGGCGAAGGCCCTGGAGGACCAGATGCTTCGAGGCGGGGCCTCGGAGCTGACCTTCGAGGAGCGGGTCACGCTGATGGTGGACCGGCAGTGGGATTTCCGCGAACGTCGCCGTGTGGAGCGCAGGGTCCGGAGCGCCAGGCTGAAGCAGGGAGCCTGCGCCGAGGACATCGACTACCGCTACAACCGGGGGCTGGATCGGGGGGTCGTGGAAAACCTGCTGGCCTGCCACTGGATCCGCGCCGGTCGAAACCTCATTGTGACTGGGGCCACCGGCCTGGGGAAGTCCTGGCTGGCGTGTGCCCTGGCCGACCGGGCCTGCAGGGAGGGGTTCACGGCCTCCTACACGAGGCTCCCCCGCCTGATGGAAGAGCTTGCCCTCGCCCGCGCAGACGGCAGCTACCTGAAGATGCTGGACAAGTTGGCGAAGGTGGACCTGTTAATCCTTGACGACTGGGGCCTCGCGCCCCTCGAAGGGATGGCCCAGCACGCCCTGCTCGAAGTCGTTGACGACCGGGCGACCAAGCGCTCCACCCTCGTTACCAGTCAACTCCCCGTGAACAAATGGCACGGAATGGTCGCGGATCCCAGCGTGGCAGACGCGCTGCTCGACCGCCTGGCGGGCACCGCTGAGGTGATCGCCCTGAAGGGAGACTCGATGCGTCGGAAGCGTGACGCCGAAAAGGACTGACCAAGCCCCGCAGGGCGACAGGAAAATCGCCCGTGACCTTGCATGACTTCTCCTACCTACCCACCGAGAAAGGAGGCGCCCTCAGGCCGCCACCTGCCTCCCCCGGACTGATCGGCATCGTCTGGAACAGGTGATCGGGATCGTTTGGAACAGGTGATCGAGATCGTTTGGAATGGGTGATCGGGATCGTCGGAATAGGCAGATCATGGTGGCGCGGGGCCGGAGGTGGGTGGGGGCCCGGCAATGGGAACCGCGTGGATCCCGGTTCATGCACACCGTTTCAAGCGGTTCCATGTCCGTGGGGAGGCGGGTGGGTCCAAAGCATGGAAGCCGCAGCTCGTGGCGGGTTGTCGCCCGAAATGGCCGAACATATATTTGCCAGCAGCGGTGATCGGCACCCGCCCGCGGGGCCGTCTGAGCGCGGCTCGCGGTCGGTGGGGGAACATGCATGATTGTGGGGCGTGCAGCGTGTGGCTGGAGCTGACCTGGCTGAGCTGACGGCGTTTGTCCGGCGGGCCATCTGAGCGCGGTTCAAGGGCGGTGGGTGAGCATGCATGATTGTGGGGCATGCAGCGTGTGGCCGGGGCTGACCTGGCTGAGCGGACGGCGTTTGTCCGGCGGGGCCATCTGAGCGCGGCTCACGGGCGGTGGGTAGGCATGCATGATTGTGGGGCGTGCAGCGTGTGGCTGGAGCTGACCTGGCTGGGCGGACGGCGTTTGTCCGGCGGGGCCATCTGAGCGCGGCTCACGGGCGGTGGGTGGGCATGCATGATTGTGGGGCGTGCAGCCTGTGGCCGGGGCCGGCCTGGCCGAGTGGACGGCGCGCGTCCGGCGGGGCCATCTGAGCGTGGCTTGCGGTCGGTGGTGGAACATGCATGATTGTGGTGTGCGGGGTGCGGAGTGCGGCCGGCGGGTGCAGGCCGGGCTGACTCGACAGCGTTCGTCTGGCGGGGGCATGCGTCCGGGTTCGGCCGCCGGAGGCTCCGGTGTGCTCCACCCACAGCCTTGGTAGCGTTGGCCTGACGTCAACTACGATTCCCCACGGAGTCAGCAGAGATCTTCCCCTTCTCCTGGGTGGATCGGGGGGAGAGGTCCAGCGACTCACCCTCTGTCTCGCTGCGGCGTCGGGTCCACGCCTGTTCGGTCCGGTGGCAGTTCGGCCATCAGCGCCTGGCGCATCTGCGTCCCCGGCAAGTCGGGTGTAGGCGCAGCAGCCGCAGGCACAGCAGATGTCGGTTGCCAAGACGTTCCCTCCTCGATGGGGTCAAGCTCGAACTTCTCGCGTACGGCGTTCCGGTCGGGCGGATGCTCGGCCCAGACGGTTCCGACGTCGGCCAGGCCGGCGAAGATGTCGCTCCCGCTCTTTAAGTCCTCGGGTTCCAGTGGTTCGGCGCCAGCATGATGTCGAGGCGATGCCTGCAGATCGTGGTGGCGCGGGGCCCGCAGGCGTGTGGGGCTCGATGGGGCTTGGGCGTGGGTGGTGGTGTGTGGGTCGGAGGCGGGTTCGCGCGGCGCCACCATGATGTCGAGGCAATGCCTGCAGATCATGGTGGCGTGTG